>CAMYKZ010000012.1 GCA_947259045.1 uncultured Afifella sp.
GAAGCCGACAAAGACTGTGACCAGGATCAGCGGACCGGGCGTTGTTTCGGCCAGACCGAGGCCATCGACCATCTGGCCGGGCGCCAGCCAGCCATAGGTCTCAACCGCCTGTTGCGCCATATAGGCGAGCACCGCATAAGCGCCGCCGAAGGTGACGACGGCGAGTTTTGAAAAGAACCAACCGACCTTCGAGAGCACGTGGTCCGGGCCGAAGACCAATGTCAGCGCCGCCAGCGGTACAAGCCAGATGACAAGCCACAGCGCCGTGGTGGCGATGATCTGGCGCACGGACGCCTCCGGCTGCGGTCCGTCATCCCGTTCGTCTTTTCTGTCATCGGCTGTTTCGCCTGCCTTCCCGGCAGAATGGACCATCAGCAGGCCAACACATCCGGCAGTCAGGACCACCAGCGGAAACGGCGCGTTGAAGGCGAACATGGCGATGAAGGCGACAAGTGCGATCGCCCAGTCGAGCCGGCCGGCCAGCGCGCGGCGGGCAATGCGCATCAGCGCCTCGATGACGATGGCCAGCACGGCCGCCTTGACGCCGAAAAACAGGGCGGCGACCAGCGGCACGGACCCGAAAGCGGCGTAGACGGCCGACAGCGCCAGGACGATGGCCGCGCCGGGCAGCACGAACAGCAGGCCGGCGGCAAGCCCGCCGCGCCAGCCATGCATCAGCCAGCCGGCATAGGTGGCAAGCTGCATCGCTTCCGGCCCCGGCAGCAGCATGCAGAAATTGAGCGCGTGCAGGAAACGCGGCTCGGAAATCCAGCGCCGTTCCTCAACCAGCATGCGGTGCATCAGGGCGATCTGGCCGGCCGGGCCGCCGAAAGACAGAATACCGAGCCGGGCCCAGACGCCAAGCGCCGCGCGGAATGAAACGGGCTCACTTCTCTCAGGTTCGCTCATCGCATGGCCTTTCGCTCTGCGGATGACAGTCCGGCGTAGACGGCGTCAAAGATCGCAAAACTCTGCTGCAACATTTCATGTTCCGATCCGGCCAGATCGTTCAGCCCCTGCATGACGAGGCTGATGCCCGCGGTTTCCGGCAGTGTCGCCGAGCGGTTATCATCGGCGTCTTCGGCAATTGCGACCAAGCGGTTGAGCGTTCCGTCTGCAAGCCCATACCGAACCAGCAATCCGGCCGCGTCACAGATTCGCGCATTGAGTTCGATAGACGCTGCATCAACCTGAATTCGTTCGACAAAATGAATTCCAGCCTGCCGGTCAATAAAACGCCGGATAATCCAGGCGGCGGCGAGATCGGCCGGCGCGGGCTGCAGCGGCAATACCAGACCGGCGGCCCCTTCGTCCTCCGGTAATCTGCGCACCGTCAGGCCGCCAACTTCAAACCAGCCCTCGAAACCATGGCGCAAAGCCCGCACCGGCAGGCCGCGGGCGCGCAGCACGGATACCGCAGACTGGCTGACCTGCTCGCCGTGAACGCAATAGACAATCGTCGGGTGGCATGCCGGGATCGTTTCAGCCCATTCATGCACTTTGGCATGATCGCGCCAGCGGGCGCCCGGCAGGATCCGGTCTGCCGCCTGGTATGCCGGCGCGCGGCGCACGTCGATCAAATCAGGCGCGGCCGAAGTCACCAGACGGCTCAGCAAATATTCGGGTTCAATAAAAAAATCGTCCATGGCGTCAACTCCGCAAAAGCATACGGAGCAGCACTTGGGCAAGGACGCCTGACGGGGTGGCTACTGTTAACCCCGCGCCGGCACATTAGAGGCCGGTGCAATCGGATTCAAGATATTTGCGCAGGAAAGCGGACTGTTACAGATTTCCAAAGGGCGCAGCGTAGACGATTTTTCCGGCAAGGCGCTCAAGTGCTCCGGGCCGAAGCTCCAGCACCATGAAAAAGGCTTTCGGATAATCCGTCTCGAAACGTTCCGCCTTTTTCACGCAGAAACCGAAGCGCCGGTAATAAGCGGGTTCGCCGAGCACGAAAATCGCGGTCCGGTTTTCCGATGTTGCCCGGGTGATCGCCTGACGGATCAGCAATGAACCGATCCCCTTTCTCTGGAGAGAGGGCGCCACCGAAACCGGCGCAAGCGCAAGGCAGTTTTCCGGCACGGCCAGCCTGGACAGCAGAATGTGTCCGACGGCGTCACCGTTCCTTTCCGCGACAAGTTCGCAGGCAACATCGCCTGAGCGCCGCAGCGCCGTGACAAGGTCTGCTTCGCTGCGGCCTGTAAATGCGGCTTCGTTGATCGTGTCGATTGCCTGATAATCCGCCGGCGATGCATCGCGGACGATTGCCGCGCTGTCAGACATGGCTCATCAGACCGGCAAACGCCGCGCCGACCGGGCGTACTTCGCCAACCGGCACGCCGCGGCGATTGTTGATCGGTGCAACACGTCGGCCGGCCAACGTATCACCATGCGCCGGCAGCAGCCGGGTCAGCACTTCCGCCATCATTGCCTCCGCCCCGCGAGTTGCGCCGTCGTCGCATTTCAGCGCAATACCAAGGCCGAGGCTGGGGATCGTGCCACAGAAGACGCCCTCCGCGCCGGTCTTGACCAGCGCAAGAGACCCGAGCGCGCTCATGGCCTCGGTGCAGAAGCGGCCTGTGCCGGCGACGCGCCAGGGGTCCGCCACCGCCGCATCGAAGATGCGCTTCGCCGCTCTGGCCCGCTCCGGCGCCAGACCGTGACCGGTTCCGAAACGGGCAAATCCATGGGCCAGCGCTTTCAGCGGCACGGCGTAGGTCGGGATCGAACAGCCGTCGCGGCCGCAGCGATCCGTGGCATGGGCGGCGCCGGTCAGGTCTTCCATCGCCGCGCGGATCGCCTGCTGCACCGGGTGATCGGGTTCGACATATCCTTTTGTCTGTAACCCGGAATGGACGGCAAAACACAGAAAGCCCGCATGTTTGCCGGAGCAATTATTGTGTTCCGGTCCGGGCCGCAGGCCGGCTTTCACCAGCTCGTTGCCGGCGGCCTGGCGGCTTGGCCAGTGCGGCCCGCATTCCAGGTCAGAGGCGTCAAGACCGGCCTTGGAAAGCATGAACAAAGCCGTTTCCACATGGCCCGCCTCGCCATTGTGCGACGATTGCGCCAGCGCAATCTCCCGATCTCCGAAACCGAAGGCATCGGCGGCGCCCGATTCCACCAGCGGCAGCGCCTGGATCGCCTTGACCGCGGAGCGCGGATAGACCGGCGCGTCGACGTCACCGAGCGTAAAAACCCGGCCGCCGTCGGCAGCGATAACGGCAACCGCACCGCGATGCCGGCTTTCCACCATCGGGCCGCGGGTGACCTCTGCCAGCACGGGATTTGCCATAATTTGTCCTCAATTGATCCGCTTAGAATGCGTCCGGTGGCGTTTAAACCTTTTGCTATGGTCTGCAAGGACTATATCAGCAGTTCTGGGGATCACATGCGCCGTCTGTTCAAAATCATGCTTTCATTCATTCTTGTCGTCTTCCTTTTACCCGTCGCCGGGCACGCCGTCGTCTGGCTGGCCAAAGACCGGCCATCCAGCTGGCGCGATGCCGACTGGTCGGCGAGCGGCGTTCTGCCGGAAGCCAGAAGCGGCGGTGAACCGGTCATCCATGTGATGGCGGCCCGCACCGGCGGCTACAAGGGCATCGTCTCGGTGCACTCCTGGCTGATAATCAAACGTCCCGGTGCCAGCGAATATGACCGTTATGACGTCGTCGGCTGGGGCCAACCGGTGCGCCACAATGGCTACCCGCCGGACGGGCGCTGGTATTCCAACGCTCCGGAGATCGTCCACACGGTGCGCGGCAATGCCGCGGCGCAGGCCATTCCGAAACTGGAGGCGGCGATTCGGTCTTACCGCTGGTCGAAGCGCGGCGATTACAAAATCTGGCCGGGGCCAAACTCCAACAGCTTTGTCGCCTCGGTGCTGGCGCAGGTTCCCGAACTTGGCGCGCGCATGCCGCCGACGGCAATCGGCCGGGATTTCCCCGTCGACGGCAAATGGATCGGCCGCGGCCCGGCCGGCGGCTGGCGGCTGACCCTGAACGGTTTTGCCGGCGTGACGTTCGGCGCTGTCGAAGGACTTGAAATGCATCTGATGGGGCTGGTCGCCGGCGTCGATGTCGCCCGCCCGGCTTTGCTTCTGCCCGGGTTCGGGCGGCTGGGACTTTGATCCCGGGTCCGCAATAATCCGATGGAACCGTTCAAGAACCTGTTTTCCCCGCAATTGGTCGTCTGCATGGCCGGTCATCTTGAACGCCATGTGGCCGGTTTTGACAGGCAGGCGTTTGAAGCGCCAATCCTGCAGGCGCTCGACGCGCTGGAACTGAAACAAAGATCGCAACTGATCGCCGACCATGTACACCGCGCTTTACCGGACGATAGCCGCGCGCGGGCGCGCATACTGGAAGCGATGCTGCACCCGGATGAAGAAGACCATGCCAACCAGCCAAGCGACAATGACGGCATCTGCGGCTGGGGCGTGATGCCCTTGACCATGGTGGTCGGCCAGCACGGGATTGATGATTTCGAGCGGTCGATGGATCTGCTCAAGGCAATGACAAAACGATCATCCTCCGAGTTTGCCGTGCGCTACTTTCTGCTCGCCGATCAGCCGCGCGCGCTGGATATCATGGGCGGCTGGGTCGGCGACCCCAACCGGCATGTTCGCCGGCTTGTCTCGGAGGGCACACGGCCCCGTCTGCCGTGGGCGATGCAACTGCCGCAACTGATCGCCGATCCCTCGCCGATGATCCCGATCCTGACGGCGCTTCGCGACGACGGGGAGGAATATGTCCGGCGCTCGGTTGCCAACCATCTCAACGACATCGCCAAGGATCACCCGGACCGGGTGGCCGGCCTTGCGCAGGACTGGATCCGGGGCGCCGACGAAAAGCGCGAGAAACTCGTGCGCCATGCGTGCCGGACGCTGATCAAGCAAGGTCACGGCCAGGCTCTGGCAGCATTTGGGTTCGAAGCGCCGGAGATTGAGCTTGAAACGCTAACTGTTGAAACGCCGCTGGTCACCTTTGGCAAAGCCCTCACGTTCTCCGTGACATTGCGCTCATCGGGCAAAAAACCGCAGCCGCTTGTGATCGACTATCTGGTGCATTTTCTGAAAGCCAACGGCCAGACCGCCGGCAAGGTTTTCAAATGGGCCAAGGTCACGCTCAAGCCCGGCGAGGCACGGACTTTCACGCGCTCGCATCCGATCCGGCCGATCACCACGCGGCGGTATTATTCCGGCCGGCAGGGCCTTTCGCTGCGGATCAACGGGCATGATTTCGGCGATGCCGGCTTTGAACTGGTGATGCCTGAGGGTTAGGGCCTGTGCGCAACATGTTGCAAACGTGCCATGAAGAGACATTCGACCGGCGCCAGATCATTCCTTGCCGAAGAAAAACATCGGATCTCCTGGCTGCGAAATTGATCGCTTTGCGGGCGCGGTCGCATCAATCGATTCGAACCTCCTGGGATGCCGCTGCGACAAATGTTTGTTCATCGACACTCAACCCACAGAGGAAACTGATATGACAACATCCAGGACATTGACATCAATCGCTGCAGCATTTGCGCTTGGCATCGCATTGTTCGGCGCATTGCCGTCGGCACAGGCGGCTTCGTCAAACCAGCTCCAAACCCGGAGCACCACGCCCCCGCCCACCGGACCGACATCACTGGCAACAAAACCCGGGGTCTCCAAGGACATTTACTGCGGTCCGGGCCAGGTGCCTTGCGATTATATTTTCACCAGATATTGCGCACTGATCGGCGGACACATGTCCAAAACCCAGCCTTGGGGCGGAAAGACGTGTTTTCACAACACGGAGTGGTAAGGACTCAAGCTCCGTCAAACTCTGCCGATTGAGAGTTTGCGCTTGAGATGGCTTAGGATAATGGCAGGGATCATGCGGCCATTATCCTTTGCCATTTCGTCAGCGCTAAACGTGTATTATCCCGATGAATACTCAGATCGTTTGTGACCCTGAGAACCCGCGCGTTTATCAATCCACGCGCTAACCGCCCAGCAGCTTTTCGCGGATCAGCCTTTTGGGCACTTTTCCGTAGGCGGATTTCGGCAATTCGTCCCAGATGAAGACCTGCTTCGGCAGTTTGTAACGGGCAATCTTGCCGCCGAGCCAGGCACTTAATGCTTCCGGCTCAAGTTCCGCGCCCGGCCTGAGCACCAGCACCGCGACACCCGCCTCGCCCCACTCCGCGTCCGGCAAGCCGAGCACGGCGACCTCGGCGACTGCCGGATGGGTGAGGATCACCTCCTCGATCTGGCGCGGATAGATATTGGTGCCGCCGGAAATGTACATGTCGGAGGCACGGCCGGTAATCGTCAGGTAACCGGCATCGTCAAGGAAGCCGAGATCGCCGGTGCGGAAGAAGCCGTCGCGGAAGGCTTGGTCGTTGGCTTCGTCATTGTCGTAATAGCCGGCAAACACCGCCGGGCCGGCAACGCAAATCTCGCCCTGCTCATCGCGCGAGCAGGGATTGCCGTCCATGTCGAAAATGCGCACATCCATCGCCGTGCGGGCATAACCGCACGACGGCCCGCAGGTCTGAATATCGTCATCAACGTCGTGCTCGTAAGCCGGCAGGACAGTGATGTTGCCGGTCACCTCGCCGAGGCCGAAATATTGCACGATGCATTTGCCGAGACGGCTCAGGATCATCTGCTGGTCGGAGCGGTACATCGGCGCGCCGGCATAGATGACATGGCGCAGGCTGGAATGGTCGTACGCATCGGCCGCAGCGCTTTCCGCCAGCCGCTTGAGGATCGTCGGTACCGTGAACATATTGCTGACCTTGTGTTCCTCAATCAGCCGGAAAGCGGCGTCCGGATCGAGACCCTCGCCCGGCAGCAACACGGTACGGGCGCCGCGGGCAACCTGGGAGAGCTGATGGATGCCGGCGCCGTGCGACAGAGGCGCGACGACGAGCGAGGCGTCCGCGTGCGTCGTTCCCGGCATCAGGTCGGCCAGATGATTGGTGACGACAAAGCTCATCTGGCCGTGCGTCAGCACAGCCGCCTTGGGATGGCCGGTGGTTCCGGAGGTGAAAAAGAACCAGCAGGCATCGTCATAGGAAACGCGGGCGGAGTGAAACATCTTGCCGTGATGGGCAGCGACAAGATCCTCAAAGGCCCGCGTATTGTGCGCTGGCTCACCTCCGGCATTTTCGCCGATCACCACATGCAGGCAGCACTCCGGCATGGTTTCAAGCGCGCGGGCGGAATGTTCGGCAAATACATCGTCATGAACGATCGCCCGGGCGCCGGAATGGCCGGCAATGTAGGCGACCTCAGGCGGGGCGAGGCGGAAATTGACCGGCACCGCGACGGCACCGGCCTTGAAACAGGCAAACAGGGCCTCGAACATCTGGTTGGAATTGCGCGCCTGGATCAGCACCCGGTCGCCCTTTTCGATGCCGGCCGCATTGAGCGCGTGGGCGAAGGCATCGACGCGGGCATTCTGCTCAACCCAGGTCCAGCTCTTTTCGCCCCGGACAAAAGCCGTCAGATCCGGCAGCCGGCCGGCGGTCTGGGTCATCAGATCACCGAGATTGAGAACCCGCCGGGAGACCGGCGGCTGCAGCACACCTGCCGTCATGTCCTAGCGGATGCGCTCAAGGATCGAGACGTAATTGGCGACAGCCGCGCCGCCCATGTTGAAAATACCGGCCAGTTCCACGTCCGGGATCTGCATGCCGCCGGCCTCGCCCATCAATTGCAGCGACTGGATGACATGCATGGAAACGCCGGTTGCGCCGATCGGATGGCCCTTGGATTTCAGCCCGCCGGACGGGTTGATGGGCAGCTTGCCATTTTTCTCCACCCAGCCCTCATCGATGGCACGGGCGCCCTCGCCCCTCGGCGTCAGGCCCATGGCCTCATATTCGATCAGTTCGGCGATGGTGAAACAATCATGGGTTTCCACCACATCAAGATCGTCGAGCCGCGTGCCGGCCTCGGCGTGCGCCTTCTTCCAGGCGTCTTCACAGCCTTCAAAGGCGATGATATCGCGCTCGCCGATCGGCAGATAATCGTTCGACTGGGCGGCGGCGCGGAAATGGATCGCCTTGGTGCCGCGCAACGCGGTTTCCGTATCGGTCAGTACGACGGCCGCGGCGCCGTCTGAGACCAGCGAGCAATCGGTGCGCCGCAACGGGCCGGCGACCAGCGGGTTCTTCTCAGACACCGTGTTGCAGAACTCAAAACCCAGATCCTTGCGCAACTGGGCGTAGGGATTTTCCAGCCCGTTCAGATGGTTCTTGGCGGCGATGCGGGCAAGCGCCTCCGACCTGTTGCCGTGGGCCTGGAAATAACGCTCGGCGATCTGGCCGAATATTCCGGCAAATCCGCCTTCGGTATCGCCCTCCTCCTTGCGGTAGGAGGCGTTGAGCAGAATATCGCCGATCATTGCGCCGGGCGCCACGGTCATCTGTTCGGCGCCGACCACCAGCACGAAGCGGCTGCGGCCGGAGGCGACATCGTTCAGCCCCTGATGCACGGCAGCCGATCCGGTGGCGCAGGCATTTTCCACCCGGGTCGCCGGTTTGAACCGCAGCGCCGGATCGACATTCAACGCAAAGGACGAGGGAAACGACTGTTTTTCGAAACCGCCGAAATTGCCGACATAGATGGCGTCCACGTCGGTGAGTGCAATGCCGGCATCCTCGATCGCGGCGGCCGCGGCCTCGACGATCAGGCTTTCCAGGTCGCGGTCTTCATGCTTGCCGAACGGCGTGTGCGCCCAGCCGACGATGCATCCCGACATAATGGTGCTCCTCATATGCGTATTGTTCATGTGAGATGATAAAGCCCGCTGCCGAAATCAATGGCAAGGGGGACAGAGTTATTTTTCGGCCAAACCCGTCCGGATCGCAAAATCGCCGAAACCGGCAACCGATAATTGACGGCTTCTGGTTAATTCAACTGATTGCAGAAATCGTTATCACGATATTAATACAGAATATCAAAATAAACCCAAATTCCGCCCGATTAACTTTAAGTCAGCGAAAACTTTGGTCAGACTGTTCCGACGTTCTCATTTAAAGGAAGTGCGATCATGATCCGCCTGTCCCGAACAATACTGCCGGTCCTCGCCATCGTCCTGTCGTTCTGCCTGATCGGCGGCGCGAATGCAGCCGAATGGACTGTATCGAAGAGCTTCGGTCAGTCCTGGGTGGAAACCAACGGCGTGCAAAAGGTTTCGCTCGGGCGCGGCGGTCGTGTCCTCGGTAACGCAACGGTTCATACCGGAGCTGACGGCAGGGTTGTTCTGGTGCGGGGCCGCGAATCGATGACAGTCGGTCCGAATTCAAGTGTCAGCCTGAATGACCCGCGCCAGCGCGGAAAGACGACGATCAGACATCATTCCGGGTCGGCAGTCTATCAGGTAGAGAAGCGAAACGCGCCGCATTTTACTGTCCGCACACAGACGATCGCCGCGCTTGTCAAAGGCACGAAATTCAAGGTCGTTGAAAACCGATACGTATCGAAGGTCTGGGTCAGCGAAGGTCTGGTCCAGGTCACAGTCTTCTCGACGGGTGAGACCGCCAACATCAGGGCCGGCCAGGCGGCAATCTTCGAGAAAGCCCGCAACAGGCGCCTGATTATTGTCGGCCCTGGTGCAAAAGAGCCGATTACCCGGGCAGCAATCGACCCGGCAAACGGCCTGTTGGGCGGTCTGGGGCTTGGCGCCACCGCTTCCAACCTGAAAGGCACTGTCTCAGGCGTGACGTCTTCGGCTGCGGGAACCGCTTCCGGCGCGGCATCGTCGGTATCGGGATCGGTTTCGGGAACAGTTTCGGATGTGACATCGTCGGTCGGCGGCGGATTGGGCGGCTTGTTCTGACGATTGCCTGCCCTGCCGGACGCGCATTACATACTGACCGTCAATCAGGATCGCACGACGGGGCTTGCGCAATTGCGGTCCGTCTCGTAACTGCAGCCGTCCCGCCGCAGAACTGGCTCCGCGCCGTTTGAACCTGTCCGGGCCATAACGGGTTTGGCGTTGCACCGTATTTGTTTCTCAGTCACAATGCCCTCAGGGGAACGTGCCGATTTAACAAAACGGATCAAGATCATGACCCGAATAAGAATTTTTGCACTTGGCATGGCCACCATGCTTGGACTATCCGGCGCGCAGGCCGCCGATCTCGTTGTCGGCGTACCCGACTGGCCCTCCGCCCAGGCCACAGCCAACATTCTCAAGGTGGTGATGGAAGAACGGCTTGGCGTGACCGTTACGCTGCGCAATGCCAGCAATCAGGAAATATTCGAAGGCATGGACAAGGGAACCATGCAGGTGCATCCGGAAGTCTGGCTGCCGAACCAGGCGGACCTCTACACGCAATATGTCGAGGGCAAGCGGTCGGCGCGGATGAGCCCGAACGGCGTCGATGCCAGCCAGGGCGTCTGCACCACCAAAGCAACTGCCGGTGCCCACAAGATCAGTTCGCTGAGCGATCTCGCCAAGCCGGAAATCGCGAAAATCTTCGATACCGATTTCGACGGCAAGGGCGAAATCTGGATCGGCGCGGCGGACTGGGCCTCGACTCAGGAAATGATCAAACGGGCCTCCGCGACGGGGTTCGACAAGACGATGAACCTGTTGCAGGCGCCGGAACAGGTTGCATTGGCGGCCGTTGATATTGCAGCCGCGACCGGCAAGCCGCTGGTCTTTTACTGTTACACGCCGCATCACGTCTTTGCCCTGCATGACCTTGTACGGCTTGAGGAAGCTCCGCCGGACGGCTTCAACGTCGCCTCCGGCAGCGACGGCACGGCGGGCGCGGATGAAGCGGGCCCGGCCGGCTGGAACGAGGCGCGTTTTCATATCACCTATGCCGCATCGCTGGCAGACAGCGCGCCGGACGTGGCAAAAGTGCTGCGCCGGGTCAAGCTGGACAGCGAAACCGTCACCGCCTTGACCTATGCGCTTGTCGTCGAACGTCAGGATCCGGCTGAGTTTGCCAAAGCCTGGGTGAAGCAGAACAAGGATCGGATAGACCAATGGGTGCAGTGATGAAAAAAGCGATAGCGCTGACGGCCTGCGCCCTGGCGACATTGCTGGTTGCGACCGCGCCGGGTTTTTCGACGAAGATCTATGATGCAAGCGCGAAAAAATGGATCGAATATGATCCCAAGCGGGCCAAGTCGGCGGCACGAAGCCCGGCCTCCGATCCGCGCTTTGCCCGGCAAGTGGTCGACTTCCGCACCGCCGAACTGCCGGGAACCATCATCATCGACAGCGAGGCGAAGTTTCTCTATCTGGTGCTCGGCGATTTCAAGGCGCTGCGCTACGGCGTCGGCGTCGGCCGCGAGGGTTTCGGCTGGTCGGGCGTGGTGGAAATCGGCCGCACGGCGGAATGGCCAACCTGGACACCGCCCAAGGAAATGATCGAGCGTGACCCGCAGGCGGCGAAATTCGCAAACGGCATGCCCGGCGGGCCGGACAATCCGCTCGGCGCGCGGGCACTCTATCTCTACGAGGGCGGCCGCGACACGATCTACCGCATCCACGGCACCAACGAACCCTGGTCGATCGGCCTGAACATTTCGTCCGGCTGTATCCGCATGAAAAACGAGGATATCGAGGATCTGTACGACCGCGTCGAAATCGGCGCCAAGGTCATCGTCATCATGCAGGGACCGGCGCTGATCGGTTCGTAGGCTACAAAGCTGGCCGTGCCATGAACAGGACCATTACGGGCCTGGTTCTGCGTCAATCCGCTCTGCGGCGGCAGCAGGTGGCACCGGCCCAACCGGCAGTACGCGCCTGAACCAGCAGACCCGCCGCCAGGTGAACGGCTGGTTAATACATATTAAGATATTTTCCGCGCGCCTTGTTACCGATCGTTAGCCCTGCTTCTTAAAGCAAATTTCGCCCCTCCAAGCCTATCCTCGGTTTGCGAAAAATCGGCCAGTCGAAAGCCCGGCTGAATGAATCGAAACCGCACGGGGCCCGGAAATATTGAACGAGAAGCCGAAACATGGCCCGGCAGGTCTGGTGGGGAACACTCTTGTCCGCTCCGCCCTGCCAATCAGCCTGATTTCACTGCTGATATTGCTGGTGCACAGCTCCGGCGTGTTTGTGTCTCTGGACAATATCCTTTCCGGCAACCGCTTCCGATTGATCGACCGCGCGCCGACCGGCGAGATCGTCGTCGTCGATATCGATACCAAGAGCATCGACGCGGTCGCACGGTGGCCATGGCCGCGCCGCCTGCATGCCGATCTTATCGACCGGCTGACTGCCGCCGGCGCCACGGATATCGCCTTCGACATCGATGTCAGCGCCGCTTCAAGCGAAGAGGACGACACAGCGTTCGAACAGGCACTGATCCGCGCATCGGGCTCCGTTATTCTGCCTGTGTTTACGCAGAAGCTGACGGCAAAAAACGATGAAAGCGGCGATTATGACAATGTCCCGATAAACCGGTTTGAGCGGGTTGCGCTGCTGGGAACGGTCAACGTTTCGCTGGATGCGGATGGCAGGGTCAGGCATTATCATCTGGGTTCGATGGTCAATGACCTGCCCGTCGCCTCGTTTGCTTCGGTACTGAGCGGCCTCAACGGGCCTGTGGATGGCGATTTCCGCATCGACTTCACAATCGATGGCAACCGGATCGCTCATTACTCCGCCATCGATGTGCTCAATGGCGACTTCGACCCCGCTGAATTTGACGGCAAGCGGATTGTCATGGGCTCGTCGGCTGAGGAGCTGCGGGATTTTTTTCTGGCGCCCGGACATGCGTTGATGCCCGGCGCTGTGTTGCATGCGGTGGCGGCTGAAACAATCCTTCAGGATCGCATGCTGGTGCGAACCGGGTGGCTGGTCTCATTGGCCGGGATCCTCGTCCTGGCCCTGGTGACACTCTTCCTGACCCGGCGCATCCACTGGCCGCGGTTTCTGCTGATCATGACCCTGGCGTCTGTGACGATCGAACTGATTGCGTTCGAACTGCTGCAGGCCACACCATTCCTGATCGACACGTCCGTCTGGCATGTCGCGATTCTGGTCTTTGTCGCCTATTCGATCATCCGCGAAATCGACGTGCAGCAAATCCTCCTTCTGATGGTGCGCAGTGAAAGCCGTAACACCAAGGCTGTGCTTGACCAGGTGATCGCAGACAATAATGACGGCGTATTCGTCGTCGATGAAAACGGAGAGGTTATCGCCGTCAGCCGGGCGGGCCTGGATATTCTCCGGCTTGATCCCGACATTGATTATGCCGACAGGTCGGTTGGCGACATTTTACCGCAGATCCTTTCGAAAAGCGTGCTCAAGACGATTGCCGACCACAAGGCGGAGATCGAAACAGCGGCGACGACGCACGAGGTTGAACTGGTTCTGGAGAATGACGATGTCATCATTCTCGATTATGTGGTGACACCGTCAACGCTTGAAGCCGAGGTCTCGTTCGACGGCGTGACAGCACCTGCCCGTCATATCGTCTGCCTGACGTTCCGCGACATGACTGTACAGCGCCAGTTGGAACGGCGGCTTCATTACCTGGCGATCCACGACCCGTTGACCGGGCTTGCCAACCGGACGGAATTCGAAAGCCGGCTGCTTGATGCGACCGAAGACGATGATGCCGCCGCGAACGGCTGCTCCGTCATTTCCATCGATCTTGACCGGTTCAAGAACGTCAACGACACGCTGGGTCATGAATTTGGCGACCAGTTGCTGCGACTCGTCGCCAGCAGGCTGCTGGAGTTCGCCAGCAGCACCAATGTCATCAGCCGGTTCGGCGGCGACGAATTCGCCATCCTGCTGTTCGGCAAATACACCAAGGCGAAGCTCGGCAGGCTTGTCCAGAAGATCGTCAAGATGCTGAGCGAGCCCTATGAGATATTCGGTCATCATGCGATCATCGGCGCCAGCGCCGGTGTCGTCGTCGCCAAAGGCGGTTCGGTACGCGGCCTTGAACTGGTGCGCGCCGCCGATGTTGCGCTTTACGGCGCCAAGGCCAACGGCGGCAACGGCTATTGCTTTTTTGAACCGCAAATGGGGCTAAAACTGCAATTGCGGCGTTCGCTTGAGCTTGATCTGCGGCAGGCCGTGGAACGCGAAGAATTCGAGATCTATTATCAACCGCAGACACTCCTGCCCAAGCCGCAGATTATCGGCGTTGAAGCGCTGATCCGCTGGCTGCACCCGGAACGCGGCTTCGTCTCGCCGGTCGAGTTCATTCCGGTTGCCGAAGATGTCGGCTTGATCGAACCGATCGGCGCGTGGCTGCTCAAGCAGGCCTGCAAGGACGTTGCAGCATGGCCGGAACCGATCACGCTCGCCGTCAATCTGTCATCTGTTCAGTTTACCTCCGGCGATCTTATGAAGACGGTGTCGCAGGCGCTGGCCAAGTCCGGGCTGCCGCCGGAACAGCTTGAATTTGAAATCACCGAATCCCTGCTGATGAAGGAAACCGGCGCAACGCTGGCAATTCTCAACAAACTGCGCGATCTGAACTGCAGCATTGCGATGGACGATTTCGGAACCGGTTATTCGTCGCTGAGCTATATTCGCAAATATCCGATCGACAAGATCAAGATCGACCGCGCCTTTGTCATGGACCTGCCGGAAAATCTGGAATCGCTGGCGATTGTGCACGCCATTGCGGCGATGTCGAAAAGCCTTGGCCTGAAGACGACGGCCGAGGGCATCGAAACCGCCGAGCAATCGAAAATCCTCACCAAGGCCGGCTGTACGTTCGGCCAGGGTTACCTGACCGGAAAGCCGATGCCGGGCCACGAGCTTGTTGAATTGCTGGCCAAGCAGGGCGGCAAGAAACAGACGCGCCGAGCGTCCTGAATTTCAATCAGATCGTCTGGCTAATCGCTTTAGCAAGCTTTTCGACAAGTTCGTCGATCTGGCTGTCTTCGATGATGAACGGCGGCGCCAGCAAGACGTGATCGCCGCGCCGGCCGTCGATCGTGCCGCCCATCGGATAGCAGATCAATCCGGCCTCGAAGGCTGCTGCTTTCAGGCGTTTGTTGACGCCGAGTGCCGGATCGAACGGCGCTTTTGTCTCGCGGTTCTCGACAAACTCCAGCCCGCGGAACAGGCCGCGCCCGCGAATGTCGCCGACATGGGGATGCTGGCCGAATTCGGCCTCAAGGGCGGCCTGCAGCCGCGCGCCTTTGTCTTCCACGCGCGCCAGAAGTTTTCGGCCGAGGATCGCCTGCAGCACCGCCAGCGAGCCGGCGCAGGCGGCCGGATGGCCGAGATAGGTATGGCCGTGCTGGAAGAAACCCGACCCGTTTTCCACCGCCCGGTAGATGTCTGCGGTGCACAGCATGGCGCCGATCGGCTGATATCCCGCGCCAAGCCCCTTGGCGATGGTCACGATATCCGGCGCTATCGCCTCCTGTTCGCAGGCAAACAGCGAGCCCGTGCGGCCCATGCCGCACATCACCTCGTCAAGGATCAAGAGCACGCCATAGCGGTCGCAGATCTCGCGGATGCGGGCAAAATAACCCTCCACCGGCGGCACGGCGCCCATTGTCGCGCCGACGACCGGCTCGGCAATGAAGGCCATGACGCTTTCCGGCCCGAGCCGCAAGATCTCCGCCTCAAGCGTATCGGCGGCGCGCAGGCCGTATTCTGCGTCGCTCTCGCCCTCATTCTGGTCGCGGTAAGCATAACAGGGCGGAATATGGCTGGTTTCGATCATCAAAGGCGCAAACGGCTCGCGCCGCCAGGCGTTACCGCCGGCCGCCAGCGCGCCCAGCGTATTGCCGTGATAGGACTGCCGCCGGCCGATCACCCGGTGGCGGCTGTCCTGGCCGGTCTCCAGCATGAACTGGCGGGCAAGCTTGATGGCAGCCTCCACCGCCTCCGATCCGCCTGACACGAAATAGACCCGGTCGAGGTTGCCCGGCGCATGGGCAATCAGCAGATCGGCCAGCGCCTCGGCCGGCTCTGACGTGAAGAAACCCGTATGGGCAAAGGCCACCGCATCGAGCTGCGCCTTGATGGCGGCAATCACCTCGCCATCGTCGTGTCCGAGGCAGGAGACGGCGGCACCGCCGGAACCGTCAAGATAACGCTTTCCGGAACTGTCGATCAGATAACAGCCCTCGCCGGCGACGGCCGTCGGCGGAGGAACTTTGGTATGGCGGGGAAAGACGTGGTTCATGGTTTCACCTGTCGCGTTGCCAGCCAATGAAGCCCACCCTCATGAGAACGGGACTTCCGGCTCTCTGAACCATGACGGCCGAAGCTTTCCGGCGCAACAGGATTGTCGGCGTAATGGGATCGTCTGCTCAACAGGAATGTCAGGGCAACAGGCATGTCGGACAATGCCCGGGAACTAAGGTGTTACCCATGTGTCCGGGTCGGACAGGAAAAAATTGGTCGGAGCGAGAGGATTTGAACCTCCGACCCCCTCGTCCCGAACGAGGTGCGCTACCGGGCTGCGCTACGCTCCGAAATTAACAGCGTGTCTCATAACGCCGTGCAGGCGATGCTGCAAGCCCGTTTTGCCTGCGTCGGTAAATTTCCGGCATTCATGGGGGTGAAGAAAGCCGCGCAGGAAGTGGCCTTATCCATTGAAGCGGCGGCGCAAACGCGATATATGCGCGGCTCAAAGTCAGTTGGGGCGTGGCCAAGTGGTAAGGCAGCGGCTTTTGGCGCCGCCATTCGCAGGTTCGAATCCTGCCGCCCCAGCCAGATTTTCCAGGCCGATACCGGACACATGGGTTACGGTTTATTCCCGACACATGAGGTAACGCTTTTCATCGAACGGGTCAGGGATCGGTTCGATTATTTCCCGTGGTCGTCCGCAAGCGCTGACGGCCCTCAGAACGCATCCCTGCCGTCTTCGTCGGCAGGAGCCGGGGCTGCACTACCTCTTATCTTGCGGGCGAGCCTTCGTTGTTGTTCGGCAACCGGGTTGGCGGTTTGCGTATGTGGCCGAAAATCCCCGTCTGCCGCAACCGGCGCCTGTGCACCCTGCGCCGCCCGTCCTGTCTTGAAGAAGCCGACCGCCTGATGCAGGTCTTCCAGCTGTGTCTGTGCCGATGACAAGGCCGCATTTGTCTCTTCCACCAGCGCGGCGTTCTGCTGGGTCATCTCGTCCATATTGCTGATGGCACTGGAGACCTGATCGATACCGGAGGCCTGTTCGCCGCTGGCGTCGGCGATCTCGGAAACGAAATCGGCAACCCGCTTGACCGAGGTGACGATGTCGCCGAGCGAGGCAACGGCCTGGTTGACCAGTTCGACGCCCGATTTGACCTGATCGTCGGAATTGACAATCAACTCCTTGATGTCCTTGGAGGCTGCCGCCGCACGCTGCGCCAGCGCCCGGACCTCGTTTGCGACCACCGCAAATCCGCGTCCGGCCTCGCCGGCCCGTGCGGCTTCCACCGAGGCGTTCAGCGCCAGAAGATTGGTCTGGAAGGCGATTTCCTGGATCAATCCGACAATATCGGTGATCTTGCGCGAGGATTCCTCGATGCCGCTCATCGCCGAAACCGCCGTTTCGGCGATCTGGCTGCCTGAATCGGCCGAATCGCGCGCCGCTTCGGCGACCTGATTGGCTTCCTGGGCGTTTTCGGCATTCTGGCGAACCGTCGCCGACAATTCCTCCATCGAGGCCGTCGTCTCTTCAAGCGAGGACGATTGATGTTCGGTGCGCACCGAGAGATCGCTGATGCCGGTGGCGATTTCGCGCGTCGCGCCACGAACCGCCCCGGTCACGGCGGAGATCCGCCCGGCAATCGTCTCCATCTGTTCGGCCATGCGGTTGGTATCGTCCTTGAGACGAAGGAACAACCCGGCATAGTCGCCTTCGATGCGCCGGGTCAGATCACCCTGCGCCATCGCCGATATCACTTCGACTGTATCGGAAAGGCCGCGGTCCACAGTGTCCAGCAGGCGGTTCATGCCTTCACTCAGATTGAGCATCAAACCATCGGCCTGGCCCGGATCAACCCTGCTGGAATAATCACCCTGGACGGCAGCCTGCACCACCGTGTTGATCTCTGCGTTAAGGTCGGCCAGAGCGTTGCCGGTTGTGACTTCTTGCGTGACGTCGGTGTGGGTGGCGACCCAACCGCCATCCTCCAACGGTTGTCGGGTGACGCGAATGAATCGGCCATCCCTCAGCTGATCCGTCCGGCTCGAAATTGCGCCTTGCGGCAGCTGTTCGAGCCCGGAAATCTTGTTCTCGACGGCATTGGTGCTTGTTTCACCGTCCAGAATTCCCTGCGAAACGCGATGACCGATGATTTCGCTGTGCGGCGCTCCGACATACAGCAATTCTTCCGGCAAATGATACCATTTGGCGTATTTATCGTTCCAGGCGACCAGCCGTTTCTGCCCGTCGAACATGCACAAACCCTCGCCCATATTGTCGAGCGCCGCCTGAATTCGCCTGTTCTCAATCCGCAACTGCGTTTCTGCAGCGTCGCGGCTGCTCAGATCACGAGAGCGGATTATCAGAAACGCAAATCCGAGGCCGGCCAGGATCATAAAGAGGCCCAGACCCGTTCCATAGCTTTGTGCCCGGTTGACCTCCAGGAATGCCAGCGACACCTCGGTTTCAGATGTACGAAGCTGCAGGCCGGACCAATAAGAGAGATATGCGGCACCGGCACTGATTGCCGCTGACAAGACCAGGTACACGAGCGAAACGAGCCCGCTTCCTGAACGAATGAACCGCGTCACCATGCCTATTCACCTTTGAACGCACTGGCGGGTGTTTGACCAAATCGCAATCGGGCAACGGCCTCGAAGCGGGTGATCAGACGTCTGGTCAATTAGCGCCCTGCCCAGTTACACGAAAACGTTATCTGTAAGGCGATGTTGTGAAAAATCCGTAAATAATGATCCGGTTTTACTTTTTGTTTATTTAATTTTATCTTTGGATCCGATGTGGGAATAGCTCGAAAACCAACGTACAGACCCATTGTTGTTAGCGGCCCATTGCTCCCACTTCGCGGATAACGGGTTCAGGGATCCCCGGCAACGACGCAGAAGAGAACCCCTTCATCAAGGAACCTTCGGTTCTAAGACCCAGCAAAATAGCAGAACTGGTCTCCCTTGAGTGCCCTTGAAAAACGGCTCAGGCTTTGACCCGTGCACCGGAGGGGTCATAAAGCGGCGACAGATGCAGTTCGGCGGGAATCACGGTCTGGGCGACAACCAGTTCGTAATGGCCGCTGCGCAGATAGTCTTCGCTCACGCCACCGGCATGGCGGACATAGCCCAGGCCGATCGGCTTGCCGACCGTATAACCGAAACCTCCGCTGGTCAGATAACCGGCAAACTGTCCGTCGCGCCGGATCGTTTCGCGCCCGAGCAGGACAATTTCGGGATCGTCGACGGTAAAACAGACAAGCTGCTTTGCCGGATCCGAATTTGCCGCGCGTTCTGCCGCCTGCCGGCCCATGAAGTCGATGCCCGACTTCAGTTTCACCGCCCATCCGAGACCGGCGTCAAACGGCGAATCGTTCGGCGTGATATCGGAACTCCATGCGCGATAGCCCTTTTCCAGCCGCAGCGATTCGAGCGCGCGATAACCGACCGGACGGACATTGTGCCCGCGCCCGGCATCCATCAGCGCGTCGAAAACGTCGCCGGTGGCGGCAAGCCGGATATGCAGTTCCCATCCCAGTTCGCCGACATAGGTGACCCGCAAGGCGCGCACCTCATGGCCTGCGATGGACAAGATGCGGGCATTGGCGAACGGAAAGGCGGCGTTGCTGCAGTCGGTCGCCGTCACGGCCTGCAAGACATCGCGCGCCTTCGGGCCCATCAGCGACAGGGTGCCGAATTGTTCGGTGACATCCCTCAGGCCGGCGTCGAGCCCCGCTGGAATGTGATCGCGGATCCAGGCCGCGTCATGGACCCGGAAACCGGTGCCCGTGACGATGTAAAACAGGTCGTCGGCAAGCCGCGAAACCGTCAGGTCGCATTCGATGCCGCCGCGTGAATTGAGAAGCTGGGTATAGGTCAGGCGGCCTGAGGGCCTGGCGACGCGGTTGGCGCAGATCCATTCAAGCGCTTCTGCGGCATCCTTGCCGGCCATCTCGAACTTGGCAAACGAGGACTGGTCGAATATGCCGGCCGCTTCACGCACAATCCGGTGTTCCTCACCGACCGTGTCAAACCAGTTCTGCCGACCCATCGAGTAGATATCCTTCGGCTCGATGCCATCGGGGGCGAACCAGTTTGGCCGCTCCCATCCGAGTTTGGAGCCAAAGACCGCGCGATGATCCTTCAGACGGTCGTAGAGCGGCGAAACGATCCGCGGCCTGCCGCTTTCAAATTCCTCATGCGGGAAACCGATCGTGTAGTGTTTTCCATAGGCTTCAAGCGTCCGCGTGCAGACCCATTGCCGGTCGCGGTGCAGGTCGGTGAAACGCCTTATGTCGACGACCCACAGATCCATCGGCGCTTCGCCGTCCATCACCCATTGCGCCAGCACCCAGCCGGCGCCGCCGCCCGATGCGATGCCGAAGGCATTGAAGCCGGCGCCGACATACATATTGGAGCATTCGTCCGCCGCGCCGAGGATGAAATTGCCGTCCGGCGTGAAGCTTTCCGGCCCGTTGATCATCTGTTTGACGCCGGCATTCTCAAGCGCCGGCACCCGCGCAACCGCCTGGGTCATATGCTGCTCGAAATGGTCCCAGTCATCGTCGAACAGCTGAAACTGAAAGTCGCCGGGAATGTCGCCGGGCGTCCAGGCAAGCGGATTCGGCTCATAACCGCCCATCACCAGACCGCCAACCTCCTCCTTGAAATAGGTGAAACGATCGGGATCGCGCACGGTTGCGGCGTCCGTGCTCAGGCCGTCGATTTTTTCGGTTATGACATATTGATGCCTGACCGGCTGGAGTGGCACGTTGATCCCAGCCATGGCGCCGACCTGCGGCGCCCACATGCCGGCGCAATTGACCACCTTTTCGCAGGCGATTTCGCCGATATCCGTCTTCACCGCCGTGATCCGGCCATGTTCCATCGCAAACCCGGTGACACGCACGCCTTCAAGGAGCTTTGCGCCGTGCATGCGCGCGCCCTTTGCCAGCGACTGAGTGATGTCCGACGGGCTCGCCTGACCGTCGGTGGGAAGAAACGTCGCGCCGACCAGATCATCGACGTTCATCAGCGGCCACATCTGGTTCACCTCGGAGCGAGACAGGAGATGCATGTCCATGCCAAAACTGCCGGCCGTCGTCGCCAGCCGCTGATATTCCGCCCATCGATCCGCATTGCAGGCGAGCCGCAGGCAACCGGTCATCTTCCATCCGGTCTCAAGACCGGTTTCAGCCGCAAGATTACGATAAAGCTCGACGGAATATTTCAGTGTCTGGGTAATGGAAGCCGAAGAGCGAAGCTGGCCGACAAGGCCGGCTGCGTGCCAGGTCGAGCCGCCGGTCAGCTTGCCCTGCTCCAGCAGAACCACATCGGCCTTGTGATCGCGGGCAAGGTGATAAGCGGTCGAGCAGCCGATGATGCCGCCACCAATGACGACGATCTGGGCGCGATCGGGGATTTGCATCAGTCGGCCTTTCCGTAAACTGTTCTGTAAGCGTCAACCGCGGCCTCGAGCCGTTGCAGATTGTCCGCCGTATAAGCGACAAAATCGACGCCCGGCGTATCCAGATGGAGTTCTGACACCATGCTCCACATCGCTTCGCGCAGCAGCGAAGCGCACTGCATCGCGGCGTGGCTCTTGCAGATGACATCGTCGGGTGGCCGGCGGAAATAGGCGCTCAGCAATTCCTTCGCCTGCCCATCGTCAAATCCGGCGTTGGAAGCGATGCCCGCAAGATCGAACATCGGCGTGGAAAAGCCGGCATATTCGTAGTCGATGATCCAAAGCCTGCTGCCGTCGTCGATAAAGTTTGCCGGCAGGAAATCATGATGACCGTAGATGATCGGCAGCGGCGCCTGAGCCGCTTCCATCTCTTGCGACAGAGCGAGATAGCCGGCCAATTGATCCACCTGCCGGCTGCCGCCCGCCTCGAGCGTGCGCGCATAGTCGCGGATGACGTGGAAGACCCAGAAGATATAACCGGGGCCGCTGACGAAGGCGGGCATCCGGGTATGGAAGCGTGCAACGGTCTCGGCGATGCGGCCGATATTGCCGCCGACATCGTCTTCGCCATAGGTCTTTCCGTCGATGAAGCGGGAGACCATGACGCCCGGTTCGGCATAGACCAGTTCCGGCGCAAATCCCGCCTGCCCCGCGGCCCGCGTCACCATGATTTCGCGCTCGCGGGAGACATGGTGAAACGGATAATCGCAGCCAAACCGGACAACGAACCGGTCCGCTCCCTGCGTAACCGTAAAGCTTTCGTTCGACAGGCCCCCTTTCAGCGGCTGCCATGTGACCGGTGCGGTCCAGCACGGGAGTGAATGTATGCGTTCGTCGGTTTCGGACATTTCAGGTCTCTCTGTTTGCAAGGCCGAGCCTGCGGCGGACACGGTCCGCTGCGGCCGATATCAATCTGTCTGCAATGATGGCGATAAAAGCGACGGCCATTCCGGCCACCAGGCCGCGCCCGGTATCCGCCTTGGTCAGCGCAATATAAACCTCCTGGCCAAGGTCGCGTGTGCCGACCAGAGCGGTGATCACCAGCATCGACAGCGCCAGCATGATGGTCTGGTTGAGGCCAAGCATGATTTCCGGCAGCGCCAGTTTGAGCTTGATCCTTGTCAGCAATTGCCACGGCGTGCAGCCCAGCGCCCGCCCGGCTTCGATCAGTTGCGGATCGACCTGGCGCAGCCCGAGCGCCGTATAGCGGATGGCCGGCGCGACGGCGTAGACGACAACGGCGATGATTGCCGTGAAGTCGCCGACGCGGAACAACATGACGGCGGGCATCAGATAGACAAACGACGGCAGGGTCTGCAGCGTATCGATGATGGTTTCGACCCAGCCCCACAATCTTTCCCGCTCCGCGCTCACAATGGCGATGGGAACACCGATCAGACAGGCGAGCACAACCGATATCCCGCACAGATAGACGGTCACCATGGCCTTTTCCCACTGGCCGGTCACGGCAATCAGACATGCCAGAACCGCAACCAGCGCGCCAAGCCGCCAGCCGCCGAGCGACAGGCCGGCAAGGCCGAGCAGAGCAACAACTCCGGCCCACGGCAAACTGACCAGAAACCGCTTGAACGGTATCAGCACATTGAGCAGCAAAGCGTTCTTGACGGCCTCGATATAATCGAAGAAATTGACATTGATCCAGCGCACGGCCTCCGACCAGAAGTCGCCGGTGGAGAGCAGCCATTGCTCCGGAAACGCCTGCAGCGCCGGGATCGCCAGACCGCCGAGACCGGTTACCAGAACGAAGAAAAGCGCGGCAGCCACATAAGGATGGCGCTGCACGACAGTGGTGCCTGCGGCATGGCTCGCATGATGGCCGCGCGCCCGCCGCGCCATCGCCTGGGACAGCCGGTCAAGCGCAATGGCCAGCGCGACGATCGCCAGCCCTGCCTCAAGCCCCTTGCCGATATCCAGACGCCTGAGCGCGGTGAGCACTTCAAAACCCAGGCCGCCCGCACCGATCATGGAAGCGATGATCACCATGTTCAAAGCCAGCATGATCACCTGGTTGACACCGACCATCAGGCTCTTTGCCGCCGAGGGCACCAATATCCGCCACATCATCTGGCGGCGGGTACACCCGGTCATGCGCCCCAGATCGTGAATTTCGTCGGGCACATTGCGTAGCGCCAGCATGGAAATCCGGGTCATGGGCGGCAGAGCGTAAATGATCGTCGCAACGATGGCCGCCGTCGGCCCGAAACCGAACAGAAACAGGATCGGAACCAGATAGGCGAACACCGGCACCGTCTGCATCAGATCGAGAACCGGCTTCACGACGATGGCAACCGGCATCCAGCGGTAACCGGCGATGCCGAGCAGCAGCCCGAACAGGATGCCGAGCGGCACGGCAATCACGATCGATGCAAGCGTGATCATCGCATTGTCCCACTGACCGAAGACCGCCAGAAACCCGAAACAGCCGGCGACCAGAAAAGCCAGACGCCGCCCTTCGGCATAATATCCCAGAAGCGCGAACAGGCCGGTCACGGCAATCCAGGAGACCGGCGGCAATATCTGCACGGCATCCGATCCCTGGCCGCTCAGCCAGCCTGTCGACAACAGGCTGAGCGCCACCGTGTAGGGAATGTCGATCATGGCGGCGATAAATCGCGTGAATTCGGTGAACGTGAAAGCACCGAATGTCGCATCCTCCACCAGCCATTTCATGAAATCGCCGATCCAGTTTTTCACCGGCACGCGCATGCCGCGCGGCACCTTGAACGCCCAGCCGGCAACCGGCTTGCCATACAGCCACAACAGCGCAAAGCCCGTGAGCGAAACCAGCCAGATCATGTGCCAGCGGGTCAATGCCCGGCCGGGCCGGCGCAAGGCAGAAAGCTCCGGTCCGGGAGGGTGATCCATCGATGCGGCGGAGTGGCTCATGAGCCTAAGCCTGCATCATGATGCGCACGACATCGTCACGCATCAGGCAGCCGGTGGGATTTCCTGCTTCATCAAGCACCCGGAAAATCCGTTTGTCCGCATCAAAGCCGGGCGCTACATCGGCGATCGGTTGGCCTGCGAACACATCGCCATCATATCCGTCCGCCGGGGCTGAACCGCTCAGCGGCTGCATGATCGTCTGGACACGGACCACTTTTGCCTTGATCACATTATGGGTGAATTCGGCGACATAATCGTCGGCCGGGTTCATCACCAGCTCTTCCGGCGTACCGGTCTGGACAACATGGCCGTCCTTCATGATGGCAATACGATCGGCCAGCCGGATCGCCTCGTCGAAATCGTGGGTGATAAATACGATGGTTTTCTGCAGAACCGATTGCAGGCGAATGAATTCATCCTGCATCTCCCGCCGGATCAGCGGGTCGAGTGCGGAAAACGGCTCGTCGAGAAACCAGATCTCCGGTTCAACAGCAAGCGAACGGGCGATGCCGACGCGCTGCTGCTGGCCGCCGGACAGTTCGTTGGGAAAAAAATCCTCGCGGCCCTCCAGCCCGACCAGTTCGATCATCTGACGCGCCCGCGCATCGCACTTCGCGCGGTCAACGCCTTGCACGACAAGCGGAAACGCGACGTTGCCGAGGACACTCAGATGCGGAAGCAGCGCAAAATGCTGGAACACCATGCCCATCTGATGGCGGCGGATCTCGATCATCCGGGCCGGGCTTGCCTCCAGCAGGTTTTCGCCGTTGAACAGGATCTTGCCGGCAGTCGGCTCAATCAGCCGCGACATGCATCGCACAAGCGTCGATTTTCCCGATCCCGACAAGCCCATGATCACGAAGATCTCATTCGCCTGAATGTCCAGGCTGACATCGCGCACAGCGCCGACAAGGTCAGTGGCGGCGAGTTCGGCATCGCTCATGCGGCCCGTTGCCGCCTGCAATGCGGCTGCCGCATTCGATCCGAAAATTTTCCAGACCGCCTGGCACTGGAGCTTTGCGGGTGAGGATGGGCTTGCGCCGGAAATGTCATTGGTCATGGATGCAGCCGCGGAATGCATGTCCCCATCAGCGGGCGACAGGACAGACGGAATGTCAAGCTGCCGGCGGAGCATTGCATGTGGCTCCGCCGGCTGCGAAGGTTCATTGCCCGGCAAGCATTACTTGATCCACTGCGACCATTTCGCCTCGTTTGCCGCCATCCAGCCGGCGACGACATCGTCGATCTTCGTCTTGTTCAGATCGGCATCGACGACCAGCGCACCCATTTCCTCGTTGGAAATATTGAATGCCTTGATCGCCCTGTAAGCGCCCGGCCATTTGTCTTTGACGCCAGACCAGGCCACTTTCCAGATCGGCCCGCGCGGCTTGCCGCAATCGTGGGTTTCATCCGGGTTTGTCCCCCAGGATGCGTCTTCGTAACATTCCTTGGTAAATTCCGGGAACGCCACCCATTCGCCTTCATATTTCACCGTCGCCCAGTGTGGCGCATAAACCCAAAGCATGATCGGAGCTTTGCGCTGATAGGCGGATTCGAGCTCGGCGAACAGGGCCGCGTCGGTGCCGGCATGAACCACTTCAAACGGCAATTCCAATGCTGCCGCCCGCTCATCGTCATAGCCGCCCCAGGTGACAGGGCCGCCCAGATACCGGCCCTTGGGCGCCGTCTCTGCGGTCGCGAACGCCTCGGCGCACTTTTCGTCCTTCAGGGCTTCCCAGTCCGGCAGGCCGGGGCAGACCTCCTTCATGTATGAGGGGTACCACCATTCCTCGATCGCCTGCATGCCGGTTTCACCGAGGTTCTCCACGTTTCCGGTCGCCGTCGCCTCATCCATCGCATCGCGCCCGGTTGTCTCCCACATCTCCATGGCGACATGCAGGTCGCCGGTTTTCAGGCCGGCAAACTGGGCGATGTAATCCGCCTGGACATATTCGACATTGTAGCCGGCCTTCTTCAGAACCTCTCCCATGATCTGGGTGGTGATAAGCTGGCCGGTCCAGTCATGCAGTGTCAGTTTGATCGGGTCTTTGGATTCAGCCTGGGCATGTGCCTGCAACGGCATCAGCGCCAAACCGGCGCAGGCAGCTGAGGTTACAGCCAGCGTGCGCCACAACGAAGTCTTGAGCATATCGAAATCCTCCCAAATTTTCCGGCTCCAAATGGATCCGAAAATCCACAGAGCCCGCACCCCAAATGCACGCTCCATGGCAAAATGTGGCGGCAGGTCGGCCAGCGAGTCAAACAGTTTGTTGTTTTTGTGTGATGTTGTGGCTGTTTTTGTGGTTTTATGTGCGAATCGGTTTGTGTTTGGTTGGCAATTCAACCAATGTCGTTCAAATGCAATCAAACCTGCTTTCGAAACTCACAGGCAGACAATCGGCAATCATCGATTCCGCGCGCAGCTTCGGCACGGTGCGGATCGCCGATCTGGCGCGCGAACTGGGTGTGTCGCTGGAAACGATCCGGCGCGATGTCGGGCCGCTTGTGGATGCCGGAGAACTGGTCAGGCATCACGGCGCCGTCAGCCCTGCCGCATCGGGGCCGGAGGCCCCGTTTGAACGCCGGATGCGGGAAAACGCCCGCGAAAAGCGCCGGATCGCAAGGCATGTGGCCACGATGATTGCCGACGGCGACAGCATCATGATGGATACCGGCACGACAACGAGCCTGCTGGCCCGCGAACTGGTTCGCAAGTCCGGCCTGACCGTCGTCACCAACTCGTCCGATGTCGCCCGCACCCTGGCGACCGCAAACGGCAACCGGGTTTTTCTGGCCGGCGGCGAACTGCACGGCGACAACGGGGCGGCGTTCGGGCGCTCCGCGATTGATTTCATCGGCAATTTTTCGGTTCGCCACGCCATCATATCGATTGCCGCCATCGACGCGGCGACCGGCCTGATGGATCACCTTCTGGCCGAAGCGGAATTCGCCCGTGCCGTCTTGCAATGCGGTCAGCAACGGATGGTGATTACCGACAACACCAAATTCACCCGCACCGCCCTGATCAGGGTTTGCCCGTTCAGCGCATTCGATCTGCTGGTCACCGACACCGCTCCGCCGCAGGCAATCGCAGACCGGTTGGCGGATGCATCCACCCGGTGTCAGATCGCCCCGGATTGACTGTCGGCCGCCCAACCGCCCGTGCAGGTTGAAAAAGAAACTCCGCGACTTTTAGAGATCAAAACCTGTTGCAATCGTTTAGCCTGTCACCAGGCAATTTCGAATATCGAACCGGGAGTTGAAACATGCCGCTTGTCGATTTTGAAACCGGGACATGGCTGAACGAACCGGATGAATGGTCTCTCGATGCGGGCGGCCTCAATGTCACCTCCGGCCTGAAGACCGATTTCTGGCAGGGCACCTATTACGGTTTCCACCACGATGACGGGCATTTTTTTCATGTCCCGGCAAAGGGCGATTTTACCGCTTCGGTGACCTTTGAGGGCGCTTATGAGGAATTGTACGACCAGGCAGGACTGATGGTTCGGATCGATGCGGAACACTGGATCAAGGTGGGCATTGAACATTCCGACGGCGTGACGAATTTCAGCCTTGTGGCGACCCGGACCGCATCCGACTGGTCGGTGATCAGTCAGCCGCTTTTGTCGGGACCGCGATCGGTTCGCATCACCCGGATCGGTGCAGCGGTGCTGGCGCATTACAGAACCGCTGAAGGTCAGTGGCAGCTGATGCGGGTCTGCCCCTTCCCCGCCACGCCGGATATCATGGTCGGACCGATGGCCTGCTCGCCGCAGCGCGCCGGCTTCAAGGCCCGGTTCAGTGAATTCCGGATAGATCCGCCGATCGACGATCCGCTGCACGGCTGAGGCCCGCCGGTGATGGTCTTCGCTCGCAAGCGCCAAGGATGAGTGTGAAAGATCATCACACGATCAAAACTTCGACCAGTGACGACCTGATCACCAATCCGGCTTTTTCAGGGTTCCAACCGCAGTCGTGCACCAGCAGCCCCCATGTCTGAACGCTGAATGTGGCCCAGAGATAATCGCAGGCATCAGACGCGGTCCAATCTGGCTTCAAGCTTCCATCTGTCTTTAGAGACTTCGTTAGAACCAGCAACCAGGAGCGAAGCTCTGCCATCCGGTCTTCCCAAGCGGCCGCCGCGTCGGGATCGGTCTCCCGCAACCTGATCAGGTCTTTCGCCACAGGATAAATCTTTGGAATAAATTCGAGCCATACAGATATCGTGCGATCAAGCCGTGCTGCCGGATCAGCCAACTCGAAGGCGCTGAACAGATTGTGTTTGATGTCATATCTCTCATCGGCGCGCCGGACCAATGCGATCAGCAAGCCGCCGCGCGTTCCAAAATGAAGATAGACCGATTGACGGCTGATTCCCGCAGCCCTGCCAATGTCAGCGATCGAAACATCGGCGCCTTTCTCCGAGATCAGATCCCATGCCACATCGAGGAGTTCAGCCCGTGTATTCTCGTATTTTCGCGAACTTGACACGTGTAAAGTTTTTTCATAATTTGACACGTGTAAAGTAATGGAGATTACGCATGAACGTCAACAAGGTGGTTGAAGAATTCGGTATATGGTACGGCGACGGAATGGACGGCTCCTGCGCGCAGGCGGATCAATGGGCCCGTATCCTGCAGCGGGCTCCGTCGCAATCAATCGTGCTCGTGAATTTCTTCAAGCTGCGCGAAACCGCCATCTATGATTCCGATCATGCCGATAGCGTTTCAGTCTCGGGCCAGAAGGCATTCGAACGTTACTCAACAGTCAGCATCCCGGCAATGGAAAGGGCCGGAGGCACGTTTCTCCTGGTTGCGCCCTTCCAGGGCAGCTTTGTTGGGAAAGAGGAAGACTGGGACATGCTGGTCGTCGGCTCGTACCCAAATCTCGAAGCATTCCTCAACCTGCACCGGGATGAAAAATACCGTTCAGCCTACCATCACCGCTCCGCTGCCTGTGAAAGGCAGAAAGTGCTTGTCTGCGGCGGCTAACAGCGGTCGCGTCAGGCGCTCGCAGCCAACGCCATATCGAGACGCGGGCCGGATCTGGTATCGAAGAGAAAACCCTGTTCGACCGGAAACCGGATCCCGACCGGGCTGTCGATATCGACTTCGAAATCCTTCGGCATCTTGATGGTGATGGTATTTTCGCCGTTCCTGAGCGTCACCAGCGTCTGTTCGCCGGTCAGCTCCGCTGTGTAGACCTGTCCGTCGAACTGACCCTGCCCCGGCGCGACGACTTCGGCGTCTTCCGGCCGGAAGCCGAGCGTCGCGTCCGCAGTCTGCGTATTGCCTGTGAGCGGAATATCGATGCCCTCCGAGCGGAACCGGTTGCCCTCGATCTTGCCTTCGACAAAGTTCATCGGCGGCGAGCCCATGAAACCGGCGACAAACAAGTTGGCCGGATTGTTATAGACCTCGCGCGGCGTCCCCAATTGCTGCAGCACGCCGTGATCGAGAATTGCCACACGGTGGGCAAGCGTCATCGCCTCGATCTGATCATGGGTCACATAGACGGTGGTGACGCCGAGATCGTGCTGCATGTGTTTCAGTTCGGCGCGCATGAAACCGCGCAGCTTGGCGTCCAGATTCGACAGGGGTTCGTCCATCAAAAACGCAGACGGTCGGCGGATGATGGCGCGCGCAAGCGCCACCCGCTGGCGCTGGCCGCCGGACAATTGGCGCGGAAACCGGTCGAGCAGCGTTTCCATATGAACCTGGGCTGCAGCATCGCGCACGGCCGCATCGCGTTCGGCATCGTCGACACCGCGAACCTTCAGCGGAAAGCCGATATTCTGTGCCACCGTCTTGTGCGGATAAAGCGCGTAGGACTGGAACACCATGGCGACGTCGCGGTACTTCGGCAATGTCCTTGTGACGTCCGTGTCGCCCAGATGAATGGAACCGGTATCGGTTTCCTCAAGCCCGGCAATCATCCTCAGCGCCGTTGTCTTGCCGCAGCCGGAGGGCCCGAGCAGGACCAGGAATTCGCCGGGATTGATATCGAGGCTGAGATCCTTGACCACATGGACAGAGCCGAACGATTTGTTCAGGTTGCGGACCGTCAGCCGTTTCGCGCCCTCGCCGGAATTGCCGGCCTCTTCAACGGCTTGCGCTTGTGTATTCATCCTTTGACTGCTCCCAGCAACACACCCTTGGAAATAAACCGCTGAAGGAAAAACGCCATCAGCACCACGGGAATAATCATGACAATGATGACCACCGACATGCTCCACCATAAAATGCCGCGCTCACCGGCGTTCATCGCCGCAACCAGGATCGGCATGGTCTGCGCATGTGTCGTCGATAAAAACAGAGCGAACAGATATTCGTTCCAGGCGAGGATCATCACCAGCAATGTCGTGGCCGCAAGTCCGGGCTTCGACAGCGGCAGGACGATCTCGCGGAACGTCATGATGCGGGTCGCGCCGTCCAGCTGCGCGCTCTCTTCCAGATCGATCGGAATGGAGACGAAAAAGTCGTACATCAGCCAGATCACGATCGGCAGGTTGACGACGCTGTAGGTCAGGATGATTGCGATATGGGTATCGAGCAGCCGGACCGTCTGGAACATGATATAGATCGGCACGACAACGACGATCGGCGCGAGAATCCGCTGCGAGATCATCCAGAACAGGATGTCGCCATTGGACAAAGTCACCGTAAAACGATGGGAGAGCGCCTTGGCCAGAAAGAAAAACACAGCCGCCGCGACCGCGACCGCGACACGCCAATCGACGCCGTATACGCCGATCGTCACGAATGCGGCTGCCATCAGCGCGACAAAGAGCAGGATCGTTCCAAGTTTCGGCCGGTATTTGATCCGCGCCAGCGCATAGGCCGCCATTGAGCCGATGGCCACACTCATTGCAGTCGAGCAGAGCGCAATGATGATCGAGTTCAGATAGGCTTTCAGCGTGTCCTTGTAATCGAAAACGAACAATTCCTTCCAGGCGTGAAGGCTGGGAGAAAAATCGATCCAGGGCAGGTAAACCGGGCCGTTATTGACATCGATCGGTTGCTTGAACGAGGTGATCAGAACCCAGTAGATCGGGAACAGCACAAACGCCGACCAGACGAGCAACAGCGTGTAGACGATCAGTTTCGTGCCCGGCGCCATGCGGCCGATCGACGGCGGTTCGAACAGCCGCGCGCCGAGGGATCGTTCAGCTGAATTGGGTGTCTTGCTCATGCCTGTCTCATCCGCCCCAGAACCACGAGATTGAAGAATGATACGCAGATCACCACGGTGACGAACAAGAGCAGATAGGCCACCGCCGCCGACTGGCCGAGATCGAGCGAGCGCCAGGCAAACATGGAATGCAGGCTCATCGACTCGGTCGCGATGCCCGGTCCGCCGGATGTCATGATGTTGGGCAGGTCGACGATCTTGAAAGCCTCGATTACCCTGATCAGCATCACCGTTGCCGCTACCGGCATGATTTGAGGCCAGGTGATTTCCCGGAAGATCTGCCACGAACTGGCGCCGTCAACCTGTGCCGCCTCGACAAAATCGCGCGGCACATTTTCCAGCGCCGCCAGCAGGATGACAAAAACGAACGGGATCCATTGCCAGGAATCGCCGATCACAATGAAAATCCGCGAGGCCCAGGCATCCGCCGCCCAGGCGAAATCGCCCAGCCCGACCCATTGCCAGAGCGGCGAGAACGGCCCCTTGGTGGTATCGGCCATCATCCGGAAGGCATAACCGACACCGATCGGCGTGATCATCAGCGGAACGAAAAAGACGACCCTGAAAAACGTCCGGCCGCGGATCGGCTGGGCGCACAGAAACGCCAGGCCGAGGCCGATGAGGAACTGAACGGCACATCCGAAGACGACGTAAAACAATGTCACGCCGAGCGTGCCAAACGGATTGCCACTGAAAAATGTCGCCGAAAACAGCAGTGCCAGCCCTGCCCCGAAGGACGCCGTGATCAGGCGGCCAACGAAGCCCACCGGCGTGAATTTCGTCGTCATGTAACGATAGAGCCACCACAGGATCCCTCCAGTCGCGCTGATCGTGATGATCCAGCCCAGCACCGACATGCTGGTGAACGTTCCAAGGAAATGAAACTGCTCGGAACCGAAGATCTGCTTGTTGAAATTCTGGAACCAGACCCACCGCACCTGATAAGACCCGCCGCGCAGCCGGATGCGCGAGAAGGCGATGATCAGCGATGCAACGAGCGGGAAGATCGAAAATATCAGGATCATCACCACGGCAGGCGTGATGAAAAGCTGGCGCGAATGCTGGTCCAGCCATTCGCTGGCCCGGACGCTGAACGACAGTTCTCCCGTGGTTTCGGCCGGAACATGAAGTCCCGGCCGAACCAGTTCAGACTGACCTTTAGTGGCGGTCATTGCCGGCCTGCATCAATTGGTGATGCCAAGCGACAGTTCGTACATGGTGCGCTGGGAATCGCGGCCGAAATCCTCGGTGATCTCTTCCCAGCCTTCCTCGATATTGGCGACGGCCTGTTCGGCTGTGATTTCGCCGGCCAGAAAGCGCGCCAGTTCGCGATCAAGCACCACGCCGGTATATTGCTGGGCGCCCGGGATGCGGATGTCCGACGCCATGTTCGGGCTGTTCAGGCTGTCCTTGATCGCCCCGAGATAGTTCTTGGCGAACGCTTCGGAGAAACCGGCCTTGACCCAATTGTCGATATTCTCAAGCTGGGAATTGCGGTACGGATTATAACCGGTCCAGCCGATGGTCACGTCGACATTGGACTGGGCTGCCTGGTTGACATAGGACAGGAAGTCATAGGCCGCCTGTTTGACCTTTGCGTCGGCCTTGGTGTTGATGGCGCCGGCCCAGCCGCCGAATGCCGCAAACGGCGAATGGTTGATGCCATCGATGGCATACGGGCAGATTTCGGCATTGCAATCGACCAGCTTGCCGCTGGCTTCGTCAAGAACCCTGGGCGACCCGGGCATGACAATTGCGCCCATCTTGTCCTTGATCGCAGCACCCGCCGGATCGATCGACAGCGGGCCGATGTCACCCCAGTCGATGACCAATCCGCAACGTCCGGCCTGGACCAGCGCGCGGGTATCGCCGATATCGTGATTGAGCTCGTTCGGCGGTCCGAATTCACCGGTTGCCTTGTAAACCCGGAAGGCTTCCGCCCAGGCTTCGTTATTCACCTTCGGCTTCATCGTTTCCGGATCGAAGAAGATGCCCTGGCCGGTGCCCTGGGTCTGAACAAATCCGGCCGCCATCGACATGATGGCGAAATAGGACTGGGCGTTACGCTTCTTGAAGATGCAGGAACCGTAATCGGCTTCGCCATCGCCGTTCAGGTCCTTGCCGTGCATGGCGCCGGCGACCTTCATATATTCGTCCCAGTCGCGTGGCGGCTTGAGACCGAGCTCGTCAAGGATATCGCGGCGATAATAGAGCATCTGGAAATCGCCGTCGACGGTGATCAGATAGGTCTTGCCGCCGATCTTCTGATTGTATTCGCGGAAATAGGGCGCGATATCGTCGGCATCGATCTTGTCATCCTTGGCGACGTAATCCGTCAGATCCTCAAGCAGCCCGCCGTCGACCATTTCGACAGCCCAGCCGGACGCAAACACACCGACATCGATCGAATTTGTCCCTGTGGCCCAGTCAGTCAGCAGTTTCTGGAAAAGCTCGGCGAACGGCACTTCGGCGACACGGATCTCCGCGCCTGTCATTTTGGTGAATTCCTCGCCGCGTTCGACGAGTTTCTGGGCAATGACCGGTCCCGGCCGGGTCAGAATGTTGACCGTCACGCCCTTGTAATCCTGGGCTGCGGCCGGCGCTGCGGCGGATATCATTCCGGCCACGGCAAGCGCCGCCAGATTTCTGGTTTTCCTCAACGTCATAACTGCTTCTCTCCCTTGGTTGTTATTTGTACTTTTGCCTTCAATGCGCAGGTGTCTTTCAATCCGCACCTGTTGGACCGCATATTCCGGTGTTTCTGTTGGTCCCCTTTGATCGTCACCGCCCGCCCGGCGGTATTATTGACAGCCGTCATATATCGTAGCTGAACATTGACGATGCTGACCAGCCCTGAATTCACATCGGCTCAATCGACCGGAAGCACCGTTTCGCCTGTCAGCGGCCGGATCGCCCGGATCGCGGCGCAGGCGGCGCCGTAACCATTATCGATATTGACCGTGACAAGGCCTGGAGCGCAACTGGCAAGCATGGCCATCAAAGCTGTCTCGCCGCCACGCGCCGCACCGTAGCCGGTCGACGTGGGCACACCGATCATCAGACCCGGCACAAGGCCTGCCAGAACGGTCGGCAGCGCAGCATCCATGCCGGCGACCGCGATCACCGCCCTATGGCCGGCAATGTCGCCAACCCGGCCGGTCAGACGCCAGAGGCCGGCAACGCCGACGTCGAAAATCATCTCCGGCTCATAGCCGTTGAAGATCAGCGTGCGTTCCGCTTCCCGGGCAACCGGGACATCGCTTGTGCCGGCGGTCACGATGCAGACGCCGCCAAGGCGTTCCAATGCCGGCTGATGATTGAAAAAGCCGGTTCGCGAAACCGGGTCATGATCGATGCGGCTGCGCAAGCCGGCGTCCAGCGCGCCATGGGTTGCGGCCTCCAGCCGGGTCAGCAACAAAGCGCTGCCGCGATCGGAACCGTCGGCCAGAATGGCCTCGATCTGCGGCACCGATTTGCCCTGACACAGCACCGCTTCGCCGAGACCGATCCGACCCTCGCGCCCGTGATCGAGAAGAATTTCAGAACTCATGATCTGCCTCTGTTGCCAGCCTCAACCGGTCAGGAATGCACTGCCGCGGGCATAGGCCTCGATGGCGACCGACCGGGCATCGATATGTTCAAATGACGCCGCCACGTCCGCTGCGATTGCAGCCCGGGTGGCCGTATCGAGACCGGACAGAGTATCGCCGTCAAACTCTATCACGACGCCGGATGCGCGGACACGGCAGCGGACGGTCTGCGGCGCAAAGCGCAATCTCAGATCCGTCTCCACCCGGTCAACCGCAATCAGCACCGGGCCTTCGATACGGATGCCGGTTTCCACCCGGCTTGACAGGCACGGTGCTGCCGGAAGCTCGGCGACATCGTCAAAGCCCAGAATGCGCGCCAGCGCCCGAACGCCGGCCTTGTCGATGCCGGCCTCGACAAAGGGATGGGCGACATTATGGTTTTCCGCCGCCTTGAGACCGGGCCGCCAGTCGGACAAATCATCCAGATTGGTGCCCGACAGAAGCTGCGCGCCCGTCGTAGCGGCCATTGCGCCGTAGAGATTGCTTTTGCAGAAAAAGCAGCGATTGGCGGGGTTGGCCCTGTATTGCGGATCGGAAAATTCGCCGGCATCGATCATGGTCAGATGCCAGCCATGGCGATCGGCGAAACTGCGGACCCGGTGGGTCGCCGCCTGCGGCACTGCAGGTGAAACCGCATGCACCATCGATGCGCCATCTCCAAGATGCCGGGCAGCCACACCGGCAAGGGTCAAACTGTCGACACCGCCGGAGACGGCAATCGTGACCGGGCCGTAGCCATCCAATATTGCGCACAGCCGTTCCATTGGTTCAGTCGTCGGCAAATCAGTCATCGGCATTTCCAGTGTCGTTCGCCAGGGCCGCGGATTCTGCAGCCTGGCGCAATTTTTCCCGTCCGTCATGGCCTTCACCGCGAGCGGCAATATCGTCCAGATCCGCTTTGGCCGTTCGATGCCCTGCCCGCTCTGCAATCTTGACCCCCACGCCGCTGCCGTCCGTGACCTCCCGACGCCGGACAATCTGCCGGCGATCAACGCGGGTTCGCACGCCAAGCGTCGTGGTCTCGTTGATGACAATGGCGGCAATCTCGTCCAAAGCTTCAGGCCGAACCAGAAGCTGCACGGACACTATCATCCGCCCCTTTTTGCCGAATGCCGGTATCTGCAGGGCGTCGAGCACATTGGCGTTGAGGCGCAATCGATCGAGCGCAACGGCCAGATCCTCGCCGGTCTGGTCGTCAATCTCGAAGCCGATCACCCCGACCTGATCCTGCAGATTGTCTGTTTCCGGCAAGGTGGCCTTTTCAAACACCAGAGCCCGCAGAGCATTCGGGCGTCCGGGCAAAATGCGCGTGCCGAATCCCATCGCCGAAGCGATCATCCGGCCGATCGGCACACGGGGTTCGAACTCAGGCGCCAGATGCGCCAGAATGGCCGCGCCGGTTGGCGTCACCCGCTCGCCGGGAACGCCGTCGTCGGCCAGGATAAAACCTTCAAGCAGGCAGGCCGTCGCCGGAGCCGGAACCGGCATCACGCCGTGCTGTGTGTCCACCGTTCCGCCACCGAGCGGCAGCGCGCCGACCGACCAGCTGACGGGTCCGAGCGCGGCAATCAGACAGCCTGCGGCGGCGATATCTGCAATGGAGTCCACTGCGCCGACCTCATGAAAATGCACATCGTCCGGTTTGACGCCGTGGACTTTTGCTTCGGCCTCAGCAAGGCACTGGAAGATGCCGGCGGCATGAATCGCCGCGTCATCGTCGAGCGCTCCGGCATGCAGCATGGCACGGATATCGCCCCAGGCCCTGTGGCCATGGTCGGCCGGCCGAAGCAAATGAACGTCGAACTGCGCTCCGGAAAACCCGGAATAATTTCCGTGCCTTACGTCAATCTTCGCATCTTTCCCGACAAGACGACGAACCGCTGCCAGGCATGGCTCAACATGGTCTGGAAACGCCTGCAGCATCGCCGCAACGAACATGTCGCCGGCAATACCGCCGACCGCATCGAGATGCACGTGGAGTGTCACACCACTCATCCAGCGGCAGCGTCAAAAAACGGCACAACATAGGGGCCTTCCGGGATCACCGCGATCGCCGCATCGCCCTGCGTCTCGATGCTGCGCGACACCGCCGCCTCCAGATCGTCAATCCGCTCCACGCCGGTCACGGCATGATCGGCGTCCGTCAGCGCCTTGGAATAAAGCGCAATCCGTCCGACCCGCATCGGTTTCAGCTGCATTTCCGTCTGCCATTCGTCGATATCGGCCAGCGACTTGGATTCCAGCGTATCCAGAAAGGCATCCGGGCCCAGCGCGACAAGCCGCTCCTGGGCGTCGCGGAATTCCGGTGAACCGATGCCTTCAGAACATTCCGAGACGATGATCAGCGTACCGCCGGGCTCCAGGATATCGACCGGCGTCACCATACCCTTGACGGTCTGGTAATAGGTCTTGTCGAGCGGATAACCGGCAGCAGACGTCACGACTGTCCTGAAGCGCCGCGGGATTTTCACTTCTGTGGATTTGCGGACGAAATCGACTGCCGCCATATGGCTTTGCAGGATTTCGCCAAACGACGCGAAAGCAAGATTGCGCTCTTCGTCGATTACCGTATTGAGCGCGAAGATCGGCCCGTCGAGCATGCGGACGATTTCCAGTTGCTCTTCATGCAGCGGGTTGTTTTTAAGATTGCACGAGCTTGCCGCCGGGTTTTCCATGAAACGGGCGGAATGGAACGTCCGGATTGTGGTATGATGGGCAACGCCCGGCGCAATGACCTTGCGGCCTCCGGAATATCCGGCCATGAAATGCGGCTCCACCAGACCGGTCGCGATCTTGATGTCGGCCTCGACGAAGCGGCGGTCGAGCCCGACCGGCGTCTGCCGCGTTTTGGTCAGGCCGAGATCGACATGATCGGCATCGTTGCGGGCGTCGTGATTGATCACGGTGACGTTTTCCAGCACCCAGGGATCGCCGACCAGTTCGGCAAGTTCATCGCCGAGATTGGGCCGGTGCAGGCCTGTTGCAACCATTATGGTAATAGCCTCCAGCGGCACGCCTGCAGATGTCAGGCGATCAATGATGGACCGCAGAAACAGGCCGTTGGGCACGGGCCGGGTAATGTCGCAGATCAGGATACAGGCGCTTTTGGCGCCGCTTGCGGCAACTTCAAGCGTCTTCGATCCGAGCGGGTTTTCCAGAGCCGCCTCAATGACGGCGCTCGCATCCTGCGGGACCGGCAACGGAACCTTGCGGATGATTGTCGGCTCCGCCTGATCCGGAACACGAAACCGAAGGCCGCTGCGGCCATATGCAAGTTCAATTTCCAAACGCGAACCCTCCCTGCCCGATCGCCGGGCGGCGCCCGGCAATGTCCTTTTTAAAACATCCGTCAGAGATTTGCGACCATCGATCCGCGCCCGCCGGCAGTTGATTGCGCCATGCGCGAAAGCAGGCTACCCATCGGCCGCCGGGCGGAATTGGGCCTGACGCATGGGAGACAATTGCACATGCCTGCAGAACCTGGATTTGCTGCCCGCCTGAATGCGTTCAAGATCGGCCTGGAGGGCGATATCACCCTTGAGCGAATGATTGAGCGGGCGGCGGAGGTCGACGGCCTCAGTCATGTCGATCTGAATTTTCCCGATCATCTGAATTCCACGACAGCATGACAGGCCACCGGCCTTCCGGCCGATCACGGCCTTGCCCTGAACGGATTTGCCATGCGCTATTACAGCGATCCGGCCTTCAGGCCCGGCGCGTTCACCCATCCGGATGCAAGCGTGCGCGACAAGGCAATCGATCTGACGAAGCGGGTGGTCAAGGCGCTTGGCAGCTCTCATGCGCTGGCGGACGCCATGCGCAACCAGGATGCGGTCGCCTGCCAGCGGATCGTCCAGTCGGCAATGATCCGGGATTAAACGGCAAGGCAATCTGTCATCTGAACGAAATCGCGTCTTCGGCAGCGTACACCGTTGAGAAGACCGCAGCGCTTTCTTGACTTCGGTGCCGGAACTTTGGATATCCGCAGGCATGGAATCCAATAACAATCATACTCTGGCGGCGCAGGCTTCCAAGCTTGCCGCTTTGCTGGATTCGGCCGTCGACGCGATTATCTCCATTGACAGCCGTGGGATGATCGGGACAGCCAACCCGGCAGCCGAACGCCTGTTCCAGTATGAACAGGCGGAGTTTATCGGCCGCAACGTGAAATTTCTGATGCCGGATCCCTATCGCTCCGAACATGACGGTTATATCCGGCGGTTCCTGGAAACAGGCGAACGCAGGATCATCGGCATCGGCCGCGAAGTTATCGGAAAACGCAAGGACGGCACGACATTTCCGATGCACCTTGCCGTCAGCCGGTTTGAGGTTGATGACGAGATCTTTTTCACAGGCATCATCCATGATCTGAGCAGCCGGAAACATGCAGAGCGCGTGTTGCAACAGGCGCAGAAAATGGAAGCCATCGGCCAATTGACCGGCGGTGTAGCGCACGATTTCAACAATCTTCTATCGGTGATCATCGGCAATCTGGAACTGCTTGAAGCAAGACTTCAGAATGAAGAGCAGCACGAATTGCTGCAGGAAGCTCAGGAAGCAGCTGATCTCGGCGCCCGGCTGACGTCAAGGCTGCTTGCCTTCGCGCGCCGCTCGATCCTGGAGCCGGAGATTGTCGATCTGAATCGGCTGGTCGTCGGCCTGACGGACATTCTGCGGCGCACCCTGGAAGAACGCATTGATCTGAGCACGGTTCTCAGCGGCGATCTGTGGGCGACGAAGTCCGATCCGTCACAAATCGAAAGCGCGATTATCAACCTGGCGATCAACGCCCGCGACGCCATGCCGGACGGCGGACGGTTGATCATCGAAACGCGAAACGCGGAATATTCGGAACTGGATGTGGCCGAAGAAGCCGGCCTGACGCCCGGCCATTACGTTCAGCTTTCTGTGACGGATACGGGCCACGGCATGGCGCCGGAGATTCGCGAACGGGTGTTTGAACCCTTTTTCACCACTAAGGAAGCCCGGCATGGAACCGGGCTCGGCCTGCCCATGGTGTACGGTTTTGCAAACCAGTCCGGCGGCCATGTCACGATTTACAGCGAAGCCGGCAAGGGCACCACGGTCAATATCTATCTGCCGCGGTCACTGGAAGGTGACGAACCAGCGCATCAGCCGGCCTCGATGACGGATGAACATGCAGGTCAGGGCGAGTGCATTCTTGTGGTGGAGGATGATGACCGGGTCAGGCTGTTGACAGTCCGCCGGCTTAATGACCTCGGTTATTCGGTTCTGGAAGCTGCAGACGGGCCGCAGGCGCTTGCCATTATTGACGACAATCCCTCGATCGATCTGATGTTCAGCGATCTGGTGATGCCGGGCGGCCTGTCGGGATATCAGCTTTGCCTCCGGGTGCGCCAGCAGCACCCGGAAATCAAGGCACTGCTCACATCGGGTTATGCAGAAGAACTGGTGCGCGGCGAGATGAACGCGGAGGATCATATCAGAATCCTGCGCAAACCGTACCGCACGGCGGAACTCGCCAAAACGATCCGGGATGCTCTTGCCTCAGCGTGAACCATCAGACTGATGAAATATCCGCGGTCAGCGTATAACCGACGCCACGCACTGTTTTGATCAGCCGCGGATTGTTGGGATCGGCTTCGATCTTCTTGCGCAATCGTGCGATCTGGTTATCGATACTGCGATCAAAGGCGTCCCAGTCGCGGCCTTTCAGGTGATCCATGATCTGGTCACGCGACAGGACCCGGTTCGGATTCATCACCAGCACCTTCAGCAGATCGAACTCGCCGGTCGTCAAAGGCTCAAGTTGCCCGGCCCTTGATTTCAATTCGCGCTTGGAGATGTCCACAACCCAGTCCGCGAAGGCATAGATTTCCGAACGCGCAGGCGAATGCGACCTTTCGGCGCCCTGTTCCTGTCCGCCCGAGCGCCGCAGGACGGATCTTGCCCGTGCCAGCACCTCGCGGACATGGAACGGTTTGGCGATATAATCGTCAGCGCCGACTTCCAGACCGACAATCTTGTCGATCGGGTCACCCTTGCCGGTGACCATGATGATCGGAATATTCGAGCGGGAGCGGATCTTTCGGGCAATCGACAATCCGTCATCGCCGGCAAGGCCGAGATCAAGCGTAATCAGATCCACCGCATCGCGCGCCAGAATAACATCCAGTTCAGCGCCACTCGCCGCCTCGCTGACACGGTAGCCCTCCGGTTCGAAGCAGCGCCGCAGCAGCAGGCGGATCTTCTCATCATCGTCGACGACGGCAATATGCGGTGCGGACGGTTCGGCCATTTCGTTCAGGTCCAGACCTTCGGTTATTTCGGCAGCAAAAGCTATATGGAATATGCGCACGGACGCGGTTCGTTACAAACTGATACAAACAGCGACAAACCATGACAAGGCCGCCATACGCCGCATACAATTTTCAGGTCTGTTCGACCCAAGCAAGAGAGCACCCAGCTCTCAGGAGGATCAGATCATGTTGCAAGCAACCGCTTTCCCGAATGCACTGGACAATTCATCCGCAGCCGTTCTTTCCGGTATCGACGTCCTTGCCGGCCTTGATGATCGTCAGTCGCCGGTCCGACGGCTCGCCCGGCATGAAACCCTGTTCAGCGAAGGCGACGAAGGCGGCAAATATTACGAGGTGCTTGAAGGCGTCGTCTGCAGTTTCCGGATCCTGCACGATGGCCGCCGGCAGATCCTGTCTTTCAACTATCCCGGCGACATGATCGGCATCGGACACGAGCTGGGATGCAAATGCAGTTGCGAGGCCGTCGCCGACGCGCGCGTGCGCTCAATTCCGGTCTCTGCATTGGACAGGTCGATAAAGACGAGGCCCGAACTGGCTCGAAAATTGCTTAAAGTCGCGACCATCGAGCTCGCCAGCATGCATGATCACTTTGTTATGGTGGGCCGCAAGTCGGCAACAGAGAAGCTGGCGTCCTTCCTGCTGGCCCTGGCACGCCGCGAATGCGGTGACGATGCCGGGACGGCCACGTTTCAATTGCCGATGACGCGCACTGACATTGCAGACTTCCTCGGCATGACCATCGAGACCGTCAGCCGCCGCTTCACCTCGCTCAGAAAGCTGGGCGTCATTGATCTGCCTCAAACCACGACAGTGCATGTCCGTGACATGTTTCTGCTGGAGGAACTGGCGGACAGCAACGAAGACGATTGCTGAGCGCCATGGTCTCGGCAACCAATCGGGCTGAGGTGTGTCGTGAACGGAACTGCAAAACTCAGGGTGGCGGTCGGCGTATTCCATGACATCGCGAAGTTGCGCAATGCCGTGGACGACCTGGCGGTCGCCGGGCCGAGAGAGGGCGACGTCGTTCTGCTGTGTGATTCCGGTGCCATGGACGGGCTGTTGGATCAGGCAGCCGGTCCGATTTCAGATCTGAACGTTCATTTGCTCGTCCGCGACAGCGACAACAAGACCAACCCGATACAGGCCAGTCTGCGCGATGGCGGCCTGGTTTCAAACCTGAGCAGAGACCAGATCCTGCACTTTGAAACCTGGATCGAAGTTCATCTAGCCGATAATTTGAACCAGCAACTGAAATGCGGCGGATGCCTTCTGCTGTGCCCGGTCCTCACAGCTGAGAGCGAGCAATCAGTTTCCAATGTGCTGCTGCATCATTCCAGTCACCCGGTTCAACTGCATGATATTCGTCCGGCGGGTTAGGGTGCTTGGTCCATATGAAAAACCGTTTCCAACGGCATGGTCACAGGGCTGTTATCGGCATGGGTCTCCATGATATCGGCCATGTAGGCCCACCAGCGCCTGATAACCGGATGGTCCGGCAGATCCGCCATCGTGTGGCCGGCCCTGCACCAGAGCACAGCAAAAAGGCTGTTCGTATCGGCGTCGAAATGTATCGAATAATCGCCGATTCCGGCCTCCTGCAGACATTGTAGGAGTTCCGGCCAGATTTCGTCGTGCCGGCGGCGATATTCGTCCAGCATCCCCGGATTGAGACGCATTTTGAATGCGAATTTCTCCACGTTGCTTTCCTTCAGTTTACCGGGCCTTCAGTTTACCGGGCCTTCAGTTTACCGGGCCTTCGGTTTACCGGGCCTTCAATTCACCTGGCCTCGATCGGAAAACGGGGCTCCCGGATGCCGGAAGCCCCTGATTGGTGACAAGGATCAGAAATCGAAATCGTTGATATTGTCCTTGTTGAAGACGAACGGCGCACCAAGCAGGATTTCACTGCCATTGACGACCTGAAGCTTTCCGAGACGGCCGGCTTCAAGGCTGGTTCCGCCCGGCGCCAGTTTGCCGTCGACCACGGCCCGTGTGGCATAGACCGCAGCATATCCCAGGTCGACCGGGTTCCACAGCACCACCGATTTCACGCACCCCGATGCCACGAAGGGCTTCATGGCGTTCGGCGTAGCCAGCCCGACGATTGCGGTCTTGCCGCAGGCGCCGGCCTGGGTAACGGCCTCTGCGGATGCCGGCGTCGCAACCGAGGTCATGCCGAACAGTCCGTCGAGATCATCGCCATGTTTGTTGAGCAATGTGTTGGCCTGGTTGAACGACAGGATATTGTCTTCCTGGGCTTCAACGGTCTCAAGCCACTTCATGTCAGGATGACATTTTTCCTGGTAGGCCTGCATCTCGGCAATCCATCGGGCCTGGTTGGGCGTGGTGAAGGTGGACGTGACGATGGCGAATTTGCCGTCCGATCCGATCTCGGCCGCCATGGAGTCGATCAGCGACTTGCCGATGCCGTTGAACTCGGCCTGGTTGACGAACCATTCACGCGCGTCGGGCTCGGCGTTGGCGTCATAACCAACGACATGAATGCCCTTCGACAGCGCCTTTTTGAGCACCGGCGCGATGGCCACCGGATCGTTGGCTGCAAATAGGATGCCGTTGACGCCCTGGGTGATGTAATTGTCGATGAAGGTGATCTGATCATCGATATTGGCTTCCGTCGGCCCGTCAGTGGAAACCTTGACGTTGCCCAGTTCTTCGGCAGCCTGGCGCATGCCCTCAGTGGTGGCGGCAAAGTAGCCGATGCCGACCAGTTTCGGGACGTCGATCAGCGTAATGTCCTTGCCGGACATATCCATTGCACCTGTCGGGCTTGCGCCGTCATAGGGCTTGGCTGCCATTTCTCCCATTGAACCGTCACAAGCCAGTGGATTGGTGGCAAGATCATCGGCGCCATCCCAACGATCGGCCGCCATGGCCGAGCTTGCTGCGGCAATCAATGCAACAGCCGATATCGATAGTCTCAACATTTCGCTTCCTCCTGTTTTGAGCGCCCGCAATATCGGCAGGCACCCTGTTGATCCTCAGCCGTCGCCTCCCCGGCGATGCTGAAGAAAGTTGGTGATCAGGATCGACAAGATCAGCACGGTTCCGATCACGACAATCGTGGCGTCACCCTTGACGCCGGTCAGAGCCAGTCCGTTCTTCAGGAACTGGATCAGCACAAATCCAAGCACGGTTCCGGCAATCGTACCGATACCGCCGAATATACTGGTGCCGCCGAGCACGACGGCGGCGATAACATCAAGCTCGAGGCCGGTGCCCATATCGGATCGGGTCGTGCTGACGCGCGATACGAATATGTAGCCGGCCACGCCCGCCATTGTTCCCGACAAAGTATAGATCGTCAATTTGATGCGATCGACCGGGATCCCGGAAAAACGGGCCGCAGCTTCATTATGGCCGATTGCATAGAGCGCGCGCCCGAACGTGGTTTTCGCCAGCACGACCCAGAAGACCGCAACGGCGACAAGCAATATCCACAATTGCATCGGAATGCCGAGCCATTCGCCCTGCCCCAGGCGGAAAAACCACTCGGGATAACCGCGTACCGAACGGGATTGGCTGATGCCCTCCGCAAGGCCGCGAAACAGCGCCAGTGTCGCCAGTGTCATGATCAGCGGCGGAACCTTCACGCGCACGATCAGCAGGCCGTTGAAGAAGCCGGCCGCCGTACCGGCCAGGATCGCCATGACGATTGACAGTTCGAGCGGCATTCCGAGGTTCTTCCAGGAATATCCCAGGACAATCGCCGAAAGGCCCATCACCGACCCGACGGACAGGTCAATCCCGCCGGTGATGATGATGAACGTCATCGGCAGCGCGACCAGACCGACTTCCGTCAGCAGGCGGCCCTGATTGAGCGTATTGTCCAGCGTCATGAACCTGTCGGTGATGGTCGACAGGACGATCAGCGCGGCGACCAGCACCGCCAGCAGCACAAGTTCGTGCCGAATTGCGATCCGCGGACCATTCGTGCCTGCTGCGCCGGCCATGGCCTATTGCCTCCCCATCCGGCGTCGCCGCCGCAGCAGATCCGCCAAGACCGTCATGAGGATCAGCATACCCTGAACGGAGCGCAGCCAGAACGGCGACACATTGATGAAAATCAGCGAAGAGCCGATGGTCGCGAGCAGAATGGCGGCCAGCGTGGAACCGATCACCGTCCCCGTCCCGCCCAGAATACTGACGCCGCCGACAACGGATGCGGTGATGATCGACAGTTCCAGATTTGGCGGCACTGCGGTCTGGATGACGCTCAATTGTGTGGCAAACAGAACGGCTGCGATTCCCACGAAGAAGCCGTGCGCGGCAAACGCCTTGAGGATCGTTGCCGTCGGGTTGATACCGGACAATCGCGCGGCTTCGACATTGCCGCCAACCGCATAGATCGCCCGGCCCGTCCCGCTGAGCCGCATCCACATTGCGGCTGCAAGCGTCAGTACCAGCATGAAATATATCGGCATCGGAATGCCGAGCGGCTTCATCTGGGCGAGAAAGAAATCCGGCGGAAGATCCGAAATCCAGGCGCCCTTGGTGACACTGATCAGCCCGCCCTTCAGGATGCTCAGCATGCCAAGCGAAACCACGATCGAGGGGATGCGCATATAGGTCACGAGCAACCCCATCCCCGTGGTGAAAACCATCGAGAGCAATATCGGAACGACCCAGCAGACTAGGATCGGAGCCCCATTGACGGCCAGTGTGCCGCTGATGGTCGCCAGCACACCGATCAGCGAGCCGACGGAGATATCGATATTGCCGGATATGATGATCATCGACATGCCGATGGCGGCAACAGCGATATAGGCATTGCCGAGGAAGACGGAGCTGATATTGCGCTCGGCAATGAAGCGCGGATTGATCGAGCCGACGATGACGAATATCGCGATGATGGCCAGAAACAGCAGCATTTCCTGACTGAAAACGATGCGGCCGAGTCCGAAGCCGGGCGCCGCGGCGCCTGGACGGATTGCTGTTTCTGTTGCGGGGTCTGTTGTCATTTCCTTAGCCTGCCAGCGCTGCCGGTTCGGGCGCAATATCGCTCATCATCGCGCTGGCGATGCCGGTCTGTGTGGCATCCGCCCTGTCGACTTCGGAGACAATATGGCCGCCGCGCATGACGAGGATGCGGTCGCTCATGCCCATGATTTCCGGCAGTTCGCTGGAAATCATGATGATCGCCAGTCCCTGCTGCGCCAGTTCGCTCATCAGCCGGTGGATCTCCGCCTTGGCGCCGACGTCAATACCGCGGGTCGGCTCATCCATGATCAGTATGCGGGGGTTGGTCGCAAGCCATTTGGCGAGAACGACTTTCTGCTGGTTCCCGCCCGACAGTTTGCCGACAATCTGCCCGATACCGCTGGTGCGGACGCCGAATTGTTCGACGCTCTTCTCAGCCAGGCTGGCTTCGGCTTGCCGGTCCAGAAACCCGCGCCGGGAAACCCGGTTCAGGACGGCGAGCGACACATTCTCCAATATCGGCATCTGCCGGACCAGGCCGTGATGGGCGCGGTCTTCCGGGATATAGGCGATACCAAGGGATTTCGCGTCCTGCGGTCCGGCAATCGTGACCGGGTTTCCGTCAACCAGTATCGTTCCGCTTTTGGGCGGTGTAATCCCGAACAAGGTCTGGGCGAACTCGCTGCGGCCTGAACCGACCAGGCCTGCAATGCCGAGAATTTCCCCGGCCCGAAGCGTCAGGCTGACACCGTTCGTCATCGGCGGCCGGACAAGATCATCGACCTGCAGGACAATATCGCCGATAGCCGCCTCCGCTTTCGGGAACAGCGCCTCGATACGCCGGCCCACCATCATCTCAATCAGATCGCCGTGGCTGGTTTCGCTGACCGGTTTGGTGGCGACGAATTGACCGTCACGCAGGACGGTTACGCGGTCGGCAAGCAGGAACACCTCTTCCAGCCGATGAGAAATGTAGACAATGCCGACATTGCGCTCGCGCAGCAGCCGGACAATGCGGAAAAGCTGTTCGACATCATGTTCCGTCAACGCGGCCGTCGGCTCGTCCATGATCAGGATGCGGGCATTCTGGGAGAGCGCCTTTGCGATTTCCACACGCTGGCGATTGCCGATGGAAAGCGCGCCGACCGGCGCGGAGACGTCAAGGTCGTGAATGTCGAGCGACGCCAGCAGTTCCAGAGCCTGCGCACGCATCGTCGGCCAGTCGATCGCGCCGAAACGGCGACGCGGCGCATGTCCCATGAAGATGTTTTCGGCAACGCTCAGTTCCGGAAACAGCAACAGTTCCTGGTAGATAGTGGCAATGCCGGCAGCCTGGGCATCCGACGGCAACGCAAATCTGACGGACCGCCCGCTCACCGTCAATGTGCCCTCGTCGGGCTGATGCACGCCGGACATGATCTTGATCAGGGTCGACTTCCCGGCCCCGTTCTCGCCCAGAAGTGCGTGAACCTCTCCGGCCCTGACGTCGAACCGGATGTCGCTCAGCGCCTTGACGCCGGGAAACGATTTGGAGATCCCGTCGAGTTCAAGCACCGATGACATGCTCAGACCCGCTTTCTGCCGCAACCGGCGTAACGACCAGATCGATGCCGGCCTCTTCAACCATCCGCCGGTCGCCGGCCGAAATCCCGTCGTCGGTGATGATCGTCGTGATGCGTTCCAGCGGACACATGATGTGACTGGAGCGCTTGGCGAATTTGGTCGAATCGACGAGCACGATAAGCTCGTCGGCCTGGTTGAACATTTTCTGCTCTGCCTGGATCAGCAGCGGATCCGTTTCCATCAGGCCGAGGCGGCCGATGCCCTGAGCGCCCATGAACATTTTCCGGGCATAGAAATTGCGCGTCACATCGTTATCGAACGGGCTCAATATGATGCTCTGTTCGCGGTAGATCGTGCCGCCCGGCATCATCACCGTATGGGTGGAATGTTTCAGCAGATGCTCGGCGATCGGAAAGGAATTTGTGAAAACCTGCAACTGGCTGCCGGTCAGAAAGTGAACCATCTGATAGGTCGTCGTACCGCCATTGATGATTACCGGCTCACCATCGTGACACAGGGCCGCAGCGCGGCGCGCAATGGCGCGCTTGAGATTGGTATTGATGCCCTGGTTGACGGCGAACGGCCGGCCGGAAAGCCTGGAGGATTGCGGCGGGGTCAGGGCTTCCGCGCCGCCGCGCACACGGCGGAGTTTCTTCTGCAGGTGGAGGGCAGCGATATCGCGGCGGATCGTTGCCTCCGACGATCCGGTCAGCTCCACCATGCCCTGAACCGTCGCCACAGGTTTTTCCTGAACCGTGTTAAGGATGATCCTGTGCCGTTCACGCTCGTGCATGCTCTCCCCCGGATTTTTAAATGTTTTCACCTTCGCTGCTGGCTGTCAATCAATTTCGATCAATTTCAATCATATTGCACTGCACAATGATTGAAATTGACCGTAAATGATTGACATGCCGACTTACCTGGTTCATTCAAAGTGAGTGAACGATCCCGTGCTCCAGGAGGACCCAGCGATGTCAACCACACAGAATATCGTGTCGGGCGATGCCCGTCTGGAGCTTCGCTGGGATCATGCCGAAACCGCCGGCATGAGTGAAAACGAATTACTGCTCTATCGCTCGAACCTGCTCGGCGCAGATCACAGGATCACCAATTTCGGCGGCGGCAATACCTCCGTCAAATACATGCAGGCCGACCCGCTGACCGGCCACGATGTCGAGGTTCTCTGGGTCAAGGGCTCCGGCGGCGATCTCGGCACGATGAAAATGGATGGATTTGCGACGCTCTACTTTGACAAGGTCCAGGGCCTGAAGCGGCTGTACCGCGGCCCTGAGCATGAAGACGAAATGGTCGGCTACCTGCCCCATTGCACCTTCAATCTGAACGGTCGCGCCGCCTCGATCGACACGCCCCTGCATGCATTTGTCCCTCACAGGCATGTCGACCATGTGCATCCCGATGCGGTGATCGCCATTGCGGCATCGGAAGACAGCCGCGAACTGACCCGGCGGATTTACGGCGACGATATCGGCTGGCTGCCCTGGAAGCGGCCGGGCTTCGAACTTGGCCTTTGGCTGGAAAAGTTCGTCAGCGAGAATCCGCAGGCGCGCGGCGTTGTCCTGGCAAGCCATGGCTTGTTCACCTGGGCCGACAGCGCCGAAGACTGTTACGCGGTGACGATTGAGACGATCAACAAGGCGATCGACTGGTTCGCCTCGGAAGCGGCAGGCCGGACGGCCTTTGGCGGCGAAAAATCACCACCGCTCGCAGCCGGCGCACGGCGCGAGATTGCAGCGCGATTGATGCCGGAAATTCGCGGCCGCATCGGCCAGGCAGAACGCAAGATCGGTCATTTCGACGACAGTTCCGCTGTACTTGAATTCGTCAATTCCCGTCAGTTGGAGCAGCTGGCCGCCCTCGGCACCTCGTGTCCGGACCATTTCCTGCGCACCAAGATCCGCCCGCTGATCGTCGATTTCGACCCCGCCAGCCCGGATATCGAAGCAACGATGGCCGGTCTTGACCAGGCCTTCGACACATACCGCGAACATTATGCGGCCTATTATGAGCGCTGCAGACATGATGACAGTCCGCCGATGCGCGATGCCAATGCAGTGGTCTATCTCGTCCCCGGCGTCGGCATGATCACCTTTGCCAAGGACAAGGCGACTGCGCGGATTTCCGCTGAATTCTATGTCAATGCGATCAACGTCATGCGCGGCGCCTCCACCGTTTCGACCTATGTCGGACTGGATGAGCAGGAAGCCTTCAATATCGAATACTGGCTTTTGGAAGAGGCCAAGCTGCAACGTCAGCCAAAACCGAAGAGCCTGGCAGGCCGCGTGGCGCTTGTGACAGGCGCCGCCGGCGGCATCGGCCAGGCCCATGTCCGGCGCCTGCTGAGCGAAGGCGCCTGTATCGTCTTGACCGATATTGACGCAGAAGCCCTGGCAGAAGTCAGCGACAATTTTGCGGAAGTCGCAGGCACGGACATGGTGCACAGCCTGCCGCTCGATGTGACAGACGAAGCCGGCGTTGCCCGGGCCTTTGCGGATGCCAGCGTTGAATTTGGCGGCATCGATATCCTTGTCTCCAATGCCGGCATCTCGTCATCTGCTCCGATCGCCGATACCGAGCTTTCCATGTGGAGCCGCAACATGGATATTCTGGCGACAGGCTATTTTCTGGTTGCCCGCGAAGCCTTCCGCCTGATGCAGCGGCAGAAACTGGGTGGGGCGATCGTCTTTATCGCCTCCAAGAACGGGCTTGCCGCTTCGCCGAATGCCGCTGCTTATTGTACTGCGAAAGCGTCCGAAATTCATCTGGCGCGCTGCCTTGCTCTTGAAGGCGCGGGCGATGGCATCCGGGTCAACGTGGTCAATCCGGACGCCGTGTTGCGCGGCTCGAAAATCTGGACGGGAGAATGGCGGCAACAACGGGCCGACGCCTACAACATGGCGCCGGACGAACTGGAAGACCATTATCGCAACCGGTCCCTGCTCAAACGCAGCGTATTTCCCGAAGATGTCGCGGAAGCCTCGTTCTTCCTCGTTTCCGACTTGTCGGCAAAATCAACCGGCAATATCGTCAATGTGGACGCAGGCAATGCGCAGGCGTTCACGCGGTAGGCACCATTGCGCGGCCACGGGACAACGGGCCAGGGGAGATTTGGCATGACGCAGGCAATATCCACCGACCTTGTCGGTTCCCACAATCAGGACCGGCGAGATGCAATTCGGAGCGAGTACGACGCGCTGGGTGAAATCCTGGATCGGCGCGACGTCGATATCGACGATATCCGTGACAAGGTGGCCGCCTATGGCGTTGCCGTTCCTTCATGGGGTGTGGGAACCGGAGGAACTCGGTTCGCCCGCTTTCCTGGCCCCGGCGAGCCGCGCACCATTTTTGAGAAACTCGACGATTGCGGCGTGATCCATCAACTGACCGCCGCCACGCCGAATGTATCGCTGCATATTCCATGGGACCGGCCCGACGATCCGGCGGAACTTCGCGACAAGGCGGCCAGCCTCGGCCTGGGTTTCGACGCGATGAACTCCAACACGTTTCAGGATCAGAACGATCAGCCGAACTCCTACAAATTCGGCAGTCTCAGCCACACCGATGCCGCCACACGGGAACAGGCGGTCGCGCATAATCTGGAATGTATCGAGATCGGCGCCGCAATCGGCTCGAAGGCGCTCACGGTCTGGATCGCCGACGGTTCGAACTTTCCCGGCCAAAGCCATTTTGCCAGGGCATTTGAGCGTTATCTTGATGCGATGGGCAGCGTCTATGAAGCTCTGCCCGGCAATTGGCGGCTGTTTATCGAACACAAGATCCACGAGCCGGCGTTTTACTCGACAGTGATCCAGGACTGGGGCAGCAGCTACCTTGCTGCGAAGGAACTCGGCGACAAGGCTTTCTGCCTGGTGGATCTCGGCCACCATGCGCCGAGCGTCAACATTGAAATGATCGTTTCCCGGCTCATCCAGTTCGGCAAGCTGGGCGGCTTCCATTTCAATGATTCCAAATATGGCGACGATGATCTGGATACCGGTTCAATCAACCCGTACCAGCTCTTCCTGGTCTTCAACGAACTGGTCGACGCCGAACAGCACCGGGTTCCGGGTTTCAATCCGGCGCACATGCTCGACCAGTCGCACAATGTGACCGATCCGATCGAAAGCCTGATGGTCAGCGCCATGGAAGTGATACGCGCCTACGCGCAAGCGCTTCTGATCGACCGTTCAGCGCTTGAGGGTTACCAGGACGACAATGATGCGCTGATGGCGTCACAGACCCTGAAGGCCGCCTTTCGAACCGATGTCGAGCCGATCCTTGCCATGGCCCGCATGGAAAGCGGCGCGGCCGTTGACCCGATATCCGCCTACCGCCAGGCCGGTTATCGCAATCGGGTCGCCGCCGGGCGGCCAGCCGGCGGTGGCTCCTCCAGCGGCATTGTCTGAGCCTACATCGGCATCGGAAACCGCCGGTGCACGGCGGCGATGTCCGCCATCACCTCTTCGCTGAGTGTCATGTCTGCTGCAGACATATTGGTCGTCAGCTGATCCATATTGGTTGCGCCGATGATCACTGCGCTCATGAACGGCCGCGCCAGGCAGAAGGCGAGCGCCATGGGCGCCAGGGCCAGTTCGTGCCGTTCGGCAACGGCGGCGTAGGCCTCGACGGCCTCAACGGCAATATCGGTATAACGGCCGCCAAGTTTTTCGTTGATGCTGCGGCGAGAGCCGGGCGGGATAATCCCGCCGCGATATTTTCCCGACAGCATGCCTGCGGCGAGCGGTGAAAACGCCAGCAGACCGACATCCTCGTTGTGGCTCAGTTCCGCCATATCGAGATCGAACAGGCGCTGCAACAGGCTGTATTCATTCTGGATTGAAGCGATACGCGGCAGGCCGTGGGCTTGCGCCAGTTGGAGAAACTGCGCCGTGCCCCAGCAGGTTTCATTGGACAGCCCGACGGCGCGGATCTTGCCCTCGCTCACCAGTTTGCCGAGCGCCTGCAATACGTCCAGAATATGCGCCTGCGTTTGTTCACGGTCCTGGCCACTCGGATCATAGGTCCAGGATTTTCGGAAATGATAATGGTCCCGGTTCGGCCAGTGCAACTGGTAGAGGTCGATATAATCTGTCTGCAGCCGGCGCAGACTGCCGTCGACCGCCGTGCGGATGGCGGCACTTGAAATCGCTTCGCCACCGCGGACCCATTCATTGCCGCCGCCGGTGATCTTGGTCGCCATGACCACATCAGCACGCCGGCCTGACGCCTTGAACCAGGTGCCGATGATTTCTTCGGTCCGTCCCTGCGTCTCCGGCGAAGTCGGCGTTGTCGGATACATTTCAGCGGCATCGATAAAATTGATCCCTGAGTCGACGGCGTATTCGATCTGCTGATGGCCTTCGGCCTCGCTGTTCTGGGTACCCCAGGTCATGGAGCCGAGGCACAAGGCGCTGACATTGATGCCGGTGCGGCCCAACGGACGATATTGCATTGGTCAGATCCTCGGAAGTCAGATGAAAATTGAACGGTCAGGCGATGCGGGCAGACTGGCTTTCCGACAGCACGACGATTTTCGCGCCCGGCTTCACGCGCTCATGCAGATCAATGATATCCTGGTTGAAAAGACGGATACAACCGCTCGAAACGGCCTTGCCGATCGACCAGGGTTCATTGGTGCCATGCAAACGGTACAGGGTATCGCGGCCATCCCTGTAGATATAGATGGCTCGGGCGCCGAGCGGGTTGTTCAGGCCAGGGTCCATGCCTTTGCTGAATGCCACCAGTTCCGGTTCGCGGGCGATCATGGCAGGCGGCGGCGTCCAGGTCGGCCATGCCCGTTTCCAGCCGACATAAGCCCGCCCGGCCCAGCGGAAGCCGGCCCGGCCGACGCCAACGCCGTAACGAATGGCCCTGCCTTCATCTTCGACGAAATAGAGGAAACGGCTGTAGGGATCGACAATCACCGTGCCCGGACGCTCGCGGGTGGAAAACCGCACGGTCTGACGGAGGTGCCGACGGTTGACTGCGCTGATATTGATTGCCGGCATGCGAAATTCGCCGTCTTTGCGCAGTCCGTAGTGAGACCGCAGGACATTTGACGGCGGCAGGCCAAATTCGTCACGGGTGCTGATTGTGGTGCATCCGGAAGCCAGGAGGCTGAAAGCCCCTGCCCCGAGAAAGAACCCCCGTCTTGTCATTGAAGTTGCAGTCATCATTTCTCGCCCCGTTTCCCGTTGATGCAGTACCAGACCGCAAAAACCTGATTCCCCCGAAAAAACACCATATTTGCCGTAATCGGCGAGATCAAACGAAAGTATAATGCCGAAACCTTGACCTTCCGGAAACTGTAATCTTTATCTGATGCGCAACTCAGAGGAGATCACATGGATACTCGGGAATTAAGCGGCGATACCGATCCTTCCAATGGCAGCAGACCGGAAAAAGACGTCGACCGGCAATGCGAGCATGGCCATGGCCGCCAAAGCGCTGTCGGCCAGTCTGCGCCAGACCTGACCCCTGACGAATTCGTCGATCCTGTCTGCGGCATGAGTGTTGATCCGGATGCCGGGAAACCGATGTTTCGGCACAAGGGAACCGATTATCATTTTTGCAGTCAGCGGTGTCATGACCGGTTTTCTGCCGATCCGGAACATTTCCTGACCGGCGAACACCGGAAAGCCGACGAAGATGTCCCTGCCGGCACGCTCTATACCTGCCCGATGGATCCGGAGATCATCCAGGAAGGCCCCGGCACATGCCCGATCTGCGGCATGGCTCTTGAACCGATGGGGCTGCCGGCCGACGGACCAAACCCGGAGCTGGTTGATTTTTCCCGACGACTGTACGTCAGTGCGTTGTTTGCCGTGCCGCTGCTGGTCATTGCCATGGGGCCAATGGTCGGTCTGCCGATCCGCGAGTGGATCGGCGAACCGACGGCCAGCTGGCTTGAACTGCTTCTGGCGGCGCCCGTGGTTTGCTGGGCGGCGATCCCGTTTTTCCAGCGCGGCTGGTCTTCCATCATCAATCGCAGCCCGAACATGTGGACGCTGATTGCCATCGGTGTCGGTGCGGCGTTTTTATACAGTCTGGCGGCAACACTTGCACCTGGCCTGTTTCCGGCTTCATTCCGGACAGAGGCTGGCACGGTGCCGGTCTATTTCGAGGCTGCAGCGGTGATCATTACTCTGGTCTTTGTCGGTCAGGTACTGGAATTGCGTGCCCGCGAACGCACCGGCAGCGCGATACGGGCCTTGCTCAACCTGTCGCCGAAAACCGCCCGCAAGGTCGCCGATGACGGCAGCGAAAATGATGTCGCGCTCGACACCGTTGTCAGCGGCGATGTTCTGCGCATCCGGCCGGGCGAATCCGTGCCTGTCGACGGCACCGTCACCGAGGGACGAACATCGATCGATGAATCCATGCTGACAGGTGAACCGGTTCCGGTGGAAAAGGTTGAAGGTGACACGGTGACCGGCGGCACATTGAACGGTTCCGGATCGATCCTGATGCGGGCGGAAAAAGTCGGCGCTGAAACCATGCTTGCGCGGATCGTCGACATGGTGGCATCGGCGCAGCGGTCACGCGCGCCGATCCAGAGCCTGGCTGACCGGGTCGCCCGGTATTTCGTGCCGACCGTGGTTCTGGTGGCCATCGCAGCCTTTGTCATCTGGGCGATTGTCGGACCGCAGCCCAGCATGGTCTACGCACTGGTCGCAGCCGTTTCGGTGCTGATCATCGCCTGCCCGTGCGCGCTCGGTCTGGCAACGCCCATGTCGATCATGGTGGCGACCGGCCGCGGCGCTCAGGCCGGCGTTCTGATCCGCGATGCGGAAGCGCTGGAACTCTTTGCTGGCGTCGATACATTGATTGTCGACAAGACCGGAACGCTGACAAAAGGCAAACCTGAGCTGACCGATGTGATTGCAACAGACGGATTCGACGAGACTCAGGTCCTGTCACTGGCGGCAGCGCTGGAAAAAGGCTCCGAACACCCGCTGGCAGAGGCGATCCTGGACGGTGCGGCAGCGCGCAATGTGGAAATTGTCAAGGCAACCGGTTTCGAGGCCGTGACCGGCAAGGGCGTTCTGGGCAATGTGGCCGGGCAAAATGTGGCGCTTGGCAACCGGGCAATGATGGCGGACAGCACTATTGACGTGCAGATGTTGCAGGATCAGGCCGATGCGCTGCGCGGCGATGGCAAAACCGCAATGTATATCTCAGTTGACGGCAAGGCCGCCGGCCTTGTCGCGGTCGCCGATCCGCTCAAGGAAACGACCGCCGAAGCCATCAAGGCGCTGCACGATGCCGGGCTGACCATCATCATGGCGACCGGCGATGAAGAGCGCACCGCCCGCGCTGTTGCTGAAAAACTCGGCATCGACGAGATCCGCGCCAATGTGCTGCCGGAAGACAAGAAAGCGCTGGTCGATGAACTGCGCGCCAGGGGTGCGTCCGTCGCCATGGCCGGTGACGGCGTCAATGATGCGCCGGCCCTTGCGGCGGCCGATGTCGGGATTGCCATGGGAACCGGTGCGGACGTTGCCATGGAGAGCGCCGGCATCACCCTGGTGAAGGGCGACCTGAAAGGTATTGTGCGGGCAAGGCGGCTGGCCCAGGCGACGATCAGGAACATCAAGCAGAACCTGTTCTTCGCCTTTGTCTACAATTCCGCCGGAGTGCCGATCGCAGCCGGCATTCTTTATCCGCTGATCGGCACATTGCTGTCCCCGATGCTGGCAGCCGCCGCGATGAGCCTGTCGTCGATCTCCGTCATCGGCAATGCTTTGAGGCTGAAGACAATCCGCCTCTGACCCTTCAGCCCAATGCGAGCGCGACAATACGATCCCCAAAGGTCCGGCGTTTCACAGCGTTTGTCCCGGCCAATACGTCCTGCGGCGCAATGTCATTCGTGCGCCTCAGCCGTATCAGGCCGGAAAGACGCTGCGTCAGGCTGGCAGGCCAGGTTCCTTCAGTGGAATCAGAAAGAAAAAGAATGACCAGGACCAGTTGATTTCCCCGCCGGTTCGGTTCTTGATGTCGGTTCGGAGAGGCGGGACACGGGGTCCCGCTCTCAATAATATCCGCTTTGGGAGAAGTACTCATGCTTATTAAAACGACATTCCGCGCCGCGATGGTCGGCGCCAGCCTTGCCATCCTGGCAGGTGCTGCGTCGGCGAAGACATTCGTCTATTGCTCGGAGGGCTCGCCGGAAGGTTTCGATCCGGCCCTTTACACGTCCGGCACGACATTCGATGCGTCGTCCCGGCAGATTTACAACAAGCTTGTCGAATTTGAACGCGGCACGACGAATATCGGTCCGGCGCTGGCTGAAAGCTGGTCGGTCTCCGACGACGGTCTGGAATTCACGTTCAAACTGCGGCCGGGACGTTCAAACTGCGGCCGGGTGTGAAGTTTCACACGACGGATTATTTTACGCCGAGCCGCGATCTCAATGCCGACGACGTGGTGTTTTCGTTTGAACGCCAGCGCGTCAAGGAGCATCCCTATCACGAGGTTTCCGGCGGCACCTGGGAATATTTCGGCGGCATGTCGATGCCCGATCTGATCAAGTCGGTGGAAAAGGTCGACGACCTGACGGTGAAGTTCGTCCTGAACCGTCCGGAAGCACCGATGATCGCCAATCTGGGAATGGACTTCGCGTCCATCCTGTCAAAGGAATATGCCGACGCCATGCTTGAAGCCGGCACGCCTGAGAACGTCAACCAGCAGCCGGTCGGCACGGGCCCGTTCCAGTTCGTGGCCTATCAGAAGGATGCCGTCGTCCGCTTCAAGGCGCATGACGGTTACTGGGCAGGCAAGGCTCCGATCGACGATCTTGTCTTTGCCATCACACCGGACAATTCGGTGCGGTACCAGAAACTGAAAGCGGGCGAATGCCACCTGATGCCCTATCCTAACCCGGCCGATCTTGAAGCGATGAAAGCCGACCAGGACCTCGTCGTGATGGAGCAGGAAGGCCTCAATGTCGGCTATCTGGCCTACAATACGACAGTCGCCCCGTTCGACAAGGTTGAGGTGCGCAAGGCGCTGAATATGGCCATCAACAAGCAGGCCATCCTTGACGCCGTGTTCCAGGGCGCCGGCAAGATCGCCAAGAACCCGATCCCGCCGACAATCTGGTCCTACAATGATGCCATTCAGGATGATCCGTACGATCCGGAAGCCGCCAAGAAAATGCTTGAAGATGCAGGCGTTTCCGACCTGAAGATGAAAGTCTGGGCGATGCCCGTCCAGCGGCCGTACAACCCGAACGCGCGGCGCATGGCGGAACTGATCCAAGCTGATTTCGCCAAAGTTGGCGTCGAGGTTGAAGTCGTGTCCTACGAATGGGGCGAGTATCTCAGCAAATCGCGCGAACTTGACCGCGACGGCGCGATCCTACTCGGCTGGACCGGCGATAACGGCGATCCGGACAATTTCCTCGCCGTGCTGCTTGGCTGCGATGGCGTTGAAAAATCGAACCGGGCGCAATGGTGCTACAAGCCTTTCGACGATGTGATCCAGAATGCGAAGACGGTTTCAGACAGCGCAGAACGGACAAAGCTCTATGAAGAAGCCCAGGTGATCTTCAAGGAGCAGGCGCCGTGGGCGACGATCGCCCATTCGATCGTCTTCAAACCGATGCGCAAGGAAGTCCAGGACTTCAAGATCGATCCGTTCGGCGGCCACATCTTCTACGGTGTCGACCTGGCCGAGTGAAGATTAATTTGATCCCGCGGCGGGCCGTTTCTACGGCCCGTTGCATTGGAATAGATAATGACATTTGACGGCGAGCGCATTCTTCGCGACCTGATGGCCCGGACCGAGCTTGATGCGATCGCCCTGGTGCCCGGCGCCAATTTCCGCCATGTCTATGGCAAAAGCTTTCACCAGAACGAACGCTCGCTGGTCGTGCTGCTGATCCGCGAGGGAAAGAATCTTGCCGTCGTGCCGCAGCTGGAAGCGGCATCCTTCGACATGATCGGATTTGGCGGCGCTGAATTTCACTGGCGCGACAATGACGGCGCGAATGCCGCATTTGATGCGCTCGCCGATCATTGCGACCCGAAACGCATCGGCGTTGAAGGCCAGACCATGCGGGTGCTTGAACATCACGGCCTGAAACGCGCCTTTCCCGAGGCTGAAATCGTCGACATGCACAAGGCGATTTCCTCCGCGCTGCGGCTGCACAAATCCGATGCCGATATTGACCTGATGCGGAAGGCGATCGCAATTTCCGAAGACGCCTTGCGGCGCACGCTCGACGAAGTGCGCATCGGCCAGAGCGAAACCGACATTGAGAGCCTGCTTCTGAAGAACCTGTTCGGCGCCGGTGCCGAAGGGCTGTCCTTCGACCCGATCGTCGCCGCCGCCAACAATTCCCACAAGCCCCACGCCAAGGCGCGGGCCGATTACGCCATTCAGGCCGGCGATGCGCTGCTGCTGGATTTCGGCGCCGATTATCGCGGCTACAAGGCCGACATTACCCGAACTGTATTCATCGGCCATTGCCCCGATGACGCACATGGCGTCTACGACACGGTGCTGTTCGCCAACCATGCCGGCCGGGAAATCTCGGGCCCCGGCGTCAGCGCCCATGCCATCGACGATTGCGTGCTCGGCGTGCTGGAAGCCTCGCCCTATTCTGAATTTATCCGCACCAAGACCGGACACGGCCTTGGCCGCGACGTTCATGAAGACCCTTATATCATGCGCGGCAATCATCAGCAGATGGAGCCGGGCATGGTGTTCACCATCGAGCCCGGGCTCTACCTGCCCGGCCGGTTCGGTGTTCGCATCGAGGATGATATTGTGATCACCGGCGACGGTGCGGAAAGCCTGACGACATTACCGCGGGAGGTCACGGTGATATGCTGAAATTCTTCTTTAGCCGGCTTGGGCTTCTGATCCCGACATTCATCGGCGTCTCGATTATCTCGTTCAGCTTTATCCGCATGCTGCCTGGCGACCCGGTGCTGTTGCTCGCAGGTGAGCGCGGAATGTCGGAGGAACGTTACGCCGAGGCGATGGCGAAATTCGGCTTCGACCGGCCTTATGTCGTACAATATCTGGATTATCTCGCCGGCCTTGTTCGCGGTGACTTCGGCAATTCGATTGTTACGAAAAAACCGGTTCTGACGGAATTCATGACATTGTTCCCGGCGACGCTGGAATTATCGATCATTGCCATGTTGCTTGCCGTTTCGATCGGGATACCGGCGGGGATCATAGCCGCCGCCAAACGCGGCACATTTTTCGATCAGGCCGTGATGGGCACCGCGCTGGTCGGCTATTCGATGCCGATCTTCTGGTGGGGCCTGCTGCTGATCATGTTCTTCTCCGGCACCTTGGGCTGGACCCCGGTATCGGGCCGGATATCGCTGCTCTACTATTTCCCCGATGTGACCGGCTTCATGCTGATAGACAGCCTCTTGTCCGGCCAGAAGGGCGCTTTCACATCGGCGGTGAGCCATCTCATCCTGCCGGCTATCGTGCTGGGGACAATCCCGCTTGCGGTCATCGCCCGGCAGACGCGATCGGCCATGCTGGAGGTTCTGGGCGAGGATTATGTGCGCACGGCAAAAGCCAAGGGCCTGCCGAACATCCGCATTGTCGGGCTGCATGCTTTGCGCAACGCGCTGATACCGGTGATTACGGTGATCGGCCTGTCGGTGGGAACATTGCTCGCCGGCGCCATCCTGACGGAAACGATTTTCTCATGGCCCGGGATCGGCAAATGGATGGTGGATTCCGTCTTCCGGCGCGATTATCCGGTGATCCAGGGCGGACTCATCCTGATCGCCGCCATCATCATGCTGGTCAACCTGCTGGTCGATGTTCTCTACGGCCTGATCAACCCCAGAATCCGGCATACATGATATGAGCGAAATCACCGCTACAACAGATGTGACAGCTCAGGCCGGACGCAGTGCGATGCGCCAGATGATGTCTGAATTCTGGTTCTATTTCTCCGAAAACCGCGGCGCGGTGATCGGGCTTTATGTCTTTCTTGTCCTCATTGTGCTTGCGCTGCTCGCGCCGCTGATCGCGCCGCATGATCCGGCCGCACAAAACCGTGCGGCTCTGCTGTTGCCGCCGGTGTGGCAGGATGGCGGGCAATCGGCGTACCTGCTGGGCACCGATGCGGTTGGCCGCGACATGCTTTCCAGGCTGATTTACGGCGCCCGGTTTTCGCTGTTTATCGGCGTGATCGTTGTGACGATCGCATTGAGCGGCGGCATAACCATTGGCCTGATTGCGGGTTATTTCCGCGGCTGGGTCGATGTGGTCATCATGCGTATCATGGATGTGATCCTGGCCTTTCCCTCGCTACTGCTGGCTCTCGTTCTGGTGGCGGTACTCGGCCCCGGTCTGCTCAACGCTATGATTGCCATCGCGCTGGTGCTGCAGCCGCATTTCGTCCGCCTGACACGCGCGGCCGTGATGAGCGAAAAGACCAAGGAATATGTCATTTCCGCAAGAGTGGCCGGCGCCGGTCCGCTGCGGCTGATGACAAAAACCATCCTGCCGAACTGCCTGGCGCCATTGATCGTGCAGGCGACATTGTCTTTCTCGACTGCCATTCTGGACGCTGCCGCGCTCGGGTTCCTTGGCATGGGCGCACAGCCGCCGACGCCGGAATGGGGCACCATGCTGGCCGACGCGCGCGAATTCATCTCCCGCGCCTGGTGGGTCGTCACCCTGCCCGGCCTGATGATCCTGGTCACCGTGCTGGCGATCAATCTTGTCGGCGACGGGCTGCGTGACGCGCTCGATCCGAAACTGAAGCGGAGCTGAGCGGGATGGCGCTTCTGGATATCAGCAACCTGTCGGTCACATTCGATACCGCATCAGGGCCGTTCCGGGCCGTCGATGGCGTTGACCTGTCGATCGAAGCCGGCGACGTGCTGGCGATCGTCGGTGAATCCGGATCCGGCAAGTCTGTCGCCATGCTGGCCGTCATGGGGCTGCTGCCGAACACGGCGACGGTGACGGCCGACGATATGCGGTTTGCCGGAAAGGATTTGCGCACGCTGAGCACAAAACAGCGCCGCGATATTATCGGCCGCGACATGGCGATGATCTTCCAGGAGCCGGTTGCCAGCCTCAATCCGTGTTTCACCGTCGGTTTCCAGGTCGGCGAGGCGCTGAAGGCGCATTTGGGGATGAACCGCGCCGAGCGCCGCGAGCGGGTTGTCGAGCTGCTGAACGATGTCGGAATCCCCGAGCCGGAGAAACGCCTGTCGGCATTTCCGCACCAATTGTCCGGCGGCATGAGCCAGCGCGTGATGATCGCCATGGCAATTTCCTGCCGGCCGAAATTGCTGATCGCCGACGAACCGACAACTGCGCTTGACGTGACCATCCAGGCGCAGATCCTCGACCTTCTTTTGCGGGTGCAGGAGGAGACCGGCATGGCGCTGGTGCTGATCACCCACGATATGGGCGTGGTGGCGGAAACGGCGCAGCGGGTCGTGGTGCAATATGCCGGCCAGCAGGTTGAACGGCAGAATGTGATCGGCCTGTTCGAGACACCGCATCATCCCTACACATCGGCGCTGCTGGACGCCCTGCCCGACCGTGCAACCGGCAACCGGTTGCCGGCGATCCCCGGCATCGTGCCCGGCCAGGGCGACCGCCCGGATGGCTGTCTGTTCAATCCCCGCTGCAAGTTCGCCGACGACCGGTGCCGCACGGATGCGCCGCCACGCCAGCCGGAGGCACTTGGCGAGGCGCTCTGCCATTACCCTCTCCAGACCGCCGGAAAAACGGGAGAGATGGCATGAACACAATCGTTGAAGCGACTGACCTTGCACGGTTTTACAAGGTTTCGCGCGGCCTGTTCAGCGAGCCAGGCACAGTCAGGGCACTGGCGGGCGCAAGCTTTCAGGTCAAGGCCGGCGAGACCCTTGCGGTGGTCGGCGAATCCGGCTGCGGCAAGTCGACCCTGGCGCGGCTGATCACCATGATCGAATCACCAACCGGCGGCCACTTGCGCATCGATGGAAATGACATTTCCGGCGCAACCGAAGACCAGAAAAAGCTGCTGCGCCAGACCGTTCAGATCGTCTTCCAGAATCCCTATGGCTCGCTCAATCCGCGCCAGAAAATCGGCACGATCCTGGAAGAGCCGCTGGTCATCAATACCGATATGCCGGCCGATGCCCGGCGCGCGAAGGCGCTCGACATGCTGGCCCGTGTCGGATTGCGGCCGGAACATTATGGCCGTTATCCGCACATGTTCTCCGGCGGGCAGCGCCAGCGGATTGCCGTTGCCAGGGCGCTGATGATGGACCCGAAGATCATTGTCCTGGACGAGCCGGTTTCGGCGCTGGACGTATCAATACAGGCGCAGGTTCTCAATCTTCTTGCCGATCTGCAGGACGAGTTCGGCCTGACCTATATCTTCATCAGCCACGATCTCTCGGTGGTCCGTTTCGTGGCCGACCATGTGATGGTGATGTATCTCGGGCGGCCCGTTGAGACGGCGTCTGTGGAAGAGATCTTCAGCCATCCGCGGCATCCCTATACCAAGGCGCTCCTGTCGGCGACGCCGGTCGCCGATCCCAAGCGCAAGCGCGACAATATCAAGCTTGAGGGCGAATTGCCTTCGCCGTTCGATCCGCCGACGGGATGCGCGTTTCATCCGCGCTGCGCCTATGCCGATGCGCGTTGCAAACGCGAAACGCCCGCCATGAGCAAGGCGGGCGCAAGCGAAGTCTTCTGCTTTGGCGTCGAGGAAGGCCGGATCGACTGATCCGGCATCCGCTCAACTCTTCCTGAACATCCGCCAGATAGCCGGCACAAGGCACGAGGCCAGCGCGATTTTGGTCAGATCCGCCAGAATGAACGGATAGAAGCCCCATTCCAGGACCGGCTTGTCCCAGCCGAGCAGAGCGCCAAGCCAAAAAAGACCCAGCGCATACATGACGGCAAGTCCGGTAAGCATGACGCCGAACAGCACAAACGGATTGCGGTCGAAACCGCGTTCGGCAAACCAGCCGACTATCGCCGTCATGACGACAAAGCCTGCCAGATATCCGCCGGTGGCCTGCATCATATAAGCAATGCCGAGGCCCTTCTCCGGCGTATCGGTGAACACCGGCATGCCAAATGCGCCCTCAGCCATATAGAGCAGGATCGTCGCCAGGCCGAGACGGAAGCCATAGGTCGCGGCAAGCCCCATAATGACGAATACCTGCATAGTCACCGGTACGGGATAAAACGGCACCTTGACCTTGGCGGACGCCCAGATCAGCAATGTTCCGGCCACAGCCAGCAGCACCTGTGCGAGAATACGCGAAATACCTTCGGCAGGCACCAGCCGGCCAACCAGCGGTGACGGAGCAGCGATTGTAGTCATAACGTCCTCATCTCTTCCAACATCTGATCACAGTCTATAGAGATGCCGGTTCAGACCGGCAAGCATTTGTGCCCTGGAGCCCCTATGAGCCTTACCTTCGAAACCGAATTCGATCCGCGCCATGGCGAGCGTGTCGATGTTGCGCCGGGCGTCCTGCGGGTCACAGCCGATAATGGCGGTCCGTTTACGTTCCGGGGCACCAATACGTTCCTGGTCGGCGAGCGCGAACTGGCGGTGATAGACCCCGGCCCGGATGACCCGGCCCATATGAAGGCGCTTGAGCGCGCAATCGCTGGCCGGACAGTCAGCCATATTCTGGTCAGCCATACCCATCGCGATCACGCGCCGGGCGCACCCTTGTTGCAGGCAATGACCGGCGCGCCGATTCTGGCGGAAGGGCCGCACAGGACCGCCCGCGATCTGCATATCGGCGAAACCAACCCCCTCGACGCCAGTGCGGATCATGCTTTTGCACCGGATGAAACGCTTGCCGACGGCGCCCTTGTGGAAGGTGACGGATGGACCCTGGAAGCCGTAGCGACGCCCGGCCACACGGCCAACCACCTGGCGTTTGCGCTGCGCGAGGAAAAAATCCTGTTTTCCGCCGATCATGTGATGGCCTGGTCGACATCTATCGTTGCGCCGCCGGACGGATCGATGGGTGATTTCATGGCCTCGCTGGACAAGCTTCTCGCACGTGATGAAACCTGTTACCTGCCCGCCCACGGCGGTGCGGTGTCCGAACCGGCGGCCTTTGTGCGCGGTTTGAAAGCACATCGGAAAATGCGCGAGCGGGCAATCCTGGACCGGCTTTCCAAAGGGGATCGAATGATTGGCGACATTGTCGCAGCCAATTATCGCGGCCTCGACAAAAGGCTGATCGGCGCCGCGGCGCTGTCGACACTGGCCCATCTGGAGGATCTCACCGGCCGGGGGCTGGTGATGACCGACGGCCACGCCGCCATCGGCGGCGCCTATTGGCTGGCGGACTGAAGATTGTTGCGTTCGCCCTGCAGCGCAGAATCGAGGTCATCCAGCATCTGCCGGATCCGGCGGGCATTCTGGCCCAGATCATGACGCCCGACAGCCGATGCGGAGCGGATATCAATCCGCGCGCCACCGGTCTCGCCGACAATACGAATGACCACATGATCTGAAAACTGAAACAGCCGGGTTTTCGCGACAACCTGGATCACTGCCTGCTGCGAGGCTGCTGTCGGAATCGTCTGCATCGCGATCGGCCAGCCCTTCTGATCGACCAGGATCTGAACCGCTTCGAAAGCCCGTTCGATGCTGACCGGAAAGAACCTGGCGGTGATATCGGGATAGGCGGCAATCTGCTGCTGCCGCTCGCCTTGCGTTGGCATCGCAATGCCCTGCGCACCATTGTCCAGCCGCACGAATTGCGGCGGATCGACCAGATCCGTCGAAATATCGTTCAGCTGCGGATAGATTGTCAGTGCATACATGGCCATTGCAAACAGCGCCACGCCGGGCATCGAATAAACGAGCGCCATGATCGAAGAACCGGCCCCGACATCGCCGCTGGTCCAGATATTGCCGAGTGCAAACAGCCCGCAGGCAAAGCCGATCAGCGCCAGAACGATGCCAGTGGAAACCAATGACAGAAGGCTCTCTTCCGGGATCAGTGAAAAGCGCTGCCCGACAGCCGTCAGAACCAGAACCGGGATCGACAGCGCAGCGCAAAACCGCGCAAAACTGGCCGCACGCGAACGGCTGGCTGTTATCCTGGCGCCCATCAATCGATCCTCTGAAGCCCGTCCGCCCGGGACCGGGCGCTACTCAAACACATAATCCGCGAATTGATCACGTAACGCCATTTTCTGGATTTTTCCCGTCGCTGTATGGGGAATTTCGTCGATAAATTCGACGGCGTCAGGCATCCACCATTTGGCGACCTTGGGCCGCATATAATCGAGAATATCCGCACCATCGACCGACACACCGGGTTTCGCCACGATAATGAGCAAGGGTCTTTCGTCCCATTTCGGATGGGCGACACCGATCACCGCAGCTTCAGCAACGTCAGCGTGGCCGACGGCAATATTCTCCAGCTCGATGGACGATATCCATTCGCCGCCAGACTTGATGACATCCTTCGACCGGTCGGTGATCTGCATGTAACCGTTGGCATCAACATGTGCCACGTCGCCGGTATCGAAATATCCCTCATCGTCAACAATCCGGCCGCCGTCACCCTTGAAATAGGCTTTGGCAACGGCCGGGCCCCGGACTTTCAGCTTGCCGTAGGTCTCTCCGTCCCAGGGCTGGGAACGATTGTCATCATCGGTGATCTTCATTTCGACGGTGAACGGCGGATGCCCCTGTTTTTCCTGCAAGTCCAGTTTATCGTCGCCTGACAGGTCCGCCACTTCCGGCTTCATTGAACACAAGGTTCCAAGCGGGCTCATCTCGGTCATGCCCCAGGCATGGATAACCTCGACATTATAGACATTCTGGAATGTCTCGATCATCGCCCGCGGGCACGCCGAACCGCCGATCACAACGCGTTCCAGAATGTCCAGGCTCTTGCCGCTTTCTTCCAGATATTGCAGCAACATCAGCCAGACGGTCGGCACAGCCGCCGTGACGGTGACCTTGTGGGTATCAAGGCATTCGAAAATCGACGCGCCATCCATCTTTCCGCCGGGCATTACCATGGTCGCGCCCGACATCGGTGCCGTGAAGGCGATCGACCAGCAATTGGCGTGAAACATCGGCACGACCGGCATGATCCGATCACGGCTGGAAAGGCCCAGCATATCGGGTACGCATGCAGCCATGGCATGCAGAACGTTTGAGCGATGGGAATAGACCACACCCTTCGGGTTGCCGGTCGTGCCCGACGTGTAACACATGCCGGCCGCCTGGTTTTCATCAAATTCCTTCCAGGCGAAATCGGAATCGGCCTCCGCCAGCCAGCTTTCGTAATCGACTGCATCGATCTTCAGCTCAGGCATATGGTCCGCATCCGTCAGCACAATGACCCGTTCTATTGTCGGCAGTTTGTCGCGGATCGCTTCGATGATCGGCAGGAACGTCAGATCGACGAAGATCAGCCGGTCTTCTGCATGGTTGATGATCCAGACGATCTGTTCCGGAAACAGCCGCGGATTGACAGTGTGGTAGACGGCGCCGATGCCCAGCAACCCATACCAGGCCTCCAGATGACGCCAGGTATTCCACGCCAGTGTCGCGACCCGGTCGCCGTTGCCGATGCCGGCCATATCAAGCCGTTTTGCGCATCGCAGGGCACGCTTGCGCAGATCGCTGTAGGTGGTTGTGTGAAAAGGCCCTTCAACGGAACGGGAAATGATTTCGCGACCGCCATGATAGGCCGCCGCATGATCAAGAACCTTGTGGCACAACAACGGCCAGTCCTGCATGAGCCCGTGCATGTTTATATGCTCCCTAAGCGCTTTTCGGCATTGTTCGGCGTCTCTTCACGGAATGCAACATCGCATAACCGCGCCAGATAAAAACCGCAATCCAATCAAAGTCCTGCCATTTGTCATAATCATAGTCCCAACATGCGTAATGTTGTGTATCTGTCAGACCACCCCGAGCGGGAACTGGAAAACGGCGAAAGCGCTTTTGCGCTCGCCCGGCTCGAGCTTGAAATGGCGCTGGAACTCGGCGAGACGGACCAGCGCTGCTGGGACGACCTTGTCCTTGACGCGACAAGGGCTGCAGGCGGTGAACTCCTGTTCATGCTGCCCGATCCGGACGGGAATGGTGAAATCCGGCAGCGGGCGATGATTCTTCTGCGCGAAGATGACCATGCCTGCCTGATCTTCGTTTGTCAGTGCGACACGGGTTATACGATATTGGATGAACACCAGATCGAACCTGATCTGGCCGAATTCGCCCATGCGACAGTCAATGTCTTGCAACATCTGCGAGCCGACGACCGCGTTCTCCGCCCTTTGGCGGAAGGACTGCACTGATCAGATCCGCCTGATTCATCGTCAGCCGATCACGCCGGCACACCATCCGTTACAATTCTTGAATCAATTCTGCCTGAAAGTGAGTGGCAATCGGCTGCCGAGTCGCCAATTGTTAATCAAGCATTCAGAAACAAAGGCGCACACTTCCGCCGTAAGCAACACACAGGAGCAGGTCCGATGGCCTCGCGGATAGAAAAACCTGAATCCAAGTCGGCAAACGCCGAAATATCGCAACCCGATCTGTGCGGTCAATATCGCCGCATCGGCATCGCGGCAGTGGCTGCGGCAGCAAGCGCTGGAAAGCCAAAGCCGAACGGTCCGGCAACCCGTTAAAAACGGTCTGCCTTCAATGAGATCTGCCGGCGCGTCTGCCGGAGCAATCGGGCGCGCTCCGGCCGGTGTGATCAGACCGATTGCAGATATCGCGATTCAGTCGCCTGTCAGTCCAAGCAGCAATGTGGCGGCCAGCCCCCACATGATGATGGCGACGATGACATCAAGCACCTGCCAGGCCGCCGGTCGCCTGAAGACCGGCGTTAAAAGCCGTGCTCCATAACCCAGCCCGAAAAACCAGACGAACGATGCCAGGATCGCGCCGGCTGCAAATGCAAACCGATTGACGCCGGCATAGGCCGCCGAAAGACTGCCGACCAGCACGACCGTATCCAGATAGACGTGCGGGTTCAGGAACGTGAAGGCGAGGGAGGACGCGATGGCCGCTTTCAGGCTGGTCTCGCCTGTTTCGTCCGGGATCAGCGCTTCCGCCTGGAACGCCCGCCGGGCGGCCAGCACGCCATAGACTGCAAGGAACAGCGCCCCGGCGATCGTGACCAGGCCGATCAATTGCGGCGCGCGGGCAATCCATGTCCCCAGTCCGGCGACGCCGGCGGCTATAAGGAGGGCATCGGACAGAGCGCATATCAGGCAAACCGCGAATACATGCTGGTGCCTGAGACCCAGCCGCAGCACAAAGGCATTCTGTGCGCCGATGGCGATGATCAGACCGGCGCCGAGAAAAAAACCGCTGAGTGCTGCGGCCGCCAATCCGCTCAGCGCCCTGCTCCCGGCAGCCAGTTCTGAAGCCGCTCCAGACCCTCGCACATGGCATCATGGGTGCCGGCAAACGAAAACCGCATATAATGATTGCCTCGCGCCCGGTCGAAATCCAGCCCCGGCGTTGCCGCAACCCCGGCTTCCGCAAGCATCCGTCCGGAAAAATCAAGCGCGTTGTCGGTAAACGGTGCAACAGAAGCATAAATATAGAACGCGCCGTCGACCGGCAGGATTTCGTCAAAACCAAGCTGCGGCATATGCTTCAGAAGGAGATTGCGGTTTTTCTCGTAACCTGCCCGTACCGCTTCCAGTTCCTCGCTGGCATCGAATGCGCCGACTGCCGCGCGTTGTGACAGGTCCGGCACTGAAATAAACAGAGATTGCGCGATCCGCTCCATCGGACGGACCAGATTGTCGGGCAATATCATCCAGCCGACACGCCATCCGGTCATGCAATAAAATTTCGAAAAGGAATTGATCACGATGGCATCGCCGGTAAACCGCAACACGCTTTCTGCCGGCGTGCCGTAGGTCAGGCCATGGTAGATCTCGTCGGAGATCAGCCGGATGCCCTTGCGGCCGCACAACTGGCAGATCTCGCGCAGTTGCCCGGCGCTGGCCATGGTCCCGGTCGGGTTAGCGGGGCTTGCGATCAGGACACCGTCAAGCGGTGTCGAGGCGTGGGCATTTGCAATCTGGTCGGCTGTCAAAACCCAGCCGCTGTCAGCGCCGATCGCAATGTCGACGACTTCGAGCCCAAGCGCTGCGAGAATGTTGCGGTAAGCGGGATAACCGGGCGAGGCAAGCGCAACTCGCGCTCCCGGGTCGAATGCACCAAGAAACGCCAGGTTAAAACCACCTGACGAGCCAGTGGTGATCATAATCCGTTCAACCGGCAGATCGATGGCATAGGCATCCTGATAATGCCGGGCGATCCGCTCCCGCAGTGGCCTGATGCCGATTGCTTCGGTATAACCGAGCCGGCCGTCGAGGAGAGCTTCGCGGGCAAGGCGAAGAACCGGTTGCGGCGCCGGACTGCCCGGTTGGCCAACCTCCAGGTGAACGATCGACCGCCCGGCGGCTTCAAGCCGCGCAGCCGACGACATGACGTCCATGGCCAAAAACGGTTCGACCGCACTGCGCCTTGACGGACCGGATGGAAGCGATATTGTCGATGTGTCCTGAATTGAACCGGAAACAGGTGCATCCGTCATCATTGCGCCTTGTCTTTCATATCAAACCGTCATTGAACGGCCCGGCACCCATGCCTATTTTCTGTCCGCAGGACGGAAGCAGCAGAGTTAATGCCCATGCACATCAAAGACCGCCTGATTATCAGCCGACGCGAGACAAGACCAGCCTTTCGTCATTCACTGCCGCGACGGGCATCGACTGCCGCCCTTTCCGCCGTCATCGCGTTCGGTCTGACGTTTTCGCCGCTGACTGCCAATGCGCAGCGCCGGCAGGCAAAATTGATTCGCGACGCGGAGATCGAAGCGCTTCTCAGAGATTATGCTGCGCCGATCTTCAAGGCGGCGGGTATCGGGTCGCGCGGCGCTGAAATCATTATCGTCAACGACAGATCGTTCAATGCCTTTGTTGTCAGCGGCAATCGGATGTTCATCAATACGGGCACATTGCTGACGTCAGAGACGCCGAACGAAGTGATCGGAGTGATTGCCCATGAGACCGGGCACCTTGCCGGCGGACATTTGCAGAATTTGCGCAACGAGGTCGCCCGGGCGCAGGCCATCGGCGCAATTGCGACATTGCTTGGCGTTGGCGCCGTTATTGCCGGCGCCGCGTCCGGCTCAGATACGGGTTCCAGGGCTGGCGGGGCCATTGCCCAGGCCGGTCCGCAACTGGCGCTTCGCACATTGCTCAGCTATCGCCGCGCCCAGGAAACCGCGGCTGACCGGGCTGCGATCACCTATCTCAACGCAACACGGCAATCCGCTGCTGGCATGATCAAGACGTTCAGGCTGTTTGCCGACCAGGCGCTGTTTTCCCAGCAATATGTCGACCCGTATGTCCTGTCGCACCCGATGCCGACGGAGCGGATCGGCCAGTTGGAAAACATTGCCGCAAAGAGCCAATACTGGGCTTCGAAAGACCCGCCCGCGCTGCAGCTCAGGCATGATATGATGCGGGCCAAGCTGTCCGGTTTTATCGAAGGCCCAAGCCGTGTCGACCGGCGCTTCCCGCGCTCAGACAAAAGTGCCGCAGCCGCTTATGCCCGGGCGATCGTCGCCTACCGGACAGGCGGCATTCGCGGCGCAGGCAGGCAGATCGACAGGCTCATCTCCCAAGCCCCGAATAATCCCTACCTTTATGAGTTGAAGGGCCAGGCATTGCTGGAGGGGGGAAAAGCCAAGGCAGCGATCGCCCCGCTTCGCAAAGCCGTCTCATTGGCGCCGCGGGCCGGACTGATCCGCATTCTTCTTGGCCATGCCCAGTTGGAGACCGGCGACAAGTCAATGCTGGCGCCCGCGGTTGAAAACCTCAGCAGCGGCCTTCGCGACGAACCGCTTGCATCGGTTGGCTACCGCCATCTGGCAACGGCCTATGCCCGACAGAACAGGGTCGCCGAAGCCGAATTGGCGACGGCCAAGGGCTATCTGATCGACGGTCAGCTGAAAACCGCGCAGACCTACGCCAAACGCGCTCAAGCAAAATTGAAGCGCGGATCGCCTGGATGGCTGCAAGCCGATGACATTCTGTCGTATAAATTGCCCAAACAGGGCCGGTAACAACAGAATCGCCTGCGGTTTGCGGCGTGACTTTTGCGTCGACCGGGCTTAAACGCTTCGATAACAGTTTGAATTGTGAGGATATTGCATCATGAACCGCACTATATTGAGTGCTCTGGCCGCAATGGTCTTGTGCATCGCCGCGATAATGCCTGCGCAGGCGGAGATGACCGCTTCCGAAAAAGCCGAGATCGAGCAACTGGTTCGCGATTATATCGTTGCAAACCCGGAGATTATCGAAGAAGCGCTCGTCGCCCTGGAAGACAAGAGACGGGACGCGGAGAAGGCCAAACAATCGGAAGCCATCGTTTCGCTTAGCGACACGATATTCAATTCCAACCATCAGGCCGTGATGGGCAATCCCGATGGCGCGGTCACCATGGTCGAGTTTTTCGATTACAATTGCGGCTATTGCAAACGGGCGTTCAACGACATGCTGGCCCTGAAGGAAGCCAATCCTGACCTGAAAATCGTCATGAAGGAATTCCCGATCCTGTCAGAGGGTTCCGTTGAGGCCGCCCGCGTGTCGGTTGCGGTAACCAGGCTGGCCCCTGAGGCCTATGCGGATTTCCATCGCGAACTTCTGGTGCGCGGCGGAACGGCCAACAAGGCAAAGGCCATGGCGATCGCTGAAGAACTGGGCCTGGACACCGAGGCACTGGAAGCAGAAGCTGCGAAGGAATCGACAATCCAGAATTTTTCGGAAGTCCGTATGCTGGCCGAAGCGCTCGGCGTCACCGGCACACCTTCCTATGTGATTGGCAAGCAGGCGGTATTCGGCGCCGTTGGTTTTGACACGTTGCAGGAACGAATCATTGAGGCGCGTAAATGCGCAGAGGCGGTCTGCTAGTCCGTTTTCCGCTGCCGCCCGATCGGCGGACTTTCTTTTCCCATCGTTGAGCGCTAAGCAGTCGGCTGGTACTTGAAGGACGTGTGATGAAATCGTTTTTTCTGCAATTGTTTACCTGGTGGAACGGCCAGACCATGGGCACGCGCTTTCATACATGGCGCAAGGGTGAGCTTGTCGGCGAAGACGAGGCCGGCAATCGGTATTACCGCGAACGCGACGGCGCACGTCGATGGGTCATCTATAACGGTGTCGCGGATGCCTCTAAAATTCAACCAGGCTGGCATGGCTGGATGCATCACCGCACTGACGTGCCGCCAACGGATGAAAGTTACCAGCAGCGGGACTGGCAGAAACCGCATCAGGAGAACCTGACGGGGACCGCAGGCGCTTATTATCCAAAAGGCTCGCTGGCGACGCCGGAAAAGCGGCCGGATGTCACAGGCGATTACGAAGCCTGGACGCCATGAGCGCCTGATATCGACCAGTGGAAAGATTCTTGCGGTTTCTGATCGTCATCCTTCTTGCCGGCTGGCATGCCGGGCCGGCACAAGCTGAACCGATTCAGAATCCGGTTGCGGTGTTCAGCGGCCTGGACAAGATTACCGGGCGCATCATTACCTTTGATGTGCTCGTCAATGAGACGGTTCAGTTCGGGGCCCTGCAGGTCACGCCGCGAAATTGCCACACGCGACCGCCGACCGAGCCGGCACAGACACTATCATTCGTCGAGATTGACGAAATCACGCTGTCCAACAAGATCCAGCGGATTTTCTCAGGCTGGATGTTTGCCGCGAGCCCCGGTCTGAACGCGGTCGAACACCCGGTCTATGATGTCTGGCTGACGGATTGCAAAACGGCGCTGCCGGAAACCGGCAGCGGTTCCGGTACTGACCAGTCCTGATCGAAACAGCGGAAATTCGCCTCTTCCTGCAACGCATTCTCCAGTAGCTTGTGATATTCCGACCTTGGCACCTCAATGACACCGAACCTGGCCAGATGCTCGGTCGCGAACTGGGTATCGAGCAGTTTGAAACCACCGCGGCTCAGCCGTCCGACAAGATGGGTAAACGCCACTTTCGACGCATCGGTCGCCGTGGAGAACATGCTCTCACCGAAAAAGGCGCTGCCAAGCTGCAGACCGTAAAGGCCGCCGACCAGTTCGCCATCACGCCAGGTTTCCACAGTGTGGACATGCCCCAGGCGGAAGAGCTCTCCGAATAGGCGTCTGATTTCATCATTGATCCATGTTGATAGACGGCCGGGCGCCGGTTGGGCGCACCCCTCGATCACGGCATCGAAGTCGGAATCGATTCGAACCGTAAAACAGTCGGAGCGTATTGTTCGTCTCAGGCGCTTGGGGATATGCACGGCGTCAAGCGGAAGCACGCCGCGCATTGCCGGTTCAACCCAGTAGAGATCCGGGTCATCGGCAGCATCCGCCATCGGAAATATGCCGCATGCATAGGCCTTGAGAAGCACATCCGGTGTAATTTCCGAACTCCGGCCGCTGCCTCTGGACATTCACGCAACCTCGCCTACTCTTTGTCATGCTCCCGAGCCAGAAATTCCTCCAGCCAGCGGATGGAATAATCGCCATTTGCGATATCGGCCTGCTCAAGCAGATCGCGAAACAGCGGAATCGTCGTCTGGATGCCGTCAACAACAAATTCGTCCAGCGCCCGCCGCAACCGCATCAGGCATTCAACCCGGTCCCGGCCGTGAACAATCAGTTTACCGATCAAACTGTCGTAGTGTGGCGGTATCATGTATCCTTGGTAAACGGCTGAATCGACCCGGACACCAAGGCCGCCGGGCGGGTGGTAATAGGTGATGCGGCCCGGTGAGGGTGCGAATGTGCGCGGGTTTTCGGCGTTGATCCGACACTCAATGGCGTGCCCGGAAAACGTGATGTCGTCCTGTGTCATGGACAATGGCGATCCGGACGCGACGCGGAGCTGTTCAACAACAAGGTCGATGCCGGTGATCGCTTCGGTGACAGGATGTTCAACCTGCAGCCGGGTATTCATCTCAATGAAATAGAATTCGCCGTCCTCATACAGGAACTCAATGGTCCCGACACCGGAATAACCCAGATCGGCAATCGCCTTTGAGACGGTTTCGCCGATCTCTTTGCGTTGCCGGTCATTGAGGGCCGGTGACAGCGCTTCTTCCCACACCTTCTGGTGCCGGCGCTGCAGAGAACAGTCACGCTCGCCCAGATGCACTGCATTGCCCTGCCCGTCGCCAAGCACCTGAATTTCGATATGACGCGGCGTACCGAGATATTTCTCGATATACATGGCGTCATCGCCAAATGCGGATTTGGCTTCTGCGCGGGCGGTGGAAAAGGCCGATGAGAGGTCGGCCGCCGTTTCAGCAACCTTCATGCCGCGGCCGCCGCCGCCGGCTGCTGCTTTGACAAGCACCGGATAGCCGATCTCATCGGCGATCCGGGCAGCGTCTGCTTCGCTTGCGACTGCGCCTTTGGATCCGGGCACGACCGGAATGCCCAGCCTTTCAACGGTTTCCTTGGCCTCGATCTTGTCGCCCATGATTCGGATATGATCGCCAGAGGGGCCGATAAAGGTGATATTGTGAGCGGTCAGAATGTCGGCAAAACGGGCGTTTTCAGACAGGAAACCGTAGCCTGGATGCACGGCATCCGCACCGGTAATCTCGCAGGCGGAGACAATGCTTGGAATATTCAGATAGGAATCGGCTGCCTTGGGCGGGCCGATGCAGACGCTTTCGTCGGCCAGCCTGACATGCATGGCGTCGGCGTCGGCGGTTGAATGCACCGCGACCGTCAAAATCCCCAGTTCCTTGCAGGCGCGCAGAACCCGTAGTGCGATTTCCCCGCGGTTGGCGATCAGAACCTTGTTGAACATCTCCGCTCGCCCGCCGCGCCTATTCGACAACCATCAGGACTTCGCCATATTCAACCGGCTGTCCGTCAGTTACCATAATCGCCGATACGGTTCCCGCCTTCGGCGCCAGAACCTCGTTCATATGTTTCATCGCCTCGACAATCATCAGCGTCTGTCCGGCCGACACCGTATCACCGACATCGACAAACGGTTTTGCGTCTGGATCGGGCGACATATAGGCGGTCCCGACCATCGGCGACTTTACCGCGCCGGGACTGGCCGACGGGTCTGCTTCCCCGGCGCTTGCGGGCATTGCCGCGGCCGGCGCGGCCGGCGCAGAAACCGCAGGCTGATGCACCGGAGCAGCCTGGGCGATGATTGTCGGCGCCGCCCGGGTGACACGAATACGGAAATCATCCTGTTCGACTTCGATTTCCGAAAGGTCCGTTTCGGTCAGCAGATCCGCGAGATCGCGAATCAGCTGTTTGTCGATTCCGTGTTTTTTGTCACCCATTTCCAGGTCCGTCCTTCAGGCAGTCTCGAGGCCGGCGACCGCATCGATCGCCAGAGTGTAGGATTTTGCGCCGAATCCGCAAATTACACCCCTTGCCGCCAGCGATATATAGGAATGATGCCGAAATGTCTCGCGTGCATGGGGATTGGAAAGATGAACTTCGATCACCGGCGCATCGATCGCCCGAATTGCGTCATATATCGCAACGGATGTATGCGTGTAAGCACCTGCGTTGAGAATGATGCCGGCCGAATCAGAAGCCTGCTGAATCCAGTCGACAAGCTGCCCCTCCGAATTGCTCTGGCGGAATGTGATATTGAAACCGGGCGCATGGGACCGGCACATCTGTTCAATGTCGGCAAGGCTCGAGGCACCGTAAATGCCGGGCTCACGTGTACCGAGCAGATTGAGGTTTGGTCCGTTGAGGATATGCAATGTCGGCATGATCCGGCTCTTTTGCTGGCGTTCGCGCGCCGTCTGACCGGCCGCCGTTGAGCGAGCCTTATAGAGTTGTTTGCCCCGCAGGCAAAGCCTGCAATCGGACGCGGCCCGGAAAATTTCCGCAGGCTTCAAGGCCGCGCGAATCGCCAGTGGCGGTCCAGACACAGATCGCGACTATTGGCTGCTTCGAAATCCGGTAATCCCCGATTTCCCCATCTTCCCCCACGTCAACGATGCAGATCAGCCACAATATGTGGTCCAAATGTGGTCTAAAGACACTTTTTAGCCACGAAGTGTTGATTTCGCGCTTGACGGTCAGAAACCCCATTCGCTAGCTTGCGATTCAGTCGCCAATGATCCGGAAACGGAATCAGGTGTTCCGGTGGCTGCATTCCAAGTATCCGAGTTTTGTATCAGTCAGTCTGTGTTTCGTACCAACAGGCTGGATGGATTGCGTTTGTGTCTGAGGGGGCCAAACACAAGATGTAGCGTTAATCTGTGATTAACCATATATATGTAGTATGTTTTGAGTAGCGTTGGTTTTGAGATTGCATTAGCCAACGCGACAGAAATGGATCCGGGTTGCCATCATCTGGCCGTCTCTTGATGAGAGACTGGGAATTTCAGATTGGCGATTGTGGCGGTGGACCTGACTTAACGGCATCCGGATAAATCCGGTGGCCATCAGATGGAAATTGCCTGACCCACTGGGTTCAGGCGCAGATTTAGACTGGAGCGGGGAATTATGCGCATCGAGCGCCATTATACGAAAGCTGACACATCACCCTACGACGCCATTGAATTCCGCAAGGCGACGAGTGAAATCCGCAACCCGGACGGTTCTATCGTTTTCCGTCTGGAAAATATCGACGTACCGGCGAACTGGAGCCAGGTTGCAGGCGATATCATTGCGCAGAAATATTTCCGCAAGGCCGGTGTCCCCGCCAAACTGAAGAAGGTGGAAGAGAACAGCGTGCCGTCGTGGCTGTGGCGCTCACAGCCGGACGACAAGGCGCTGGCGCGGCTGCCGGAAGACAAACGGCTCGGACCGGAAACCGATTCGCGCCAGGTATTCGACCGGCTGGCCGGCACCTGGACCTATTGGGGCTGGAAGGGCGGCTATTTCGACAGCGAAGAGGATGCACGGGCGTTCTTTGACGAATTGCGCTTCATGCTGGCGACGCAGAAAGTGGCGCCGAATTCACCGCAATGGTTCAACACCGGCCTGCACTGGGCCTATGGCATCGACGGTCCGGGACAGGGACATCATTATGTCGACTTCGAAAGCGGCAAGCTTGTCCAGTCGACATCGTCCTACGAGCATCCGCAACCTCATGCCTGCTTTATCCAGTCTGTCGGCGACGATCTCGTCAACGACGGCGGCATCATGGATCTATGGGTGCGCGAAGCCCGTCTGTTCAAATACGGTTCCGGCACCGGTTCCAACTTTTCCTATCTGCGCGGCTCCGGCGAGACATTGTCCGGCGGCGGCAAATCGTCGGGCTTGATGTCTTTTCTGAAGATCGGCGACCGGGCAGCCGGCGCCATCAAGTCCGGCGGCACGACGCGCCGGGCCGCCAAGATGGTGGTGGTCGACATCGACCATCCGGATATCGAGGAATATATAAACTGGAAGGTGACCGAAGAGCAGAAAGTCGCCGCCCTGGTGACCGGTTCCAAGACCGTCGCCAAACATATGACTGCGATCATGAAAGCCTGCGTCAATTGCGAAGGCCCCGACGGCGATTGCTTCGATCCCAACCGCAACCCGGCACTGAAGCGGGAAGTGCGGGCGGCAAAAAAGGCGATGGTGCCGGAAAACTATATTCAGCGGGTCATCCAGTTTGCCCGCCAGGGCTACAGCAATATCGAGTTCAGGACCTATGATACGGACTGGGATTCCGACGCTTATCTGACCGTGTCGGGCCAGAATTCGAACAATTCCGTGCGGGTAACGGACGATTTCCTCAGGGCCGTTGAAGACGATGGCGACTGGGACCTGATAAACCGCATCGACGGCAAGGTCGCCAAGTCGGTCAAGGCCCGTGACCTGTGGGAAAATGTCGGCCATGCCGCGTGGGCGTCCGCCGACCCCGGCATTCAGTATCACACGACGATCAATGATTGGCACACCTGCCTGGCCGGCGGCGAAATCCGGGCCTCCAATCCATGTTCGGAATATATGTTCCTGGACGATACGGCCTGTAATCTGGCCTCCCTGAACCTGCTGCAATTCCAGGACGACGAGAAAAAATTCGACACGACCGCCTTCGAACATGGTGTCAGGCTGTGGACGATCGTGCTGGAAATCTCCGTTCTGATGGCGCAGTTCCCGTCCAGGGAAATTGCCCAACGGTCGTACGAATACCGGACCCTGGGATTGGGTTACGCCAATATCGGCGGCCTGCTGATGACGTCCGGCATCCCTTACGATTCCGACGAAGGCCGGGCGATCTGCGGTGCGATTACGGCGGTCATGACCGGCGTCGCCTATGCCACGTCTGCGGAAATGGCCGGCGAACTGGGACCCTTCCCGCGTTACCGGGAAAATGCCGAACACATGCTGCGGGTGATCCGCAACCATGCCCTCGCGGCCCACAGCGCCAGCGAGGGTTATGAAGGCCTCAGCACGATACCTGTTCCGCTGAATACCGCTTCCTGCCCCGACGCCGATCTGGTGGAGCGGGCAAGACTGGCCTGGGACCTGGCCTATGAGCTTGGCGAAAAGCATGGCTTCCGCAATGCCCAGTCGACGGTGATTGCGCCGACCGGCACGATCGGTCTGGTGATGGATTGCGATACGACCGGCATCGAGCCTGATTTTGCGCTGGTGAAATTCAAGAAACTGGCCGGTGGCGGCTATTTCAAGATCATCAACCGGGCTGTACCGGAAGCGCTCAGGACACTGGGCTATTCTGAAGCCGAACTGGCTGAAATCGAGGCCTATGCCGTGGGCCACGGGTCTCTGGCCCAGGCGCCGGCGATCAATCATACCAGCCTGAAGGCAAAAGGCTTTAGCGACGAAAAGATCGCCGACCTGGAAGCCGGCCTGAAATCGGCCTTCGATATCAAGTTTGCCTTCAACAAGTTTTCGCTGGGTGAGGAATTCTGCAAGGACGTTCTCGGTTTCACCGACGGGCAGCTGAACGACATGTCGTTCGACATGCTGGTCGAACTGGGTTTTTCCAAGGCCGATATCGAAGCCGCAAACGTCCATGTCTGCGGCGCGATGACGCTTGAACGCGCGCCGCACCTGAAAGAAGAGCATTATCCGGTGTTCGACTGCGCCAATCCGTGCGGGCGGATCGGCAAGCGTTACCTTTCGGTGGAAAGTCATATCCGCATGATGGCGGCGGCGCAGCCGTTCATCTCCGGCGCGATCTCCAAGACGATCAACATGCCCAACGATGCCAGCGTCGAGGATTGCAAGCAGGCCTACATGCTGTCGTGGAAACTGGCGGTCAAAGCCAATGCGCTTTACCGCGACGGCTCGAAACTGTCGCAGCCGCTGAACGCTCAGCTTCTGGCAGACGACGACGAAGACATGGATGCAGTCGAAGAACTGATCGCGGCCCCTGCCCCGGCCCAGGCTGTCGCAACAGCGGAGAAAATCGTCGAACGGATCGTTGAGCGGGTGATCCGCGAACGCGAAAAGATGCCGCATCGGCGCAAGGGTTATACCCAGAAAGCCATCGTCGGCGGTCACAAGGTCTATCTCAGGACAGGCGAATATGACGACGGCCGGATCGGCGAGATCTTCATCGACATGCACAAGGAAGGCGCGGCCTTCCGGGCGATGATGAACAATTTCGCCATCGCCATCTCGCTTGGCCTGCAATATGGCGTGCCGCTGGAGGAATATGTCGAGGCCTTCACGTTTACCCGCTTTGAACCTGCCGGCATGGTGATGGGCAATGAGGCGATCAAGAACGCAACGTCGATCCTCGACTATGTGTTCCGCGAGCTGGCGATCTCCTATCTCGGCCGGCACGATCTGGCCCATGTGGCGCCGGAAGATATGGGCGGATCGACATCGATCGGGCGCGGCGTAGAGGCCGACAAACCGTCGTCCGGTCCGGTTTCTCACGGGCTGGTGCGCGGCCAGACCGCGAAGTTCCACCGGCTCGACAAGACCAACGAACCCAAGGGCCAGTCCGGCGGATCCAATGTGACGGCGATATCGGCACCATCAGCCGGTGGCGCTGCAAGCGGCATTGCTGGAAATACGGTCACGGCGTTCAAGCGTGATCTGGCAACGGAGGAAGCCGAGCCGATCGGTTATGCCGCCAATGCTCCCGATGTCGCGCCGGAACCGGAAGCCGCCCCCGTCAAGAAAGCCGCACAGATCGCCGAAGCGCGGATGAAGGGCTATGAAGGCGAAAACTGCGCAGAGTGCGGCAACTTCACCATGGTCCGCAACGGCACCTGCCTGAAATGCGACACCTGCGGCTCGACGAGCGGGTGTTCGTAAGGGTAAGGACATTTTCCAGCAGCAGTGAGAAAGGCGACCGACCGGTCGCCTTTCTCACTTTCGGATTGACGCCGACAGCCGCTATGCATCAATGCTGAATTGCTTGCGGCTAGGCACAAAAGGACACCAGCGATGCCCCTGCGGTTTCTTCATTTATGCCTGCTGTTTCTGCTCCTGCCTGTCTTTGCCAACAGCGCTAACGCAGTGGATTCTGAGCAACAGATAAAACCCGCGACCGGCCCGCTGTTCGGCCAGAGCCGGATGCGGGCCTTCGTGCTCGGTAATTTCGACCGGTTCGCAAGCCTGAAACAGCCCTTGCCGGCGCTCAGCAAGGATGCACTGCGGTTCGGCTCGCAGTCCTACCGGCCCGATGACGTGACATTCGTGCTGGAAAGTTTTTCCGGCCTGTTTCCCGGCACTTATGACGAGACGACCGACAATGTCATCGAGATCTATGACGCCGACGACCTTTCTGCGCAGGTTGCCGAAAAGATCAGGCCGCTGGACGCAAAAACGTCGGATCTGATCCTCAAGGGGATTCAAGACAGCTCACTGTGCTGGAGCGGAAAACTCCCCACGCCCGCCAAGGATGTCCCGATCATCCTGGTCAGTCAGCGGATGGACAAAGCGACTTTGAGCAAATGCCTTTACCGCAGCGTGATGGCGCAAATGGGCGTCCTTGCGCTTTACAAGGACCGGTATCCGGCGGAAGGCCGGCTGGATGCCATCTTGAGCCACATGGCCAATGTAACGGCGATGCATCTTTATTTCGAATGCCGCCAGCACATCCGCAAAACGGATTTCAGTCAGGCCAGGCGATGCGTCGAGGATCGTTTCGACGCGCGGTACTGACCGCCGTCCGGGCCAAAGAACTGCATTACACTGCCAGTTTCCGCCGGCCCGCCTCGATGGTACCGGCGATGAAGGCAATCAGTCCGCCGCGGCGATCGGCAAGGGTCAGCAATTGCGTTCCTGTCGCCACCGCACCGACAAAACCTTCAGTGTGCCAGTGGCCGGGCGGCGGCAGACCGGGCAGATCGTCGAACGCCAGAGGCGGCCACGGATTGATATAGACATAAGGCTCCGCATAAGTGCCGTCGCCCGGGCTCATGCCGATGCCGATGGCGCGGGCGGTTTCCGGGTCACCCTCCTCCAGCGACAGCAATGTGGCAATATCGAAATGATGCGGCCAGCACCGGACCGGGCTCGGGCCGGGCGACAGGTGTCCAAGTGTCGCCCGCACAGTCTCAAGAGCATCTGCGGCAACGGCAAACCAGGCCGCCAGTTCCGCCAGTTCGCCGGCATGGCTGCCGGCGGTGTAACCGGCCCCCTGGCCGAGCGAATGATCATCAAGCCCGTATGGCAGGGAGACCGCGCCTGCAGGCTGAAGCCGGAACTTGTGCAATTGCCCGTCAAGCCATTCCCCTGCCTCGATATCGCCATGGCCGTTCAGCATCAATTCGTCTGACCGGCCGCTGCTGCCGGCGATGAACAGCCGCATGGCGGCGATATCCAGCCCGACATGCACGGTTTCATTATCCGGCGTGACAAGGTCATGGGATATCAGCGCGGCCTGATCCACATCCCAGCCAAGGTTGGAATGGCTGTCGTCGGCCGCGGCTTCGAGATTGGCGCGGGCCGCACGTGTCACCCATTGAACTGCGTAGTGAGCCTGAATGCGTGCGTCTTTCAGACGCGTCGGCGCAACTGCGCCGAGGTTTTTTGCAAGATCGTTCATTGGCTGCCTCCTCTGCAAATTCTTTTCATCAGGCGATCAGACGAGATCCGCGTCGGTGATAACCTCCACCAGAGATGGGCCCTTTACGGCCAGCGCCTCGGCAATCGCGGCTGCGAGATCGCCCTTGTCAGTCACCCTTGTGCCGTGTCCGCCGCACAGCCGGGCGAAAGCTGCAAATGACGGATTGTGCAGATCCGTCTGCCAGACCGGCCATTCGCCCGCCCTTTGTTCCTTGGAAATCTTTCCGAGCTGCGAATTGTTCATCAGGATATGGGTGATGTTCATGCCGTATTTGACGGCGGTAGTGAATTCCATCGCATATTGGCCGAAACCGCCGTCTCCCGACACTGAAATCACCTTGCGGCCCTTATGCTCCGGCAGGTCGCGGGTTGCCGCCCATGCGCCCATGGCGGCGGGAAATGAAAAACCGATCGAACCCAGATAGCCCGACATCAGCACCGACTGGCCGCAGGGTTCGAAATAACGCCCGAAGGAATAGGTATTGTTGCCGACATCAACGGCAATCACAGCGTTGGCCGGCGCCTGTTTCGTCAATTCGGCAAACAAGGCCGCGGCTGAATTGCCATGGCCGTGATCGTCGCCGGCCCGGCTTTGTTTTTCCGCCCGCCAGGCGGCCCAGCGCTCCGCCAGTTCCGCCGTCTGGTCGCTTGCGGCAATCTGCGCCGGCAATAGCGCCAGCAAAGCCTGCATGGCCTGGCCGATTTCGCCCCAGACCGGCAATGTCACCGCGTGGAACTTGCCCAGATGCATCGGATCGAAATCCACCTGGATAATCGGTTTTGACCGTTCAATGCCGGTATGGTTTGAAAACGATGTGCCGAGCGCAATGATCAGATCGCACTCGTTCATGAACCAGCTTGCGATCGGCGTGCCTGAACGGCCGAGCACGCCGGCGGCATGGGGATGGGTATCGGGGATAATACCCTTGGCCTTGAAGGTGGTCAGGACCGGGCATTTCAGCCTTTCCGCCAGTGCGGTAATGCCCTCCATGCGGCCGCCTGCGCCGTATCCGGCGATAATGATCGGACGCTTCGCAGCGGCAACCAATTCAGCCATGGCGGCAACATTTTCAGCCGAAGGCGTGATGGCGGTATCACCCATGCGGCCGTCCGGGCCAGCGGCCTTCGCGCCGTCGCCGGCTGCGACGGTCTGCACATCATCGGGGAAAATCAGATGCGAGACATCGCGCTCCACCAGCGCCGACTTGCAGGCCAGCGACATCAGTTCGGCATGTTTCGACGTATGCAGCACCGTCTGCGAAAAGCGCGATACGGCAGAAAATGCCGAGGCCAGGTCAACCTCCTGGAATGCGCCCGGTCCAAGCACCTGCACATCCACCTGTCCGGTCAGCGCCAGCACCGGCGCCCTGTCGACCTTGGCGTCCCACAATCCGGTCATCAGGTTTGTGGCGCCGGGGCCGGCAATCGTCAGGCAGGCTGCGGGCCTGCCGGACAGTTTGGCGTAACCTGAACAGGCAAACGCCGCTGCACCCTCGTGCCGGATGCCGTAATAATGCAATTTTCCGGCGACTTCCTGACGGCGCAGCGCGTCGGCGAGGCCGAGATTGGAATGGCCGACCATCCCGAATACGCTCGTTACACCCCAATTGACCATGGTTTCCGCCATCACGTCGGTGACGGTACGCGTGTGCGCCGGTTCCGCTTCCAGGCCGACATAGACGCCGTCATCACGCAGCTCGACTGGAAACATGTCCTGCCCGCTGTCCTCATGGCCGCCCGGCGGCTTGCCGGTCAGCGGATCGAAATCCCAGCCATGCCAGGGGCAGCGCAGCCAGCATTTGTCGTCAAGGCCGGTTTCGATTGAGCCTTCGCCGAGCGGGCCGCCCTGGTGCGGACAGCGATTGTCCATGGCGGAATACTGACCATCGAAATGGACCAGAGCGAGGGTCTTGGTGCCGGCGCTCGCGGTCTTGACCCGGCCGGACGGAATTTCGTCCAGTTCGGCAACCTTGTGCCAGTCCAGTTCCGTCGCCTGATTGTCCGTCATCTGATTATCCGTCATTGTCGCTCACCTCGTTGACCAAGCCTGCCATCATCAGATACCGGCAGGCGCGAATCGGTTACAGTCCGGCGAAACAGCGCTGACCCGATTTGCCGGGATCAAGCCGCGAGTGGCCAATATTGGCTCAAGCATTCCTTTCAGCGCCGTGCGCGATGAAGGCGAACTTTCACATTGGCTTCCAAAAATTGAAGCGCCTCGGCAACTTCCGACGTAAGTTCTTCAATGTCACGAAGCTGCAGGATGATCCTGTAAGTTTCCGGCAAATTGCCGATCCGTGCAAGCACCAACATGCGCAGATCTTTGCAGATCAGGATTTGCCGGCACCTGCTGCCCGGCAGCCATCAGGGTCGCGGCCCCGGGCGATCGCCTCACGCGCCGTCGGTTTCCTCCGCCACGCGTTCCGCGCGTTCGGCCGCTTCTGCTGCCTTTTCGGCCGCGGCCTCTTCTGCCCCGGCCAGTTTGCTGCACTCCAGGAACACCCGGAGCCTGCAGGCGCGGCAGATTTCCGGATCGATGCGCGTGACGGCTGCGGCGATGGCGTCGCCCTTGGAAATGTGCAGATTGTCCTCGCCGATCTCTTCGATGACATGGAAACGGCGCAGGCGCCGCAGCAACGGCGGGTAAAGCGCAACAATTTCGAAACTGCCGCCGCGCTTCTTGATCTGGCGGATTTCCTCAATCAGCAGATCGGCGCCGGCGAGATCGACTTCGCCAACACCCTTGAGGTAAAGCACAACATGTTTCTGGTTATACCGAGTGCGCTCGAGACGGCGAAACTCGCGTTCCACATGCTCCGCAGATCCGAAGTAGAGCGGTCCGTCAAGCCGCACGCTGAGGATCTGCGGACATTCAGGCAGATTGTGCATGTCGGCATTGCGGAACTTGCGCCGGCCGGAACGCGACACTGTCGGCGTGGAAACCCGCAACGATGGATGGGCGGATTTGTTGAGGAACACAGACAAGGATGCGATGACGCCGACATAGATGGCGAAATCCAGCTCAATCGCCACGCCGGAGATAAACGTCACGACAAGCACAAACGTCTCAGACCGGCTGGTCTCGAAAACATGGTAGAATTCGCGGAAATCGATCAGCTTGTAGGCAACATAGAGGATCAGACCGGCCATGGCAGGTGTCGGGATATAGGCGACAAGCGGCGCGACAAGCAGCAGGATCAGCGCCAGAAACAAACTTGAGCAGATTGCAGAAATCGGCGTGCGGGCGCCTGCTTCGGCGTTGACGCCGCTGCGGGTAAACGAGCCGGAACCGGCATAGGCCTGAAAAAAACCGCCAACCATATTCGACATGCCCTGGCCGATCATCTCCTGGCTGGAATCGAATCGTTCATGCCGGCGGATCGCGAAGGCGCGGCCGATGGAAACCGCTTCCAGCAGACCGACAAGCGCGATGGCGGCAGCGCCCTGGGTCAGTTGGCCGAGCAGCGAAAAGGTAAATGTCGGCGGTGCAAAGGTCGGGAACGTCGCCGGCAGGGCACCGATCATCGAGACGCCCTTTGCCTCCGCATCGATCAACCAGCCGAACAGGCCGCCGGCGGCAAGCGCAATCAGGAAACCAGGCAGTTGTTTTGCAAACAGCCGCAGCAGGATCGTCACAAGCAGCGTCACCATGGCAATCGCCAAAGCGGTCCAGTTGATATCGCCGATCGCCTGGTAGATATGGAATGCGCGCTCAAAGACATTGCCGCCGCGTTCCACGACAATTCCCATCACACCGGACAATTGGCTGACGCCGATCAGAAGTGCGGCCGCTGCCGTGAAACCGGTCATCACCGAGTGCGATACGAAGGAGACAAGCCCGCCGAGACGGGCCAGGCCGGCAGCAAACTGGAACACGCCGACCATGATGGTCAGCAGCAGCACCAGCTGGATGAATTCCGCCGTTCCCGGCTCGGCAAACCCCTCAAGGGTTGCTAGAACAATCGCCGATATCGCCGTTGTCGGCCCCGATACCATCACCAGGGACGATCCGAACAGGGCCGCAACGATCGGTGTGATCATTGCGGTATAGAGTCCGTATTCCGGCGGCAGACCGGCGATGGTGGCAAAAGCGACACCCTGCGGCAGCACAATAGCCGCATTGGTAAAACCGGCATAGACGTCCGCCTTCAGGCTGTCCGCCGTGACAAGCGAACGCCAGTTCAGAAACGGAAATATGCGGGCCAGATCGAAGCGCAAGGCGCCTCTTCCTTCGGAGTTGGTGTCGTTAATGGATGCCACGCCGGGCCGTGGAATTTGATTTATCCCGGCGAATTGAACCTCATATTCGATAATGCCGATTGCCGCTAGGTTCAATATGACAAATTGACTAGGGCCAGCCGGTCCGCTTCAGTCCGGCCAGGTCGGTTTAAGATCGTGCTGCGTCGGTTACAATATGTTAATGATCCGTTAAAGTGCTATTGTTCGATCGTATCGCGGCGCCTGCCATTGTTCGGTTCATGGCCGGGATACGCGACTACGGCCGGCCAGACCGGCTATGATTTTTGAGGAGGGGCGACTGATGACGGAATCCACAGTTCCGGCGACAACTGACAATATCGAGACCGACTACGAGATCGGTCAGGACAATATCAATCCTTTTGGCCTGGATATTCACAATCCGGTGTTTCTGATTTCGGGTCTTTCGATCGTAGCGTTTGTCATCGTTACATTGATGTTTCAGGAGGCTGCGAAAGACATCTTTGTCAGCATGAGGACGTGGCTCACCTCCAGCCTTGGCTGGTTTTTCCTGTTGTCAGGGAATATTTTTGTTGTTTTTTGCATACTTCTTGTCGTGACGCCGCTTGGCAAGGTCCGGCTTGGTGGCGCTGATGCCAAGCCGGATTACAGCTACATGGGCTGGTTCGCGATGCTGTTTGCCGCCGGCATGGGTATCGGCCTGATGTTCTTCGGTGTCGCGGAGCCGATGGCGCATTTCGGTACGTCGATGGGCGGCACGGCCGCCGAAGGCGGCGTTCGCACGGATTGGGCGCCGCTTGGCGGCGCTGCCGGGGATCCGATCGCCGCGCGCAACCTTGCAATGGCGGCGACGATCTTCCACTGGGCTCTGCACCCCTGGGCGATATACGCGGTTGTCGCACTGGCGCTGGCGTTTTTCACATTCAACAAGGGCCTTCCACTGACTTTGCGGTCGGCATTTCATCCGCTGTTCGGCGACCGGGTGTGGGGCTGGACCGGCCACATCATCGATACACTGGCGGTTTTTGCGACGTTGTTCGGCCTGGCCACATCACTTGGTTTCGGAACCGAGCAGGCCCTGGCCGGTCTGAATTACCTGTTTGGATGGTCGACAGGAGGCGGCGCCAAGGTTCTGCTGATTGCCGTCATTACGGCAATCGCGCTGGGCTCCGTGCTGCGCGGTCTTGATGGCGGAGTGAAAGTCCTGTCTGAAATCAATATCGCATTGGCAGCGCTTCTGCTGCTGTTTGTGATCGTTGTCGGTCCGACACTGACGATCTTCGAAACGATCATTGCCGGCGGCGTGGCCTACGCCAAGGAACTTATCCCGCTCTCAAATCCGTTCGGGCGCGAAGACGCCAACTTCTCGCAGGGCTGGACCGCATTCTACTGGGCGTGGTGGATTTCCTGGTCACCGTTTGTCGGCATGTTTATCGCCCGTGTTTCGCGTGGCCGAACCGTGCGCGAATTCATCGTTTGCGTGATCTTCATTCCGACATTCGTCTGTGTTCTGTGGATGGGCGCCTTCGGCGGCACTGCCATTGCCCAGGTCGTTGCAGATGCGTCAGCCCCGGTTGCCACTGCCGCAACCGAACTTGGCCTGTTTGAAATGCTGAAACCACTGCCACTGTCCGGGATTACATCGTTCCTCGGGATCGTTCTGGTTCTTGTGTTCTTCGTCACATCGTCGGATTCCGGATCTCTGGTGATCGACACGATCACTGCCGGCGGCAAAACGGATGCGCCGGTTGCCCAACGGGTATTCTGGTGCACATTCGAGGGACTGGTCGCCGCGGTGTTGTTGCTGGTCGGCGGAACAAGCGGCCTGACGGCACTGCAGGCCATGGCTGTCTCAACCGGCTTCCCGTTCACGATCGTGCTGCTGGCAATGTGCGTCAGCCTTTTCATCGGGCTGCGATCCGTCGATCCAAACAGCTGATTGTCGGTCCGTCTTCTTCAGTTTGCGGGCCCAGCGCGGCTTCACATAATCAGCATGATAATGGGTGGAATCGCCAACGTCCGGCAGCCATATGTTACCAGCCGTCACTTCACGGGCGACATATTTGGCTTTCTTGTAAAGGGCCGATGAGCGGATCTTGTCGCGTATGCCGTCACAGGCGAATGAAAACTGGCAACGGTTGCGCCACTTCTTGTTCTGGTAAACCACACCGCAAATGGTTGACGGATAGGCCGGGTTCTTGACCCGGTTGAGAATCACCTGACCAACCGCCGCCTGGCCGCGAGCCGGCTCGCCGCGGGCCTCAAAATATATCCCGCGGGCCAGACAGGCCTGTTGCGATTCCTTGGTCGCATTGGCAGGAAGCGCGTTAGCCGCCCATTTGTGATCGCCAGGGCGGCGGCGCTGTGGGCCGTGGCCGGTCAGGAAATTCGCCAGGTTGATATCTCCCGGGCGGCGCCGCGGCATCAGGGCCGGCGCCAGAACCTGATTGGTTTCGTCGCCGATCAGCGCATTGAACGGCGTGTCCAGATTTGCCGTGGCCGGCGCATAGGCGACAACGGTCACTTCAGCAAAACTCTGTTCCACCGGTATGCCCGGCACGAGGCGCGGTTTCACTTTCGCCATCATGATGTTGGCGGTTTCGGTCAGACCGTCGCGCCTGATAAAGGAATTGTGCGCCAGCATGACGTCTTCAAAGCGGGACGAACCGGCAGGCGCCAGGGCAACCTTGGGCAGTTCGCTGCCTTCATAGGATGAAAAAATATCCTTCAGGTCCCAGATTGTGCCGGATGTCGGCACCTTCCGTTCAATCTCCGCCCGCGGCGGCCGGCTGCTCAGAAAATCGCCCTTTGCCGCCCGGTTGACGCGTTGAACCGTGGCGTCGAATGGTTCATTGGCCACAGTGCCGGTGACGATCTGAGCGTCAACTGCGCCGGGCAAGAGCCCGCCAACCACCGGCCCGGCGTCGGTAAACCGGAATGTCGCGGTATGCGCGGACCTGCTCGGCTTGCCGGGAATGAAAGCCGTCCAGCGGGCGCCGTTCTGCACCGCATGCGGCTCGTCTGCGACATCCTGAAAATCGATCCTGCTGGTCGACACTGCAAGTGCAGCAGTCATCGCGACTGCCGCTAACGGAAATTTCCATGCCAACCGATAGAAAGGGGAAACACGACCCATACTCAACGTACCTTTATCTCAACATCCCCCCGTCACCATGTTGATCGATACGGGTCGAAAGTGCTGTCTGGATGCAACAGTTCGAATTTTAATCAAATTGCGGTTGATAACCGGTTAACGCCAGACGGTTCCCGGCTGGAATTCTTAGTCGCGGTGAATCATGCGTTAAAGTTGACGAGGACATGACCAGAGGATGGCAATGGCTGCCGTCCGGTTGTGTTCTGATTGTCCAGGCTGGACCTGTTCAGGCCCCGTCGCGCATTGCCAGGGCGGCCTGAGCGGCAGCGAGCCTGGCGATCGGCACGCGGTATGGCGAGCAGGAGACATAATCCAGCCCGATCGCTTCGCAGAACTGGATCGACGCCGGATCTCCGCCATGTTCGCCGCATAGACCGAGCTTGAGATCGTCGCGCACCTTGCGGCCTTCATTGACGGCCACGCGCATCAGAATGCCGACGCCTTCCGTATCAAGTGTCGCGAACGGATCCTTCTCCATCAGACCGGCGTCCTGATAGGCTCCCAGGAAACTTGCGGAATCGTCGCGTGAGATGCCGTAGGCGGTTTGAGTCAGATCATTGGTTCCGAATGAAAAGAATTCGGCGATTTCGGCGATATCCTGGGCACGCAGCGCGGCGCGCGGCAATTCGATCATCGTGCCGACGGAATAGGCAACCGGGCTTTCGATCGTCTGCGCGGTATCGTCGATCACCGCCTTCACCGCCTCCAGTTCACTGGCCATGCTGACAAGCGGCACCATAATTTCGGGGCTCACCGTAACGCCGGTTATCCGCTCCACATGGGCTGCGGCCTCAAGGATTGCGCGGGTCTGGATTTCGATGATTTCAGGGAAGGTGATCAACAGCCGGCAACCCCGGTGGCCAAGCATCGGATTGACCTCGGTCAGGGCGATGACGCGTTCGCGCAGCCGGGCTTCGTCGACCTGCATCGAACCGGCGACGACTTTGATCTCCTCATCGGTCTTCGGCAGGAACTCATGCAGCGGCGGGTCGAGCAGGCGCACGGTGACGGGAAAGCCCTGCATGATCGTGAATAATTCGATGAAATCATCGCGCTGCATGGGCAGGATCTTTTCCAGCGCCGCACGACGTCCATCGGAATCCTCCGCCAGGATCATCTCGCGGACCGCCATGATCCGCTCGCCCTCAAAGAACATGTGCTCGGTGCGCGACAGGCCGATGCCCTCGGCGCCGAAATCGCGGGCGGCGCTGCTGTCGAGCGCCGTTTCGGCATTGGCGCGGATCTTCAGCCTGCGAACACTGTCAGCCCAGCCCATCAAGGTGCTGAATTCGCCGGTCAGTTCCGGCTGCAGCATGGGCACAGGCCCATCCATCACCTCGCCGCTTGACCCGTCGATCGTAATCACATCGCCACGGCTCCAGCTCCGGCCAAGCGCTGACATCGTGCCTGCTTTGGCATCGATCTTGACCATGCCGGCACCGGAGACGCAGGGCTTGCCCATGCCACGGGCGACAACCGCGGCATGGCTGGTCATGCCGCCCCGGGCCGTCAGAATACCCTTGGCGGCGATCATCCCGTGAATATCTTCCGGGCTGGTTTCCGCCCGCACAAGGACGACATCGCGGTCTTCGCGGGCCGCCTGTTCGGCGTCTTCGGAGGAAAACACGATTTCACCGGTCGCAGCACCTGGCGATGCCGGAAGGCCTCTGGCGATCACGGACCGGTCGGCGTCGGGATCAAGGGTGGGATGCAGCAGTTGATCAAGCGATGCCGGGTCCACCTGGCGCACGGCGTCGTCCTGGCTGATCACACCCTCATTGGCCAGATCGACAGCGATCTTCAGCGCCGCTTTTGCTGTGCGCTTTCCAGACCGCGTCTGCAGCATCCACAATTTGCCGCGCTCGATGGTGAACTCCATGTCCTGCATGTCGCGGTAATGGGCCTCGAGCCGGTTGGCGATGCCGATGAACTCGTGAAACGCATCCGGCATCAGGGCTTCCAGCGAAGGCGCATCGGCGCCCGCCGCCTTGCGGGCGTCTTCCGTCAGGTCCTGCGGCGTGCGGATGCCGGCAACCACATCCTCGCCCTGGGCGTTGACAAGGAACTCGCCGTAGAGCTCCGGCTCGCCGGTCGACGGGTTGCGCGTAAAGGCAACGCCGGTAGCCGACGTATCGCCCATATTGCCGAATACCATGGCCTGGATATTGACCGCCGTGCCCCATTCGTCGGGGATATCGTGAAGCTGGCGATAGGCGATGGCGCGGGCATTCATCCACGAATTGAAAACCGCTCCGATGGCGCCCCACAATTGGTCCATCGGATCCTGCGGGAACGGATGTTCCAGCATTTCCTCAACCAGCGCCTTGTAGCGTTCGACAATGTTGCGCCAGTCATCGGCATCCAGTCCGGTATCTTCCTGAACACCCTTTTTCTCACGCTCGATTTCCAGAATCGATTCGAATTCGTGATGATCGATGCCAAGCACCACATCGGCGTACATCTGTATGAATCGGCGGTAGGAATCAAAGGCAAAGCGAGGGTCGGCAGTCCCGGCGATGGCTTCGACGGTCTCGTCATTGAGGCCAAGGTTCAACACCGTATCCATCATGCCCGGCATGGATGCCCGGCTGCCGGAGCGCACCGAAACAAGGAGCGGATTGGCAGGATCACCGAAGCCCCTGACGGTCAGACCGGCAATTTGGGCCAGAGCCGCATCGACCTCTTCGCGCAATCCGGCCGGAAAGGTCTGCTCATTGTCGTAATAGGCCGTGCAAACCTCTGCGGTAATGGTGAAGCCGGGCGGAACCGGGAGGCCCAGCGCCGCCATTTCCGCCAGATTGGCGCCTTTGCCACCCAGCAGATCACGCATCGCAGCCGACCCTTCGGCCTGGCCGTCACCAAACGTATAGACCCATTTGGCCATACTGTCCCCCGAGACTCGTGTGCCGGCGGCATATCCAACGCGCACGCCGCGCCTGTCCAGCCTTTGCTAGCCGCTTACGATGCGTTGCACAATGGGGCTTTCAGCCGAACGGAAAGGTATCCCCGGTTTGGTCTGTCCGGAACAAATAAATGACGTTATGCCGTCATGCGCCGACGGCCATCGCGCACGGGTGCGAAAACTTCCACCGGTTCGGAAACATTGTGCAAATTCTGGCGACCGAGCGATATCAATTCGCCGGGCGCGGCTTCGGCGATGGCATCGGTCACCAATATCTGCCGGCTTATCACTTTGCCTAGATCCGCCAGCCGCGCCGCCACATTGGCGGCCGCCCCGATGACCGTAAAATCAAGCCGGTCGGCGGAGCCGACATTGCCGTAGGTCACCCAGCCGTAACTTGCGCCGATGGCGCAGGCGAGTTTTTCGTTGCTGCCGGTAACGCTGATGCCGGACACCGCCGCGCCGATCCGGCTGGCTGCAGACATGGCGTTGGCGCAGGCCTGCTGGGCATCGCCGTCCTGGGGAAATATCGCCAGAACCGCATCGCCGATAAACTTGAGCACCTCGCCGCCATATTCACGCACAAGACCGTCGGTTGTCTCGAAGAAACCGTTCAGCAGCGCAAGGTAATCTTCCCTCGGCATCTCTTCCGCCAGCCTGGAAGAATGGCGCAGATCGCAAAACAGGATCGCCGCTTCGATATCATCGCCATCACCGCGGCGGATCTCGCCGCCCAGAACCCGCGCGCCGGTCCGCCTGCCAAGATAGGTTTCAAGCAGGACGCCGGCATTGGTGCGCTGGGTCAGCACCTCGTAGAACCGGCTGATCACCGCAGAACACTCAAACACAAGCCCGAGATTGGCCGTGGTGAAGCCGCCCGGATGATCCGATGCCAGAGTCATGACGTTGATCTGGCCGTTTGAAAACGGCAGCGGCATGGCGACATAGTCAGTCGCGCCCTCCGCTTTCAGATCCGCCATAATGGGAAAGTTGAACTCCACATCATGATCGGCATAGGAGCCGGTCAAAGGCTGGCGGACACCACCCATACCCTCGCTGACATAGCGGATCGGGCTGTTGATATAGGCGTCGTCGCGAAGATTTTCATGCGATGCGCTGTTGACCTTTACGTCATCGGAACCTCGCTGCCAGACATGCGATGAACCTGCGATCTGCGGGTGCAGCGACCAGATCGTCACGTTCAGCCGTGAAACGGCGATACTGTCGTGCACGAAGCGGTTGCCGAGTTGGCGCGTAAGGGTTGCGATATCGGGGCATAACCAGGCTTCGCGCATCAGCCAGTTGATCAGTGCGCCGCTGACATTGCCATCTGCGGTGCGCCCGGGCAGGCCGTCTTCAGCCGCATAATCGGTGACGACGCCGGGCATGAAAGCCAGATGGCCTTCAACAGCACGCGATTCCGGCAGCGCGTTCTCGTAACTCCAGGCGGCATTGGGGACTGTCTTGCCGCCGGCGTCGACATTCCAATAGGTCGCCGTGCCCTTGAACGGACAGAATGAGCGCTGATCGGAACGGTCACCGTTCAGCGCGGCGACATCTTCCCTGGGGAAATAGATTGTCGGCGGCAACCGCGTTTCGTGCATCATCTTGGCGGAACGACTGTCAGCCAGGATGACATCTCCTCGCCGCGCAGTGACGCGACCGGCAATCGGCTCGACCTTGATGCGGTAGGCGCTTTGTGAATCCGGCATAGTGCACATGTAGGTCAGACAGCGCCGGCGTCAAAGCCCGGCGTAAAAGCCCGGCGTAAAAGCCATGTCCGGCCGATTGTCGACCGAGTGGATAAACAGTGGCGCCGGTTGAATGTCATACCAGCATCGGAAGCGTCGGCTCAGCCTGTAGACTTTGCCCTTCGCCCGGTCTATTCAGCTTCGTCAGCCGGGTTCCGAAGGGGCCTGGCCCATGTCCCGATACACAGGTTCTTCCATGCCGGTACCGTATGACCGCCGCCGCACCTTTGCGATTATTTCCCACCCCGATGCCGGCAAGACCACGCTGACGGAGCGGCTATTAGTGGCCGGTGGCGCGATCCATCTGGCCGGCAATGTGAAGGCGCGCGGCGAAGCCCGGAGGGCGCGCTCCGACTGGATGAAGATCGAACAGGAGCGCGGCATTTCCGTCACCAGTTCTGTGATGACGTTCGAATATGACGGGCTTCAGTTCAATCTGCTCGACACGCCGGGCCATGAAGATTTCTCCGAGGACACCTATCGGACATTAACTGCGGTTGACAGTGCGATCATGGTGATCGACGCCGCCAAGGGCATTGAAAACCAGACCCGCAAGCTTTTCGAAGTCTGCCGCTTACGCGATATTCCCATCATCACCTTTATCAACAAGGTCGACCGGGAAGGCCGCGAGCCGTTCGAACTGCTCGATCAGATCCAGGACGAATTGCAGCTCGACATCGCGCCGCGGGTCTGGCCGGTCGGCATGGGTGGACTGTTTGCCGGCTGTTACGACCTGGAGGCAAACCGGTTCCTGACCATGGCCGACCAGGCCAAGGGTGAAGCCAGCAGCGCTTTTGGCAAGATTGTCGAATGCACCGGCATCGACGATGAAAAACTGGACCGGCTTGTGCCGGCACAGGTGCTTGAAAGCGCCCGCGAGGAGGTCGAACTGCTGGCGGCGGGTTATTCCGAATTCGACGAGGAGGCCTACCGCGAGGGCCTTCTGACGCCGGTGATCTTCGGCAGCGCGCTGCGCGACTTCGGCGTCGGCAGTCTGCTTGACCTGATTGCCCGCCGGGCACCGGGCCCGCGGCCCAGCGTCACCGACCAGCGCCTGGTCGAGCCGGATGAAAAACCGGTCACCGGTTTCGTCTTCAAAGTGCAGGCCAATATGGACAAGAACCACCGTGACCGTATTGCCTTCCTCCGGCTGTGTTCCGGCGATTTCAAACGCGGCATGAAGCTGCGCCAGGTCCGCACCGGCAAGGATATCATGGTGCACAGCCCGATCATCTTCATGGCCCAGGATCGCGAGATCGCCGAGGAAGCCGGCGCCGGCGACGTCATCGGCCTGCCCAACCACGGCTCGATCCGCGTCGGCGATACCTTTACCGAAGGCGAAATATTCCGGTTTACCGGCCTGCCCGCCTTTGCCCCGGAAATCCTGCGCCGGGTACGCCTTGTGGACACGACACGGATCAAGCAGATGCGCCAGGCGCTGCAGGATCTCTCCGAAGAAGGGCTGATCCAGGTGTTCAAGCCGGATGTCGGTTCGCAATGGATCATCGGCGTGATCGGCCAGTTGCAGCTCGATGTGGTCAAGGACCGGGTGCGCACCGAATACAAGGTGGAGCTGGAATTCGAAGCGGCGCCCTACCAGGCGGCGCGCTGGCTGCGCGCCGACGATGAAAAGGCGCTGGCCGATTTCGTCAAGGCGCACAAATCCGCTGTGATGGACGACCGCGACGGCGATCCGGTGTTCCTGGCGGAGAGCCTGTGGGAAATGAACTACAAGAGCCAGAAACACGAAGACGTGCAGTTCCTGAAGACCAAGGAACTGGAGTGAGCGGGCGGCAGCAAGCCGGCGCTTTGTTCGATCAGCGGGCAGGAGCGAAATAACCATGCAGCCCTCCCCTGCCCGCGCAGCGCTCTGGATGGCCGGTGCGCTGACCTCGTTTTCCGTCATGGCGATATCCGGGCGTGAGGCCGGTCAGGTGATGCCGACGGCGGACCTGCTTGTCTGGCGCAGCGTCATTGGTGCCGCCATCGTCTGCGTGCTGCTGGCCTTTTCCGCGCAGGGCACTGCCCAGATCCGCACGAAACGCCTGCCGCAGCATCTTGTCCGCAACGTCTTTCATTTTTTCGGGCAATATTGCTGGTATTATGCCGTGACGCTGATCCCGCTGGCGCAATTGTTCGCGCTGGAATTCACCTCGCCGATCTGGGTCGCGCTGCTGGCGCCGCTGTTGCTGGGCGAGCGCTTCACGGTCTGGAAAGCCGTGACGATCGTGCTGGGCTTTATCGGAGTGTTGCTTGTCGTTCGGCCGTTCGGCGCCGGAGCCGGCGTGACGTTCGGCGAAGGACAGGTGCTTGCCCTGTTATCGGCGGTCGGCTTTGCCGGCAACATGATCGCAACAAAACGGCTTTCCGCCACCGACAGTTCGCTGTGCGTGATCTTTTACATGACCGTGATGCAGGCGCCGATGGGGCTGTTGATGTCGGGCGGATTGCCGCTTGTGCCGCCAAATGCCTGGATCGGGTTCTGGACTGTGGCGCTGGCGCTCGGCGGGCTTTCGGCGCATTTCTGCCTGGCGCAGGCGTTCCGGCAAGCCGATGCGACGATCGTCGCACCGATGGATTTTATCCGCCTGCCGGTGATCGCCATCATGGCCATGCTGGTCTACGGCGAAGCGCTCGACCCCTATGTCTTTGCCGGCGGGGCACTGATCTTCTTTGGCAATTATCTCAATATCAGGGCGCGGCCGCGGCCGGCAGCCGCCGGCGAATGAGCGAGAAGGTCTGCTTCTGCATCAGATTCTGTCACGCATTCCCGGAAATTGGTTCGGTTCCGCAATTTGCGATTACTCGGTCGTATCCGACCTGTTCTGCTGGCGCCGATAGTGAAGGTAGATGTAGAGCGCGAGCGGTGCGGACGGGAATAGGAACCACGGGTTGGCAATGCCGCCGAACAAAATATTCAGGCCGGCAAAAAACCCGATCGCGACTGCGCAATAACGCACGAATTTCGGCTGCATCCGCAACCAGGCCAGAACGCCTTCCGCACGGGCGGCGAAATTCGCAAGCGGCGACAGACCTGTCACGCCGCTGCCAACCTGATCGTCCGCTCCCGGTAACGGCGGATCAACCGGCCGGTTGCGATCCGGCATGCGCACCGAATAGGCTGTCACCGGTTCGTCGATGCCCTTGATGTCCTGCTCGCCGGCCAGATCGAACGCCAGCGCCAACTGCTTCCTGGCAAGCGAATAAACGGTTTCCGACACCATCACGCCGCCGGGTTCCGCCAGAGCCTCAAGCCGTGCCGCCACGTTAACGCCGTCGCCATAGAGATCGCCATTGTCATTCATGACGTCACCGAGATTGATGCCGATGCGAAACCACATCTGACGGACCTTCGGCAGATCACGGTTTTCAGCCGTAACGGCGTCCTGGATTTCAACCGCGCACCGGACTGCCTCCACGACACTTGCAAATTCCGCGATCACGGCATCACCCCAGGTGTTGACCTGCCGGCCTTCGTGCCGCTCGAACAGCTTGGCCATGATGGCGCGATATCGTTTCAGGCAGGCGAGCGTGGCGTCCTCATCCGCCGCCATGAGTTCGCTGTAGTGCTGGACGTCCGCACAGAAAATTGTCGTGAGCTTGCGTTTCAACGCTCTGGCCCTTGTCGCTGCACCCCATATGGTCGGTCGTCGTGAAAACCCAAGGGCAATCACGGGCCATTGTCACATTAGTCGAAAATTCAGTCTACAACTTATAACTGAAATGGGACCATTGTGCGAAGCTGACCGATTGTTGAGAGAACAATAACCAAACCGCGCCATTTACGGAAAATGGCGCGGCAATATCCATCGGAACGGTCTGGTATCAGCGGTCGACCCGGTCGAGAAATTGGATCATCCGGGCTGATATCTCGGGGCCATATTCTTCCAGTGCGAAGTGGCCGGTATCAAGCAGGTGAAATTCCAGGTTTTTCAGATCACGCTTGTAGGGATGCGCGCCTTCTTCGGGGAAGATCGGATCGTTTTTGCCCCACATCAGCAGCGCCGGCGGCTGATGTTTACGAAACAACGCCTGCCATCTGGGATATTCGGCCAGATTGGTGCCATAATCGAGGAACATTTCAAGCTGAATTTCCTGGTTGCCGGGCCGGTCGAGCAGGTACTGGACATGCCAGAAATTATCCGGGCTGATCCGGTCCGGATTCTGCGTGCCGTTGGTAAACTGCCACTTGGTGGCGTCGAGCGTCAGAAAGCCGCGCAGCTTGTCGCCGTTTTCAGCGCTCGGATTGGCCCAGTAGGCCTTGATCGGGTCCCAGAACTCGCGCAGCCCTTCCGCATAGGCGTTGCCGTTCTGGATGATGAACCCGCTCACCCGTTCAGGGTCCTCAGCGAACATCCGGTAGCCGACCGGCGCGCCATAATCCATCAGGTAGACGGAATACCGGTCGACGCCCTTCTGGTCGAGCAGGTCGGTCATTATCCGCGCGATATGGGCAAACGAATAATCGAAACCATCGGCTGCCGGCATGTCGGAAGCGCCAAAACCCGGATAATCGGGCGCCAGCACGTGATAACGCGCCGCAAGATCGGGGATCAGGTTGCGGAACATATGCGACGAAGTCGGAAAGCCGTGCAGCAGCAGGATTGTCGGGCGGGACGGATCACCGGCCTCGCGGTAGGCGATCCGCACGCCTTCGATGACGGCCTTGCGGTAATGGACCCGTACCGATTGTGCAGTTTGCGCAGCACCGACTGCTGCTGCCGGTGTCGGCAGTGCAATCGGGGCGGCAAGAGCAAGTGCCAGCGCGCTGGCGCCGATCAGTTTTGTCATATTGCGTAACATGGTCTTTTCCTTGTCAGGTTTCCGGTGGGAGGCCGGGATCAGCTTTTCTGTCCAAGCCAGTCTTTGAGCGACGCATTCTCTGCCTTCAGACGGTCGATTTCGTCGCGCAACGGAGAAATCACAGGCTCCAGTTCCTGCACCGTCAGGCGCTGCGGGATGTGCTGGGGGCAATTCCAGTCAAACGCCTCCACATCAATCACCACGGCCCGCTCCGGCAGTCCGCGATAGCTCTTGTCCTGCAGCCGTTCGATCAGGTGTGGATCGTCATTCGCATCGACCAGCCTGGCCCGGCCCCAGATCTTCAGCCGCCGCCTGTTGGGATAATCCATCAGGATCAGCGATATCCGGTCGTTGCCGTCCAGGTTTCCGGTACTGACATATTGACGGTTACCGCGGAAATCGGCGTAGGCGATGGTCTTGCCGTCGAGAACCTTGACGAACCCGGCCGGACCACCGCGGAACTGCACATAGGGCCAGCCGGTTTCTGAAACAGTGGCCTGGTAAAAACCGTCGCGGTTGGCAATGAAACCGGCTTCGGCCTCGCCAAGGCGGTCCGCAGGTTCGGCGTCAGGATCGAGAAATCCGGCATAGGATTCGGCGGAACCCATGGACTGCTGCACCGCTTTGACTGCGGGCGTGAAGGCGATTTCGGCGAATGCTCTGGACATCGGACTGATTCCGTTTGTGGTTGCGATGACCGATAATTGGTTGTTTCAATAAAATGCGGAATAGGTTGTTTTCAGAATAATCTATTGCTAATTTCGCAATAATGGATCGTTTTCGGCAATTAACGGTATTTGTCGCGGTGGCGGACGCAGGCGCTTTCAACGCCGCGGCCCGCAGGCTCAATATGTCGGCTTCTGCCGTCACCCGGCTTGTCAACGCGTTGGAGGTTCGCATCGGCGCCCGGTTGCTAACCCGCACCACCCGCAATGTCGCGCTGACGCAAGCCGGAGAACGGCTGCTTGATGACGCCCGGCGTATTATGTCTGAGCTTGATGACATCGAAGCGCAGGCAGCCGGCGCGCATCAGAAACTACGGGGCGAGTTGCGCGTTTCTGCGCCGGTCCTGTTCGGTCAACGCTATATTGCGCCGATCGTGCGCGATTACCTGTCTGCATATCCCGAGGTGTCCGTCGCGCTGGAACTGTTTGACCGTGTCGTTCATCTGCTTGAGGAAGGCGTTGATGTGGCGCTGCGGATCGGCGCCTTGCCGGACTCCACTCTGTCGGCGGTGCGCGTCGGTACGGTCCGCCATGTCACAATTGCGTCGCCGGAATATCTTTCCGCCAGCGACCGGCTGGCTGAGCCCGCCGATCTCGCCGGTCACCGGATTGTCAGTCCGATCCACCTGCACGGATCGCGCAAATGGCAATATCATTGCGAAGGAAAGGTCATCGAGGTTCCGATCGAACCGCGGCTTAAAATCAATTCGGTGGAGGGATCGATCGAGGCTGCGGTCGCCGGCTGGGGTCTGACCCGGGCACTGTCCTATCAGGTTGCCGACGCCCTCGCCGACGGCAGACTGGTTGAAGTGCTGAGGGACTTTGAACAGCGGGAAATTCCGGTCCAGCTTGTTCACCATGAAGGCCGGCAGACGACCGCGAAGACGCGCGCCTTTATCGACCTTGCCCGCAATTGCCTGCGCGCCGACGCCCGCCGCCTGGCAGCAATATGACATCATCATCCAGCCGAATCTGCGCCGTGGCCGGTCAGCCAGCCGGACCGGCATCTTGCACGGCAACTGATATTGCCGCAAAATCGCTTGACGGAGGGTGACATGCAATACACCGGCCATGACAATGATAACGCGGTCCAGCAGGAACACGTGCTGGCAAAATCAGATGTCGAAACCTACCATCGCGACGGCATTCTCATTCCACGATGGCGGTTGCCGCCGCAGCGGCTGGCAGAGTTGCGCGATGCCGTCGACGCAATGCTCGCAGCCAATCCGGGTGTGCGGCCGGAAAAGCTTGTCAGCGCCCACGTTGCCGAAGGCACCGAAGGCGTCAAGGGTCACAAGGCCTTCCTGTCGCTGGCGCAGGAACCGGCAATACTCGATATGGTTGAACAGCTTATTGGTCCTGACATCATCCTGTGGGGCGGTCATCTGTTCTGCAAGCCGGCCGGCGACGGATTGGAAGTGCCATGGCATCAGGACGGCCATTACTGGCCGATTCGCCCGCTGGCGACGGTCACGGTGTGGGTTGCCCTCGATGACAGTACGGTCGAAAACGGCTGCCTCAGGGTGATCCCGGGCTCCCATGCCGACCGCCGCCATTACGAACATGAAAAAATGGCCGGCGACCTGGCGCTTGACCGCGGCCTGGCGCCGGGTTCCTACGATCCTGATAGCGCCCGCGATGTGGTCTTGAAGGCGGGGCAGATGTCGATGCACGACGTCTACCTGCTGCACGGATCGAATGCGAATAATTCGCCTCACCGCCGCGCCGGAATTGCGCTGCGCTACATGCCGGCAACAAGTCTGTTTGACCGCACAATCGAGGTGCCGAATACAACCCCCGGCCTGAAGACCGATTTTGCCCGGCGGCCATTGTGGCTGATGCGCGGGACAAATCCTGCTGGCAACGATCTGTCGATTGGACACGGCAACGTCATGTGAATATCTGCAACAGTTTTGTGTCTTTTTCTGCCCCCTGAAATGAATGATTGGCTGAGTGCACCTTCCGCAAACTGGAAGATCAAAATCCAGGCTTCCACCTGCAGGATGTATAATTAAGCGAGCAATCCGCCATTCATTCTATTTTTGGTTGTAATTGCCTATACCAAACCCAATTGACGACATGATTTCGCCATCGACTAAATTTCTACTCATTGCGGGGCGGTCATTCTTTTAATCACTGGTTTGTGCTGCCCCATTGGCGATTGTGCCCGTCCGAAGGGGATTTATGAATGTTGCGTACCATACCTCTCTCACTGGCTGTGTTTTTTGCGACGTTGTTTTCCACCGTTCACGCGGAAGATCAGGCCTGGAAAGATGAAAGCGCGAAAGTCAATGCCAACGCGGTGACGATTCTCTCCGGCAATCCGAATGGTACGGATCTGTTTCTCGCCAGCGACATTTCCTATGTCATTGATAATGGAGATGCGATGCGCGTCATGCCAATCGTCGGCAAAGGCGGTGCACACAATATTCGCGACCTGATTTTCATGCGCAATATGGATATGGCGATTGTTCGTTCCGATGCGCTTGAAGCCTACGGGAATGATCCGATCCTGGGCGACCTCAAAGACCAGTTGCGCTATATTACGCGGCTGCACAATGAGGAAATGCATGTACTGACCCGCAAGGACATTACGTCCTTCGACCAGTTGCGCGGCGCGACGGTAAATACATCCCATATCGGCAGCGGTACGCAGCTGACTTCAAAACTCGTATTCAAGCGGCTCGAAATCGACTTCAAGGAAGTCAATATGAGCCAGCGTGACGGTTTTGAAGCCCTGAAAGCGGGAAAAGTGGATGCGACGATCATCGTGGCAGGGAAGCCGGCACGGGCCTGGAGCGATCTTGAGATCGATACCGGCAAGTTTCACTTCGTACCTGTGCCGTGGCCGGAATCGCTGCAGGATTTCTATTTGCCGACAACCATCAGCCACGAGGATTATCCCAATCTGATCGCCAAAGGCAAATCGGTTGAAACAATCGCCGCTGGCGCGTTGCTGGTCACTTACAATTGGGACAAGAGCACCCCCCGCCGCCAGCGCATCGCCAATTTTGTTGAACACTTCTTCAGCAGATTTGACCAGTTCCGCAATCCGGCTCGCCACAAAAAGTGGCAAGAGGTGAATATTGCCGCGCAGATTCCCGGATGGCAACGCTTTGAACCGGCGACAGAATGGCTTGAGAAAAACCTGAAGCCGGCGGGCGGCGGCGCTCGTGCGGGCAACGCTCACGATGACGAAATTCAAAAGCAATTCAATGCTTTCCTGACGACAAACAGCCTTGGAAAGAACCTTTCCGAAGCTGAAAGAAAAGCACTGTTCGATCAATTCACGGATTGGCGAAACGCCAATACAAAACTGACCACAACCAACTAGGTCAAATGCGGGATACCGGTTTTATGCGTAGTAGAGGAGATCCGAGATGACCACGATTAGAGATGATGGGGAACGGCGTCCCTCCACTAGGGATCGCGTTGAAGATCAGAGTGATGGTGATGGTCAAAGCACTGCATCTGGACGACCCGAATCCGCCGACAAGATTGCTGAAAATGCGATCCGGCTGGACGAAATCGAGACACTGCTGCATGAGCTGAGTACGGAATTCGAGCCGGCAAAGCCCCAGAGTGCCTCGTCTGCACCGGCCGGCGGAGCCAATCATGGCGCCAAACTGGCGCCGGAAAGCCGGTATCAGCGTGTTGAACTGCCCCCGGTATCGAGTTTTGATCTCGGCAAACCCGTCGATTACGATCAGGATCCGACAAAGTATGATTCCCGCAGGGCCAGTGTCTCAATGCAAAGTGAGACGCCGACGCCTCAAGCGATGGCGCGCAAACTCGCGCCGAAAGATGCAATTGTATCACCTGGCCCCCGGCCCGATCAGAGCACTGATCAAGATTGGGCGCAAAGCGCAAACGTCCAGGAAAACGAAACCGATCCGGATGCAACAAGGCCATCGCGGCGTCGTCTGCGGCTACGACCGGCACGACGTGTGGCCGGTAGCCGTCCGGAACCCCGCCCGGGTTATCCCGATCGCGATGTTGAAGCAGCGGCCTGGAATCCGCGATTACTGGATCAGTCGGGAAAGAACGGTGCGATATATGGCGCCGGGCTGACTGTTCTGCTGCTCACAGGCGCAGTGATCACTTTTGTCTTCCTTGAGCCCGCAAGGGGCATTTTGCCTGATCGTATGGCCAATGTGTTCGACAACGTTTCCCGCGGGCTTGAAGCAGATTCCGGCGACAACAGTTCTGAAGGCGGTCTACCGAATGACGGGACATTTCAGGTTGCCAGCGCGGAAACCGGCATCACTGTCGGACAAACCGACGACAACCTTGTTCAACCGGCCGTCCGGACCGAAACCGCAGCAATTTCAGATCAGGTAAATCCGGAGACTGAGATCGACCAGGCCGACAAATCAGCAGATCGGGTGGATCAGGATTCCGTCGTACAGGCCATATCGAAGGATCCGGAGAAACGCGCGCTGGACAGCAAGAACGGCGAAACCTGGATCGTGCGCCAGCGGATTGACGATGCGGAGCCGACTGTCACCGGATCAATCGGCAAGCCGGCCTCAGGCGAAGCGACTTCAACGGTCACGGTCTCCCGGCAGGCATCGGCAAAGAGCACCGAAACCGCGGAGCCGAAAAAGACCGGTTCTGCGTCCGTCGCCGGCCTTGGATCCAGCACCTCGTCCAGCAACAATGTCAGCGCCTATGCGCCATCCGTTGCCAGCGTGCAGAATGACGTTCCGTTTCCGAACACGACACAACCGGCCGTCAAGCCGAATATCGCACCTGTTGTCAAAAAGGATGCCCCGGCACCGACCCCCTCTCAAATCGATGTGCTGCTGAAACGTGGAAACAGCCTTTTGCAGCTCGGCGATATTGCCTCCGCCCGCCTGATTTTCAACCGCGTCGCAGTCATGGGCGACGAGCGCGGAGCGAAAGGCATGGGTATGACATATGACCCGGAAGTCTATCGCAGTCTTCCGGTGGCCGGCATGGCACCGGATCAGGCCAAGGCCGATTATTGGTACAGCAAGGCCAAAGAGCTTGCCGACCACAAGAGAATTCCTGACGCTGCACCTGCGGATGCCATGTCCGTTGTGAAGAACTGACGTCAGGGACCAGGCCGGCGCCGAACTGAGTATTGCTTATCGGCGCCGGTCTCCCAATCCCGCGGCTTTCGTCACGGGCAGAACCCTAATCCATCCCAACCGGCGGTCGATGTCAAGATTACGTAATGTCGCTTGCGGCGAATGCCGGCTCTCCGACCATGGCGCAAACAGGATTTTTCGCAGAATTGCCAACCGGTTACCGGCATTGATTAAATGCGTTTTTTTTGTGTCGTTAAAGTGTTGTTGATCAGGGTCGGCAGGCCCGGCGACTGCGGCACATAACGGCTTGACGGGTTTTGCCGGCGCATCGGGCGGCAATCGGATATCAGCGAACCCGGATATCAAGACCCAAATCAAGCACCGGAGCGGAATGGGTTATCCAGCCGGATGAAATGTAATCGACCCCGGTCGCCGCGATCGCGGCGACCGTATCCAGCGTCACCGTACCAGAAGCCTCCAGCACCGCCATGGCGCCGCCGGTTTGCGCCTGATTGATCGCGACGGCCTGGCGCAGCATGTCGGGCGCCATATTGTCGAGCATGATGATGTCGGGACCGGCGTTTAGCGCTTCGCGCAACTGGTCGAGCGTGTCGACTTCGACCTCGATTTTCACTGTGTGCCCGGCAAAGATCCGGGCGGATGCTATCGCCTTGCCGACACCGCCGGCCACCGCGATGTGGTTGTCCTTGATCAGGATCGCATCATCGAGGCCAAATCGGTGATTGGAGCCGCCGCCACAGCGCACGGCATATTTTTCCAGCGCGCGCAGACCGGGCGTCGTCTTGCGGGTGCAGGTGATCCGGGCCCGGGTACCGGATATCGCATCGGCGAAGGCGCGCGTTGCCGTTGCAATGCCGCTGAGATGGCTGAGATAGTTCAACGCAACCCGTTCCGCAGACAGGATCGCCGAAGCCGGTCCCGATATCCGCGCGACAATGGAACCCGGGGCCAGCCGGTCGCCATCAGAGGCCAGATGATCGAAGGTGACGTCGTCAGACATCAACCTGAACGCAGCCCGCGCCAGATCGAGGCCGGACAATATTCCCGGTTTACGGGTAACGATAGCTGCGTCGGCGCTCGCATCCGCCGGAATGGTCGCCATGGTCGTGATGTCGCCGGCACGGCCGAGATCTTCCAGGAGCGCATTGCGCACGGCGTCTTCCACCATCGGTTTCGCCAGACACGCTAACGCCGGGATGTCCGGTTCCGGTCCGTTCATGCCGAAACGGCCACCGGCACGGCCTCAGCCGCCAGCGTCACCGGGGCTGCAGCACGGCTGATCGCTTCGGCTTCACCCGCCAGCATGTATGTGCGGCGGGCAAATGCCTCGTCGGGTTCGGGGTAATCGTCACGTTCATGCCCGCCGCGGCTTTCCCGGCGCTCAAGCGCTGCGGCGGCAACGAAGCGGGCCGTGGTAACGACATTCTGCAATCCCGGATGGGTGGCGGCGACGGCAATTTCCTCAATCGTCGCAAGCGCCTGTGTCAGTCCGGCCTGATTGCGCACAACGCCGACATGCCGGCTCATGGTCTGCCGCAAACGCTGCATCAATTCGCTGTCCATGGCCTGATCGTCGGGCAATTCCTCAGGGCTGCGCTCCGCCCACGGGCCGATCCGGGGGATCGGCACCTGGCCGAGAACGTCGTCTGCAATGCGCGCTGCAAACACCACCGCCTCCAGCAGCGAGTTGGAGGCAAGCCGGTTGGCGCCGTGGGCGCCGGTGGATGCGGTTTCGCCGCAGGCCCACAGCCCGTCCAGCGAGGACCGGCCGCAGGCGTCGACGTGAACCCCGCCCATATGATAATGCGCCGCCGGAGCAATCGGGATTGGCTGGTGCACCGGATCGATACCGGCCGCCTGGCAGGCGGCAAATACGGTCGGGAATTCTTCGGAAAATCTTTCGCCGATCGCTTTGCGGCAATCGAGGAACGCACCGCGGCCGGACGTTACCGCGCGCTGAACGCCGCGGGCAACAACATCACGCGGCGCCAGTTCGCCATCGGGATGATCGGCCAGCAGAAAACGTTCGCCGGCATCGTCGATGATCGTCGCGCCCTCGCCCCGCAAGGCTTCGGTCGCCAGCGGCGCCGGATCGCGGCCGATATTGATGGCGGTCGGATGAAACTGGACAAATTCCGGATCGGCAATCAGCGCACCGGCCCGCGCCGCCATGGCCAGGCCTTCGCCGTTGGCCTCCGGCGGGTTTGTGGTGACCGCGTAAAGATGGCCGATCCCGCCGGTTGCAAGCACCACGGCACGGGTGCGGATCCTGGCCCGTGCCGACAGGCCGCCATGCAGGTCGCGAACGACAAGACCGTCAACGGATTTTCCGGTCGCAAGCAGGCGCTCGGCGACAAACCCTTCCAGCACACGGATTGACGGCGTGGCCTGGACCGTCTTGATGAGCGCCGACATGATCGCAGCACCCGCCATGTCGCCGCGCACGCGCACGATGCGGCGTTCCGAATGGGCCGCCTCGCGCGACAGCGTCAGCGCGCCGGCAAGATCACGGTCGAACGGCACACCATATTCAAGCAGATCGTGAATCCGCCCGCCGGCCTCCATCGCCATCTGGCGCGCGACCTTGATGTCGACCAGGCCGGCGCCGGCAGCAATCGTATCGGCGACGTGGCTGTCGACACTGTCGCTTTCGCCGATGGCAGCGGCAATGCCGCCCTGAGCCCAGGCTGTCGACGCGCCCTCGCCGATCGGCGCGCCGGTGACGATGGTCACCGGACGCGGCGCCAGCTTGAGCGCACAGAACAGGCCGGCCAGACCGCCGCCGACAATGACGACGTCGTCAATACCGGTGCGCGAGAATGTCGGAAGCGTAACAATAGCCATGATCGGGGTCCCACCAGATTCTCATGTGACGGCACAACATTAAGCCTGTCAGACCGGAGGCAGTCCAGTCGCCGGACCGGACTAATCCCCGGAAAATCAATGTTTCAGATTGACCATCCGCTCAACCGAGCGGCGAGCCCGTTCGGCAATCAGCGGATCAATGGTGACCTCTTCGCGCATGTTGACAAGCGTGTCGAGGATTTTCGGCAGCTGGATCCGCTTCATGTGCGGACACAGGTTACACGGTTTGACGAACTCGACCCGCGGCGTCTCGCTGGCGATATTGTCGGCCATCGAACATTCCGTCACCAGCAGCACCTTGGGCGGATTGTGATCCTTCACCCAGTCGATGATCTTTGCCGTGGAACCGGTGAAATCGGCCTCGGCGATGACATCCTGCGGGCATTCCGGATGGGCGATGATGCGCACCGACGGATCGGCTTCCCGGTAAGCGCGCAGCTCCTCGCCGGTAAAGCGTTCATGCACCTCGCAGGCGCCGTGCCAGGCGACGATCTCAACGTCGGTCTGGGATGCGACCCACTGGGCGAGATAACGGTCGGGCAGGAACAGCACCTTGCCGACGCCGAGGCTTTCCACCACGTCGACCGCATTCGACGAGGTGCAGCAGATATCGACCTCGGCCTTCACATCCGCGGACGTGTTGACATAAGCGACGACGGGCACGCCCGGATAGGCCTCACGCAGCCGGCGCACGTCGGCGCCGGTAATGGAGGCGGCCAGCGAACAGCCGGCTTTCATGTCCGGAATCAGAACGGTCTTGTCCGGGCACAGGAGCTTGGAGGTTTCAGCCATGAAATGGACGCCGCACTGGACAATGATCTCGGCATCGGCGCGGGCTGCCTCCTGGGCAAGCTGCAGGCTGTCGCCAACGATATCGGCAACGCCGTGGAAAATTTCCGGTGTCTGGTAATTGTGCGCCAGAATGACCGCATTGCGCTCTTTCTTCAGCCGGTTGATGGCATGGATCGCCGGCGCGAAGATCGGCCATTCGATCTCGGGAATGACATGGCTGACCTTGTCATAAATCGACGCGGTCGCGGCTGCCACTTCCGGCGTATAGTCAAGCGAGGGCATTTCAAGAATACCGAATTTGCGTGCTGCGGCGGAAAGATCTGAAGGTGAAACCGTTTTGTCGGCGGCATGGGGCTGGATGGACACGTTCATACTGGCCTCCCTCTCTTTATGCTCATTTTGAGCATAACTAATGCAAAACATATGCCGGCAAACCCGGCTGATCTCTATTTAGCGATTATGCCGCCCGTTTTCAAGGGCGGACCGCAGCAATTCGGGCCGTCTGATGCAGCCGCATACTAAGCAGCCGACTACTTGCCAGAATTGATGGCCGTCAAAAACCAGGCAAAAATACCGATCGTGGCTTTTCTGGCGTGTCTGGTCCTATGTCGGCTCCGCGGACTTTCCCGCCGTTTAGGTTTGATGCTATTGGACTTCCCAAACGAGTTTCCTAAAGGAGTTTGATATGCACGGTCGTTGCCTTTGCGGTCTAATCAAATTCGAAGTAGATGAGCCGGTGCAAGCGTGTGTCAACTGTCATTGTGAAAGCTGCAGAAGGCAATGCTCGGCACCTATGACAACTTACATCGGGGTGCCAGACAGCCAGTGGCGATGGACGACCGAAGTGCCCAGAGTTTTTCAATCTTCTCCTGGTGTTGAAAGAACTTTTTGTGGAAACTGCGGTACGCCACTCTCGTTCCGGTCAGAAAGAATGTCGGGTGTAATGCATCTGTATGTTGCGTCGTTGGACGATCCCGAAAAGTTTGAACCTACTCTCCATGTTTCGCACGAAGAAAAACTCTCTTGGTTGAAACTCAATGATGGTTTGCCGACTAGCGTTGGGCCAGACTACACTAAGGTCTAACTAGCGCAATTCAAAGACAAAGTTCCTTATGGTCATCAACGCATTGGGCTCTAAGTTGACATTCGTCCACATAAGAAAGAGACCCGCCTCAACAAAGACGGGCTCCTTCGGTATCAGTGCCAAATCAGCAAACGATCTTTTATGATTCCTGCGGTAGATCCGCACGTCCCGCCGCGTCTGCATGCGAAACTTCATTGCGGCCTGATCAATGTCGCGACAGTCGGCAAAACGACCCGTATGTCTCAACCGTCAGACACCGCGCGACGCAACGCCGCCCGGGCCAGCAACCGGGTGGAATCAAGTGTCGGAAGCGCAGAATTCGTATCGTCGATGATCAGCGGGATCTCGGTACATCCAAGGATGACGGCATCGCATCCGGCCTGCTTCATATGCGCGATGGTGCGTTGAAAACAGGCAACCCCGTCCGGCGTGAAAATACCATTGACCAGTTCATCCATGATAATGCGATTGATTTCGACGCACTCCGCTGGGTCGGGACGCTCAAGGCCCAGGCCATGGGCCGCCAGCATTTGCGGGTAGACATCGCTGTCGACCAGCCACTTTGTTCCCGTCAGCGCAAGGCGCTGATATCCGCGGTTCACTGCCTCCAAAGCGACGATTTCCGCAATGTGAAGCCAGGGCAGCGGCGAGCGCGGCGCGACGTAATCAAACGCCTGATGGATCGTATTGTCGGGGCAGATCAGGAAATCCGCCCCCGCCCTTGCCAGCCTGTCGGCCGACGCCAGCATCAGATCGCCGACGCCGGTCATGTCGCCGCGCTCCAGACAGGCGACATAACCGGCCAGCGAAGGCGTATGCATCGACACTTCCGGGTGCGCGTGGGTCCCGAGCAAAGCGGCTCCGTCGGCACAGATGGTGCGGTAACAAAGCGATGCGCCCTCTGCCGAACAGCCGACAATTCCGATATGTTGCGTCATGTTCAAAGTCCCGGATTTGAAGCGTTGAGATTAACGCCTCAAATCAGCAGGCGCACGGATCAAAGCCCTGGATCGACATCGCCGAACGTCAGCGAAACCTGGCCGAACGGCCCGAAATCGCCGGTGATCTTCGCGCCGGGTTCCGGCTTGATCACGCCAAGCGCCGTGCCCGTCGTGATGATGTCGCCGGCTTCCATTTTCTTGCCGCGCGCGGCAAGCGCTTCGGCAAGCCATAACATGGCATTCAACGGATGGCCCATGACAGCGGCGCCCGTGCCCTCGTTGGTGACGGTGCCGTTGGATGCCCCTTTGACCAAAGCGGCGGCCAGATCGGCATTCTGCCAGTCGGCAATCTCCGCCCCCATGACAAAGGCGGCATGGGCGCCGTAGTCGGCAATGATGCCGGGAAATTTCGGCAACCCTTCGCCTGAGGTGCGCCGGCCAACGACCTCAAGCGCAATATAACAGCCGCCGATCGCCTCGATCAGGGCCTCGCGGCTGATGTCGGCGCCCTTCACCGGATAATCATGCGCCATCTCAAATGCGAACTCGCATTCCACGCCGCGGAAATGGTCTTTCCAGGGAATTGTCTCGCCGTCGTCGTACCGGTCGATATCCACCATCACGCCGAAAAACGGCTCCGTCGCGCCGAGCATCTGCTGCGCCTGTTCGCTGGTGGCGCCGATCTTGAAACCGAACGGCGTGCCGCCATATGCCAGATTGGCGGCGTCCTGCACGCCTTCGGCTGCTTCCGTATCCAGCACCAGGATCATGTTGACGACCGCATTGGTGCCTTCCTGCCGGGCCTGGGCCAGCCGGTGTCCGAAATCTTCATGGATCATGGTCTGCTCCGCTTCAGTTCATTTGATCCGGCAGGTCAATACTTTTCGTTTCAATTGGCCGCGCCGCACAGCTAGGTTGTCCGCTTGAGAAACGTCATGACAGATCGGGCAGAAAATTCAATGGCTGGCAATCCGACAATGAACAGGCAGCAGGGCAATATTGATGCCGGCGCCAGCCTTCCCTGGCTGATCATCATTGCCGGCTGTTGCGTGGCGTTTCTGACCTTCGGTCCGCGCTCAGCCATGGGCTTCTTTCAACTGCCGATGCTGGAAGAGCGCGGCTGGGACCGCACGACCTTCGGGCTTGCCATGGCGCTGCAGAACCTGATGTGGGGCGCCGGCCAGCCGATCTTCGGCGCCATTGCCGACCGGATCGGCTCCGGCCGCGTTCTGATCCTGAGTTTCGTGCTTTACGCCTCCGGCCTGGTGATGATGGCCTGGGCGCCGACACCATTCTGGCTGCATATGGGCGGCGGGGTCCTGGTCGGCCTCGGCGTCGCCTCCGGCTCGTTCGGCATCGTCATGGCGGCGCTTGCCAGGCGTGTGCCGGCACAAAAGCGCTCGCTGGTCTTCGGCATGGCTCGGCCTGATCGATGCCGTCGGCTGGTCGGATGCGCTTGTCGGCCTGGCGGTGATCATGGCACTGATCCCGGTTGCCGCCGTCGCCCTGCGCGGACGGCCGCAATCTGCCGCCGAAGCCAACGCCGTGGAACAGACGATGGGCGAGGCCCTGCGCCAGGCGTTCGGCCATCAGAGCTATTTGCTGCTGACGGCAGGGTTCTTTGTCTGCGGCTTTCAGGTGGCCTTCATCACCGCGCATTTTCCCGCCTATATTTCCGATCTCGGCATCGATCCCTGGTGGGCGGCGGTAGCACTGGCGATGATCGGCCTGTTCAATATTGTCGGCTCGCTGGCCTCCGGCTTTCTCGGCCAGACGAAATCCAAACCGATGATGCTGGTGTGGATCTATATCGGCCGCTCTGTCGCGGTGACAATCTTCCTGCTGACACCGGCAAGCCCGGCCAGCGTCGTTACCTTCTCCATCGTCATGGGCCTGCTGTGGCTGTCGACGGTCCCGCCGACAAACGCGCTGGTCGCCGTCATGTTCGGTACCCGCTATCTCGGCATGCTCGGCGGCATCGTGTTCCTTTCCCACCAGGTCGGTTCCTTCCTCGGTGTCTGGCTGGGCGGTTATTTCTACGATATCTACGGCACCTACGATCCGGTCTGGTGGCTCGGCGTGGCCCTCGGCATCTTTGCCGCATTCGTCCACTGGCCGATCCGCGAAGAACCGGCGCCGGCGGTCAGTCCTGCGGTCGCATAAACCGGCCCGCAACAGATCAAACACCAAAGTGCGGGACCGAAAGGTCTTGCCCTTTGGCCGGCAATTCCCCATGAACGCTCAAATGTTTCACCTGTTCGAAATCTGAGAGTTTCATGGCCCAGGATCAGACCTTCAAAGCGCTGCTCGTCTCGCGCGACGAGGCGAAAAACCAGTCCGTCAATATGGTCGACATGGCCGTCGACGATCTGATGGACGGCGACACTTTGGTGCGCGTCACCCATTCCACCGTCAATTACAAGGACGGCCTGGCGATTACCGGCAAGGGCAGTATCATCCGCCAGTGGCCGCTGATCCCCGGCGTCGACATGGCCGGCGAAGTGGTCGCCACAAGCCACGCCGATTTCAAGCCCGGCGATCCGGTGGTGCTGAACGGCTGGCGCGTCGGCGAAAGCCATCACGGCGCATATGCCCAGATGGCCCGGGTCAACGGCGACTGGCTGGTGCACCGGCCGAAAGGCTTTTCGGCGGCAGACACGATGGCCATCGGCACTGCCGGCCTGACCTCGATGCTGAGTGTCATGGCGCTTGAAGATCATGGCATAAGCCCGGATCGCGGCAAGATAATCGTCACCGGGGCGGCCGGCGGCGTCGGCTCCACCGCAATCGCCATTCTGGGCAAACTCGGGTATCACGTCATCGCTTCCACAGGCCGTGTGTCAGAAGCAGATTATCTCAGGAACCTGGGTGCTGCGGAGATCATCGACCGCAACGAACTGAGCCAACCCTCGGACCGGCCGCTGCAATCGCGCCGCTGGGCCGGCGGTATCGACGCCGTTGGATCGCATACGCTGGCAAATCTGCTGGCAATGACCGATGACCGCGGCACGATTGCCGCCTGCGGCCTTGTCGGCGGCATGGATCTGCCGACGACGGTGGCGCCGTTCATCCTGCGCGGCGTGACCCTGGTCGGCATTGAATCGGTCATGACGCCGAAGCCGGACCGGATCAAGGCCTGGAGCCGGCTTGAACGCGATCTCGATCTGAAGAAACTGCACGGCATGGTCACGACGATCGGCTTTGACAGCCTGCCGGAAACGGCAGAACGGATCGTCGCCGGCCAGGTGCGCGGCCGCGTGGTGGTTGAAATCGGCTGAGTGCTCCTTATTGCTTTGCAATGCCAATCAGGGCAATGACGATCAGGCGGCCTTCTTTTCCGCCTCTTCCGACAGCGCTGTGATCATCAGCGCAGCGACCTTGTCGGAGGATGCCGGATTCTGCCCTGTGACAAGACGGCCATCGCGCACGGCATGTGGCTGGAACGGGTTCGAACTCGCCTCAAACTGCGCCCCGAGATCGCGAAGCCGGCTTTCCAGAAGATAGGGAACCACGTCGGTCAGGCCCGCAACCTCTTCCTCTTCATCTGTGAAGCTGTTGACCTTCCGGCCGCGAACAAGCGGTTCGCCATTTGACAATGTTGCGCCCGCAAGGCCAGCCGGACCATGGCAAACCGATCCAACGATTGCGCCGTTTTCAAAGGCCGATGCAACCACTTCGCCAAGCCGTTCGCTTTGTGCGAAATCCCACATCGTGCCGTGACCGCCCGGCAGATACAACGCGACGTAATCGGCCGGATCAACATTGGTAATCTTCTTGCTGTTGTGCAGCGCCGACATGGCGCTTTCACTGTCCATGAAGCGCTGCACCGCATCCGGCCGGTCATCAGCAGAATCGGAACTCGGATCAGCAGGCGGTTCACCACCCTGAATGCTGGCGATATCGATCTGGTATCCCGCATCCTGTAACGCCCAGTAGGGCGCGGCCAGCTCTTCCCAGAAAAATCCGGTCGGCTCACCGGTGTCTCCCATTGTTCCGTGCGATGTAACGATGATGAGAACTTTACCGTTGTTCATGATCCGGTCTCCTTTTTCACGGGGTGTCGGCGCGCATCCGTCTGCGTGCAGCTATTCCGGCCGCCTGGCGGCTCCATCCGGGTTCAAACAGATTGCCGCGTGCAATTTTATCCGTCTTCAGAAACTAACGCGGCATCCCTCCAATCGTTCCTGCCCGCATTCGGAAAGTTTAACGGCTTGCCTGGAAAAGCGGGCGAAGGATGCAGGCCGACCTGTACGCATTTGCAAGGCTGCGATTGCGGTTGCTCAAAGTCGCGGGTATGACATGCAACCTCTTTGTGGACGGGATGAGATGCCCCCACGATCAAGCAACGTTCAGGCAGACCCCAATGATCAAATCCATCGGCCTTGTCGGATACGGAAATTTTGCGGCGTTTCTCCAGGTCCTGGCGGAGCGCTACGCCCCCGAACTGACGCTGAAGATCCATTCGCGCAGCCGCACCGGCGACGGCGCGCCGTTTGCCTCGCTGGAAGAGGTAGCGGCCTGCGACGCCTTGGTGCTGACCGTGCCGATCAGCCTTTATGAAACGACGCTTGAAAACATCAAGCCGCACTTGCGGCCAGAGACGATCCTCGTCGATGTGGCGACGGTAAAAAAATACACATCCGATCTGATCCGCACGATCGCCAACGGCAATCCCTATCTCTGCATGCATCCCATGTTCGGGCCGGAAAGTTATGCCAAGCGCGATGGCGACGTCAGCGGATTTCGCATTGTCGTCACCGACAGCAATGTTGAAGCCGAACCTTATCGATCGCTGCTCGCCCGGCTGCGCGCGGCCGGTTTTTCCGTCATCGAGACCAGCGCCGACCAGCATGACCGGGATTTGGCGGAAACGCTTTTCCTCACCCATTATGTCGGCCAGGTGATTGCCCGCGGCGATTTCGAACGCACCGATATCGATACCGTTTCGTTCGGTTATCTGATGGATGCCGTCGACAGTATCCGCCACGACACCCAATTGTTCGAAGACGTCTTCCGCTTCAACCCCTATTGCAAACAGGTGGTGGAACGGTTCGACAGAAGCGAACGCGAGGTCAAGGAAAAGCTGCTCAGGGTTCTGAAGCCGCCGCCGGACTGATCCCGCAGCTGCAAGGCCGGGTTTTTAACCTTGCAGTTCGACATTTCAGTTTCCAATCAGCACGGCCGGGGTAATCCCGCTTCTCATATCGTTTTCGAACCGGGCCGCTCAAGCCTCTGGCGTCAAAGGAAAAATCATGCACGTCTCGGTGCCGTGCGCCAGCAATTTTCCGGCACTGTCCTTCAGCGTCGCCTCCGATGTGGCGATACGCCTGCCGCGGTGGACGATCCGGCCCTCGCTGACCACCTCGCCGGTCGTTTCGCTGATCGGCCGGGTCAGATTGACCTTGAACTCCACCGTCGTATAACCCTCGCCGGCGGCAAGCGTTGTGTGGACGGCGCAGCCCAGGGCTGAGTCCAGCAGGGTCGAGGCCCAGCCGCCATGCACCGTGCCAAGCGGATTGTAGAAATCGGCCAGCGGCGTGCCACGGAACACGGCATGGCCATGTTCGGCTTCCGTCAGCCGGAAGTTCAGCACACGCGCCATCGGCGCCGCCGGCAATTCGCCGGCGATCATCTTGCGGAACAGGGTCAGGCCGTCATGGCTGGCGGCCAATTCGAGCGGAACGGTTCCGGTTTCCGGGTGTGTTTTCCCGGCCCGATCCTCCGGCGCGGTCATTTATTCGTCCTTGACGACCGAGATATCCGGCGCGTCGACGGCCTTCATGCCGACAACATGATAACCGGAATCGACATGGTGCACCTCGCCGGAGACGCCGCTGCTCATGTCGGACAGCAAATAAAGCGCCGATTGTCCGACCTCGTCGATGGTGACCGTCTTCTTCAGCGGCGCGTTATATTCGTTCCATTTCAGGATATAGCGGAAATCGCCGATGCCGGAGGCCGCCAGGGTCTTGATCGGTCCGGCGGAGATGGCGTTGACGCGGATTTTGGATTTGCCGAGATCGACGGCGAGATAACGCACGCTTGCCTCAAGTGCGGCCTTGGCGACACCCATGACATTGTAATGCGGCATAACCTTCTCCGCACCGTAATAGGTCAGCGTCAGCATCGATCCGCCATCGGGCATCAGAGCCTCGGCCCGGCGCGCCAGAGCCGTCAGCGAATAGACGGAAATGTTCATCGTCCGGGTGAAATTGTCTTCCGTGGTCTCGATATAGCGCCCGGTCAGCTGATCCTTGTCGGAAAAAGCGATGGCATGGACGAGAAAATCGATCTTGCCCCAGCGTTTTTCCACTTCTGCAAAGACTGCGTCCATGCTGGCGTTGTCGGTGACGTCGCAATGACCGGCGACAATACCGCCAAGCTCCGCTGCCAGCGGTTCCACGCGCTTCTTCAGCGCGTCGCCCTGATAGGTGAGCGCCACTTCGGCGCCGGCATTGCTGACCGCTTTGGCAATTCCATATGCAATTGAGCGGGCATTTGCCACGCCCATAATGAGACCGCGCTTGCCGCGCATTATTCCGCCTTCGGCGTTCATATCGTCCAACCAAATCTCTGATGATGCGGAGACACCCGCTGATCGATCTGTAATGGCACGGCGCTTTCTGAGCTTCAAGATTGTCCGCGGCCGGCGCAGCCAGTGCTCGTGATCGAATCCATCCAATTCGTGATCGGCGATGCATTGCGAAATACCTGCCCCGACACTGCTCACAGGAGACTTGGAAAACAGCCGCCGATTTGCAATTCAGGGCTTTCCGCCTGCCGCAATCCGGTCCATCCTAGCCCGATGAACAGCATCACGAATACCGAACTGACTGACCGTCTTGCCGCGATTGCCGGCGAACGTCACGTCTTCACCGGCCAACCGGAAACCGAAAGATATATTGTCGAATGGCGCGGCCTTTACCGTGGCAATCCGGTCGCCGTGGTTCGTCCCGGCTCGGTTGCGGAAGTCGCCTCGATTGTCCGCCTGGCCCGCGAAACGGCGACGCCGATCGTGCCGCAAGGCGGGAATACCGGGCTTGTGGGCGCCCAGGTGCCTGATGAGAGCGGCCGCGAGCTGATTGTCTCGATGGAACGTCTCGACAAGCTCCGCGACCTTGACGTGGACGGCAGAACCGCGACGATTGAAGCCGGGATGATCCTGGAAAAGGTCCAGCAACTGGCCGACGACCATGACCTGCTGTTCCCGCTGGCGCTCGGGTCGCAGGGCTCCTGCCGCATCGGCGGCAACATCTCAACCAACGCCGGCGGCACCGGCGTGCTGGCTTACGGCAATACCCGGGATCTGGTTCTCGGACTGGAAGTGGTGCTGGCCAATGGCGATATCTGGAACGGCCTCAGCCGGCTCAGAAAGGACAATACAGGTTACGATCTGAAACAACTTTTTATCGGCGGCGAAGGCACCCTCGGACTGATTACGGCAGCTGTCGTGCGTCTGTACCCGAAACCGCGCGGCCAGCGCGTAGCATTTGCCGGGCTGAAATCGCCACACCACGTGCTCGACCTTTACCGTGCCGCCGACAAAAGCGCCGGGCGCAGCCTGACCGGATTTGAAATCATGCCGCGGATCGGCCTGGAATTCGCTATCAGCCATCTGGATGGCGCCCGCGATCCGCTTGCCGATCCGCATCCCTGGTATGTGCTGATGGAAATTTCCTCCAACCGCGGCGACGCCGACGCCACTGCTCTTGCCGAAGACATCCTGGCTGCGGCCCTGGACGATGGTACGGCCGACGATGCGGTGATTTCCCAGTCGCAGGATCAGGCAGCCGCGTTCTGGCATATCCGACACGGCATGAGCGAATCGCAAAAGCCCCAGGGCGGCTCCATCAAGCACGATGTTTCGGTTCCCGTCGCCCGGGTCCCTGACCTGCTGGCGCGGGCGGCAAAGGCCGTCGAGGCGTTCATGCCCGGCATCCGCCCGGTCATGTTCGGCCATATCGGCGACGGCAATATCCACCTCAATGTCAGCCAGCCCGTGGGCATGGAAAAGCAGGCGTTTCTGGCCGAGACCGACAGGATCAACGAACTGGTGCACGGCATTGTCCTTGACCTGGACGGTTCGATATCCGCCGAACACGGCATCGGCCGGCTGAAACGGCATCTGCTGGAGGAGGTCAAAAGCGACGTTGAGCTTGAGATGATGCGACAGGTGAAGCGGGCGCTCGATCCCGACAATATTTTCAGCCCGGGCCGGATCGTGACGATCTGAGATGCCGATCGCATTGCCCGGCGGCAAATCTGCGCCTGCCAACCGAGATGCTGCAGCCGATATTCAGTCGCGGAGGTTATCGCCTCCGTCATCGAGACTGTCAGGCCGGCGCCAATAATGGAATTGCGGCGTCCAGTCCTGCTCCCCCAGGCCGGCGAGCGCGAGAAAATGCCAAACCGGCGAATACAGGTCGCCCGGACCGAAGGCTGTGCGCCCACGCCGGACGATCTTGCCGTTCTTGCGCTCATAAATAGCCGCACCCGGACTGTTTGAATGCTCCCCCATGGCGCACTGTTCGGTCATGTAATCGCCGCCGCCATGGGAGGCCATCTGAAATTTCCAGCCGCGGTCGAGCGCCATGCGCCGCTGGATTTCAGGCGGATCTTTGGAAACCAGCGTAACCGCCATCGCGTCTTCCAGATGGTCCAGCACGCCATTGATTCCGTCCGCCCAAAGCGTGCAATAGCGGCAGCCCTGGCCCATATTGTGGATCATCAGCAAACGTTCGCGGCCTGCAAACAGGCCGGAAAGACTGGTCTCCCCGTCGAGAGATTTGAACCTGTAGTCGGGGACGTCTGTTTCACCCTCCTGCCGGCGCAAGGCAGCCAGTTGCCGGGCTTTTTCCATGATCTCGAACTCAAGCCGCTCTGCATCCGTCACTGGTATATCCTCCACATTGCGCGAGCCTGATGGAGCCGGGCCCGCATTGTCCCTTCACATTATCGGCCAATAGATACCGCTTCATATTAGCCGCATCGGTGAACGCGGTCTATTCGGTCCAGGTTTGCCTGCCAATTTCGACCGGGTAACGGGCGAAAACCGCACCGGCCGCATTGCCGGCGCGCATGACGTGCCTGCTGATCATGTCCGCGTAATCACAATCTCCAGATAACTCGACGGAACAACCATGGTGCCGTCTTCGGCTTCGTTGAAGCGGTTGATGAGATCGAATATATCCTGTTCCAGGCTTTTTTGCTTATCCTCACCAAGCGCGCCAAAGGCCTTGTGAAGCGGGCCGTAATAGCTGCGGAACACCTCCATCCAGTGCCGGCTGGACCGGTAACGGAATGCGAACGACCGTTCCGTTGTGGCGATGTTTCCGGCCGCGCTGCCAAACAGTTCCTCCAGCCGGGACCGGGTTCCCCACAGAGCCGGGGAACTGACACCGTCCGGCGGCGGCATATACCGGCCGATGACCTTGAACAAGGCGCCGATAAAACCGTCCGGCGTCCAGTTGGCGAGGCCGATCTTGCCGCCGCCGCGGCAGACCCGCAGCATCTCCGCCGCCGCCCTGGACTGGTCCGGCGTGAACATGACGCCAAAGGTCGAGGCCACAACGTCGAACGAGGCGTCGGCAAACTGCAGCGCTTCGGCGTCCGCGGCTTCAAACGTCACCTCAAGGCGCTCCGCACCGGCACGCTCCCTGCCCCGTTCAAGCAGTGCGGGAACATAATCGGTCGATGTGACATCGGCCCAGCGGCGCGCCGCGGCCAGGCTGAAATTGCCGTTGCCGGCAGCAACGTCGAGCACTTTCTGGCCGGCCCGCAGATCAAGGGCCTCCGCGAGATCTTCGCCGACGATCTGCAATGTGGTGCCGACAATGGCGTAGTCGCCGGATGCCCAAGCTGCATTCTGTTTTGTCTTGATGGCAGCAAAATCCGGTTCGGCGTTCTGTGTCAGTGCAATGTTCATGATCAATTCCTTATCCATGACAGATCCGGCATTGCGCCGGAGCCGGACCGCAGCATGACCGTAACCGCCGGCCGGCGCTTGCAGCGGGTCTGCAGAAAACCTCCAGATCTGCTGGATTGTTCATGCACAGGAGTGCGTTTTTAACGATATTGGACAGGACCCGCTGATGGAATAGACTGATCAGGTGCAAATGGGGGTTATCGGGGCTTGGTAACTGCATGATTTACAGGTTCGACGGGTTCGAACTCGATACGGAGCGATTTGAGCTGCGCAAGGATGGTGAGGTCCAGCCGGTCGAGCCTCAGGTCTTCTCGCTGCTGGAACTGCTTGTCTCAAATCCTGAGCGCATGATGTCGAAGGACGAGATCAATCTGCGCATCTGGGGCGGCCGGGTGGTTTCGGAGGCCGTCGTCAGCAGCCGTATCCGCTCCGCCCGCCAGGCGATCGGCGATGACGGCAAAAGCCAGAGGCTGATCCGCACGATCCATAATCGCGGCTTCCGGTTTGTCGGGGAACTGGAAAACACTGAAGGTCCGGCAGAGCCGATCGTTCAGCTGGCGGATACCGATCCGGCCAATCCGGGAAGCACCGCATCGCCGCTGATGACCGGCAGGCCATCGATTGCGGTTCTGCCGTTTGACATGCTCGGGGCGGATCCGCGTTACGATACGCTTGCCGATGCGCTTGCCCATGATGTGATCATTGAGCTTTCCCGGCTGCACTGGATCTCGGTCATTGCCCGTGGTTCATCGTTCCGGTTTCGCGGACCGGATGTGAATCTGCAATCGGCCGCCCAGCGACTGGGCGTGCGTTATGTTCTGACCGGCAGCGTAATGATTGACGATCGCAGAAGCATCGTGACCGTGGAATTATCCCAGGCCGTTGATGGCAGGGTGTTGTGGGCCGATCGGCTGGAAGGTTCGCTCGACGATTTGCTGAGCCTGCGTCTGACGATTGCATCGCGCATCGTCACTGCACTGGAAGTACGAATTCCGGCAAATGAGGCGACGATGTCGGCAACCCTGCCGACGGCGAACCTCGATGCCTGGTCGGCCTACCATCGCGGCCTGTGGCACATGTACCGCTTCAATGCTCATGACAATGAAATCGCCGCGGGAATGTTTGAGCGGGCAATTTCCGTTGACGGCAATTTTGCCCGCGCCCATGCCGGCCTGTCGTTCACCCATTTTCAGAACGCATTTCTCGGCTTCACCCGTGATCAGGACAATGACCGCCGGTTGGCCCGGGTGCATGCGGACCGGAGTCTGGAACTTGATCCGCTCGATCCGTTTGCCAACCTGACAGTCGGCCGCGTCGATATGCTGACCGGAGACCTGGATCGGGCGGCGACATGGTTTGACCGCTGTATCGAACTCAGCCCGAATTATGCTTTTGCGATTTATAACCGGAGCTGGATCGATGCGATTGTCGGCCGCGGAGCGCAAAGCGAGGAAACCGTAACGAGGGCGATGGCGTTGAGCCCGCTGGATCCAATGCATTACGCGATGCTCTCAACCCGTGCATTGTCGCATGTTGTGCGCGAGGACTATCAGACCGCCGGCATCTGGGCGGAGCGCGGCGCCAATGCGCCCAATGCGCATATTCTGATCGTTGCCATAGCCGCGCTGGCCCAGGAACTGGCTGGAAACCGGGAGGCGGCGGAACGCTGGGCGTCGCGGCTGCGCGAGCCGGGCTCGGGATACAGCCAGGCCAAGTTTTTCCGGGCGTTCCCGTTTCGTGACGAAGCCACGCTTGCGAGCGCGAAAGCTGCGCTCAAGCGCTTGGGATTGTGACGGTCAGAACCGGCTTCGCCGCTTCCGGATCCTTCAGAACAGCCGCGGCTGGTCATCGACAGCCTCAGCATCGGCATCTGGCTCGTCGCCTTCACCGGCCATTTCGGAGGAAACCTCGACCGGCTCGATCAATTCCGGGCCGTCGTTGCGGGCCGCATTGACCCGGGTGGAGACGGGAACCGCCGCCAGCAGGTCTTCAGCCGCCGGGGCCAGCATGTCCTGCAACACCTGCGGTTCGGTTTCATCCGACAGCCATTGATCAAATCGGGCCTGATCGATGATCACCGGCATGCGATGGTGGATCGATGACAGGCTTTTATTGGCATCGGTGGTGATAATGGCGGCGGTGTCGACTTCGCTGCCATCGGCGCCGAGCCAGGTTTCCCAAAGTCCGGCAAAGGCCATCAGGCCGCCATTATATCCGCCCGCGCCAGGATCAGGAGCGATCCAGAAAGGCTGTTTCGGCCCGCGGTCCATGGCCTTCCATTCGTAGAAGCCGGATACCGGGATCAGGCAGCGGCGGCGCCTGAAGGCGTTGCGGAACGAGTTTTTTGTCGCAACCCCGTCGGCGCGGGCATTGATCAGCAGTGGAAAATCATTCGGATCCTTGACCCAGGAGGGCCACAGGCCCCAGCGCATCGGCACGGCCTCCAGGTTAATCCCGCCGGCATCGCCGGCCCGGACCTGGCCTGCGCGCACGACGACAATCGGCTGGGTCGGAGAAATGTTGTAGCGCGGCACCAGGAGGCGCGCATCAAGGCCGGCCAGGCCGAAAAACAATTCGACCTGCTCCGCTGTTGCCTGCAAACTGAAACGACCACACATGGATTTTGCTTTAGCACATGGATTTCCGTTTCGCCCAGCCGGGCCGCAACGGCAGAGGACAAAGACATTAATGGCCAGCAATGACCCTGCCTGAAAACGCCACCACCAGGGCTGTTTCCCTGATCATGCTGAAAGACGACAGTGTCCTGATGGTCCAGCGCGGCAAAGCGCCCTATCACGGCCATTGGAGCTTTCCAGGCGGGGTTGTCGAGCCGGGCGAGACATTTGAGCAGGCCGTTGTACGGGAACTTGGTGAGGAAACCGGCCTGACCGTCACCACACCGCGCCTTGTTGGCGAAAACCGCTTTGAGCGCAGCGGAGAGCCTGACATGATCCTCTATGTCCATGCTGCTTTGTGGCAGGGTGGCGAGCCGGTTGCCGGCGATGACGCCGATGCCGCGCAATTTGTGCCGTTCGGCCGGATATCTGAGTTGAAAACCACGCCGCAGGCCGCACGGTGGCTGGACCGGGCCCGGGCACTGCTGGCCTGAACCCTGATCGCGGGACCGTTGTTTGCCCATCACGCGGGTTTGACCGGCTTTGACTGGTGCGGGCACCGGATTCCACTGCACAATAGGCCCGAATTTATCGTGCACGCACTTGATATCGGGCGCGCGAACGCAGAAGCCGGATGCCGGGAATGGGCTGAGAACCGGTCGGAACCGGGAGATCTGATCATGAAACGGATATTGACGCTGTTTGTACTTTGCCTGCTGCTCGGCCTCGTCAATGCCGCCCAGGCCAATCCGGAATCCTGGAAACTTCGCGGCTGGGACAAGACCGATTTCGACAGAACCAGTGTCGATTTTTCCGAGATCCTTTCCGGCGGCCCACCCAAGGACGGCATCCCTTCCATCGACAATCCGAAATTCGCCGCCGCCAGCGATGTTGATAATATTCCAGCCACAGAACCGGTGATCCGGCTGGAGATCAACGGCGACAAGCGCGCTTATCCGCTTCGGGTCATGACGTGGCACGAGATCGTCAATGATACGGTTGGCGGTGTGCCGGTGGCCGTCACCTATTGTCCGCTGTGCAATTCGGCCATCGTGTTTGAACGCATTGTCGCCGGCAAGGAAACGACGTTCGGCACCACGGGCATGCTGCGTAATTCCGACCTCGTCATGTACGACCGCAACACGGAAACCTGGTGGCAGCAATTTACCGGCGAAGCCATTGTCGGCGAACGCATGGGCGATCTTTTGAAGATGCTGCCGGTCCGCGTCGTTTCATTCAGCGAATTTCAGAGCGAGGCGCCCGATGGCAAGGTGGTTCTGCCGGCGCTTGCGACGCGACCCTACGGCATGAACCCTTACGACGGCTATGACAGCCGTCAGAGGCCCTACCCGTTTTTTAACGGCAAGTTGCCGGAAGACATCGATCCGATGGCCCGGGTCATTGTGGTGCGCGAAGGCGCTTCGGTGAAAGCCGTCAGTCTGGCGATGGTGCGCGAGAAGAAAACCGTCGACCTCGACGGCATTCAGGTCAGCTGGGTCGAAGGGGTTAATTCCGCGCTTGATACGCGGGAGATCGCCCGGGGCCGCGATGTCGGATCGGTGCGGGTCCTGAAAGACGGCAAGGACCTGGTGCACGACATTACGTTCGCCTTTGCATTCTTCGCGTTCCACCCGGATATCAAGATCGTCAATTAGACCGATCAGCTCTGTAGCCGTCATTTTTCAACGGGGACTTGCCTCCGATGGCGCGGGCGCGCAAATTGCCGGCATGATGTTCCGATTCATGTTGCTGATTGCGTTGATAATTGTCTCGGGGCCGGCCACTCTGGTCCGGCCTGTTGCGGCCCAACAGCCGGAGCAGGCACAATCATTCGAACCGCCGCCGCCGATTTATGAGGCCAGCCTGCTCCGGCTGGCGGAAGTGCTCGGCGGTCTGTATTTCCTGCGCGGCCTGTGCGACAGCGGCGATGCAGAGGGCTGGAAACAGGACATGGAAGCAATTCTGGCCGCCGAGGCGCCGGGACCGCTCAGAAAATCCAGGCTGGTTGCGCGTTTCAATCATGGCTTTGAAACCTTCAATGCCGGACACCGGTCCTGCACCCCGGCGTCACGGCGCGTGATGGCGCTCTATCTTGACGAAGCACGGCGGACTGTCAGTGACGTGCGCCTTCGTTACAGCCAATGACATGACCCGCGGCGGTAACCACGCCCGTCAACGATTGATGTTAACTTTCCGGTAATTTTTCGTGCCTGTGCCGCAATCCCCGTGATAACGATTGATCAACGAGACAACCGGGTGAAGCGGGGGAAGTATGGACGCGACCATAAAGGCAGACGACGAGCTGGAAATTGCCAACCAGAAACAGGAGGCCTATCAGCGGCTGAGCCACGCCTGGCAGGAGGCCCTGACTGCCGGCATAGAGCCGGATGTCGTCGCCCATGCCGCACTGTTTGCGGCTCTCAGCGATCTGGTTGAGACCTACGGAGAAGATGCGGTGGCGGTGTATACGTCAAAGCTAGCCGAGCGCGTCAATCGGGGCGAGTTCAGCATGCCGGACCGGCTGAACTAACAATTCCGTCGCAGGCGGCTGACAAAGTACCATTCCTGAAAATACATATCGGGCTGATCATCATGATCAGCCCGATTTCGTTTCTGCCGCTGCGACAGGTCCGGCGGCAATCCCGCCACATCCGGGCAGCGGACGGAACCGCCTGATCGGGAAGAAAGCCGAACCGCGTTTTCGTTCATGGACAAAAGTCTTCAGCGCGATATTCGCCCCCTCCGGTTCGATCCAAGCCGGTGTGAATTCGATTGGCTTCAATTGAATATCAGCCGTGGCATCGACAAGAACCGCACCCGGATTATCGCCCAGCTGTTCGACCCAACGATCCATCAAAGGAATGTTTATCAAGACAAGCTGTTTCAGTGAATTTAGTTTCAAGGTACAAAAACATAAATCCAGAATAACATACTAAACTTCTGATAGCGTTAACCATAAAATATGAACCGACCAAGAATATATTTTTACTAATTCTGCAATATATTCGAATTTTACTACTGTATTTATCGACTCAAGATCATTAAGTTTACTACATTTTCTAGTTGTAATAATTATCAATTTATTGTCACAATTCTATGATTAATCTTATTTAATTTTTCTTGTAATTCTGACTCTACGGAATGATATTGGAAATTAATTAGTATTCTGAAGAACGAAACCAAGGGGACTATCATGGGGATCTTGACCGCAAAATTGCGCACGGGCCTGTTCATGTTGTTGGCGGCTTCATCGACTGCAGCATTTGCGCAGAGTGGCGAATCCGTACAGCAGACCATGGACAGAATTAATCTCGCCACCATCACTATTGTTGGCGGTGACATCAATAGTACAAGCGCGCGTCTGGTATATGATATGGGTGCAGTATTGAACGACGGGGACCGTCGGCGCATCCTTCCGGTACTTGGTCTGGATGCGGTACAAACCGTCTCCGATGTCCTGCATCTGAAAGGCGTCGACCTCGGACTGGTGCATGAAGACGCACTTGATGCGTTGGGCGAGACCAACGTCATACCCAATGTCAGGAACCGGTTGGAGCACATTGCAAGGCTCAGCCATGACAATGTTTACGTCATTGCCGGCAGTTCGCTTGAGAATATCAGACAACTGGACGGCAAGACCGTCAGCTTCGGTCCCGGCGCTCCGAGCCCTTACACAACTCCGGCATTGTTGTTTCAGGCTCACGGGATCGACGTCAATCCGGTTAATCTGGATCACGCCGACGCCATCGAAGACATCAAAAACGGCAAGATCGCCGCGACTGTCATTGTCGGCGGCGACCTAAAGGAAATCGCGGCCCGGCTGCGCTTCGACAAGGACGTCCGCCTGCTTTCTGTCGAGTTACCCGCCAATTCGGACAAATATCTGCCGGTCAGTCTGACGAACAGTGATTTTCCGGAAATAATCCCGGCGGGCACGAAGCTCGATACGGTGTCGGTCGCGTTGATCATGGTCGTCAACCGCTGGGCGTCAAGCCATCCACGGCACCGGAAAGTCGGCGATTTTGTCGAAGCCCTGTTTTCGCGGTTTGAGGAATTCAGGGAACCGGCCCGTTCTCCAAAGTGGCAAGAGGTCAACCTGGCAGCCAAAGTGGTGAACTGGGACAAGTTTCGGCCTGCAAGAGACTGGCTGGAAAACAATCAGCAACTGCGTGATGAAAATGTCGCCAGGCTGGAAGGCTTTTTCGAAGGTTTCCTGGCGCGTAACGACAAGATAAATCTCACCCGCGTCGAACGGGAAGCGCTTTTCCAGGAATTTCTCAGCTGGCCGAAAAACCCGATCGAAACCGAAGTCTCCGTGCGATTGATTTCCGCGAACGGGATTGGCGAAAAGATCGGCACGATCAAGTTGCGGAACACGGAAATTGCGGTCGCCGGGCGGACGGAACCCGCCTTGCTGATAACGCCGAAACTAAGCGGTCTAAGACCTGGCGGCTATGCCTTCCATGTCCATGCGAACCCGGATTGCTCCCCGGGCGACAAGGACGGGCAGAGAGTGGCAGGCCTCGGCGCCGGCGGGCATTTGTGGCTGTCGGGAACCGGAGCGCTTGAAGGCCAGACCTTCGGCAGCCATCTGGGCGATCTTCCGGACCTGATTGCCGACGACGACGGCGCCGCAACGAAGGAACTGGTCGCCGCCCGGCTCACGCTTGCGGACCTGGCGAACCGGGCAATCATGCTGCATGCCAGTCAGGACGATGCCTCATCCCGGATGGCTTGCGGCGTCATAAGATAACAAGTGATCGCTCCGGCGGAGCGGCAGGATATTCCAGAGTTGTTGCGTAAGGGATACCAAAATGAGTACGGACGAAAACAGGAAATGGTGGCCAGCGGGCGAATATCGTTCAGACACGGAATTCGCCAAGACCGGACAAGAACGGCCTGACCGGTCGCCAGACGTTGACGATGGAGCAGATAATTCGCTCGATGAACTCGACACACTTCTGCAAGAGATCAATATTGAAGACAGCAGTGGCGCGGGGAATCCCTGGCCGTCTGGGAACCGGACAGGAGATGCGACAACGGCTTCCGACGCTAACCGTTTCCCGCTAATCGATACCGAGCTTGAGAAGCTTGTCAGCGATCTGGCGAACGAAAGCGGGTTTGAGGACGATGTATCCACGCGGTCTCTGGCCAGGAAACTGGCGCCGCCGAATGCGCCGGATAAGGCACAAGGCGATGATCCCGACCAGGCCGCGGGGACGACTTCGGCAACTGACGCATCTGAAGGCCAGGATGAGCCGCGCCGGCGCCGCCTGAGGCTGAGGCCGGTCTGGCGGGTGCAGGGGCACCAGGCGCAGATCGAACCCGCGCCGGCCGGCAATTTCGACGCCCCGCTGCTCACTCAGCAGGTTCGCGGGGCGGCACTGGGAGCCGGTGCGACAATGTTACTGTTCGCCGCCGCTATTGCTGCATTCAGCTTTGTCGGACCTCTCAACCGGCTGTTGCCGGACCGGTCCGTCATGGTCTCTGACAATGCCGAAACACCGGATCGGAGCGGGGACGCCGATGACGCCGGCCAGAACGTGAGCGTACAGACTGATCAGCCGGCAATGGATATTGCGGCCGGCCTGACCGGGACCGCGTCGCCTGACAAGTCGGACGAACGCATCGTTCAGGATTCTGTCGTTCAGGCCGTTTTGAAGGACCCGGAGAAGCGCGCTCTGAACCCTGACAATGAAACCGGGATTGAGGTTCGCCAACCGGAATTCGATGCCGATCCGGTGACGACAGGATCCATCACGCGTTCCGACTCCGCTGGTGTCTCCGAAATGACCCGGAATGATTTGGCAGCAAACCCCGACTCAGACGCGTCAGCCGTCAAGCCGGATGATGTGAATGCGAGCGTCGAACCGAGCGTTTCAGTTGATGATGCGGGGGCACATGCCCCGGGTCTGCCGGCCACCAAACCGACGATGCCGGTTTCGGCACAACAGGCAGCACGGCTTGACGAAGCCGGCCCGGTGGAGAAACGCCCGCAGTCAATGGTGGACCGCCTGCTGGCGCGGGCCCATCAATTGCTGCAAGCCGGTGATATCGCTCCTGCCCGGCGGCTGTTTCACCGGGTCGTCGCAATGGGCGACAGCCGCGGCGCCAAAGGCGTTGGCATGACCTATGATCCGGAGATTTACAAGACCCTTCCGGTCATCGGCCTGACGCCCGATAGCGGCCAGGCGGAAGCCTGGTACCGCAAAGCCCGCGAATTGTCCTCAAAGGAAGTCGTTTACGGCGAAACGAAAACGGAGGCGGCGCCCGATCTGCAGAACTGAGCGGGCTCTTTGAGCACCCGCTTGCGGGAACCCTCGGCAACCTGAAGCAGGCCATATCGCAAACGCGATGTGCCGGTGATACCATCCGCGGATGTCCGACCCACTCACCATCATGGCTATCGCCGGAACATTTCTGCTTGCCGGCACAGTCAAGGGCGTGATCGGCCTCGGCCTTCCGACAATCAGCCTTGCGCTCCTGACAGTGGCGATTGACCTTCATAGCGCAATGGCGCTGATGCTCGTGCCATCGCTGGTCACCAATCTCTGGCAGGCGCTGGCAGGCGGCAATGCCGGACCGATCCTGCGCCGCATTTGGCCGTTTCTGCTGATGGCGATTGTCACGATCTGGCTCGGCGCAACCGCATTGACACGAATTGACCCGTCATGGCTGTCAGCGCTTCTGGGGCTTTTGCTGGTCGCCTACGCCGCCGCAGGCCTTGCCGGCCGCCAGTTCACCATCACATCCCGTCAGGAAGTGTGGATTGGTCCCTTGCTTGGCTCAATCAATGGTATCCTGACCGGCATGACGGGGTCATTTGTGGTGCCGGGCGTCCTGTTCCTGCAGGCCGTCGGGCTGTCACGCGACATGCTGATCCAGGCGATGGGCATCCTGTTCTGCGCCTCCACGCTGGCGCTGGCGCTTGCGCTGCAGGGAAACGGCCTGCTCACGGCACAATCGAGTATTGTTTCCGCCGCCTCATTGGTACCGGCAATCGCCGGCATGTGGATCGGGCAGAATGTCGGGCAAAAACTGTCAGAAAGCCGATTCCGCCGTATTTTTTTCCTGTCATTGCTGATTCTGGGCGGCTACATCGTTGCAGGCGCGACAGGGGCCGGCTGAACGGTGCGGATATTCCATGACCGCCTCGTTGTCGGAAAATAGCTGCGCCGCTGAGATTCATGCTATTGTCTGCAGAATCTGGGCATTGTGCGCAAAGCCGGACTGTTTGGGAAGATCCGGATTGGCGGTTGGAGATGAAATTGCGAAATCTTGTTGCGGCGCTTTTATGGACCGGTCTTGTCTGGACGCCTTCATTCGCTGCGGCGGCCATACGGACAGCGGCCGGCGAGAGTGAGACCTCCGAACCGGCGGCCCAACCCGACCCTGTCGAAGGTGTCGAGATCGAGACGGAGGATCCGGCGTCAGCCGATCGTATCGGCCGCTCGCCGGACCAGTTGCCGGCCCCGGTTCGCAAAACCTGGCAAGCGCTGATCGACGCAGCGCGCTCCGGCGATATCAATGCCCTCAAACCGCTGATTGACGCGCAGCCGCAACCGCCGACATTCGCCTTCGGCGATATCGAAGACCCGATTGCCCATCTGAAATCACTGTCCGGCGATCCGGAAGGCCGTGAAGTTCTTGCAATCCTGCTTGAGGTGCTCGAAATCGGATTTGTGCGCGTCGATGCGGGTACGGACGAGGAAATGTATCTCTGGCCGTATTTCGCCGACGTGCCGTTGGAGAGGCTGACGCCGGAACAGGTGGTGGAAATGTTCACCATTCTGACGGCCGGCGATTATCAGGACATGCTGTCTTACGGCGCCTACATCTTTTTCCGCGTCGGCATCTCACCCGATGGCACCTGGCATTTTTTTGTTGCCGGCGACTGATCTGCCCGTCTGCCCCAGAAAAAAAGGCTGCCCAAAAAAAGCTGCGCAAAAGAAAAAGCAATGACGAAAAAGCGGCTTGATGTGGCGCTGGTGGAGCGCGGTCTGGCGGCAAGCCGGGCGCGGGCGCGCGATGCGATTCTACGCGGCTGTGTCTGCGTGAACGGAGCTGTTTGCGGCAGACCGGGCCGGATTGTATCAACCGGCATGGCGCTAACCCTTGACGATCCGGCTTCCGCCTACGTCTCACGCGCAGCGTTGAAGCTCGCCGCCGGACTTGACCGGTTTGCGCTTGATCCGGATGGACTTGGCATTCTCGACCTTGGCGCATCCACCGGAGGCTTCACCCAGGTCCTGCTTGAACGCGGCGCGGCGCATGTCCTGGCGGTCGATGTCGGCCATGGCCAGATGGCGGAACAGCTGGCCGCTGACATGCGCGTCAGCCTGTTGGAAAATCTCAATGCGCGGGATCTGAACGAAGATCATCTCGCCCGGTCCGACGGTTCGAGTATCAGGGTTCAGGCGATTGTCTGCGATGTCAGTTTCATATCGCTGAGGCTTGCCCTTCCGGCTGCCCTGTCGCTTGCGGAACCGGATGCCTGGGGGGTCTTTCTGATCAAACCGCAGTTTGAGGTCGGGCGGCCACATATTGGCCGGGGCGGCCTTGTGCGCGATCCGGGGGTGGCGCAGAAGAGCGTCGACGGCATAAGCTGCTGGCTGACGGCGGATCAGAACTGGACCGTTCTCGGCGTTGAACCGGCGCCGCTTGCCGGGGCTGACGGTAATCAGGAATATCTGGTTGCCGCACGAAAGGGACAAGTCTGATGGCAGAGCAGGTTCAGATCAGCCATATCGGCCATCGTGGCGACGGGATCGGCGAAACGCCCTCAAATGAGCCTGCCGGTATTGATGCCGAACCGGTGTTTGTGCCCTACACGCTTGCCGGCGAGACCGTCACCATTGAGCGGACCGGGCAAAGGGGCCGGCTTGTCTCGGTTGACAGGGCAAGCCCGGACCGCGTGAAACCGGTCTGCCGGCACTTTCAGCGCTGCGGCGGCTGCGCATTGCAGATGATGTCGCTTGACCATAACCGCGCGCTGAAACGGCGCTTCGTTGCCGACGCGCTCGCCCAGCAGGCGATCGACGTCGATGTCGATGCCACCATCGGCATCAAACCGGGCGCCAGACGGCGGGCGGTTCTGGCCGCGATCAGGACACCCGATGGCATCCTGCTCGGTTATCATGAACGCCAGTCCAACCGGGTGGTCGATATTGCCGAATGCCCGGTTCTGGTGCCGGCCATCGCCGGTAAACTCGATGCGCTGCGCACGCTTCTGACCAAGGTCAGACTGAAAAAGCAGCCGGTCCGGCTGACAATCCTGGCGACCGATACCGGGCTCGACGTGGACGTCGCCAATATCTGGCCTGTCGGCGATGCCGGACCGAAGCTGCGGGCCGGCCTGGTGGCACTGTGCCAGACCAACGGCATTGCCAGGTTGACGCTTGCCGGCGAACTTGCCGTGCAACTGGCCGATCCGCAGCTGATGATCGCCGGCACGATCGTCAAGCCGCAGCCGGGCGCCTTTGCCCAGGCGGCCGCCGACGGCGAAACGATCCTGTCCGGTCTCGTCACCGGCCATCTTGCCGGCGGCAAGGTGGTGGCGGATCTGTTCTCCGGCTTCGGCACCTTCACGCTGGCGCTGGCAAAAACCGCCCGTGTCCATGCCGTGGAAGTCGACCGGCAGGCATTGGCGGCGCTTGAAGAGGCAGTGCGGCACGGCCAGGGCCTGAAACAGGTCACGAGCGAGCCGCGCGACCTGTTGCGATTTCCGTTGAGTACACAGGAGCTGAAGCGTTTTGACGGCGTGGTTTTCGATCCGCCGCGGTCCGGCGCAAGAGCCCAGGCGGAAGAGATTGCCGCCTCGACAGTCCGCAGGGTGGCGGCAATATCGTGCAACCCGGCGACATTTGCCCGCGACAGCCGCATTCTGATCGATGGCGGCTTTTCGCTGACCCGGATTGTCCCGGTCGATCAGTTTGTCTATTCAGCCGAAACGGAAATTGCCGGCCTGTTTTCACGCTGACCTTCCACCTGCCGGATCCGTGCTAACGATAATACCTCAAAAAAGCTCGACAATGGCCCTCTAACGCCCCACATGTGGGTTTCGTATGGCTGTCATCTGGTCGCTATATATCAGCTTTCCCAAGACCCTGCCGGCATGTTACCGGGAGCGGACGAAAGAATGGAGACATAATGGCGGTTACCGGACTGGAACGCTTGGCAGGGCGGCTTGAATTTGCCGCACGGCAGGGCAGCCGGGTTGCCTGGTATGCCGGGCATGGCGCGGCCATGCGGCAGATGCTGAAGCGCATTGATGCCAAAGCGCCGCAAAACCGGCGGGAAATCGTCCCGCCGTCGAAACCTGTCCCCTCCATGCGGCGGCTGCTCAGTGATGTTGCCGCTCTCCTGGCGCGTGATCTCGCCCATGCCGAGACCGGGCTTTATCCCATGCCCGTCGACGATGACGGCGGCCTGCCCGCTTTGCTGTCACAAAGCCGGGCGTTTTTCCGTGATGTGCCGGAAGTGGCCCGCCGCCGGCGGGAACAATCCCACCAGGAAGTTTTCGCCGAGGAAAAGGATACCGCCAGCCTGCCGCGTTATTATCTGCAGAATTTCCATTTCCAGAGCGGCGGCTGGTTGACGCCGGAAAGCGCCGGCATTTACGACATGCAGGTGGAAGTGCTGTTTACCGGCGCCGCCAACGCCATGCGCCGGCAGGCGCTTGTGCCGATCTCGGAGCACATTCGCGGCCGCGACCAGCGTGATATCCGCTTCGCCGACATTGCAACCGGAACCGGCACTTTCATCACCCAGTTGCGGCGCGCCTTTCCGCGCCTGAAGATCAATGCGATCGACCTTTCGGAGGCCTATCTGGCCCAGACCATGCGGCGTCAGTCGCAATCCTCGTTGGTGACGCCGCTGGTCGGCAAGGCGGAAGCCCTGCCGCTGGCCGACGGCGCGCTGGACATCGCCACCGCGATCTACCTGTTTCACGAACTGCCGCCGAAAATCCGCCGCCGGGTTGCAGCGGAACTGGCCAGGGTGATCAAACCCGGGGGCCTGTTCGTTCTGGTCGACACCCTTCAGGCGGGCGACGAGCCCGATTATGACGGCCTGCTGGAACTGTTCCCGCAGCTCTTTCATGAGCCCTATTATGATTCCTACCAGCAGGAAGACCTGGAAAGCCTGTTCGGCGCCTCGGGCTTCCGGCTTGAAAGCGCAAACAACGCCTTCTTCTCCCGCATTTCCCGCTTCAGGCGTATCTGATCATGCTTGTTATCAAAACTATGGTGATCACCCTGGTCGCCATCATCCTGCTTCTTATCGGCCTGGTCTTTTCCGTTACCACGCCGATCCCGCTCGGTTTCCCGCTGATCCTGTTTGCCATAGTCCTGCTTCTGACCAGCAACCGCACTGCGGCGCAGATGATGGTCTGCTGCCGCCGCCGCATCGGCCTGCTCGACCGCTGGGTCAACTGGCTCGAGGTGAAGGGCGGCGACCGGTTCGGCCGGGTGCTGCGCAAGACGCGGCCCGGGCGGGTGCCGAAGCGGGTTTGAAGGTTAAGGCCGGCATTGCGGGACATTGTCCCCTCAGCCGTCAAGAATCTCCGTCTCGTCAATCTCAATGCCGAAACCGGACAGGCCGACATAACGGCGCTCGCGTGAGGCCAGAAGGCGGATCGACTGGACGCCGAGATCTTTCAGGATCTGTGCGCCGAGACCGATTTCGCGCCATTCCGCTTCCCGCTCCAGCGCCGAATCGTGCTGTTCGTCTTCCGCCGCCGCAAGATCGTCGCGCGAGCGCTGCGCGGAGCGGGCGACACCGACGGACCCGGCGCGCAGATAGACGAAGACGCCACGCGCCTCGCCGCTCATTTTCTCCAGGATATGATCGATGCGGCCGGTGGCGCCGAAGACATCCTCCGCCACTTCTTCCTTTTGCAGCCGGACCGGCACGGTGTGGCCGTCGCGGATATCGCCGAAAATCACTGCCAGATGCTGCATCGTGTCGAACGGCGTCTTGTAGATGATCGCCTCGGCGCGGCCATGCGCCGTCATCATGTCAAAGCTTTCCACCCGCTCCACCAGACGCTCAGAGCGCTGGCGATAGGCGATCAGGTCGGCGACGGAGACGGATTTCAGTTTGTGCTCGGAAGCGAACGCTTCGATCTGCGGCCCGCGCATCACCGTGCCGTCGTCATTGACCAGTTCGGAGAGCACCCCGACCGGCGGCAGGCTGGCCAGGCGGCAGAGATCGACACAGGCTTCGGTATGGCCGGAACGGATCAGTACGCCGCCTTCGCGCGCAACCAGCGGGAAGACATGGCCTGGACGGACAAAATCGGCCGGCCCGGTATTGTCGGTTGCCAGCGCGCGAACCGTCGCCGTGCGCTCGTCGGCGGAAATGCCGGTGGTCAGGCCATGGCGGAAATCGACGGAGACCGTGAAGGCGGTCGCCAGCGGCGCATCGTTGGCTGAGACCATCGGATCGAGCCGGAAGGTGCGCGCGGTCGCCGCTGTCATCGGCGCGCAGACAATACCGCTGGTATGGCGGATGATGAAGGCCATCTTTTCCGCCGTGCAATGGCTTGCGGCGACAAACAGGTCGCCTTCGTTTTCCCGGTCGTCATCATCGGTGACAACGACGATCTCGCCGCGTTCAAAGGCGCGGATGGCTTCGGCCACGCGCTCGATATTATCCGTCATGTTCAGACCCGTCTGTTATTCATTTGGCGGTTTTCCAACCGTACAATTATCCATTCTGGGCCCGGTGGCGCAGATAATGATCAGCCAGCACAATGGCCATCATCGCCTCGCCCACCGGCACCGCGCGAATGCCGACGCAAGGGTCGTGCCGGCCCTTGGTCATGATGTCGGTTTCCTCCCCCGACCGGGTCACCGTTTCGACCGGCGTCAGGATCGACGATGTCGGCTTGACGGCAAACCGCGCCACCACCGGCTGGCCCGACGATATCCCGCCGAGTACGCCGCCATTGTTGTTTGAGAGAAAGACCGGCGCGCCGTCATTGCCCTGGCGCATGCGGTCGGCATTGTCCTCGCCGCGGATCCGTCCGGCCTCGAAACCGTTGCCGATCTCCACGCCCTTGACGGCGTTGATCGACATCATCGCGGCACAGATGTCCTGATCGAGTTTGCCGTAGACCGGCGCGCCGAGGCCGGGCGGCACGCCGTCAGCCACAACTTCGATCACCGCGCCGACGGAAGAGCCGGCCTGGCGGATGCCGTCGAGATAACCTTCCCAGCGCTCCGCCGCTTTGGCGTCCGGGCAAAAGAACGGATTCTCGTTGACCGTATCCCAGTCCCAGCGGTCACGGTCGATGCTCTGCTCGCCCATCTGCACCAGCGCAGCGCGGATGTTGACGGACGGCAGCACCTTGCGGGCAACGGCGCCGGCGGCGACCCGCATCGCCGTCTCGCGCGCCGACGAGCGTCCGCCGCCGCGATAATCGCGCACGCCGTATTTGGCGTCATAGGTGAAATCGGCATGGCCCGGCCGGTAACGGTCGCGGATTTCGGAATAATCCTTGGAACGCTGGTCGATATTTTCAATCATCAGCGAGATCGGCGTGCCGGTGGTTACCGGGCCGCCGGTGCGGTCATCCTCGAACACGCCGGAGAGAATGCGGACCTGATCGGGCTCCTTGCGCTGGGTGGTAAAGCGCGACTGGCCCGGTCGGCGCCGGTCCAGCTCCGTCTGGATTTCCGCCACGGTGAGCGGGATCAGCGGCGGGCAGCCGTCGATCACACAGCCGATGGCCGGCCCGTGGCTTTCGCCCCAGGTTGTGACACGGAACATATGACCTATGGAATTGTGCGACATGAACGGCCCAGACTGCTTGTTTAAGAGCCTGTTCTATTGCCGCACGGCGGCGGCGTCAAAGGGCAAGGCGGCGCCGCCGGCTGAAATCACAGGAGATCAGCCGGTGCCGTCCGGCAGCAAGAAGCGGAGCGGGAACTCTATTTCACCGAGATATTGAATCTGACGGTCCTGTTCGCGCCAAAACTTTCGTTGGAATAGGCCTCATATCGCATTGAAACCAGTGCACTGTCCTTGCCCCGGTATCCCCGGTTGGGCTTGTAGCCAACGACAAAAACCTGAATTGGTTTTCCAGCGCAGCGTTTGTGCGTTGCCGGGAATGTTGTCTTGATGACGTCAGCGACAATACGGCCGTTCTCCGCCTGTTTCTTGATCTTGAACTTCGGCTCGACATTCTCAGCCGCAGCAGTTCGACCGGCGGACATTGCGATAGCCGCAATTCCGACAAAAGCAGGCAAAGCGATAGCCCTGCCCCAGAAAGATTTCAGCATTTTTTCGTCCTTTTATCCTGCCGGACCGGAGTCCGGCGCAACATATCCGGGAACAGCCCGCCCCGGGGCTTACTTCACTGTGATGTCAAACTTGATGGTCCGGTTGGTCTGAAAGTTCAGCGATGAATAGGTTGGAAACCGCAGATCGACAATTGCCTTGTCGCTGCCGCGATATCCGCGCTTCGGCCGATAGTTGATCTCCAGCACATAGACTCGTTTTCCGGCGCATCTTTTGTGGTCGGCATTGAATCTGGCCTTGACGACTTCAGCGGATAATTCGCCATTCTGCGCCGGTGTTCGGATCTTGTAGTTCGGCAGTTCGCTGAACGCGCATGAGAATTTGTTGTAAAGCAGGAAACTGTAGATCATGGTTTTCCCGCTATTGGCCTCGATATCGACCTGCTCAGCGGCAAGGCCGGCATTCGGCGCCAGCGCAAAAATGATCGCCAGCAAAAACCCGTAACGCCCCCAGTACATACTCTACTCCTCATCAAACGACCGCGGGCGATGCCATGCGGCTGCCCTTACCGGTCTGTCCGACCTCCCCTCGGACATTTTAACGGCATGATTGAAAATGTCGAATCCGCTCGCTGCCGGGCCCGGCAGTCAAGCTGGCAGGCCACTAAAGGAATGCGATCTGCGCGCCGGTGATTGCCAGCACCCGGTTCTGCGGCGTGCTGATCGACGGGCCTCTGCTGTCGGGCAGACCGGCCAGGCGGTGAAGGATCACGCGCATGACGCCGCCATGGGCAACGATAATCGTCGGCTGCGTCAAAGTTTCCAGCCACGTCCAGACCCGCGCCGACAGCATGGCGTAACTTTCGCCGCCGGGAGCGACGAAATTCCAGTGGTCCGCCTTGCGCTGTTTCATCAGTTCGGGGTGCTGCGCGCGGATCTCAAGCGGCGTCAGGCCTTCGAAATTGCCGAAGGCGACTTCCTTGAGGTCGTCTGCAATTGTCACCGGGCCGGCGGCCACACCGGCGTTCAGGATGATTTCCAGGGTTTCGCGAGCCCGTCCGAGCGGTGAAACCGCGACCGACCAGTCCGTGCCGCCGGTCAGTTTCGCCATCACGCGTCCGTTGCGCCGAGCCTGACGCCGGCCGCGATCGTTGAGCGGGATGTCCAGTTGCCCCTGCATCCGCCCTGCCCGGTTCCAATCGGTTTCCCCATGCCGTACGAACAGCAGTTTCGGCAAGGTCGAAAGCGAATTCATGATCGTCCTCCAAGGCGCAACCCCGGCGCCGGCCGCTCACCCATAACTTCACGGCGGAACCGATACAAGGCCGCCGGCCGGCCGCCGGTGGAGACGCTTTCGCCACCGGCCGGTTCAACAAGACGGCCCTGCTCGACAAGGCGGCGGAAATTCTGCTTGTGAAGATGGCGACCGGAAATCGCCTCTACCGTGTGCTGCAATTCCGTCAGGGTGAACGTCTCCGGCATCAGTTCAAAAACCACCGGGCGGTATTTCAGCTTTGCCCTGAGCCGCGAAATCGCCGTTGCCAGTATGCGCCTGTGATCAAACCGCATGGCGATCCCCAGATTCGGGGCCGGGTCCCAGAGACCGGCACTTTCGCGGCCGTCACGCCGGGCTTCCTCAACCAGGCCAGCCTCGTAGAGGAGCTCAAACCTGTCCAGCACGCGCTCTTCGTCCCAGGGCGCATTATCGTGGCCGAAAGCCAGTTGCACACGTTCAGGCCGGCGCAACGGCCTTGCGTCTTCCGGGCTGAGCGCGCTCCATTTTTCCAACCGCGGGCCGATCGCCTCATCGATCATCGCCGGCCGGCCCTTGCGCCAATCCTCCCAGGGAAAATAAGCGTACCAGTCGCGCCACCCGACTTCTGTCCGATCGGCTGTACCGTCGGTCCTCTCAGGCGGCCGGGCCAGGGCAAGATAGCCGACAGACATGATATGCGGCCCCTTGTCATCGACCCGGGCATGGCGGCCGCGGTCGCCGAACGTATAAAGCTGTTCCACATAACCCAGTGTCAGGCTTGTTTGCGCCTCCACCCAGGAACGAAGGCCGATTTCCAGCGTTCGGTGCCGGACCGGATCAAACGGACCGAACGGCAGCGCGTCTCCTGTCTCTGCAGACGTTACGGTGAGAATCTTCGGCGTCAGCGCTTCCACCGCAACGATTGCGGCGTTGAGGCCAAGCTGGATATCCTTCTTCATCGCTGACCAGGCACCCTGGGCTTATTCGTCAATCGCCAGAGAGAATATCGTGCCCTCAAAGGCGTTGATGCCGCGGCCGATTTCCTGCACGGCAGCGATCATCCGGCCATTGCGCTCAAGCCTGGCGTCCGCCAGGGCAATCAATCGCGCATTGGGCGTGGCTTCCGGTGATCCCCGGCGTAATCTGGCGGCGATTTCAGTCTCCGGCAGATCCGGCCGCAACAGGCACAGAGCGGTAAAGGCTCCGGCTGTCGAGCGGCTGACGCCCGCCCAGCAATGCACGACAAGCGGCAGCTTGCGGTCCCAGCGCCGGACAAAATCGAGATAGGCATCCATGTGTTCGGCGCCGGGCAGGGTCATGCCGTCCATCGGCGTACTGATATCGTTGAATCCAAGCAACAGATGGTTCTCTTCGGCAACCGACGGCGGCCGCTTGACCGGCGTATCCTGATTGATCAGCGTGGCAATATGGCTTGCGCCTGATTGCGTCACGGTCTGTTCAAGCCGGGAAAGCGGGCAAACATAAACGGCAGGCATGGCACTCGGTCCTCTACGGAAATCTGCGGGCGAATCCTGATACCAACTCTAAGCCGTCGCCATCAGCATTGTCACCCTGTCCTGAAACGCAGCCTGCGCCCGGCCGGCCGGCCAGGGCTCCAGCAAAGCTGCAACATCATCCAGTTCAAGATCCCGCGGCTGGCCGAAGAACCGGCAGGCTTCCGGCTTTTCAAATCCGGCGAGGCAGACGGCCTCGAAATAAGCCGCAAGCCGGTCGGCCTTCTTGATACGTTCCGTTTCCCGGGCCGAAAGCACCGCCGGCAGACCGAAACGGATATGGACGGCCGCGAGCAACCGGTTTTCCAGAGCTTTGTAATCCCCGCCGATGACCGCCTTGAACGGCGAGATCATGTCGCCAATGACATATTCCGGCGCATCGTGCAGCAATGCGGCAAGCCGGCCATTCGCCGTCGCCGACTTGAGCCTGTGGTTGTAGATCAGTTCCACCAACAGGCAATGCTGAGCCACTGAAAACGCATGATCGCCGACCGTCTGGCCGTTCCAGCGGGCGACGCGGGCAAGGCCGTGGGCGATATCCTCTATCTCGATGTCGAGCGGTGACGGTTCGATCAGATCAAGGCGGCGGCCGGACAGCATGCGCTGCCATGCACGCGGTGTTTCGGCGCCCGATACCGGGCTCATGAGGCAGCAGCCTCAGATGGCCAGCCATAGCCGGCCCACTCCGGCAATTCGATATCCAGCGGCACGTCACTGGCCAGTATCCGATCTCCGGCAGCTTGCGCCTTTTCCACCCGGTCAAGCCGCAAAAGCGCAATACCGGTCCGGCCAGACGTTGACCCCAGGCGGCCGAGCGGCTGGCTGCCGGCCAGGATTTCCGTGCCCGTTTCCGGCAAGACCGCTCCACCGATTACCTTGACGATGCGCCGGCGTGCCGTGCCGCGATGGCGCATACGCGAGACCACTTCCTGGCCGACGTAACAGCCCTTGTCGAAGGCAACGCCGTGCAGCGAGTCCATCGCCGCATCATGGGGAAACGCTTCGTCAAACAGAAAATCGACGCCGCCTTCGGGAACGCCAAGAGCAATGCGATGGCCCTGCCAGGCGGCCTCGTCCGGCTCTGGCCCCGATACCGGAGCCGGCGCGGTCCAGCGATGTCCGAGCGCGGCCAGACGCGGGTCGGGCAAGGCAGTCGGCGGAAAAGTCTTGTCGTCGCCCCAGCCGGCAAAGACCGCCAGATCAGATGCCGGGGTGATTTCCAACTTGGCGCGCAGCCGGTAGAGGGTCAGCCGCTTGACCAGGGCTTCCGCTGCATCGGCGCGGACATCCAGATGGTAACCGCTGTCGGCCTTGAAAATCATGAAGTCGCAGACAATCTTGCCCTGGGGCGTCAGCAGCGCGCCATAACCCAGGCCCTGACGATCAACATCATCCATGTCGGCTGTCATGATATTCTGCAGAAACCCGAACGTCTCCGCACCGGACACGGCAATAATCGTTCTGTCGCGCAGTTGAGCTGATGGCATTGGCAATCCGGTCCCGTTTCTGGTCGACTTAAAGCTAATGACTTCGCCGGCTCAGACAAGGCCCGCAAGTGTTACTCCGCAGGTTCCTCGAGCAACTCGTCATCGGACGGCTCGTAGCCTTCAGGCACCAGACGCTGATCCTCCTGATCCCAGGCTTCCTCAACACCCATGGCGACGTAGGGGGCGGTTGAAGCGTAATCGAACTCTTCCTTGTCGCCTTCAGGCAGGCTGGCACGGCTGCTCATGCGGGCCAGCAGGAACATTGCCAGCAAGACATTCATGGCGGCCGCGAACCAGAACAGGGCGGCCGGTCCGGTCTGTTGCATCAGACCGGCGACGACGACCGGACTGATCGCCGCGCCGATCCCGTAGACCATCAGAATGCCGGAAGATGTCTCGACATAATCCTCCGGCTCGACAAAATCGAACGCGTGGGCATTGGCAATCGCATAGGCCGGCGTCGTGAACCCGCCCACCATGGCCCCGAAAACCAGAACGAAGACAATTCCGAGCGATCCGAGAAGAATCATCCCGCTTGATGCGGCAAGGGCGGCAACGGCGCAGACGATCAGAATGATACGCCTGTCAACCAGGTCCGATGCCCTGCCCAGCGGCCATTGAAGCAATGCGCCGCCGGCAAATACGGATGCGGCGAATAACGCAGCAAATTGTTCGGTATGGCCCGTTTTCGTGGCGTAGAGCGGGGCCAGGTTCATGACTGCGCCGATGACCAGTCCGACAACAAGGATCGATACGAAGGCCGCCGGCGAGGTGTTGTACAACCGGACCGGGCGCAGTCTGACCAGCGTGATCGGGGCCGGTTGCGCAGAACTTGTCATGGCCACAGGAATCACGGCAATCGACACGAGCACGGACGCGACTGCAAACAGGGAGAACCCGGCGACCGAACCGAATGCAACCGCAATCTGGCCCGCGACAATCGAAATGCTGACGATGACAATATAAGTCGACAGCACCAGACCGCGGGTCCGGTTGGTCGCCCGGTCGTTCAGCCAGCTTTCCAGGATGATATAGAACCCGGCGATGCAGAAGCCGCTGATGGAGCGAAAAATAACCCAGGCGATCGGATCTATGATGATGATATGCATCAGGGCCGCGGCGGAAGCCATGGAAATCATGGCCGAAAACGCGCGGATATGCCCTGCTCTCAGGATCGCATGCGGCGCCATCATGCAGCCGACGACAAAACCGACGGAGTAAAACGACGCGCCGGCGCCGATCATGAAGTCGGAGAAGCCCTCCACTTGCGATCTGAGCGGGATCAGGGTGATCTGGATGCCGTGGCCGACCATGAACACGGCCGCGCTGATCAGAAGTGTGACGACGGGTGAAATAGCGGCAAACAATGATCAGTCTCCAACACGATTTGCAAAATGCAAACCGCGCCAGGCTCGATCAGTGTCATGCAGAGACGAGTCGGCGACGGTGACAACACGCTAGCGCGGATTGTGCCCATGCGCCATCTTGAAAACGCCGCACCTTCCGATCAGAGCGACACGGGCATTCAGGCCAGCTGAATGTCTTGTTCCGGCTTTTCCCGCCCGAGCGCGTCAAACACCGTCGCGACGATTGATTCAGCATCCAGACCCGCCGCCTTGTACATGGCATCCGGGCTGTCATGCTCGATAAACAGGTCGGGCATGGTCATCGGCCTGATCACCAGCCCGGAATCCAGCAATCCGAAGCCTGCCAGCGCATGCAGCACATGGCTGCCGAATCCGCCGATGGACCCTTCCTCGACCGTAATCAGGATCTGATGTTCGCGCGCCAGCCGAAGCAGCAGATCCGCGTCAAGCGGCTTGGCGAAACGGGCATCGGCAACTGTCGTGGAAAGCCCGTGACTGTCGAGAATTTCTGCCGCCCGCAGCGACGGCGCCAAACGTCCGCCAAGCGACAATATGGCCACGGACGAGCCTTCGCGGACAATGCGGCCCTTGCCGATTTCCAGCGCCGTACCACGTTCAGGCAGGTCGACGCCGACGCCCTCGCCGCGCGGATAGCGGAAGGCGATCGGTCCCTCGTCATATTCCACGGCCGTGCGCACCATGTGGCGAAGCTCCGCTTCGTCGCCGGCTGCCATCACGACCATGTTCGGCAGGCAGCTCAGATAGGCAATGTCGAAAGCGCCTGCGTGGGTCGGGCCATCGGCTCCGACCAGCCCTGCCCGGTCGATCGGAAACCGGACCGGCAGCTTCTGGATCGCCACATCGTGCACCACCTGATCGTAGGCGCGCTGCAGAAAGGTGGAATAGATCGCGGTAAAGGGTTTCAGCCCTTCCGTCGCCAGACCGGCGGAAAAGGTCACGGCATGCTGTTCGGCGATGCCGACATCGAATGTGCGGTCCGGGAAGGCCTCCTGGAACAGATTGAGGCCGGTCCCAGACGGCATGGCTGCAGTGACCGCGACAATGGCATCGTCGTCTTCTGCTTCGCGCACCAGGCTGGCGCCGAACACGCCGGTATAGCTCGGTGCGTTGGGTTTGGACTTGGCCTGCTCGCCTGTCACCACATCAAAGCGCGAAACGCCATGATATTTGTCGCTTGAGGCTTCCGCCGGCGCATAACCCTTGCCCTTTTGCGTCACCACATGAACGAGAATCGGTCCTTTGTCGGCATCGCGGACGTTTCTCAGAACCGGCAGAAGATGGTTGATGTTATGGCCGTCGATCGGGCCGACATAATAGAAACCAAGTTCCTCGAACATGGTGCCGCCGGTCCAGAAGCCGCGGGCATATTCTTCCGTTCGTTTGGCCTTGTCATGAAAGAACTTCGGCAGCCGCGTTGTCAATTGCTTGGCAACCTCGCGGATTGACAGATAGGTCTGGCCTGAGACCAGCCGCGCCAGATAGGCGCTCATGGCGCCGGTCGGCGGTGCGATCGACATGTCATTGTCATTGAGAATGACGATCAGCCGGGAATGCATGGCACCGGCATTGTTCATCGCCTCATAGGCCATGCCGGCAGACATGGCGCCGTCGCCAATGACGCAGACGACCTTGTTGTCCTTGTGTTTCAGATCGCGGGCCACGGCCATGCCGAGCCCGGCGGAAATCGAGGTCGAGGAATGGGCCGCGCCAAACGGATCATATTCCGATTCCGTCCGCTTGGTGAAACCCGACAGGCCGCCGCCCTTGCGCAACGTCCTGATCCGGTCCCTGCGCCCGGTCAGGATCTTGTGCGGATAACATTGATGGCCGACATCCCAGATCAGCCGGTCGTCCGGCGTATCGAAGGTATAGTGCAGCGCAACGGAGAGTTCCACGACACCGAGCCCGGCGCCCAGATGGCCGCCCGTGACCGATACGGCATCGATGGTTTCGGCGCGCAATTCGTCGCACACCTGCCCCAGATCGTCGGCATCCAGTGCCCTCAGGTCGTCAGGCGTATTGATCCGGTCGAGCAGATTCGTCTCGGCTTTGTTCATTTTCTTCTTCAGCTCCAACGCAACCCCGACGCTCTTTCTATACTCACAGATAGTGAACGCAAGGGCCACCTGCGAGGGCCACAATGTCGCGGCGGCGGCCAGACGCTCTGGTACGGCTAGCTTTCAGCCTATTCGGCCTGGGGCTCTGGCCGGTTTTTCAGCTGTTCGGAAAGCACGGAACAATGATCGGTAAGATCGGCGCGCGGCGTGAAGACGACGAAATCGTAGAGATCCATCACGCCATATTGCGCCGGTGACGTCAAATCCTGATCGACTTCAACGAACGCGACGGCCGTGATGCGGGAACCGGGCCTACTGGCGGCCAGAATGCGCGGCACGGCAAGATCACGGCGGACATGCCCTGCGCCGGCGATCAGAACGGCGCCGTCAGCGCCCTTGTCGTCCGCATCGAGCATGGCCGCCGCCATCGCTCCGTCGCGGGCGCGCTGGACCATCAGCATGGGTTCTATGGCCGGATCCGGAAGCAGATTGCAGTGGGATTGTTTCAGAATTTGCCGGATCTGCACGTTCAGCGCTTCCGGAAGGTTGTCCCGGAGTGCCAGTCTTGTCTGCTGCTGCCCGGTCAGGGCGGCGCTTCCCTTTTTGCCGATTTCGCGAACCAGGCTCCGGTCGAGATCGCCTGCGACCAACGGGAGGCCGGCAGCCAGTGCCGCCTCGGCGACAGGCAGATAGATCGACCATTGCGGCCAGCCGCGCTTTTCCCATTCAACCGACGGTCCGAGTCCTTTCGCCGATGCCGGCGCGGACGCGACAAAGGCGTCCAGAACGTCCTGAAATCCGGCAGGAATCATCTCAAAAACAAGCGCCGGCTTGCGTCCACTGGCCGTCATTGCGGTGAGCAGGTCAGCCTGTAGCCGGTGGTGATCCGGATTGGAATGGATTTCCCCAAGCAGAACGAATTCCGATGAAACGGCGCGCTCTTCAAGATCAGCACGCGTCGCCGGCTTGCCGTCACCCGACCAGACCGTGCCGGCCAGCGGATGCCCGGTATAATGCGATGAAAGCCAAGCGGTCTGATCCGCCGACAAAGTCGTCGCCGTGCACGCAGCAGCCAGCAGGATAATGGTGCGCATTGCGATGCGGCACGTCATGATGATCCCTTCTCTGCATTGTAATCCGGCTACCGGTTAATCGCTACCAGTCGGGGTCCAGGAAATGCCCCCGTTCGCCCCAGAACAGGCACCAGCGTGCGGCACTCAGCACAATATCAAGTTCCGGTTCCTGATTTACGGCGTCAGGGTTTGCGAGATCCAGTCCTTCTTCCCTGGCAAAGTCTTCGGCGGCCTTCATGAACTGCTGCCCGAAAACGATCAGTTCGGAGCTGGTTCTCATTTGATAAAGTTCATCGATCAGGTCCAGACCGAGAACTTCGACACAATCTTGCAGGAATTTCGCGCGAAAGGAAAAGGATTCGACATAACCGCCCGGGCTGCCGTTGGTATATCGGGGCAGACCGTCAACATCCTCCACAAGGTCCAGAACATAAAAGCCGTGCAGCGATTCCAGCCATTCCTGTTCGGACTTTGCCGATCCCTGTTTGGCATATTGATTACGCGCCCAACGCGTCGCCGGGTCGTCGTAGCCGACCCTCGGCGCATTCAGGGTTTCAAATGCGGTCGTTGAAATCTCGTTGTATCGCTGCAGCAATTCCTGCCGGGTCGGTTGGCGGTCGGGGTCAATGGGCCGGAATCTGCCGATGAACCGGCCCAACGCCGATTTTTCCTTTTCATACCGGCCCTTGTCCATCCGCCGGATGATCTCTTCAAATTCGGCCTCAAATCCGGGTTTAGGCCTGTTTCCCGGATTCCAATCCAACCCCATATCGTCGTTTCCCCTGAACCTGTCATTGCAGCCGGTGCAATGTTCAACGGGATTATTGAAATTTTTTCAGTCGGCGTCCAGCGGTGTGGCGCCAACCGCATTGCCATCACGGTCCGCACTGATTTTCTGAACCCGCTCGTCGGCCTGGTTGAGCAGGGCCTCACAGCGCTTTTTAAGCGCTTCGCCGCGCTCGTAGATCGTCACCGATTCCTCAAGCGGCACGTCGCCACGCTCCAGCCTGGTGACGATGCCCTCCAGTTCGGCAAGCGCCTTCTCGTAGCTCAGTTCTGCAATATCATCGGGTTCGTCTGTCATTTCGGCTCCGGCATTCATCAGCCTTGCATCAATTGTGCGATATGGGCGGCGGCGGACTCTGCCAACCCGGTCAGGTCGTAGCCGCCCTCCAGCAGCGAAACAATGCGGCCGTCACAGGACTGGTCGGCAATGTCCATCAGTTTGCCCGTCGCCCAGGCGAAATCTTCGGCCGTCAGCATGATCTGGCCGAGCGGATCAAGATGGTGGGCATCGAAGCCGGCCGATATCAGGATCAGATCGGGAGAAAAATCGGTGACCGACTTCAGGATCCGCTCCCGAAAGGCTTCGCGGAACCGCTCGCTGTTATCGCCGGGCGAAAGCGGCGCGTTGACGATGTTGCCGGCGCCGGTCTCCGACAGCGCGCCGGTTCCCGGAAACAGCGGCATCTGGTGGGTGGAGGCGTAGAGAACCGAACTGTCGGACCAGAAGATTTCCTGCGTGCCATTGCCGTGATGAACATCCCAGTCGACGATCGCGATCCGCTCCAGACCGTGTTTCGTCTGCGCATAACGGGCGGCGGCGGCGACCGTGTTGAACAGGCAGAACCCCATGGCGGTCGCCGTCTCCGCATGATGGCCCGGCGGTCTGGTTGCGGCGAAAGCGTTGGCGGCTTTGCCTGTCATCACGCTGTCGACTGCAAAGGCTGCCGCGCCGAGCGCCCGCATTGCCGCCTCCCAGGACCCTGGCGAAACCACCGTATCGGCATCAATCCGTGTCAGGCCCTCTTCGGGAACCGCATTGCGGATCATGGCGACATAATGGTCCGGATGGACGAGTTCGGCCATGCCCGCGTCGCCCAGTGGCGCATCCTGGCGATCCAGCGTTTGAAAGGTCTCGTTATCGAGCGCCGTATGCAAGGCCCTCAGCCTGTCCGGACGCTCCGGATGGCCCGGCGGCGTCTTGTGATCCAGAAATGCTGCGTGATGAAGAAGAAGTGTTGTCACTGGGGCCTCTGCGGCACTTTCCAAGCCGATTGTCACCTCGCATCTGGCGCTTCGGGCAGGTCCGGGTCAAGGGCAGCGCGGCGCAATCGGTCGTTTATAGCCTCGCCAAGCGTTCCTGCCGTGTCCGGAATCGGCATAACGGCGATCTTATCCACACCTTCAGCATCCAGTTCGGCCAGAAAAGAGAAAAGATTGACTGCGGCCTCGCTGAGATCGCCGGACGCAGAAAGGTTCCTGACCGCCATTGTTTTTCCTTCTGGAAGCGCTGAACCGAACGCCAGCAAAGCCTCATCCGACTGAACGTCTTCAGCCTGCAGGCGCAATTTTGCTTTTGGCGCATAATGGCTCGCCATCATGCCCGGCGCGACGATGGCCGCATCAGGCGCGGAACGTTCCAACGGCTCGCCGAGGGCGGTTTCTATCTCGTCGGCCGACAGACCGCCCGGCCGCAGGAGAATTGCCGGGCGTCCCGGTTCCAGCGCGATGATCGTCGATTCCAGACCGACCTCGCACGGCCCTGCATCAAGAATCAGTTCAATCGCATGGCCAAGTTGTGCGGCGACATGATCGGCCCGGGTCGGGCTCAAGCGGCCCGAAAGATTGGCGCTTGGCGCTGCCAGCGGTTTGCCGAAAGCGGAAATAATCCGCCGCACCGGTCCGCCGGGCATGCGCAGGGCGATCGTCTCCAGGCCGGCCGTGGCCAGCGGATGAACCGGGCATTCCGCCGCTTTGGGAACGACAAGTGTCAGGGGGCCTGGCCAGAACCGCTCAGCCAGCTGCCGGGCGCGAGGCTCGAACCGGCCCAGGCGCTCGGCCATGGTCTGGCTTTCGACATGGCAGATCAGCGGGTTGAACCGTGGCCGCCCCTTGACCTGGAAGATCCGCGCCAGGGCCTCGCCGTTGGTTGCATCCGCTGCCAGGCCGTAGACGGTTTCGGTCGGGATGGCGACAAGGTTTCCGGCCCGCAGTACGGTGCAGACAGCCTCAATCAGACCGGCGTCCGGCGGCTCGGCAAGGGTTTTGATTTCGGCGGTCATCGGCAATTCATTCGAGTTATAATTGACGTTTACGTAAACGTCATTTATCGCAGTTCGGCCTCACAACCTGTTGTGCTGCAATCGCGCCACGTCAAGTGGACGCAATGAAAGGTTCGTGGCAAACAGGTAGTGCAGACCTTACTCAAGAGATAGCCCCTTAATCGGCGGAGAAAAAGAATGTACCGCGCACCGGTTTCTGAAATCGCTTTTACCCTGAAACATGCCGCCGGTCTGGCGGACGCTCTGGAGCAGCAGGCGTTTGGCGAACTGAGCGCGGATCTGGTCGACGCCATCCTGGAGGAAGCCGGCAAGTTCGCCTCCGAGGAGATTGCCCCGCTCAACACGATTGCCGACAAGCACGGCACACCATTGAAGGATGCCGCCGTCACCATGCCGCCGGGATGGAACGACGTCTATCATCGCTGGTGCGAGGCCGGCTGGAACAGCCTGACCGGGCCGGAGGAATATGGCGGCCAGGCATTGCCGACCATGCTGTCGATGGCGACCCAGGAAATGTGGAATTCCGCCTCCATGGCCTACGCAATAGGGCCGACACTGACGATCGGCGCAATCGAGGCATTGAACGTTCACGCATCCGACGCGTTGAAAGACACTTATCTGGCGAAACTTGTTTCAGGCGAATGGACCGGCACCATGAACCTGACGGAACCGCAGGCCGGGTCCGACCTTGGTGCAATGAAATCGCGGGCAGAACCAATCGGCGACGGGCGCTACCGGATATTCGGACAGAAGATTTTTATCACCTACGGCGAACACGACATGACGGACAATATTGTCCACCTCGTGCTCGCCCGCCTGCCCGACGCGCCGGCGGGCACAAAGGGGATCTCGTTGTTTGTCGTGCCGAAATTCCTGGTCAATGACGATGGCAGCCTTGGCGCCCGCAACGATGTTTTCTGCAGCGGCGTGGAGCACAAGCTTGGCATTCACGGTTCGCCGACCTGCACGATGATCTATGGCGACGGCTTTTCCGGCAATGAACCGGGTGCGATCGGCTGGCTGATCGGCGAGGAAAACCGCGGACTGGCCTGCATGTTCACGATGATGAACAATGCCCGCCTGGCGGTTGGCATTCAGGGCGTCGGGGTGGCTGAGCGGGCGCTGCAGCATGCCACCGCCTATGCGACCGAGCGCCGCCAGGGCCGTGCACCGGGCTGGCAGGGCGACGGCATGAGCCCGATCATCGAACATCCCGACATCCGGCAGATGCTGATGACCATGCGCGGACTGACCGCGGCAAGCCGGTCCATCTGTTATGCCTGCGCCCATGCCATCGACATGGCGCATAAAGAAGATGGCGACGCGAGAATACACTGGCAGGAGCGCGCCAATCTTCTGACGCCGGTCGCCAAGGCGTTTTCCACCGACTGCGGGTCCGACGTCGCTTCGCTCGGCGTTCAGATCCATGGCGGCATGGGATATATTGAAGAGACCGGCGCGGCCCAGTTGATGCGCGACGCCCGGATTGCGCAGATCTACGAGGGCACCAACGGTATCCAGGCGATCGACCTTGTGATCCGCAAACTGCCGCAATCGGGCGGCCGGCACGTGCAGGATTACATTGCCGAACTGAAGACCATCGCAGACGACGCCCGGCAATCGAACCGCATCGATTTCGGCCACATGGGCGAACGCCTGATTGCAGCACTTGGCGATCTGCAGGCTACGACGGAGTTTTTGCATTCCCTCGTTTCGGAAGGCCGCACGGAACAGGCCCTCGCCGGCGCGACAGCCTATCTGAGATTGTTCGGCCTTGCTGCCGGCGGCTGCTACCTGGCCCGGGCGGCCCTTGCTTCAAAAGACGACAGTCCGGCAGCGGCGTTACGCGTTCTGACGGCGCGGGCGTTTGCGGAACGGCTCTGTCCCGATACTGCAGGCCTGCGGATTACGATCACCGACGGAGCCGATGCCATATTGAACGCCGATGCTGAACTGGTTGCGACATGACCGATCTGATCCTGATTTCCGCCGAAGACGGCGTTCAAACCATCCGCTTCAACCGGCCTGAGAAAAAGAACGCGCTGACAAGCGATATGTATGGCCTGATCGCCGACGCACTGGAAACCGGTGACGGCGATGACAATGTGCGGGTTCATCTTTTTCTTGGCAGCGAGGGCGCTTATACGGCCGGCAACGATATCGGCGATTTCATGAAATTTGCCGCCGGCGGCGGATTGGGCGGCAACGTGCTGCGTTTCCTGCGCGCGCTTGCCACGGCACAGAAACCACTAGTCGCCGGGGTCGACGGTCTGGCCATCGGCGTCGGTGCAACCATGATCCTGCATTGCGATCTGGCTTATGCTTCTTCCCGGTCTGTATTCCGCACACCGTTTATCGATCTCGGCCTGGTGCCGGAGGCGGCCTCATCGCTGCTGGCGCCGCGGGTCATGGGTCATGTCCGCGCTTTCGAGATGCTGGTTGCCGGCAGGCCGTTTTCAGCCGCTGATGCCCGCGACGCAGGCCTGATCAATGCCGTGATTGACGAGGCAGAACTGGAAACAACAGCCCGGACTGCCGCCCTCGACCTGGCGGCCAAACCGCCGCAGGCACTGGCCATTGCCCGCCGGCTGTTGCGTGGTGACACGGCGCAAATCACCGCCCGGATCGACGAGGAAGCCGGCCACTTTGCCGAGCGTCTGGGATCAGCGGAGGCGCAGACCGCCTTCATGGCCTTCATGAACAAGGGCAAAAAGTGAGCGACGACGAGCGGCCAGGCGAACTCGAAGCCGGCAAAGACACAAAACCGGCTGCCGGACCCTTGGCCGGCAAATTATGCCTCGTCGCCGGCGCATCGCGCGGTGTCGGCCGCGGCATCGCGCTGGCGCTGGGTGAGGCCGGCGCGACTGTAATCGCCACTGGACGTTCCACCCGCTTCGGCTACCGGACCGAGGGCCGCAGCGAAACGATTGAAGACACGGTCGAAGACATCAACTCAGCCGGCGGCGACGCACACCCCTATATCTGCGATCATACCGACACACGGGCATTGCAGGATCTGGCCACCTGGCTGTTGCGCCAGCACGCCGCACCCGATGTGGTGGTTTGTTCCGTCTGGAGCGGCAATGAGGGTTTTGACGGCAGCCGCTATGCCGACGGTTCGTCATGGGGCGCGCCATTCTGGCAGCGCAGCCTTGACGGTCTGGAGCGGGTGCTGGAAACCGGCGCCTATCCCTATTTCGCAACCTTGCGGGCACTGGTGCCGCTGATGGCGAAACGCGGCGACGGCCTGATCGTCGCCGTCGGCTTTGACGGCGAAGGCGAATTTCTCGGCGATGCATGGTATGATCTGGGCAAAACGACCCTGCGGCGGGCCAGCGCGATCGCCGCTCACGAGCTTGTGCCGACCGGAATCACCGCCCTGCATCTTTCGCCCGGCCATGTCGCCACTGAACGGGTCGTGCAGGCCGGCCACGCCGACAGCGCGTCGGAGACGCCGCTCTATACCGGGCGCGCGGTCGCGGCGCTGGCGGCCGATGCCGATGTCAGCCGTTTTTCCGGCAAGTCGCTTTTTGTCGGCGACCTGGCTGCCGATTATGACTTTACCGATACCGGCGGCGGACAACCGCCGCGTTTCCGCATAAACCAACAGGATTGACGAATATGACAGATCTTGCAGGCAAGACACTCTTCATCACCGGCGCGTCGCGCGGGATTGGCCTGGCGATTGCGCTCAGGGCGGCCCGCGACGGCGCCAATATTGCGATTGCCGCCAAGACCGCGGAACCGCATCCGAAACTTGAAGGCACCATCTACACCGCGGCCGAAGACATCGAAAAGGCAGGCGGCAAGGCCCTGCCGCTGATTGTCGACGTGCGTGACGACGATGCGGTCAAACAGGCGATCGACAAGGCCGGCGAAAGCTTTGGCGGCATCGATGTGGTGGTCAACAATGCTTCCGCCATCCAGCTGACGCCGACCGCGCAAACCGATATGAAACGTTATGACCTGATGCACCAGGTCAATTCGCGCGGAACCTTCATGGTGACCAAATTCGCCCTGCCCTGGCTGGAAAAGGCGGACAATCCGCATGTTCTGATGCTGTCGCCGCCACTCGACATGAAGGAACACTGGTTCGCCCACCATGTCGCCTATTCGATGGCCAAATACGGCATGAGCATGTGCGTGCTAGGTTTCGCCGGCGAATTCCGCAAAAAAGGCATTGCCGTCAACGCGCTGTGGCCGCGCACCACGATCGCAACTGCGGCCGTCGCCAATATTGTCGGCGGTGAAGGAATGCTCAGGGCATCGCGTACGCCTGAGATCATGGCCGATGCGGCCTATGCGATCCTGCGAAAGCCGAGCCGGGAGTTTACCGGGAATTTCTGCCTCGACGACACGCTTCTGGCCGCCGAAGGCGTCACCGATTTCGATCAGTACCGCGTCGACCCCAGTGTCGCGCTGCAGCCGGATTTCTTTGTGCCTGCCGACAATCAGCCGCCGGCAACCGTATCAATGAAACCCGTGTCAGGTTAAACGGATTCCGGGTCAATCGAATTCTTGATCAGTCGAATTCCGGGCCACGCGGACTGGCCATGCCGGCAGCACGCCAGCTTTTCATCAGGTTCTCCAGCTCTTCGTCGGCGTTCTCCGGCAGCGCGATCCTGAGAGTCACCAGCAGATCGCCGTTGCCGGACTTGCCCGGCAGGCCCTTGCCTTTCAAACGCAGGCTTTTGCCGCTGCTGGAGCCGGGTGGAACGGTGAGTTGAACCTTGCCGGTCAGTGTCGGCACCGTGATCTTGCCGCCCAGCACCGCTTCATCAAGGCTGATCGGCAGGTCGAGCCTGAGGTTGGCGCCCTCGGCTGAAAACAGCGGATGGCGCACAAGACGCACCGTCACCAGCGCGTCGCCGGCCTGGCCGCCGGAGAGCGACGGTTCGCCCTGCCCTTTCAGCCGGATAACCTGTCCGTCCGTGACGCCAGCCGGCAGATTGAGCGCCACCGTCTTTCCGGCAGCAAGGCTGACCCGCGGTTTCCTGCCTTCGGCGATATCTTCCAGCGTTACGGCAATGACGGCTTCGATGTCGTTGCCTTTCGTTGCCCGTGCAGCGAACGGATCGCGCGCAGCGCTGCCGCGTCCGGCGCCGGTAAAAAACGAACTCAAGACGTCGTCGACGTCGCCGCCGCCAAACTGGAAGCTGCGTGTGCGCCCCCGTCCGCCCGCTGCATCCGAGAACATGCCCGGATCGAAACCGCCAAACCCCTGGCCGGCGCCGCGGTTGTAGCCGGTAAAGCGCGGATTGCCGTCGGCGTCGATTTCACCGCGGTCGAAGGATGCCCTCCGGTCCTTGTCCTTCAGGATCTCGTAAGCATTGTTGATCTTGGAAAATCGTTCCTTGGCCCGATCGTCGCCGCCATGCTTGTCAGGATGATTTTCCTTGGCAAGCTTGCGAAAGGCGCGCTTGATCGCCGCCTCGTCGGCGGATTTGGAAATTCCCAGAACCTGATAGGGATCACTCATTCGACGCCCCAAAACCCTTATTCATTCACGCCGGATATGGTGATCAATACTGCGAATTTCCAGAGTTTTGTGGACCCGCCGTTTTTAGCCCCCCGATGCGGGCTCTTCGCCATAATCATCAGGATCTGGCTTGTCGCTCAGCGATTTTACCGCCACATTGCCGCGTTCGTCCCGGCAGGCGACGCCTGAAAAGCGGTGAACGCCGCTGACACTGGTCACTGTTGCGCCGAATTCCCTGCAATCTTCGCTGGCTTCGGAAGCAATCTGCGCCCCGGCCTTCCAGGTTCCGACCGATCCGGTGGCGCCATTGACCCAGTCAACCGAATCGCTGGTCACCGTATCGAACGCCACCTTGCTGGCCACCTCACCGATCACCGCAGCATCGGAATAGGCCAACGCCTTCGGCAGCGGCTGTTCGACCTTCACTCCCGAGCCGATGGCGGCGGTCGACGCCGGGCCATCGGAATCGCCGAGCGGTATCGAGATGGTGCTGCAGCCTGACAGCGCAACAGCAAGAATGAAACCGGAAAACGGCGAAATGGCCCGTACCCAATTGCTGGAATGTGACTTATTGTGGTTGTTGTTACGCACGAATTGGAATCCGGTTAATGTCATCACAAACGAAGTATGAAGAAGCAACGTTAATATCTGGTAACCTTGACGGGGTTGATCCGTTCGACCTCTTCCAGGACTGGCTTGCCAAAGCTGACGGAGCGGAAGTCAACGACCATAATGCAATGGCGCTGGCCACTGTGGACAGCGACGGAATGCCCGATGTCCGGATGGTTCTGCTCAAGGGCTTCGACAAGACCGGTTTTGTTTTCTACACCAATCTGGGCAGCAACAAGGCAAGGCAGCTTGAAAACAACCGCAATGCGGCTTTGTGTTTCCACTGGAAGAGCCTGCGGCGGCAGGTCCGCATCCGCGGCAGCGTGACGCCGGTGAGCGATGCGGACGCCGACGCCTATTTTGCAAGCCGGGCGCGGCTGAGCCGTATCGGCGCCTGGGCAAGCCGCCAGTCACAGCCGCTTGAGAGCCGGTTTGCGCTGGAAAAGGCCGTGGCCGCAATTACCGCCCGCTATCCGGTCGGCGCCATTCCACGGCCGGATCACTGGTCCGGGTTCCAGCTGGCGCCGGTTTCGATGGAGTTCTGGCAGGAGGGCGCCTTCCGGATGCATGACCGGTTTATCTTCCGGCAGCAAGCGGGGGAGACATGGTCGGCGACACGGCTTTATCCTTAATGTTACCTGAAGTAAGACACTGAATTCACGAGATTTTAACTGGTTAACGCCGGATTCACGCAAGAAACAAATAAGGCGGAAAGGCGGCATTTTCTAAACCGACCGTTAATCACGAGCCGTCATGTTCGATGGTAACTTCGTCAAATCAGGCGAACAACACGAATTCAGGTTGGTATCATGTTCACATCAGGGCTTTTGAACCAGGCAAAAAAGAAATTATCCAGCTCGTCCATGCTGCGGCGCTTCGGCGACCTGCGCAGGGATGAACGCGGCAACATTCTGATCATGGCGGCATTCATGCTGCCGGTGATGATCGGCGCGATGGGTCTGGGCGCGGAAGCAAGCTACCGCTATCAGCAGCAGCGCAAGATCCAGCATGCCGCAGACGTGGCAGCACATGGCGCCGGCATCCGGGCTGCATTTGGCGACCCGTCCACCGTCTATGACCCGTTGGGAGAAGGCCTTGCCGTCCAGGCTGCTTGGGATCAGTCAAATGGGACTTACAACCTCAATGACAGCACCAACGGCGCGATCCAGAACGGTGCATTTGCCGGCCAGTCAACAGGCCCCAATGGCGGTTCGCTTATCGAGGTGGTGCTGACGGAAACCGTGCCGCGGCTGTTTTCGCAGATGTATGGCGGCACCGATATCACCGTATCGGCCTATGCCGTTGCCGAAGTCTTGGAGCAGCGGGACGCCTGTGTGCTGGCGCTCGACACAAGCGCCTCGCGGGCGATGGAATTTTCTGGCAGCACCAGCCTCAACCTGGCCGGTTGCGAGATCGCATCCAATTCAAACGCCTCCGATGCCATCTATCAGGGCGGTTCGTCGAGCGTGACCGCCGATTGTATCAACGCGGTCGGCCAAGTCACCGACACCGGCGGTATCACCCTTACCGATGCGAACTGCACCGCACCGCGTGAGAATCAGCCGATGGTATCGGATCCCTACGGCGGCGTTGCCGAGCCGGCGATCGAAGGACCGTGCGTGAACTGGAATTCGGTGACATCCGGCCCGCCGCATGCAACCAAGAACATCAATGCGATTTTCAACCATTCCAGCGGTTTTCTCTCGATGCGGTTCTGCACTCAGACTGTCCAGATGCAGCAGAGAATCAATTTCGGCCCGGGCATCTATATCCTCGACGGTGTCGATATGAGGGTCAATGCCAACGCTGACGTCAACGGTTCGGACTTGATGTTCTACCTGGTCAACGGGGCAAGCGTGACGATCAACGGTTCGGGCGACCTGAACCTTTCCGCCATGACCACCGGCGACTGGGCGCCGATCCTGTTCTTCAGCAGCCGGACAAACACCGCCACTTCGCACCAGTTGAACGGCAGTTCAAGTTCGTCTTTTGAAGGCGTGATGTATTTCCCGAACGGTTCACTCGATTACAACGGTGGAGCCGGCATTGCCGGGGCCTGTACCCAGGTCATCGGCAATACGGTGACGTTTACCGGCAATTCGGACTTCAGGTCAGATTGTACCAGCTATCCGTTCAATCCGATTGTCACCAGCGCCCTGGTTCAGCTGATCGACTGACGGATATTGGAGTTTCGATCAAAAGCCCGGGCAAAAAGCCCGGGCTTTTTTGATTCCTGCACAGAGTTTGCAATCCATTTATTGCAGCTGATACTCATTAATAAATTGTTTACATTAACGCCGAGTTGTCGAAATACTTTCGTTGAAATGTGATACTCACTGAATTCTATGCCGATAGTGTGGCTGGACACTATAACGAGGAACAAACTCATGATGTCAGAAAATGGATTTCGCCAAACAGAGAAGCGGGTCCGCCGGATCACCCGCATTTCCCGTCTTCGTGACGTGATGGTATCGTTTTGGCGGGACAATAGCGGCGGCGCGATGATCATGGGTGCCATCATGTTTCCGGTTATGGTTGGTGCGATGGGGCTCGGCGTCGAAGCGAGCTATCGATACCACCAACAGCGCAAGATCCAGCATGCTGCCGACGCCGGCGCACACGGGGCGGCCGTGCGGAAGGCGTTCGGCGATTTGTCCGCCGTCTACGACCCGCTTGGTCAGCAGCTGGCGGTGAGTGCATCCTGGGATCAGACTAATGGCACCTATACGCTGAATGAGCCGCCTGTGAACGGACCCTATGCCGGTCAATCGACCGGTCCGAACGGCGGAGAACTCATTGAAGTGGTTCTGGACGAAACCGTTCCGCGCCTGCTCTCGCGGATCTACAACAGCAACGACATTACCGTTTCCGCCTATGCGGTTGCGGAAGTTCTGAAGGTTCGCGATGCCTGCGTGCTGTCGCTTGACCCGTCTGCCGCCCGGGCGATGGAATTTTCCGGCAGCGCCAGCCTGAATCTGACAGGGTGTGACATTGCCTCCAATTCCACCGCACCCGATTCCGTCTATCAGGGTGGTTCGTCGAGCGTGACGGCCGATTGCATCAACGCCGCCGGCCTGGTCGATGACAGCGGCGGCATTTCGCTTTCCGACCCGGAATGTCTGACACCGAGAGAAAACCAGCCGATAACATCAGATCCCTATGCCAGCGTTGCCGAACCGGCAATTGAGGGTCCATGTGTAAACTGGAATTCGCTGACCTCCGGACCCGGGACAAAAAACATCAACGCCAATTTCGGCCATTCCAGCGGCCTCCTGTCGATGCACTTCTGTACGCAGGCCGTATCCATGAAGCAGAAGATCAATTTCGGTCCAGGGCTGTACATTGTCGACGGCGTCGACATGACGGTCAACGCCAACGCCGAAGTCAGCGGGTCGGACGTAATTTTCTATCTGGTCAATGGCGCACAGTTGCAGATCAACGGCTCCGGCGAACTGAACCTGGCCGCCCGCACTGTGGATCCGTGGGGGGCGATCCTGTTTTTCAGCAGCCGGACGAATACGGTGACCAGCCATCAGCTCAACGGCAATTCGTCATCTTCGTTTGAAGGCGTGATGTATTTTCCGAACGCTGCGCTGGATTACAATGGCGGCGCAGGCATTGCCGGCGCCTGCACCCAGGTGATCGCCAATACGATAACATTCACCGGCAATTCGGATTTCCAGTCCGACTGCACCAGCTTCCCGTTCAAGGATATCGTCACCAGCGCGCTGGTTCAATTGATCGATTAAGTCGGAATTGGCCCGTTCTTGTCGAATGAGCCATCAATATTCGTTAATACTTTATTCACGTTGACAGTAGAAACACTGCGATTTCTTAACGAACAAACCGATATTTAATTCCCATCAACTGATGAGATGCTATGATCATTGAACACAAGTCATTGATGCATTGGAATACCCCCGGGTGTGGAGAGCATCGAAAGGAACTGAGATCATGAGACCAATGATGTCGATCCAGAAGAAGATTGCAAAACTGAAGTCGCAGGACGACGGTGTCGCGGCAATCGAATTCGGCCTCTTCACGCCGGTTCTGTTTTTCTCGCTGCTGGCGACCATCGATGTCGGCATGGCCGTCAACGAGCGGATGCTTGTCGATCAGGCGCTGCGTGCCGGCGCCGAACAGGCGATGTATGATCCTGGATCGTCCACGGTTCAATCTGTTGTCGAAGATGCCGGACGCCTGGCATTCAACGTCAACGGATCGGGTGGGTCACTTGGCACGATGACCGTGAACGTCACAGAATATTGTGCCTGCCCGTCGGCGTCAACCGTCCAGGTTTCCTGCTCGACAACATGCACGACCTCCGCCGGCGGCGCCGAAGCACCTTACAAATATTACACGGTGGCCGGTCAGAAAACCTATGACAGCATTGTCATTCCGGCGATGACTTTCAATTCGACGATGACGGTTCAGGTGCGCTGAGGAGACCAGAATGACACAGATCAAAAAACTTCTTTCCCGTTTCCGCCGTAACGATTCCGGCGCTTCTGCTGTCGAGTTTTCGATCGTCGCTACGATTTTCGTCATTGCGTCCATGGGCGTGATGGAACTGGGCCGGACCTACCAGGTACGCAACGAATTGGCTTATGCTGCTGATATCGGCGCACGCGAACTCAGCCTGCTCGTCAACAATCCCAATGTCAGTCCCGCGAATTATTCCAGCATGGTCGAAGCCGAAATCAATTCGACGTTTCAGGGCTATGCTGGAAGCAACTTGACGGTAACGGTCACGCAGAACACGTCATTGACGACTGGCATTACATACCAGGAGCTCAAGCTGGCATACCCGATGAGCGTGTTCATTCCGTTCCGGACCGGCACCTACAACCTTGAAGTGACCCGCCGGGCTGTTCAGCTCTGATCGTTTGATCACACGGTCTGATCACAGACTTTTCAATCGCTTCCATGCCGGCAGGAGATTATCCTGCCGGCATGTCTGATTCAGCTATTGTTTCCTCTCGCCGCTTGATTATTTCCATGATTGCCGGACTTGGCGCCGGCCTTGCCGCTCTTGTGCCGGCCCAGGCGGAAACCTGGCAGGCCATGCCGGTCAAGGTACCCGGCGGCAAGATCGAACAGATCCGCGTCACAGGCGAAGGCGCCAAGGCCCGGACATTCGTCTTCGCGCGCGGCCGCTGGCTGGAAGTCACAGCCTGCGCCGACCACCGCTTCTGTTTCACGCCGCGCCAGTCGCCGGTGGTGAAAAAGGCACCAAAGGGCGGCCTGCCGGATGGCCTGATTGGCGAACGCCCGGCCGCCATGAAGGGCAGAAGCGGCCCGGTCAGCGCCTGGTACGAACAACCGACGCGGATCTACGGCCATGGCATACTGGGCGATGCGATCGAAGCCGCGGCGCTGACGGTCAGAACCGCGAACGGAAAAACCCTGACGGTCGCTGCCGGTGACGGCCATGTGTTTGAAGACCTGACACCGCGTCTGGCCGACCTAGATGGAGACGGCAGCGCCGAGATCATCACCATTCACAGCGACACGAAACGCGGCGCGGCGGTCGCCGTCTACGGCGTTATTGACGGTTCGCTCACGGAACTGGCCGCCACGCCGCCGGTCGGCCTGGCCAACCGCTGGCGCAACCCGTCGCTGATCGTCCGCAACCCGGCAAACGGCGAAATGCTGATCGGCGAAGTGGTGACGCCGCATATCGGCGGCACTCTGAGGCTCTGGGCGCTTGTCACAAATGCGGGCGCCGGCAATTCGGGGTCAGGTTTCAAACTCGCTCCGCGCGGATCGGCAAAGGGGTTCTCCAACCACGCCATCGGCTCCAGGCAGCTTGGCCTGAGCGCTGATGGCGGCAACGGGCTGATTGCCGTTCCCGCTTCCGACCGCAAGGCATTGCGCATCATGCGGGCGGGCAAAAAACTGACCGCGGAGGGCAAGATTTCCCTGCCGGGACGTATCGAGCATGCGGTCGGCGTGATCCGTGAACCCAGCGGGCCGGTTTTTCTGGCCGGGCTGGCGGACGGCAGCCTGCATGCGGTCAGCCGGTTGAACCCGGATTTCTACTGTATCAGAAACCAGGATGACGATCTGCTGCTGATGATCACGGAAACGGAAGCCGGCAAACGCCGCAAGATCCTGGCGGCATCCGGCCGGAACTGGTGCGTGCCCCGCGCCGGCCTGAAGACGGTCTGGGCCTTCACCGATCAGGACGCCATCGAGGGCTGCTCCCACCTGGTTGGCCGCAAGGAAACGGGGCTTGAGCTGAAGCGCTACGCATCGTTCGACAATTGCCGCTGGGCGGCGAAATAGCGCTGGACTTGAGCCGGGATATTTACCTGGATGCGGTGAAGTAGAAGATGTGCTGGCCGATCCTGCCGGTGCGCGGCAGCTTTTTCGACCAGCGCGGGCTCACATAAGTGGCGTGATAATGGGTGGAGATATTGATCTGCCCGCCGATGATTGTCGGTGTGCAGGCGTTTCCGGCCCGGCACAGCAGCCTTTCAGACATTTGCACGGCATCTTTCCACGCGCCCATATTGCGGGGAATGTCAGGTTTGCCGTCACAGGCAAACGAGAACTGGCAGCGGTTGCGCATGTGGGCATTCTGATAGACGACCTCGCAGATCGTATCCGGATAGTAGCGGCTTTTCACCCGGTTGAGGACGACCCTGCCGACCGCCAGCCGTCCGGCCAGCGGTTCGCCGCGCGCTTCATAATAAATCGCCTTTGCCATGCAGAAAGCCGCTGCTGCATAACGGTCCGGCTTGCGCGGCGCGGTGCGTCCCCATTTGTTTGTCGTCGCACCCGCGGGCGGTGCGGTGATGCGAATGTCGATCGGCGGAACCAGCAGGCGAAACGCATCGACATCACCACGGACTCTCGGCAACCCGGTTGAGATAACCGGCCGGTCCGTCATCGGTTCTGATGGCAATGCGGCAAGCTGATAGACAGGCTTCCGGGCACGCAGGCGTGGCAGGGGAATGGACGCTGCCGCCAACTTAATCACGCGCACGTCGTCCTTGGCGATTGCCACTCCACCGGACCATATCGACAAAGCGCAAACCAGCGCCGCTGCAGATCTTTTATACATGCCGCCCTCTTTCCTGAGGGAGACGTTGGCAGCGGCCGCTTAACGGCGACCTAGTCGCAGAGCGTCAATTGTAATTGTTAAGGTTAAATCGGCTGATACCAACAATTGTGGTAAAAACGTAAGGTTATCAACGTGTTACCACGCTTTATAAAAACGACGGTAACGGCTGCGATTATCCGGCTTTTTGTTGAACCCTTTTCTGCCTGGCCGCGTCCAATAATGGAACGGGACCGCCTGGCGGCAGATGGGGGACATCAGGATGCACAAGGACTGCCGCATCGCAGTGATCGCGATATCCGGCGCCATCGGCCTTGCAGCTGCAATCATCGTTGTCGGCGTCAGTTCCGGCACGATCATGTCCAGAGACAACGGATACCGGTTGCTGAAGACGACACCGGTTGCGGAACCGCAATCGAATGAATTCGGAAAGCCCGACTTCGCTCCGTTTCGGTTCAACCGGTCCTGAGACCTTTGCGGGAGCGATCCTGCAGAGATGGCCCCTTCCTCCAATCATGTTCCCCCGGAGGAAGGGGTCCGTTGCCCGGTGGCCGGGCCGGTGATCGTTCAGCCGCTGATCCGGGAGAAATCGGCGACCGTCAACATGGCCTGCCGGATGCTATTGAGAAGCCTCAGACGGTTGTCGCGCAACGCGGCATCTTCGGCATTGACCGTCACATGATCGAAAAAGGCATCGACGGCCGGACGAAGTTCCGAAAGGGACTGCATGGCGGCGGCGAAATTTTCCGACCCCACATGGTCACGCGTTTGGGCCTCGACCGCTTCCAGGACCGACAGAAGCGCACGCTCCTGCTCCTCACCGCGCTGGTGGATCAGGCCATGATCGGGAGGCTCGCTGACACTGTCCGGCAATGCTCCCTTCTTTTCCTCAGCGCGCAGAATATTCACCGCACGGCGATAGCCGGCAAGCAGGTTGGCACCATCGTCACTATCGAGAAACGCTCCCAGCGCCGTGACACGGTCGACGATCAGCACAAGGTCATCCTGGCCGGGCAGCGCAAAAACGGCGTCGATCAGATCGTACCGTGCGCCTTCTTCGCGCAGATGCACCTTCAACCGATCGGCAAAAAACGACAGCAGATCGCGGCTGACGTCATCGGGCAGATCAGCCCAGAGTGCCGGCAGAGGGATGCGAAGGCGGTTGCCGAGAATGATCCGGATAGCCCCCAATGCCGCCCGGCGCAGGGCATAGGGATCCTTGGAACCGGTCGGCTTTTCATCGATCGACCAGAAGCCGGCCAGGATGTCGATCCTGTCGGCCAGGGCGACAGCAACAGAAACCGGCGCATCGGGAACCGTGTCGGACTGTCCCTGCGGCCGGTAATGGTCGCGAATGGCGTCGGCAACGTCAGGCGCCTCGCCCTGGGCCAGCGCATAATAGCGGCCCATCACGCCCTGCAATTCGGGAAACTCGCCAACCATTCCGGTCGGCAGATCGGCCTTGGCCAACCGGGCAGCGCGCTCTGCCACGGCCGGCACGGCGTCGGCATAGGGCGCAATCCGCAACGCAAGCCCGGCAATGCGTGCGATACGCTGCGCCTGGGAGCCGAGCTTCTCATGAAACGTCACCGCTTGCAGTTTTTTCGCCCATTCATCGAGCGCGACCACATTGTCCTGCTGCCAGAAAAACCGTGCATCGGAAAGGCGGGCCGCGATCACCCGCTGATTGCCGGCAATAATTTCCGCACCGCCGTCGCTGGCGGCAATATTGGCGACCAGCAGGAACCGGTTGGTCAGTTTGCCGGTTGCCCCATCGCGCAGCACAAAACATTTCTGATTGGCGCGGATCGTCAGCCGGATCACTTCCTCCGGGATATCGAGGAAAGCCTCATCGAAGGTTCCCATCAGAACCACCGGCCATTCAACAAGCCCTGCAACTTCATCCAGCAGACCGGAATCCTCGACCACGTCCAGCCCCTGGGCGCCGGCAAGATTGCGCGCATCATCGAAAATCATGGCGCGCCGGCGTTGCGGATCGAGAATGACATTCGCCGCTTCCAGTTTGCTGACATAATCGTCGAACCGCCTGACGGTGATCGGATCCGGAGCCATGAAACGATGGCCGAATGTGGTGTTGCCCGACGTCAGGCCGGAAATATTGCAGGCGACGATTTCAGGCTCTTCGGTTTCCGGCCCGAATATGCACAGGATGGAGCGTAACGGGCGAACCCAGCGCAGGGCTGAGGAGCCTTCGGCATCCGCGCCAGCCCAAGGCGAATCTTCCGGTGCCGAACGGGCGCCCCAGCGCATCGATTTCGGCCAGGGAAAGTCGCGGATGACCGCTGGCAGAACCTCGGCAATGATCGCCTCTGCCGGGCGTCCCGGCCGCTCGATCACGGCGACGTAAAACTCGCCCTTTTTCGGGTCGGACCGGATGGTCGCCTCGTCCACGGAAGCAAGGCCCGCCGATTTGAGGAACCCCTGAACCGCCTGATCGGGCGCGTCAACGCGCGGGCCGTTGCGTTCCTCGCGCACATCCGCCGAACGGGCCGTCATGCCATGCACCGTCAAGGCAAGGCGGCGCGGTGTGGCGAACGCCCTTGCGCCCTCATAGGTCAGCCCGCGATCGACCAGAGCCGATGTCAGCAGCCGCTGAAGATCGTCCGCTGCCTGGCCCTGAAAGCGGGCAGGAATTTCTTCAGAAAACAGTTCCAGTAGAAGATCAGGCATGGTCTCGGCAATTCCGGTTTCAGCGCGTTACCGACTGCGGGGCGTCGGCCGGTGCAGGCGCGGCAGGTGCAGCAGCCGGTGCCGGAGAGGCAGCCTTGTCCGGCGCGGAGGAACGATCGATTTTCGTGAACGTGAAATCGGTAAAGTCAAACAATTGGCGGTCCGTCGTCTCTTCTGCTTCAAATTCCAGGCTCAGCGCCAAACCGAAATTGCCTGACATCTCCTTGATCCTGGCCACAGTCCGCTCCATGGCAAAATCTTCCAGCGGCACGGAAATTTCCGTATTGTCCTTGCCGATCCTGACCGACATCCTGTCCTGCGCAACCTTCATTTTGACCACCGCCCGGGCCGTTGACAGGGCCGTGTTGGCGTCGATCGACGGGGCGAAGAGATGGCCAAGCATTGTAATCGCCTCGCCATCCTCCCGGCCGCTTCGATTGACCCTCGATTTGAGGCTCCAGCTCTGGACACGAAATACCATTTTCAGCTTTGGCGGGCCTTCTGTGCTGCTCTCCGACATATTCAACCTCCTCCGGCGTCTGTTTTCAGCCAGGCTTCGCCGCAAGCCTTGGCCAGTGTGCGGACACGCAGAATGTAACTCTGACGTTCCGTCACCGATATCACACCACGTGCATCCAAAAGGTTGAAATAATGACTGGCCTTGATGCATTGGTCATAGGCCGGCAAAACCATTGTGTGGCGGGCTCCTTCTTCCGGCTCTCCGGCTGCCAGGACCGCCAGGCATTCCTGCTCTGCGTCAGCAAAATGCTTCAACAGGATTTCCGTGTCCGCCTGTTCGAAGTTGTACCGCGAATATTCCTGCTCCGCCTGCAGGAATACGTCGCCATAACGGACACGATCATTTCCCTCGCGGCCGTTGAAATTCAGGTCATAGACATTGTCGACACCCTGAACATACATGGCCAGCCGCTCCAGTCCGTAGGTCAGTTCGCCGGAAACAGGGGCACAGTCGACGCCGCAAACCTGCTGGAAATATGTAAACTGGGACACTTCCATCCCGTCACACCAGCATTCCCAGCCCAGGCCCCAGGCCCCCAGTGTCGGGCTTTCCCAGTCGTCCTCCACGAAACGGATATCATGCAGCGCCGCATCGATGCCGATGGCTGCAAGTGAATTCAGATAGAGTTCCTGAAGGTCCGGCGGCGATGGTTTCACAATGACCTGGAACTGGTAATAATGCTGCAACCGGTTGGGATTTTCGCCATACCTGCCGTCGGTCGGGCGGCGCGACGGCTGGACATAGGCTGCATTCCACGGCTTTGGCCCCAGCGATCTGAGGGTCGTTGCAGGATGAAACGTGCCCGCACCGACCTCCATATCGTAAGGCTGCAGGATGATGCAGCCATAATCTGCCCAATAGCGCTGCAATGTCAGGATGAGGCCCTGAAACGAACGCTGCGGTGACATATGATCTGGAGAGGCGCTCACGCGGGTGTCTTTGGCTGGCTGGAAATTGTCGTTGCTGCGGATTGCCACGACAGGCCGCGGCGGTCAAGCAATCATGCCGGCCGGCGTCCGGCTCCGGCCATTGCGTTCTACCGGGCGTTAACCGCCCGAACCCACCAGCGCTCATGCCCGGCGGCAACAGCCTCGGCGGCGGCTTCGGCCAGGGCAAACGAGGGAAACAGTCCGAAACAGGCGGAACCGGAACCGGACATGCGGCTCAGTGTGCAGTGCGGCTGTGCGGCAAGGACTGCAAGAACGTCCGCGATTTCCGGCTCGAGCGCCACCGCCGCGTCCGCCAAGTCATTGCGGGTCCGGAGCAGGTACGCAATCAATCGTTCAGGCGTACACAGATCCGCCAGCACGACGTCCGGCATTGGTGAATTGGCGGTGGAACGGAGCGCACCGAACACCGATCCGGTGGAGACGATCCGAGACGGCCAGACCAGAACAAGCGGCAAGGACGGGGCATCGCACCAAAGCTCAAGCCGGGCGCCCGTATCGCTGGCGCGCAGGGCCGACGCTTGCAGGCACATGGGAATATCGGCGCCAAACCGCCCGCCGATATCGGCCAGATCCTTATTGGAGAGGCCGGCCTGCCAAAGGCGATTGAGGGTTTTCAGGGCGATTGCGGCATCGGCTGAGCCGCCGCCAAGACCGGCGCCGGCGGGAATATGCTTTTCCAGCCTAAGCCGGGCGCCCTTTGACGTCCCGCAGGCCTTTTTCAGCGCGGCTGCAACCTGCATGACAAGATTGTCCGGTCCTGGCGGGGCGTGCGCGGCGAAGGGACCGGTAACATCAATCGAAAGCTCATCGGCCGGCTGGACGCTCAGCCGGTCTCCGGTGTCGGCAAACATGACCAGCGTATCAAGATCATGAAATCCGTCCGGCCGCTTTGCCGTGACGTGCAGAGCGAGATTGATCTTGGCTGGCGCGATCGGCCGGCTAGCCGCCATCGCTGTTCAGAGTGCGCCCGCCTGCGACGGCAATGCTGCGTTCAGGATCGTTTCCGACCCCAGATCGCCGCGTTTTTCTTCCGCAGGCTTGTCTTCGATCAGGGTCTGGAGTTCGATCTTTTTGTTGATGCGTACCAGTTCCTCGTTCTCCGCACCCAGATCGCGCGCGTGCCGCCACTGGAACTGGGCTTCAAGAATCCGCCCGACTTTCCAATAGGCGTCGCCGAGATGATCGTTGATGATCGGATCGCTGGCCCTGAGCGATACCGCCCGTTCAAGTTCGGTAACGGCATCTTCATAGCGGCCAAGACGGTAATAGGCCCAGCCAAGGCTATCGACGATGTAACCGTCATTGGGACGCAGCTCGACGGCCTTGCGGATCATATCGAGCGCCGGCTCAAGCTGGATACCCATATCGACCCAGGAATAACCAAGATAGTTGAGCACCAGCGGCTGATCCGGATAGACCTCAAGCGCCGTCTTGAAGTCAGCCTCGGCCTTTGGCCATTGGTCGGTGCGCTCATAGGTGATGCCGCGGGAATAATACAGTGTCCAGTCCTGCTGCGTCTGCTCGCCGATCTGAGCGATCGCCCGGCCGTAAAGCTCCGAGGCTTCCTTGTAACGCTCCCGTCCGCGCAACATATTGGCATAGGCTGTCAACGCCTGGTCTTCACCTTTATCGCCGTTGGCCAACACCTCCTTGAAAGCCGTTTCTGCTTCGTCGACGCGGTCAAGCCGGTTCATGGAAATGGCGGCACGCAGAAGGGCCGGTTTGCGGTACGCCGCGCGTTCTCCAACTGTCGAATAGATCGCAATGGCTTCATCGTTGCGGTTGCTTGCTTCCAGCACATTTCCGAAAGACATGGCAGACAGGCCGCCTGCCAGTTGCGGCTCGAGATAAAGCGACAGCTGATAAAAGAACGCCGAGGTTTCCAGGCTGCCTTCCTGGCCGATGATCAGACCGATGTCGGACAAAGCAGCGGCTGCACCCTCCATCGGCGTGCGGATATTGGCCGGCAGGGCCTTTCCCGCTTTCATGTCCACAGCGGTCTTTTTCATCAGTGGATTGTCGGGAAAACGCTGCATGAAATCATTGACGATATCCTGCGCTTCCGCCGTCTTGCCGGCATTCTGAAGCGCGCGGGCATATCCGTCCGCCAGCAAAACCGCATTGCGATTCTGTTTGTAGGCGGCTTCAAAGCGCGACAACGAGTCTGCGGACCGGCCGGCTGCTGCGAGTATGTATCCGCTGTGCAGATCCGTATAGACGGAATACCACGGCTGGCTGTCGGCGGCGGCAAGAACGGCAACGGCCTTGTCGACTTCGCCACGGCCAAATTCCGCCCAGCCTATGATCAGGGCCTTGGACAGGTCGTTGAGCACGCTGCCGCTTGCTTTTTCATATTGCGTGACGACCTCGGCAAATTTCTTGCCGCGCAGGCTGGTGACCGCCTGCAGCAGCTTTGCCGCATGATTGTTGGGAACTTTCCTGGCAAGCTGATCTGCGAACGGCGAGGCGTCTTTCACCCTGCCCTCCGCAACCGTCAGCACCAATGTTCTGTCGAGCAGGAAGATATTGTCAGGATCGGTTTTGAACGCAGCGCGGTAAAACGCGCCTGCGGATTTGAAGTCCTTGCCCGCATCGGCAATCCTGGCTGCAAGATAGATGCCCGACAGGCTGTTCAGATCGATGTCGTCTTCGGCCGATACCGCCAGAACCGGATTTGCAAGTCCGGCGATCAGCGACGATGCAGCCAACAGGCTTTTTGCAATTGACAGGACGGGAAGATTTTTCGGCATCAAGGCTCTCCGATTCGCTCCCCAAATACCGATAAAGCTTCGGGACACGCAGGGCAATGGCTGAGGTTCGCCTGAAAGGCCTCACCAACAGTTTAACAAACAGATGTTTCACCCATCAATCTGGGTTTAATTGGCGTTCAGACAAGGCCTGAAACGTTTTTCCTCAATGCGCGCGCGAAATGCAGAACGCCAGCGCTTCCAGCAGCGCCGCCTTTTCCGCGGTTTCAGAGAGCGGCGCCAGGGCATCATGGGCGATCGACGCATAATGGTGCGCGCGTTCAAGCGTATCGGCCAGCGCGCCGCTTTCATTGATCAGATGACAGGCATGCACAAGATCGTTGTCGCCGATTTCGCCTTCGATCAGAGTGCGCAGCCAGAATGCCCGGTCTTCGTCCAATCCGCGGCCATAGGCCAGAAGCACCGGCAGGGTCACCTTGCCCTCGCGAAAATCGTCGCCGATCTCCTTGCCCAGTTCTGCGGTCGCGCCGCCATAATCGAGGGCGTCGTCGATCAGCTGAAAGGTTATTCCCAGATTTGCGCCATAGGAGCGGAACGCCGCGCGCTCCGACCGGCTGGCCTCGGCGATCACCGGCCCGACTTCGGCGGCGGCGGAAAACAAAGCTGCCGTCTTTGCCCGCACGACAGCAAGATATTCATCTTCGGTCGTATCGAGATTGCGCGCCGTGCTGAGCTGCATCACCTCGCCCTCGGCAATCGTGGCTGCGGCGGCGGACAGGATATCAAGCGCCACCAGCGATCCGACCCCGACCATCATGCGGAAGGCCTTGCCGAGCAGAAAGTCGCCAACCAGCACGCTTTCCTGGTTGCCCCACACAAGCCGTGCGGTCTGCTTGCCGCGGCGCGTCGCGCTTTCATCCACGACATCGTCATGGAACAGGGTCGCGGTATGCATGAACTCGACGCTGGCTGCGAGTTCGACATGGCCCTCGCCGCCATAACCGCAAGCGCGCGCGGTTGCCAGTGTGATCATCGGCCGGAGACGCTTGCCGCCGGAATCAATCAGATAGCGCGCCACTTCCGGGATCAGCGTGACCTCTGATCCGGTCTGCGCGAGAATGGCCCGGTTGACCCGTTCCATGTCCTCCGCCGTCGCCTTGACCAGCGGCTCTATCGATGCCGGCTGCGGCTGGTTTTTTTCCCAGGATAAAACAACACCCAAAATTGCAACTCCCTGTTTGCAGGTAACATAGGCCGCGGTCGGTGCCGGCTCAAAGTGACAGATTGGCACAAGGCGGAATTATCCGTGATTTTCAAGAGGTTTTGATATTGGCTCGCAGGCAGAATATTCTGACATTCCGTTTCGTGAAGCGCACAATTGTGGTTAAAGTCCGCCGATGAAAGAGCTTTTACGGTCAAACGACCCGGTGCTGATGTCGTTTCTCGACGTCCTTTTGAGCGACGCCGATATTCCGTTCATTATTGTCGACCAGAATATGAGCGTGATCGAGGGGTCCGTCGGCATTCTGCCGCGCCGTGTGCTGGTGCTGGAAGACCGGCTGGAGGCCGCCCGGCGGCTGGTGCGTGACGCCGGCCTCGACGCCGAACTGCCGCGAGACATTTGCCAATGACAGAAGAAGCGGAGGGTCCGGCCACCTCCGTCGACGGTTTTCTCGGCAACCGGATCCAGCTTGTCCAGCCGAAGAGGGGCCACCGGTCCGGTCTCGACGCGGTGCTTCTGCAGGCGCTGATTCCAGGCGGCGCAGCGGGCCATCTGGTTGATCTGGGCACGGCAACCGGCGCCGTTGCAATGGCGGCGGCGGTCCGGGCATCGGACCTGACGGCGACGGGCGTCGAAATCGACGCACAGATTGTTGAACTCGCCGAAAGATCGCTGAAACTTCCAGCGAACCGATCAATTGCCGAACGTGTCCGGTTCCTGCAGGCCGATGTTACATCGGCGCGCCCGGCGCGTGAGGCCGCGGGCCTCGCCGACGGATGCGCCGACTGGGTGACGATGAATCCGCCATTTGACGTCAGTGGCCGGGTTCAGACGTCGCCGGACGCGGCCCGCCGGCAGGCCCATGTCGGCGACGGGGACACGATTGCCCGCTGGGTCCGGACGGCGGCAGGCCTTTTGAAACCGCGCGGCAGATTGGCCATGGTCAATCGCGCCGATGCGCTGGGACCGGTTCTTGACGCCCTGAAAGGCCGTTTCGGCGCAATCGTGCTGCTGCCGGTTCATCCGCACAGCGGCGAGCCGGCAACGCGGATTCTGATTTCTGCCGTACGCGATGCAAATGCGCCGCTGACCATCCGGCCCGGACTTGTGCTGCACAGGCCGGATGGCGGATCGACTGAAGAAGCAGCGGCAATCCTGGATGGCGTTGCGGGTTTTGAAACTCTGCAAAAACAGTCCACAGCAGCAGACTGAACAAAAGCCCGCTTATTGGGCGAGCCCCTGAATGCGACAATTCTGTGACGATGTCGCAACGGTGCTTGACGGTTATCCGCTCGCCAGAATGGGCCGGGCCGGCGAAGCACTCGGCGCCAGCCTGAGCGCCTCGGCGATCGGCGGCGTGTTCGGCGCCCTGGCTTTTGCAGCCTCCATCCCCATCGCCAGACCGCTGATCACAAGTTTCGGTCCGCCGGAATTTTTCGTGCTGGCCCTGCTTGGTCTCACCATGGTGTCGGTGCTTTCGCGCAAGGGCCTGTTCCAGGGCCTGACGGTCGGCGCATTCGGCATGCTGGCGGCGATGATCGGGCTGGATGTGGAGACTGCCGCGAGCCGGTTCACCTTCGGCTCGCTGGCGCTTGTCGACGGTCTGGACATCACCGCGATCGTCGCCGGCCTGTTTGTCGTTCCGGAAATGCTGGCGGTCTGGAAGTCCGACGATCTGGACAGCCACCGGCTTGCCGCCCATACAACATTGCGCGACGTGCTGCGCGGTTCGATGGAGACGTTCCGGCACATGAGGGTGCTGATCCAGAGCACGCTCTACGGCATTGGCGTCGGGCTTATGCCGGGCCTTGGTTCAAGTGTTGCCGTCTGGCTGTCCTATGCCTATGCAGCCAGGCACACCAAATCGGAAATTCCCTTCGGATCGGGGGCGATCGCCGGTGTGATCGCACCGGAAGCCGCCAACAATTCAAAGGAAGGCGGCGCCATGGTGCCGACCCTGTTCTTCGGCATCCCCGGATCGTCGTCCATGGCGATCATGCTTGCAGCCTTGTCGCTGGTCGGCGTGCAGGTCGGGCCGAACCTGCTCGACGAAGACATCGGACTGTCAATCGCGCTGGCGGTTACAATCGTCATGGCCAACCTGATCGCCATCCCGATTTTCTTTCTTGTCGTGCCGATGATCGTCAGGCTGTCGGCGATCAACCGCGACGCCATAGTGCCGTTCGCCATTGCGGCGGCCGTTTCCGCGGCGCTGATATACGATCCGACCGGCATCACGATCATCCAGCTTGCAATCGCATCGGCCGTCGGCATTCTGCTGAAGCGCGCTGACTGGCCGCGCGCTCCGTTCATTCTGGGCTTCGTTATGGGCCCGATCGTCGAGATATCCTTCATCCAGACATCGGCAATCTGGGGATGGGCGGCGCTGGCCCGGCCGTTCACGCTGCTGCTGTCTGCCGCGCTGATTGTAGCGCTTGTCCGCGCCTTCCGCGACAAGGGAACATTGTTTCCGGTGTTACCCCGGCGCCAGAATATTGCACTGACTGCCTTGTTCCTGCTGGTTTTTGCCGCAGCCGGACTGACGAGCCTCTGGCTGCCGGAACGGGCGTCAAATGTCCCGACGATGATAGCCGGCTTCGGACTTTTCGCGGCCACGGCGATCCTCGCGCTGCAATCGCGCGCTCAGACCGGCCATGAACCGACTGTCGAGAGATTTGAAAATGTCGGCTCATATTGCGCATATATTGCCGCACTTCCGCTGTTCGGTTTACCGGCAGCAACGGCGATGTTCGCGGCATTCGTGCTGAAAAATATTGGCGTACGGCCCGCAAAGATTCTGCTTGCCGTCGGCCTGTTTTTTGTGATCCAGCTGACGATTCTGGTGGCCGTTTTCGACCTGACTGCCGAGCGGGAACTGATCGGATGGCTGCTGCATGCGCTGATCGGAGTCTAGGGCGTTTTCCCTGCCCGGCTGATGACGGCGATCAGCCTTGGCCTTGAATATTCATGCGCAGATCTGCCGGCATTTCCGCCGAATTCAACCGCCTGCTCGACTGCCGCACCTGCATGCTCCGCAAATTCGCGAAATTGACCGGCATCGACAAATCCGCCGCGATCATAGGTCATGCCCTGCTGCCGATTGGCGCAGCGCTCAAGGAACACATTGAGGTCTTCATGCAGGACGATCCGGCCATCTTCTACAGCAGCCTTGAGTTTCGGCACTATCACGCGTTCAAACCGTTTATCGCGTTGGGCGGCGCTGCGGTCTCCCATATTGACCGACAGAACAAGCCTGCCATCGTCGCCCAGCCAGTTTGTGATCCGGGCAAGCATATTGCCGCGCTGCGCGGCAGGGAAAAACGCCAGGATGCTGTGCGCGACAACCAGATCGAACCGGCCGGCAGGCGAATAATCATTAAGGTCGTGGCAATCGATGCCGACGTTGAGATCCCGGGCCTCGGCATATTCCAAACACAGCCGCAGCGGCGTCTGGCAGCGATCTATAATGGTGAACCGGCTCCTGTCCAGCAGCGCCCGTCCGCCTGCCAGGAACAGCCCCATGGCCACTCCGGCAAGGATACCGCTATCGGCGGCGCCTGGAATCAATATCTCAAGGTCTCGGCCGTCAGGCGGGCTGAACGCCTGGGCAAAACTGACGATCCGGGCGACAATCGCGGCGTGGTCCAGATCGCTGCCGCCGACAAGCCCGGCGGCCCGCCGCGCCGCCCAGTAAATGTGATAGTTCGCGCAAGTGCCGCAGCAATCCAGTGCCAGCGCATAGGCGCGATCTGCGAGCGCCGGCAGATTTTCGTCGAAATCCGTCGCCTGTTCCATAACCTGCCTCTCGGAGCCAGCCGGGAAGCCGGTCTGGCGATCGGAATTTATCAAATCTCATTTCGATCAGGGTCTAGCCAAACCGCTTTTTGATCGCCATGTTCCGGTAGTTCGAATTCAGTCGGTGACAGCGCTATTCGGCGTCTGCACGGCATATTTGAGACAAGAGCACACCTGAGACAAGATTAAGAGACCTCAATTGATCCAGACCCTGACAGACACGATAAAACGCTTCCTGCCCGGCGGCGGCAAGGATTCGCCGACTGTTCCCGTTGTCCGGCTTTCCGGCGTCATCGGCAAGGCCGGCCGGCTGCAGTCCGGGCTGACCATGCAGGGGGCCGCAGGGCCGCTTGGCAAGGCGTTCGGCATGAAAAAGGCGCCGGCTGTGGCGATCCTGATTGATTCGCCGGGCGGTTCGCCCGTCCAGTCGCATCTGATCTTCAAGCGGATCCGGGCATTGGCGGAAGAAAAGGAAAAGACCGTGCTGGTCTTCGTTGAGGATGTCGCTGCCTCCGGCGGCTACATGATCGCCTGCGCCGGCGACGAGATCATTGTCGATCCCTCTTCGATCGTCGGTTCGATCGGTGTCGTCTCCGCCGGCTTCGGTTTTGTCGAAGCCATCAACAAACTCGGCATCGAGCGGCGCGTCTATACCGCCGGTGAAAACAAATCGGTGCTCGATCCGTTCAAACCGGAAAAGGCGGAGGACATTGAGCGGCTGAAGGCGTTGCAGGAAGAAGTGCATGAAATGTTCGTCGACCTGGTGAAATCGCGGCGCGGCGACGTGCTGGCCGACGATCCGGAGCTGTTCACCGGCCTGTTCTGGTCCGGCAAAAGGGCGGTATCTTTGGGCCTCGCCGACAGCATCGGCGACCTGCGCGCCGTGTTGCAGGAAAGATATGGCAAGAAGGTCCGCATGAAGGTGCTATCGGGAGAAAAGAGCTTTCTTGGCCGCAAACTGGGTTTCGGCACCGGCCTGGCGGAACGATTTACCGCGATGATCGTCGGCGAAATGGATGAGCGCGCCATGCGGGCGCGTTACGGGCGCTGATCGAAGCACGTTTGGGGAGATATCATGCCGCAACTGATCTTTCTCGGCCTGCTTGTCGCTGGAGGTTATTTCGCGTGGAAAGCCATCAAGCGGGAAATGGCGCGCGTCGACCAGGAACTGAACGAGGCGAAAAAAACTCCGTCCGACAAACAAGGTGCGACGCTGGAGCTTGATCCGGAAACCGGACGCTACCGGCCGAAGCAGGACGAGCCTGACTGACTCAGACCGGGGTTATCTGCTCCGCTCAGGATTCGCTCGACATCTGCCGGTTTGGCGCCGAAATCGGCGAGGTCCGCCGGGCTCATGGCTTTCAGAGCATCAAGTTTTTTCAATTCCGGTGTTTTGGCCGTCCGGTTGCGACGGGTGGCGAATAAGCGATTGAAGATTGCCATCGATGAAGTCCTTTTTTGCTCTCCGCTCCCGGTGTACAGATGGCACGCTGCCGGTCGATTTTGCAGTCCCGAACGAACATGGCTGATATGCAGGCAAGAGTGTCCGGCGGTTCTGAATCGGTTGCGCACGAACGGGGCCGGAGCGTAAGCTCCATCGAGTCCTCGCACTGGAGGCAAACATGATCCGTGTCATGACTGCGTTTCTGTTCATCGTGCTGACCCAATCCGCCATTGCCCAACAGAATGGCGCCCAACAGAATGGCGCCCAACAGAATGGCGCCCAACAGAATGCCGCCGGGCGTGATGGCACACCTGTCGATATCGAACTGGTGCTGGCCGTTGACGTCTCCGGTTCCATGGACGAGGAAGAACATGCCGTGCAGCGGGCGGGTTATGTCGGAGCGATCCGCCATGCCGATTTCTGGCGTGCGATATCGGCGGGCGCATGGCAGCGGGCCGCGCTGACCTATGTGGAATGGGCCGGGCCGGAAGGCCAGGTGACCGTTGTCGGCTGGACGCTGATCGACAGTCCGCAAAGCGCTGAAACATTCGCCGACACTCTGGCCGCCATTCCGATCGCCTATATTCGCGGCACGTCGATTTCCGGCGCGCTGGCCTACAGCGCCGGCCTGTTCGACGGCAACGGTTTTTCCGGCGAGCGCCGGGTGATCGACGTGTCCGGCGACGGGCCGAACAATCGTGGGCCGCGGGTCGACGTCATCCGCGATGCGGTCGTGGCGCGCGGCATTATCATCAACGGACTGCCGATCCTGCTCCGGCCGTCGCGCAGCATGGTCGGGCTCGATGTCTATTACGCCGACTGCGTGATCGGCGGTCCGGGATCGTTCGTGCTGCCGGTCCGCAAGGCGGAAGAGCTGGGCGAAGCGATCCGCCGCAAACTGGTGCTCGATCTAGCGTCGGGGCGCGAGACACAGACGGTCATTGCGGTTCAGGGCCGCGAACGTACCAGCGACTGCCTGATCGGCGAAAAACTGCGCCGGGACTGGGATGATTCCTGACCAGAGGCCCTTAAACCACCGGCAGACCCGTCACCACACCCGGCTTTATATGCGCCTCGTCCCAGGCCTTGCGGGCAAACACCTCGTGTACCAGCGGCGCAAAATGCTCCAGCGGTCGCATCGGATAGCCCGGATCGAATGAGGCCTGGTCCCAGCGCTCGCAGAAATCGACACACGACCGGTAACACGGATGATCGCGGTGCTCTTCGCGCCTGTCCGGGTCCCAGCCGTAATGATGGGCATAATAGACCATCTGGAACAGGCCGTGATGTTCCACCACCCAGGTCACGTCCTCGCGCATGAACGGGCGCATGATCTCGGCGGCGAACCGGTCGTGGTTCTGCGGCGCCAGGCCGTCGCCGATATCGTGCAGCAAGGCGGCGACGATCCAGTCGATGTCGGCGCCGTCATCCTCCGCCCTGCTCGCCGTCTGAAGCGCGTGCTGAAGGCGGGTTACCTTGTAGCCGGAGATCGTCTCGTCTGCCTGCCGGGCCAGCTCGCTCAAGAGCCGCTCCGCGGTGCCGGAATTGAATTTTTCCTCGTGGCGGCGCAGAAGTTCGTAATCTTCCTGTGTGCCGTCCTTCATCTGGCTGAACGATACTGTGTCTGACACGGGCGTTTCCTCCGGGGCTCAGGCGGGAGCCAACTGCTGGCCGGTTTCATGGCCAGCCGTCCGTTCCGGGCTTAACGAACCGCCGATCGGAACCTCAGCTTTCTGGCAATGGTCGATCTGGAAATCTAAGCCGTCTCCAGGGCCTTCGGCAAGGCCTCGGCGAACGCGTCGAGATCCGCCTTGCGGCCGGCAGACACCCGGATGCAGCGGTTCTGAGGTTCGACGAACGGCATGCGGACGAAAATCCCGGCAGCGACGAGATGGTCGAGCACCGCTTTGGCGTAAGCGCCGTCGCGGCCGCAATCGATGGCGACAAAGTTGGTCGCCGTGGGAAGCGGGTCCAGGCCGTTGTCGCGGGCAATGGCGGCAATGCGCGAACAGGCAGCGGTAACCTTCTGACGGACCTCGTCAATCCAGACCTGATCAGCCAGCGAGGCCAGCGCGCCGGCAGCCGCAATCCGGTTGACGCCGAAATGATTGCGCACCTTGTTGAAAGCCAGCGCCAAACCGGCTTCGGCGATGCCATAACCGATGCGCGCGCCGGCCATGCCATGCGCCTTGGAGAAGGTGCGGAAGCGGATGACATTGGGCCTTGAGACGTCGATCGGCGGCGCCGTTCCCTCGGGCGCAAATTCGACATAGGCCTCGTCGAGGCAGAGCACGGTCTCATCCGGCAGATTGTCGATCATCGACTGCACGATATCGGCGCTGTGCCAGCTGCCCATCGGATTGTCAGGGTTGGCGAAATAGATCAGCGGAGCATTTTCGCGCCGGGCGAGATCGAGCAGCGCCTGCGGATCTTCGCTGTCGCCGCTATAAGGCACCGTGCAAAGCCGGCCGCCATAGCCGGCAACATGATAATTGAAGGTCGGATATGCACCCATCGAGGTCACCACCGGTGTGCCCTCGCCGACCAGCATGCGGTTCAGATACCCGAGTAGACCGTCAATGCCTTCGCCGACGACAATGTTTTCCGGATTGACGCCATGATGGGCGGCAAGCGCGTGTTTCAGGTCGTGGTTTTCAGGGTCGGCATATTGCCAGACCTCGATGGCGGCATTCGCCATTGCGTCTATGGCCCTGGGCGATGGCCCGAAGACGCTTTCATTGGCGCCGATGCGGGCGCGGAACGTTTCGCCGCGGGCGCGCTCCTGGGTTTCCGGCCCGACAAAGGGAACGGAGGCCGGCAACGACTGGACCAGCGGTGTGAAGATCGGGGCAGAC
>CAMYKZ010000013.1 GCA_947259045.1 uncultured Afifella sp.
CGGGACTGCATAGATGTCGACAAGCCTTTCCCCGCCTATCCGCGGAGAACCGATATCGACCCGGTATTCCGACACCGGAGCGTCCATTTCCCGAACCTGGCCGATCAGCGACAGGAACGGACTGCCAAACGGTATGAAATAACCGATATCATGCCGCGCCAGCATCGATTTGCTCGACTGGAAAAACTGCTCGGCCGCCTGATTGGCGTCACGGATATAATTGTCGGCATCGATCGTCAGCACCGGATGCGGCAAGGCATTGAGCACAGCTCTGGGCATTGCCAGGGCGGCAATTGTATCGACCCCTTCAATCACGCCGCAACTCCGAGCAGATCATCGTCAAAGATGTGCCGCACGGTTTCCGATACAATGCCCGGGTCGATTGCCGACATCACCAGTTTCCGCCGGGCGGAGCCCACTGCCCCTGAAGGAAGCCCGTCCAGATACCAGCCCAGATGTTTTCTGGCGATCCGGACGCCTGGCACCATTCCGTAGTGGGTCAGGATCATGTCGTAATGTTCGAGCACATGATCGCGCAATTGCGCGCCAGCAGGAGCGTCGGGAACGCCGCGGCCAGCGAGTAGCGAGTAGCGCGGCTGTTTGCCCGATGATCCATGGTTTGCCATAAGCGCCGCGGCCGATCATCACGGCGTCCGCCCCGGACTGGTGCAACATCTCGGCGGCCATTTCGGGGGCTGTCAGATCGCCATTGGCCACGACCGGTATGGAGACGGCATCCTTGACGGTTTGGATCGCATTCCAATTCGCCTGCCCCTTGAAAAACTGGCGGCGGGTCCGGCCATGGACCGTTACCATCCGGATACCCGCATCCTGCGCCCGTTTTGCCAGTTCCGGCGCATTCATCGCATTTTCGTCCCAGCCGAGGCGCATTTTCAGCGTGACAGGCACGGATGCAGCCGCCACCGTGGCATCGATCAGACGCAGAGCATGATCGAGGTCGCGCATCAAAGCCGAGCCGGAATAACCCTGCGTCACCCGTCGCGACGGACAACCCATATTGATGTCGATGACATCTGCGCCTGCGGCCTCGGCGACCTTGACGCCGAATGCCATAGCCCCCTCTTCACGCCCGGTGAGCTGGACGATATGGCAATCCAGCCCCTCGCCGGAAGCGCGCAGCACGGCTTCTTGCGAGCCGGATGCAACGGCCTCGCCGGCCACCATTTCAGAAACCACCAGGCTGGCTCCAAAACGAGCGCAGAGGCGGCGAAACGGCAAATCCGAAACGCCGGACATCGGCGCCAGAAATGCGTTTCCCGGCACGGCAAGCGGACCGATCCTGATCGGTTGAGGCAAATTGACTTTCAGTAGCATTGAACAAAAAACCGGCAGTTATCTATCTGCACATATTGTAATCAACTTTTTGCACTGCACAAGAGCGGACGACACAGTTTCTATATGCTAATCGGTACATGGGAATCATGGTCAATTTCATCGTATGAACGAAACTTCTGCACAGATCGGCACAGCGGCGATCCTCCTGGCGGCCGGACGGGGCGAGCGTTCCGGGCATTCGCGGCCGAAGCAATATGTCGAACTCTGCGGAGAGCCGGTGCTGCGCCGGACAATCCGGGCTTTTCAGGCGAGTCCTGTTATCGATCTCATTCAGGTTGTCATCCATCCCGATGATGCCGAGCTTTATGACGCGGCAGTTGCCGGCCTCCCGGCCCTGCCCGCACCGGTACCCGGGAGCGAAACGCGGCAGGGCTCGGTTCTGCAGGCGCTGGAAGCCTTGCAGCCGGTTTCACCGCAAACCGTTCTGATTCATGACGCCGCGCGGCCGTTTGTTTCCGGAGAGCTGCTGGAACGGGTTGCAGCCGGCGTCGGGCCCGGCCAGGGCGCAAGTCCTGCAATCGCCGTCACCGATACGCTGCGTCGTGGTGTTGGCGAACTGTTGACTGATACGGTACCGCGCGAACAGCTTTTTACCATGCAGACCCCGCAGGCATTTCCATATCGTGATATTCTGGAGGCGCATCGCAAGGCCGCACAAATCGGGCAGGATCATCTCACCGATGATGCCGCGGTATTTCAACTTTTCGGCCAGAAGGTGAGCCGCGTTGCCGGTGAGCGCGGCAATATGAAACTTACCCGGCCGGAAGATTTCGCCTATGCAGAACGGATGATTGCGACAACCATGGAAACCAGGACGGGTCAGGGTTTTGACGTTCATGCTTTCGGAAGCGGCGACGCCGTTTGGCTTTGTGGCGTTCAGATCCCGTTTGAGCGCAATCTGAAAGGCCATTCGGATGCCGATGTCGGATTGCATGCCCTGACAGATGCAATATTCGGCGCTCTTGCCGATGGCGACATCGGCAGCCACTTTCCGCCCTCCGACCCGCAATGGAAAGGCACCGCTTCCGATGTCTTTCTCCGCCACGCGATGGAGCGGCTTGCACAGCGTGGCGGCAGGCTTATCAATCTCGATGTGACGCTGGTCTGCGAGGCGCCAAAGATCGGGCCATACCGGGACAAGATGCGGTCGAGGATTGCGGAAATCTGCGACGTCGATGTCGGTCGCGTCGCCGTCAAGGCGACGACCAGCGAACGGCTGGGATTCACAGGCAGAGGCGAAGGTATTGCTGCAATGGCCGCCGTAACAGTCGCATTGCCGGCAGAGCAATGAAACCAACGTTTGAAACACTCACGGCGGATGCCACCGATTTGCTTGCAGATTGCCGGCGGCGTCAGATGACAGTGGCGACAGGAGAGTCCTGCACCGGCGGGCTCATCGCCGCCATATTGACGGAAGTTCCGGGCTCTTCGGATGTGCTGGACCGGGCCTTCGTGACCTACTCCAACGCAGCCAAATCAGAGATGCTCGATGTCCCGCCGGATCTGATCGTCCGGCACGGTGCTGTCAGCGAAGCTGTCGCCATTGCGATGGTTTCCGGTGTGCTCAACCATTGCAATGCGGATCTTGCTGTGGCGGTGACGGGAATTGCCGGCCCGGGCGGCGGCACGAAGGACAAGCCGGTCGGGCTCGTCCATCTGGCGGCGGCCCGGCGCGGCGAGCCGGTTGTTCATATCCGCCGCGTCTTCGACGATCACGGCAGGCACTTTATCCGGCTGGCGACAGTTGACGTGGCGTTTGGCTTGCTGCGGCGACTGGCTGAAGGCAATGCCCACCCGATCGGGCCTGTCAGCTAGGATTGCGCGGAAAAACAGGCATGTTTTGTGCCGAGCGGCGCGTCGGTGGCATGTATCGCGTTTTCCACATTGTTGTTTCGTATCCAGACGATGAACGGGCCGCTTTTCGGCCGGCCGTAAAGCCAGTGCTTTCGCTTGAAATTGACGCACACATGCCAAGTGGGCCCGCTATCCTGGCCCAAAAAACCTTTCCACTTGGTGCCGATGCGCGGCTGCGAGATCCGGACATCGATGAATTTGTCAGAATCCCGGACCTCGTCGTCGATCCACTTGCGGACGAGTTGCTGTGCATTGGCCGGCGCCGGCCCCGCCGTATTGGTTTTCGGGTCCGTTTGCGTTGTCGTACACGCTGACAATACAATCGAAAGACCAAAAGCGAGATACCAGACTTTCATTGCCGTCTCCTGTTTTCAGCGCACGGTTTCGGCACCCTGCCAGCGTCCCGATATCTCCGGCATTTTTGCCGCCAGCCATCAATATCCATGTCTGTGGCCGCAATTTGGTGAAGCGCCGCCCTAAAGCAAACCCTGTTTGCGCAGGATTGCGGACAGGATGTTTGAATAATCGTCTGTCCACACAGCGACATTTTCCGCATCCGGCGGCGGGTTCCAGCCCGCGTCAGTCCATCCTTCAAGATCGGTATCCGACCGCGCCAGGGTTATGACCTCAGACGGGAACCAGTATTTCCGCTTTTCCTCGTCGGAACGCTGATGAACCTTATGACGCACTGTCCAGCCATCCTCATCAGCCAGCGCCGAGATCACCCGGGACAGGTCCATGTATTTGTTGGACAGGTGCATGACCAGAACGCCGCCGGGTTTCAGTTTCGAGAAATAGCCCTGAATCGCTTCGCGCGTCAGCAGATGAACCGGGACGGCATCGGATGAGAACGCATCGATGACAAGCACATCGAATGTCCCGGCCGCCTCGTCCTGCACCGTCAGGCGGGCATCACCGACGATTATCGGCGCATCGGGCGTGCAGCGGGTCAGGTAGTTGAACCATTTCGGGTCTTTTGCGTAGCTGACAACAGCCGGATCGATTTCATAGAAACGCCAATTGTCCTGCCGTTCGGCGACGCATGCCAGACTGCCGACGCCAAGTCCGACGATACCGACATTCAGCGGGCCGCCGGCAAGGCTGCGCCGCAGGCTGATCGCCTGGGCCATCGGGCCATCGACGGTGTAGTAGCTCAGGGATTCCGGCCGGGGATCCGTCGCCTTGACGAGCGCCACGTCAGATACTTTTTCAGCCCCGTGAATGGTCGTGCCATGGGAGAAGCGCCGATACATCCCATCCGGCGAATGATCGATGGTGATCACGCCAAAGAAGCTGCGCTTGCGGGTGTCGAGGTCTGAGGAAAACAGCCAGATCACGGCGCTGACCACCGGGATGCAGGCTAGTGCGGCCACCGTGATCCGCCGGTTGCGGGTCAGAATATCCCGCGTTTCCTGCGGCACCAGAAGGGCTGCGGCAAGCAGGATCGGATATTCCAGCACGGTTGAGAATATCACCGGCGAAAGCAGGCTGGTGAATGCCCCGCCCAGCACGCCGCCCAACGACATCAGCAGATAGAATTCGGTCAGATGCGCGGCATCGGGCCGACGCGCGACCAGTTCGCCGTGACACACCATGGCTGCAATGAAGAACGCCGCCAGATGCAGGATAATGTCGCCAAGGATCCCGACATCAAGCGGTGTCATTGGAAGCACCAGAGCGCCCATCACCGCAAACGGCAGGCAGACCAGCATGAAACGGTGCGGAATGACCGGTTTGCGCTGGAACGTAATGACAAAGGTCAGCAGGAACAGCGCCAGCGGGATCACCCACAAGAACGGTGCCGCCGCAATATTGGTCGACAGATGAGCTGTGACGGCAACCAGAAGCCCGGAGGGAATGAACGCCAGGGCGATCCAGGTAAGCCGCTGCGCCCATGCAGGGTTCGCAATGGCATGACCGGTGCTCGAAGTCTCGATATCAGCACCATGGCCTGTCTGCCGGATCGTCAGCAGCCCGCAAAAGATAATCGCCGCGATCAGCAATCCGTAACCCCACGACCAGACCAGCGTCTGACCGGATATCGGCAACAGCGGCTCAATCAGCACCGGATAGGACAGAAGTGCGAAAAAGCTGCCGAGATTGCTGGCGCCATAGAGGAAATAGGGATCGCTGGAATGGGCGTGTCCGGTGCGCGCGAACCAGGCCTGCAGGATCGGCGCATTGGCCGACACGGCGAAAAACGGAAATCCGATTGACAGCGCAAACAATCCGAGCAGCCAGAGCGGCAGGCCGGTCTCCGGCGCCCGTTCAAAACCCGGCCAGATGCCGAACGGCAGCCAGATCAGCCCGATGGTCATAATGACGAGATGGATCACAACCGCCCTGCGCAGCGGGATCAGCCGGACAAGGGCGTGGGCGTAGAGGTATCCCAACAGCAGAACGCCCTGGAAAAACACCATCGCTATGGACCAGACGGCAGGCGTTCCGCCGAGCCTTGGCAGAACCATCTTGGCGAATATCGGCTGGACGGAGAACAACAGCAGCGCGCTCAGAAACAGACTGACGCCAAATGCCAGCAGCAATCCCGTTCCGGCGTGAGCTTTGCTCGGTTGCAGTTCAGTTTCGCCGACAGCGTCGGTATGAGCCATTTTGTCCATCCCAATTGTTCGGGCCGGACGCTATAGAATAAATATTAAGGATGGTTTGAACGAAATGGATGCAAATTTAAGGGAAAATGACGTCGGCACGGGTTTCGAATGCCTCCGCAAACCGCCGGAAGACCCTGTCGAACAGGCCACCGACGAGCACGGAAAGGGCCCGGCTGCGGAACTCGTAGGAAATTGAAAAGCCGATTTCGCAGTGGCCGTGCGGCAATTGCTTGAATGTCCAGACATTATGCATCTTGCGAAACGGCCCGGCAACATTCTCCGATTTGATCTCCATGCCCGGGCGATCCAGGGTTACCCGACTGGTTATGGTCTCGCGAACAAGTTTGTAACCAATCGTCATATCGGCAATCAGAACAATCTTCTCGCCGCTATCATCTCTGATGCTTTCTCTGGCGCGCACAACCAGACTTTCGCAGAACGGCAGGAATTCCGGATAACGTTCGACATCCGCCACCAGTCCGTACATGGCTTCAGCCGAATGACGCACCCGCCGCCGGGTTTCAAAATGAGGCAAGGCGTCCGCTTTCCGTCAGGTGGAACGGGCCGCCCGGGCCTCACGAAGGCGGACGAAATCCTCGCCCGCATGGTGCGATGAGCGGGTCAGCGGGCTGGCGGAGACCAGAAGAAAGCCTTTTGCATAGGCGATGGTTTCATAAGCCTTGAACGCTTCGGGGGTGATAAAGTCGCGCACGGGATGGTGCTTGCGCGTCGGCTGCAGGTATTGCCCCATGGTCAGGAAGTCGACGTCGGCGGACCGTAGGTCGTCCATCAATTGCAGCACCTGGTTCCGCTCCTCGCCAAGCCCCACCATGACGCCGGATTTGGTGAATATCTGTGGATCAAGCTCCTTGACCCGCTGCAACAACCGGATGGAATGGAAATAGCGCGCACCGGGCCGGACGGTCAGATAGAGACCCGGAACAGTTTCCAGATTGTGATTGAAGACATCCGGGCGGGCTTCGACGACGATTTCCAGTGCGCCGTCCTTGCGCAGAAAATCGGGGGTCAGCACTTCGATGGTTGTCTGGGGCGATTGTTCGCGGATGGCGCGGATTACCCGGGCGAAATGATGTGCGCCGCCATCAGCCATGTCATCGCGGTCAACGGACGTGACAACAACATGATTGAGACCCATCTTGCTGACTGCGTTGGCGACATTCTCAGGTTCGTCCGGATCGACCGGTCCGGGCATCCCTGTGCGGACATTGCAGAACGCACAGGCGCGGGTGCAGGTATCGCCGAGGATCATGAACGATGCATGTTTCTTCGACCAGCACTCACCGACATTGGGACATCCGGCCTCTTCGCAGACGGTGACAAGGTTGTTTTCCCGGACGATGTCGCGGGTTTCCTTCCAGACCGGCGAACCGGGCGCACGCACCCGGATCCAGTCCGGCTTGCGCAAAACAGGCGTCTCGGGATTTTTCGCTTTTTCCGGATGCCGCAATGTCGCGTTTCTGCGGTCCTTGCCGGAGAGCGTGTCGATCAGCGTCACATCGGCCATTGGTCTCTTTCCGTCAGGATCTCACAACTTGCCACGGACCATCCTCAAACCAAAGATCAGCAACAGCGCGCCGATGACCGCAGTGACCAGGGAACCGACTAACCCGGAAGCAATCTGCAGGCCGAGCACGCCGAACAACCAACCGCCAATCAAAGCACCGATCATTCCAACAATAATATTGGTCAGAAGACCGTGGTTGCTCTTTGTTGCCTTTTCCGCAATCCAGCCCGCCAGAGCGCCAATCAGAATCCAAAGCAAAATGTTCATAACGTACTCCTGTCAATGAAACCCGCCTATACGTGGATCACCCTGCCATAGGCGTCAAGGACGCTTTCGTGCATCATTTCAGACAAAGTCGGATGCGGGAAAACCGTATGCATCAGTTCTTCTTCAGTGGTTTCAAGGTTCATGGCGACAACATAACCCTGAATCAGTTCCGTGACCTCCGCGCCGATCATGTGCGCGCCGATCAATTCGCCTGATTTGGCATCGAAGATCGTCTTCACCAGTCCGTCCGGCTCGCCAAGCGCGATCGCCTTGCCGTTGCCCATGAACGGGAAACGTCCGACTTTGATCTTTCGGCCGGCCTCTTTTGCCTTGGCCTCCGTCAAGCCGACTGACGCCACCTGGGGATGGCAGTACGTGCAGCCTGGAATTTTCGCCTTGTCCATCGGATGCACATCAAGCCCCTTGATCTTTTCCACGCAGATGACGCCCTCATGCTCGGCCTTGTGGGCCAGCATGGGCGGGCCGGCGACATCGCCGATGGCATAGATGCCCTGCACGTTGGTGCGGCCATAGCCGTCGATCACGATGCAGCCGCGGTCGGTTTTGACGCCGAGCGCTTCCAGACCGAGATTTTCCACGTTGCCGACAACGCCAACCGCTGAAATCACCCGGTCGACAACCATCTCCTGGCTCTTGCCGCCCATCTCGATCGTCGCAGTGACATTGTCCTTGCCCTTGGCAAGCTTGCTGACCTTGGCATCGGTGTGGATCTTGATACCGGTTTTTTCGAAACGTTTGCGGGCCAGTGCAGCGATTTCCTCATCTTCTACAGGAAGGATCTGCGGCATCACTTCCACCACGGTCACATCGACACCCATCGTGTGGTAAAACGAGGCGAATTCGATACCGATGGCGCCCGACCCGACAACCAGAAGCGATTTCGGCATCTTGTCCGGCACCATGGCTTCGAAATAGGTCCAGACCAGTTTGCCGTCAGGCTCGATGCCGGGCAGAACCCGCGGGCGGGCGCCCGTGGCAATGATGATATGCTTGCCGGCATAGGTGCCTTCGCCCAAGGTGCCTTTCGGTACCGGAGGCGCCGGCTCAAAGGCTTTCTTGGTCGCGTTGGAGACCTTCACTTCGCCAGGTTTGGTAATCGCCGCTTCGCCCCAGATCACATCGACCTTGTTCTTCTTCAAGAGATACCCGACACCCTGGTTCAGCTGGCCCGATACGCCGCGCGACCGCTTGACGATCGCGGCGGCGTCGAAGCCGATTTTGTCGGCAGACAGCCCATAGTCCGACGCATGTTGCATGTAATGGTATATTTCGGCTGACCTGAGCAGCGCCTTGGTCGGTATACAGCCCCAGTTCAGGCATATGCCGCCCAGATGCTCCCGCTCCACGACAGCGGTCTTCAAGCCCAGTTGAGCTGCGCGGATCGCGGTTACATAACCACCCGGCCCGCCGCCAACTACGATCACGTCATATGCTTGCGCCATACTGGCTCCCCTCGAGGAAAAATTATCGGTCTTTGCTGCAGGTAATCTACCCGAGCTTCGAATTCGGGGCTACGCCGGTGCCGCAGGACAGGCCTGCAACTGCGTCATTGCATGCCTTCCCGCTCATCACGATGCTCAGACCAGCATGCCCATCGGGTTTTCAATATAGCCTTTGAACGCCTGGAGGAGTTGCGCGCCGAGTGCACCGTCGACGGCCCTGTGGTCGGTGGAAAGTGTCACGGTCATGATGGTTGCCGTGGCGATCGCGCCGTCGCGCACAATGGCCCTTTGCTCGCCTGCACCGACGGCAAGGATCGTGGCATGGGGCGGGTTGATGACGGCTGAAAAATCCCGGATGCCGAACATGCCGAGATTGGAAACCGCGGTTGTGCCGCCCTGATATTCTTCCGGTTTCAACTTCCGTTCACGGGCGCGGGCGGCCATGTCCTTCATTTCATTGGCGATGACCGACAGGGGTTTGACATCCGCCTGCCTGATAACCGGCGTGATCAGGCCGCCCGGGATCGACACCGCAACACCGACGTCGGCATGTTTGTGGATCAGCATGGCTTCACTGGTCCATGTGGCGTTGGCTTCCGGCACGGCCATCAGCGCTTTCGCCAGCGCCTTGATCACCATGTCGTTGACTGACACTTTGTATGCCGGACGGTCATCCTTCACGGGTGCTGCCGCATTGATCTGCGTACGCATTGCAAGAAGGGCGTCCAGATTGCAGTCCAGCGTCAGATAGAAGTGCGGGATTGTCGATTTCGCCTCCGTCAGACGCCGGGCAATCGTCTTGCGCATGCCGTCATGGGGCACCGATTCGAACGATCCTTCCTCAAACAGTTTCAGGACCTGCTCGTCGGCCATTCCGACTGGTCCGGCGGCCGAAGCGGGTGCTGCGGACGCCGGCGCGGCCTTGCCGGTGCCGGTTGCTATCGCGGTTTCGATATCGCGCTTGACGATGCGGCCATGCGGGCCTGTTCCGGTCAGTGCCGACAGATCAAGGCCGCCTTCCTTCGCCAACCGCCTGGCAAGCGGCGAGGCAAAGACCTTCGCGCCCGCAGCCGGTGCGACAGAATCGTTCTGTTTGGCGGCCGCAGGCGCCGGCGCGGGATCCGGTGCCGCGGCGGCAGTTTCAGGCTCAGCCGGGGCGGCGGGAGCCTGAGCGGGTCCACCTGCCGCCGGGGCCTCGACCGATGCTGCGTCCTCCCCCTCTTCCGCCAGAACCGCTATGATCGCGTTGACGGCGACGTCGGCGGTCCCCTCCGAAATCAGGATCTTGGCCACCGTACCCTCGTCGACCGCCTCAACTTCCATCGTCGCCTTGTCGGTTTCAATTTCCGCAATCACGTCACCGGAGGAGACAGTGTCACCTTCCTTGACCAGCCATTTGGCGAGATTGCCGGTTTCCATCGTTGGCGACAGCGCCGGCATAAGGATATTGATCGGCATTAGAGCACTTTCCCCCGATTGCATTCCGTCATTCTGGTTTCTGCATAGTCTGCAGGATCTTGATGATGCGTCATGATTACTACAGCATCGTCGTTCAACTGGCGTAGGAAACGGCCTTGACGGCCGCGACGACTTCTCCGACATTCGGCAGCGCCAGTTTTTCAAGGTTCGCCGCATACGGCATCGGCACATCCTTGCCGTTGATGCGAATGACCGGCGCATCCAGATAGTCGAATGCCTTTTCCATCACTTGAGCGGAAATGTCGGACCCGATCGAGTTTTGCGGCCAGCCTTCCTCCACAGTGACGCACCGCCCGGTCTTCTTGACGGAGCGGATAACGCTTTCAATATCCATGGGCCGAAGGGTGCGCAAATCGATCACTTCACAATCGATCCCCTCGCCGGCCAGCGCTTCCGCCGCTTTCAGGGCATAGGTCATACCGATGCCGAACGACACGATCGTCGCATCATTGCCGGCGCGTGCGATTTTCGCCTTGCCGATCGGAATCGTGAAATCATCGAGCTTGGGAACCGGGGACGATTGTCCGTAGAGAATTTCGTTCTCAAGAAAAATCACCGGATTGGGATCACGGATCGCCGATTTCAATAGCCCTTTGGCATCGGCGGCGGTATGCGGCATGACGACCTTGAGGCCCGGCACATGGCTGAACCATGCGGCATAATCCTGGCTGTGCTGGGCGGCAACACGGGCTGCAGCGCCGTTGGGGCCGCGGAACACGATCGGACAACCCATCTGCCCGCCCGACATAAAAAGTGTCTTGGCGGCGGAATTGATGATGTGATCCATCGCCTGCATGGCAAAGTTGAACGTCATGAATTCGACGATCGGACGCAAGCCGGAAAATGCGGCGCCGACACCTAGCCCTGCAAACCCGTGTTCGGTAATCGGCGTATCGATCACCCGCCGGGCGCCGAACTCATCCAAAAGACCCTGGGTAATCTTGTAGGCGCCTTGATATTCGGCAACTTCCTCACCCATCACAAAGACATCGTCGGAAGCGCGCATCTCTTCTGCCATTGCGTCGCGAAGAGCCTCGCGAACCGTCGTCTCCACCATTTCCGTGCCTTCAGGAACATCCGGCGAGGTATCGACACTGGCTGCCGGGGCCGCAGGCACGGGTGCTGCTTCTGCAGCCGGTTCCGGCGCCTGAGCTTCGGCCGGCGCAGAAGCACCGTTTGCAGATGACGAGGATGAAATATCGGAAGCGTCTTCGCCGTCTCCGACGATCACGGCAATCGGCGTATTCACTTTTACCCCGTCCGTACCCTCGGCGATCAGAATCTTGCCGATCTTTCCCTCGTCGACGGCTTCGACTTCCATCGTAGCCTTGTCGGTTTCAATTTCGGCGATGACGTCGCCGGCGGCAATCTCATCGCCTTCCTTGACGGTCCACTTGGCAAGTTTGCCTTCTTCCATGGTCGGAGAAAGCGCTGGCATCAAAATCTCAATTGGCATTTCCGCTTCCCCTACTCAGCCGCTTCAGCGGTCTCACGATAAATATCCGTCCAGAGTTCCGCCGGATCCGGTTCTGGATCAGACTGGGCAAATTCCGCCGAATCCGAAACCACCTGACGTATCTCCTTGTCGACAGCCTTCAGATCGTCTTCACTCGCCCACTTGTTGGCGATCAGACGGTCTTTGACCTGATCGATCGGATCATGCTCGGAACGCATTTTCTGGACTTCTTCCTTGGGCCGGTATTTGGCCGGATCCGACATGGAGTGTCCGCGGTAACGATAGGTCATCATTTCAAGGATGATCGGCCCATTGCCGGAGCGGGCATGATCCGTCGCCAGATCTGCAGCGGCATTGACGGCACGAACATCCATGCCGTCGACCTGAATGCCGGGAATGTCATAGGATTGGCCGCGCCGGCACAGTTCCGTCGTGGCGGAGGCCCGCTGAATGCTGGTGCCCATGCCGTAGCGATTGTTCTCAATCACGTAGATTGCCGGAAGCGACCACAGCTTGGCCATGTTGAAACTTTCATAGACCTGGCCCTGATTGACCGCGCCATCGCCAAAATAGGTGACGCTGACATTTCCGTTGCTGCGGTAGCGATTGGCGAAAGCAAGCCCGGTCCCCAACGGAACCTGGGCGGCGACAATACCGTGGCCGCCGTAGAATTCCTTCTCTTTTGAGAACATGTGCATCGATCCGCCCTTGCCGCGGGAATACCCCCCGCGGCGGCCGGTCAATTCCGCCATGACGCCGCGCGCTTCCATTCCGGTGGCCAGCATGTGCCCGTGATCGCGGTAGCCGGTGATCACCTGATCACCCTGCTGCAAGGCCATTTGCATGCCGACCACGACGGCTTCCTGGCCGATGTAGAGATGGCAGAAGCCGCCAATCAGCCCCATTCCGTACAGCTGCCCCGCTTTTTCTTCAAACCGGCGGATCAGCAGCATTTCCCGGTAAGCCGCAAGATCCTCTTCCTTGGAAAAACTCTTCGGCTTCGGCGCACTGGATACAGTCGACGCAGCGGTTTTGGAATTCTGAGCGCGGCCCCGCTTCGAGGCGGCCTTGGCTTCAGCCATATTTTCCTCCGATCATTTATGACGTTTGGAAAAACCATATAGATCGGAGGCGCTTGGGAAAAGGTTAGAAACGAATAACTGCCATGCAGATATGAATATCCGCGCTCGTAGCCTTTAACGTGCCAATGGAAGCATGATGATGAGATCGTTCTCATGGGCCATGTTCAGGGATTCACGGGCTTTTTCGTCGATAAGATCCGGATCCAGACTTTCCGGGCGCATCAGGGCCACCCGTTTTTCCAGTTGCTCTTTTTCCTGGCTGGACTGTTCGTACTGGACAACAAGCGCAGTCTCGCGATCCTGCAGCCGCTTCAGGGCAAACAGGCCATAGTCGCCCTCAACGGCGTGGAAGGAGAAATACCCGAGGATCAAGAGACAGCCGGCCGGTATGAAAAACGGCTTCAGTTTCGACTGCTTACGCTGACGTGTCGACATTCAAACTGCGACCTGGACTAAACGAACTCGGAACGAAACAAACTCATGGGACGTACGCAATACCTGTCTTCGTCCCACGTTCAGGACTGTAAACAAACAGCGTAAAGAAACAGTTTGCGGCAAAACTTATTTCCGTCCCGGTTTGGGTCGGGATTGTTTACAAGCGCTTAACGCGGCTAACGGCTGATCACCTGCATTCCGCCATACCGGGCCATTGGACCAAGCTCTTCCTCAATGCGCAGCAGCTGATTGTATTTTGCCAACCGGTCGGAACGTGCCAGCGAACCGGTCTTGATCTGTCCGCAATTGGTTGCCACCGCCAGATCGGCGATCGTGGAATCTTCGGTTTCGCCAGAGCGGTGGGACATGACGGCCGTGTAACCCGCTTTGTGGGCGGTCTCGACAGCGGCCAGTGTTTCCGTCAGCGAGCCGATCTGGTTGACCTTGACGAGGATTGAATTTGCGACGCCCTTGGCTATTCCGTCGTTGAGACGGTTCGTATTGGTAACGAACAGATCGTCACCGACAAGCTGGCAGCGTCCGCCCAGAGTGTCGGTCAAAGCCTTCCAGCCATCCCAGTCATCTTCATCCATTCCGTCTTCAATGGAGACGATCGGATAGCGGCCGACAAGATCGGCAAGGTAATCGACCATCTCGCTGCCGGAGAGCTTCCGGTTTTCTCCCGCAAGATTGTATTGCCCGTCTGCGAAATATTCCGTGGCGGCGCAATCAAGCGCAATGAAGACATCTTCACCCGGCCGGTAACCGGCGGCTTCGATCGATTTCACAATGAACGAAAGCGCTTCATCGGTGGAATTGAGACCCGGTGCAAAACCGCCCTCATCGCCCACATTCGTATTGTGTCCGGCATCCTTCAACGCCGATTTCAGGGTATGAAAAATTTCAGCGCCGGTTCGCAGCGCTTCCGCGAACGTTTCCGCACCCGCCGGTACAATCATGAATTCCTGGATATCGATCGGATTATCGGCATGGGCGCCGCCATTGATGATATTCATCATCGGGACGGGCAGCAGACGTGCGCCGGTTCCTCCGACATATCTGTAGAGCGGCAGCGCGACGGCGTCGGCAGCCGCCTTGGCAACTGCCAGAGAAACGCCCAGGATCGCGTTTGCGCCCAACTTCGCCTTGTTCGGCGTACCGTCCAGTTCAATCAGGGTTTCATCGATCAGAATCTGATTTTCCGCATCCATCCCGCCAATGGCATCGAATATTTCACCATTAACTGCCTCAAGCGCCTTGAGAACCCCTTTGCCGAGATAACGGGTCTTGTCGCCGTCCCGCAGTTCGACAGCCTCATGCGCACCGGTCGAAGCGCCTGAGGGAACGCCGGCCCGGCCGAATGATCCGTCTTCAAGGACAACATCCACCTCAACTGTCGGATTGCCCCGGCTGTCGAGTATTTCGCGGCCGATAATGTCAATAATGGCGGTCATTGGGTTCTCATTTTCATGTCTGTGGGAGTTTGATTGGCTGGTGAAAGTCATAACGCACTAATCGAACGCGGAAAAGCCATAGTAACGTCAACGCTGCGCCTTAAACGACATCCATTTTAAACTGGTCAATTGAGAAGGAGACTGATTGTGCAAATTCATCATTACACCTTTGCCGGTATCCTCATCGCTTCGGCAATCGGGCTTTCGGCCTGCGACAATAGCGGCGATCCGAGTTCAACGGGGTCAACCAACGCACCGGCGATGCAGAGCGACGAAGCCCCGGCCCAGGCGATACCGGCACCGGATGAAAACACACCGACCGACGGCACGAACACCGGCGGCTGACAGTTCAGTCCGACGTCTGTTTAGCCAGTTGGTCGAATTTCATCAGGGTTTCAAGAAGCCGTTCCATCTCGTCAAGCCGCATCATGTTCGGACCGTCTGACGGTGCATTATCGGGATCCTGATGGGTTTCAATGAACAGCCCGGCGATGCCAATCGCTGTGGCTGCACGGGATAGTGCTGGCACGAAATGGCGTTCTCCGCCGGACGATTCCCCCCGTCCGCCGGGTTGCGCGACAGAGTGGGTCGCATCGAATATGACCGGCGCACCGGTTTCCGCCATTATCGGCAAAGCGCGGAAATCCGTCACCAGCGCGTTATATCCGAACGACGCCCCGCGTTCGGTGAGCAGGACATTGGGGTTTCCGCTGCCGGTGACCTTTGCCAGCACATTCTTCATGTCCCAGGGCGCAAGAAACTGCCCCTTCTTCACGTTGACGACGCGCCCGGTCTTTGCTGCTGCAACCAGCAGATCCGTCTGGCGGCACAGAAAAGCCGGTATCTGCAGAATATCGACAATGGCGGCAACCTCGGCGCATTGCGCTGCTTCGTGGACATCCGTCACGACCGGGAGCCCGAATTCGGCCTTCAGGTCTTCAAATACCTGCAGCGCCTGCTCAAGGCCAATTCCCCTCGCGCCTGAAATGCTGGTGCGATTGGCTTTGTCAAAGCTGCTCTTGTAGACAAATCCGACGCCGACCCGCTCGCAGATCTGCTTGAGTGCGCCGGCCATGTCAAAAGCATGTTCGCGGCTCTCCATCTGGCACGGACCGGCAATCAGGGTGAGCGGCAGGTGGTTGCCGAATGTGGCAGACCCTGCTTCCACAACAGTGTTTGGAGACATATTCACGATAAATCCTCTTCGAACACGATGAACGCCCCCTGCCCCGGCGCCGGATCGACAATGACCCGTGAATCATGCTGACGGTAATCAATACCATTATCCTGCAAAATCTCCACCAGAGCGCCCCGGCTGCCGACGACAATCTGCATTCCACGCAGGCGCAAACCGCGGCCATGATGATCTAAACCGATCCCGAACATCGCACGCATTGCATCCGGTGTCAGAATAGAGACGACGCCGCCCCCGGTATCCGCCTCAATGCCGGCTGACGACGCTCTTATGGAACGCTGTCCGCACACCGTCTCAAGATAATACTGGAAATCCGATGGATTCGGCTCCGACAGATAGACTGCTCTCACGCCCGACGCGCCATTGGAATGAACGACGTTGCTGTCGGTCCAGACAATTTCCGGCGAAAGATGCTGACAGGCAAATAGCAGCGCATCCGGAGACCGATGATCTTCGGCGTAGGCGAGACGAACACCGATCCGCGCTTCACTGCCGTCGGGACCGATTGCCGAACGGTCGAAGGCAAAGGGCTGACCGGCGGCATAACCCAGACGGGTGAATTCATCATGAGCGGTGTCGGCATCCGATGTCTTCAGCGCGAGCATGGCAAAGCCTTCGTCGTGACGAAAACGAAAGGCGTCCTGGCGCCGGACAAACACGTTCCCTTCGACGATCGCCTGTTCTGCATCGTCCCGGTTTCCCGGTGCAAGCGGCTCCAGATAGGTCCGGTTGGAAAACATGATGCAGCAATTCTGGGTACCAAACGGATGCTGCCTGTCCGGCTGAACCTGAAAGCCAAGGTTTTCGAACCGGCTTCTGGCCACGGCAAGGCTCAGGACCGGCAGGACCAGATGATCGATCGGGCGCGGCTTGATCATGGTACGCTTGCCCTCCATGTAAACGGCTTCGATTGTCCGAAATCAGACCAGACGGCTTTGTTCGACCGCCGCCGCGATAAATGACGCGAACAGGGGATGCGGTTCAAACGGCCGTGATTTCAGTTCAGGGTGATACTGGACGCCGATGAACCAGGGATGATCAGACAGTTCGATCGTTTCAGGCAATAATCCGTCCGGCGACATGCCGGAAAACGTCAATCCGGCATCCTCCAGCCGCTCGCGGTAATCGCGATTCACCTCGTAACGGTGGCGGTGGCGTTCCGATATTTCATTGGCCCCGTAAATTTCTGCGATACGCGAAGCCGGATCAAGCGTTGCCGGATAGGCGCCCAGACGCATGGTGCCGCCCATCTCGCCCTTGCTGGCGCGCTGTTCCAGTTCATTGCCGCGCAGCCATTCCGTCATCAGACCGACGACCGGTTCGCTGGCCTCGCCAAATTCTGTGGAATTGGCGCCTTCGATCCCGGCGAGGTTCCGCGCCGCGTCCAGAACCGCCATCTGCATGCCAAAGCAGATGCCGAAATAGGGAACATTGCGCTCTCGGGCAAACGTCACCGCGGCAACCTTGCCTTCAGCCCCCCGTTCGCCAAATCCACCGGGCACAAGAATACCGTCTACCTGGCCGAGCCATGCCGACGGGTCTTCTTTTTCAAAGATCTCGCTTTCAATCCATTCCAGATTGACCTTGACCTTATTGGCAATGCCGCCGTGATGCAGTGCTTCGATCAGCGATTTGTAGGCGTCCTTCAACTCAGTGTATTTGCCGACGATCGCAATCGTCACCTCGCCTTCCGGATTGTGGATTGTGTCTGAGATCATCTGCCAGCGGGTCAGTTCCAGGCCGCGGGCATAATCGATCCCGAATGCCGCCAGCACTTCCGCATCGAGCCCTTCGGCGTGATAGGCCAGCGGCACATCATAGATCGACGCCACATCGAGTGCCGGAATGATGGCGCTTTCACGGACATTGCAGAAAAGACCGAGCTTGCGGCGTTCGCTTTCGGGAATTGGCCGGTCGCACCGCACCAGCAGAATATCCGGCTGGATGCCGATTGACCTCAGTTCCTTGACAGAATGCTGTGTCGGTTTTGTCTTCAGTTCGCCCGCCGCCGGAATAAACGGCATCAGGGTCAGATGGACATAAACGCAATCGCCGCGCGGCAGGTCGTTTCCAAGCTGGCGTATTGCTTCAAAAAACGGCAGCGCTTCGATGTCGCCGACGGTACCGCCGATTTCACACAGCACGAAATCGAACCCTTCATTGCCATCCAGAACGAATTCCTTGATCGTATCGGTGACATGGGGAATGACCTGAACGGTCGCACCGAGATAATCGCCTCTGCGTTCCTTGGCGATGATGTCCTGATAGATTCGCCCGGTTGTGATATTGTCCTGCCTGTTGGCGGACCGGCCGGTAAACCGTTCATAATGGCCGAGATCGAGATCGGTCTCGGCGCCATCGTCGGTTACAAAGACTTCGCCATGCTGATACGGGCTCATCGTGCCCGGATCGACATTCAGGTAGGGATCGAGCTTGCGCAGGCGAACCTTGTAGCCACGGGCTTGCAGGAGGGCACCGAGTGCCGCTGATGCAAGTCCTTTGCCCAACGAGGAGACCACGCCGCCAGTGATGAAAATGTACCGCGCCATGGGCTTTGGTTCTTAGCCTGTGAAAATCGATTCGGGGAGTCAAAAAAGTCCCGGGCCGCTCACAGGCCCGGGTTATTCACGTATTTTAGTTTGAACTGTCGGCCGGCGGCGATTGTGGCTCCGCCGGCAGACCTGAACCCTGACGCAGGCCTTCCAGCACCGATCCGCCCTCAGCGGGTGGCGTCTGGATCTGACCGTCCGTCGGCACCGCCGGGGCGGACTGGACCGCATCGCTTCCCGGAAGCTGGTTCAGAACATCGGTTGGACTGGATTCCAGTCTTGCCAGCAATGTCAGGCCAATTGACGTGGCGAAAAACGCTACGGCCAATATACCGGTTGTGCGGGTCAGCAGATTACCGACACCACGCCCGGACATCATCCCGCCGCCGCCGCCACCGCCGCCACCCATGCCCAGTGCCCCGCCTTCTGAACGCTGCAGCAGAACAAGCGCGATCAGGCCCAGAACGACCATCAGGTGAATTACGATTAGAACTGTTGTCATGTTAGTCTCTTTAAATATCCGACGCGTTCTACACCACGCGCGCGGCAGATTGAAGTTGTTTTCTGTCGAATTTCCAAAGCGTTCAGGCTGCTGCGACAATCGCCAGAAAATCGTCAGCTTTCAGGCTCGCCCCGCCGACAAGCGCGCCATTGACATTGGGTACCGATAAAATCTCAGCCGCGTTTGCGGGTTTCACCGAGCCTCCATACAATATCCTGACGCGTTGTCCAGCATCCCCGAAGTGTGATGCCAGCCAATTTCTTATATGGTCATGCATGGCGGCAATGTCATCCTCACTTGCCGTACGGCCGGTTCCAATGGCCCAGACCGGTTCATAGGCGATGACGATATTGTCAGGATTTCCACCGGGGACGGAACCGTCGAGCTGGCTGCCGACCACCTTGAGCGCATCGCCGGCGTCGCGTTGCCGGTCTGTCTCGCCAACGCAGATAATTGCGTTGAGGCCGGCTTGGTGTGCAGCCATTGCCTTGGCCAGCACATCCGCGTCCTGCTCGCCATGGTCGGATCGGCGTTCCGAATGACCGACAATCACGGCAACGGCGCCGGCATCTGCGATCATCTGCGCGGAAATATCGCCGGTATGGGCGCCTGAGACTTCGGCATGGCAATCCTGCGCCCCGATCGCGAGTGCGGATCCGGCGGCGGCTTTAACCGCCGCCGGCAACAGCAGCGCGGGCGGACATATCATGGCATCAGCACCGGAATAATTCGCCAGCCCGGAGACGATCGACTGGATTTCGGAGATTTCGGCGGCCAGTCCGTTCATTTTCCAATTGCCGGCGATGAGAGTCATTTTGATTTGCCTTCGCGAAGATGCTGTTGCAGTCAACACCACAAATGCGATTAATGCGGCTTGGCAGCGTTGATTGTCGATTCTATGAAGAAACCAATACGGTTTATGCCGTGTCTGGTTTTCTGATCAAAGTGAGGGTTTTTCATGCTCGATGCAATGCGTCAAGCGGCTACAGGTTGGGTGTCCAAGGTTCTTCTCGGGCTTCTGGCATTGAGTTTTGTTGCCTGGGGTATCACCGGCCGGCAGGCGGGCAACACCGGCGGCCAGGTTGCGCAGGTCGGCGATGTGCCAATCAGCACACAGAGTTTCAGCCGGGAACTGGAACGGCAGATCGACGGGTTTCGCCAGCAGCTCCAGCGCGGCATTTCGCTGGAACAGGCGAATGCACTGGGTATCCCTGAGCGGACTTTGGACACCCTTATTGCCCAGGCGGCCCTGGACGATCAGGCGCTTGATTATAATCTCGGCGTATCAGACCAGGGCATCTCCGATGCTATCGCCAAGGATCCTTCGTTTCAGGTCGGCGGGAGATTTGACCGTGACGTCTTCCGGGATGCGCTCTCTCGCCGGAGCCTGACTGAACGCCAGTATATCAACGATCTGCGCTCGCAGATTATCCGAAACCAGCTGGCGACTGCGATCATCGGCGAAGTGGACCCGCCGCAATTGCTGACGGAGACGCTTTACAAATACCGTGCCGAAATCCGCGATATCTCATATATCCGCATAGACAATACCCTGATCGACCCGATTGGCGACCCGGATCAGGACGTTCTGAAGAGCTTCTTCGAACAGAACAAGGATCGTTACCAGGCACCCGAATACCGCAAGCTCGGCTATATTGCGCTGACACCGGACGTGATCACGGATCCGGCCAATATCACCGACGAACAGGTCAGCGAAAACTATGAGCGACGAAAAGCCCGTGATTTTACCAGCATTGCCCGGCGGCAATTTCATCAGATCCGCTATCCGTCGAAAGAAGAGGCGCAAGCTGCCGCCGGGATGATTGCCGACGGCAAGAGCTTTGACGACCTGCTTGCCGCCAAAAACATGACGCTGGCCGCTGCCGATATCGGCTTGAAGTCCAAGCCGGAAATCATCGATGCCGATGTTGCCGAAGCGGTATTTTCCGCAAAACTGAATGACGTCGTGCCGGTGATCGAAGCGGGCCTCGGCCCGGCGATCGTCAGGGTCGGCAAAATCGAACCGGAAACCGTGACCCCGCTTTCGGAGGTGGCCGACAAGATCCGCGGCGCGCTGGCCGCACGGGAGGCTGTCAGACGGGTCACTGAACTCTATGATGAAATCGAGAATGAACGCGGTGCGGGCTCGACATTGCCGGAGGCGGCACAAACCCTGAAGCTGGATTATACCGTCGTTGATGCAATCGCGGCCGACGGTTCCAGGCCCGCCGGTTCCCCGGCTGATGAATTCCCTGGCCAGCGTGACGTTGCCAGGGATGCGTTTCTGAGTGACGTTGAGGTTGAGAACAATCCGGTCCGGATTGGAAACAATTCCTATGTTTTCTACGAGGTTCTCGGCATCGAACCGGCACGTCCGCTAACCCTTGAAGAAGCAAAAGACGATGTTGTTGCCGACTGGAAACGGGAAGAAACCAGCACCCGGGTCGGTGACCGGGCAACAAGCCTGTTTGAGCGGCTGAAAAATGGTGAGAGCCTGGAGGATATCGGCGTCGAGATCGGCGTTCTGGTCAAATTGCGAGACAATCTGCGCAGAAATGCGGCCCCGGACGGTCTCGGGCGCAATGCCGTTGCACAGGCGTTCGCAGGACCGGCAGGCCATACCGCCAATGCCGAAGCGGATATCGCGCCGGACCGGATCCTGATCCGGGTCGACAAGGTCAGCGTGCCGGATTTCGCAGCCGATTCAGCTGATGCAAAAGCGGTTGACGCCCAGTTGCAACGCAGCCTTCAACTGGACCTGCTGCGGGCCTATGAAACGAAATTGCTTGCCTCGCGGCCGGCGTCGGTCAATCAGCTGGCATTCGACCAGATTACCGGTCGGGTCGAAAACCAGGGTGGCGGTCAGTACCCCTGATGCATGTTGAACCGTCGTTTGAGCAATTCCGGAACGGGTACGACGCCGACAAGCCGCAACTGATCTGGACCCGGCTTGTATTCGACCTGGAAACGCCGGTTTCCGCCTATATGAAACTGGCCGCCGGGCGGAAAAATACGTTCCTGCTGGAATCCGTGGAAGGCGGCGCTGTGCGCGGCCGTTATTCGATCATCGGCCTGGAGCCGGATCTCGTTTTCCGGTCGGCGGGCGCCTCCGCGGAGATTGCCCGCCTTCCGGCCATCGGCGATTTCGTGCCGGTTGACGAACCGACCCTGGATGCGGTGCGCAATCTGTTGACTGAAAGCCGAATTGATGTGCCGGCAGAATTACCGCCGATGGCAGCCGGGATATTCGGGTACCTGGGGTACGATACGGTTCGCCTGATGGAGGAATTGCCGCCGGAAAAGCAGACCGGGCTGCACCTGCCCGACACGGTGCTTGTGCGTCCGCAGGTCGTCGTGGTTTTCGATTCCGTCAAAGACGAGTTGACGATCGTGACCCCGGTCAGGCCAACAGGCGATGGGCAGGCAAAACACGCCTATGACAGGGCCGTCGACCGGCTGAGCGATATTATCGATGCGCTGGACCGGCCGCTTGACCGTTTAAGCGATGCGTCGGAACTGGCGCTGACTGCCGACATTCGGAGCAATACCAGTCCCGACAGGTACCGCCAGATGGTCGGCCGGGCAAAAGACTATATCACCGCCGGCGACATCTTTCAGGTCGTGCTTTCGCAGCGGTTTGAGGCGCCCTTCCCGCTGCCGCCCTTTTCGCTTTACCGTGCGCTGCGCCGTGTCAATCCGGCGCCGTTTCTGTTTTTTCTCGATTATGACGGTTTTTCCATTGTCGGTTCCAGCCCGGAAATCCTCGTCCGCGTCCGCGATGGCGAAGTCACGATCCGTCCGATAGCCGGGACGCGGCCGCGCGGAGCCACCCCGGAAGAGGATATCCGGCTGGGTGAAGAACTGCTCGCCGATCCCAAGGAGCGGGCTGAGCATTTGATGCTGCTTGACCTTGGACGCAACGATGCCGGCCGGGTTGCCGAAATCGGTTCCATCAGGGTCACCGACCAGTTTTTCCTGGAGCGCTACAGCCAGGTGATTCACATTGTATCCAACGTGGTCGGGCGGCTTCGGCCCGACTGCGATTCCGTTGAAGCGCTGATGGCAGGCTTCCCGGCCGGCACGGTCTCCGGCGCCCCGAAAGTCCGGGCGATGGAAATCATTGACGAACTGGAGGCCGACAAGCGCGGGCCCTATGGCGGCTGCGTCGGTTATTTCTCTGCCGACGGCGAAATGGATACGTGCATCGTGTTGCGCACGGCGGTGGTCAAGGACAACAAGATGTATGTCCAGGCCGGAGCCGGCATCGTCGCCGATTCCAATCCGGAACTGGAACAGGCCGAATGCGTCAACAAGGCCAAAGCGCTGTTTCGCGCAGCCGAAGAAGCCCGGCGGTTCGCCAGCCAGGCTGGCCGCGGCCAATAGCGGGACCTGTAATCGGCTGGGCGATGCTTGACCATTGCAGGCGCTGCGGCCTAACACAGATTTCGACGATTGGATGATGACCGGTCTGACATGATTTCGGGGCGGAACCGATCGAACCAGGAATATACGCGAATGCTGCTCGTTATCGACAATTATGACAGTTTTACCTGGAACCTGGTTCATTATATCGGCGAACTCGGGGCCGATCCCCATGTGGTGCGCAATGACAAGATCAGCGTGCGGGAAATTCTCGACAATCCGCCCGATGCGATTGTGCTCTCACCCGGACCGTGCACGCCGAACGAAGCCGGAATCGGCCTGGAACTGGTGCGCGAAGCAAAGGGTTCCATTCCCATGTTCGGCGTCTGCCTTGGACATCAGACCATATCGCAGGCCTACGGTGCAGAGATCGTTCATGCGCCGACGCTGATGCACGGCAAGATTTCAGCGATCCAGCATTGCTCCGAAGGCGTTTTCAAAGGCATCAACGGGCCGTTTCAGGCAACACGCTACCATTCGCTGACGATGCTGCCGGAAAGCCTGCCGGAAACCATGACGGTGACGGCCCACAGCGACGACGGGGTTATCATGGGCGCTATGCACAAGAGCCACCCCGTTCACGGCGTCCAGTTTCACCCCGAAAGCATTGCCTCAGAACATGGCCATCTGATTTTGAAGAACTTCCTTGAAATTGCAGCCCGCTTCAACGACCAGACCGGGCGAACGGGTGCGTGACATGACCAGCGATATGAAATCCTTGATCGGCAAAGCGGCAAGCGGGGAGAATTTCAGCTTCGACGAGGCACGCAATGTCTTCGATATCATGATGTCGGGCGAAGCCACGCCGACGCAGATCGGCGCCCTGCTGATGGCCTTGCGCATTCGCGGTGAATCCGTTGACGAAATATCCGGCGCGGTCGCTTCAATGCGCGCACGGATGACGCCGGTCGCAGCCCCGGACAATGCGATTGATATCGTTGGGACCGGCGGGGATGCGTCGGGGACCTTCAATATATCCACCTGCTCCGCGCTGGTGACGGCAGGCGCCGGTGTGCCGGTCGCCAAGCATGGAAACCGCGCACTGTCCTCAAAATCGGGTGCAGCCGATGTGCTGAGCGTTCTGGGCGTCAATCTCGATATCGACCCCGATCTTATCGGACGCTGCATCAGTGAAGCCGGCATCGGCTTCATGTTCGCACCCAACCATCATTCGGCGATGCGCCATGTCGGCCCCTCGCGGGTTGAGCTTGGCACGCGGACGATCTTCAATCTGCTCGGGCCCCTGTGCAATCCGGCCAGCGTGAAACGCTACATGCTTGGCGTATTCGCCCGCGACTGGGTGGAACCATTGGCAAATGTGCTCAGCAATCTGGGCGCGGAAGCCGCCTGGGTGGTGCACGGATCCGACGGCCTCGACGAAATCACGACGACGGGGCCGACCCATGTGGCGGAATTGAAGGACGGCAAGATCCGGACGTTCGACGTATCGCCGGCAGACTTCGGCCTGACGACGGCAAGCCCTGCGTTGCTGAAAGGCGGCAGCTCTGAGGAAAACGCGGTCGCCCTGAAAGCCGTGCTGGCCGGTGACGCAGGCGCCTACCGTGACATAGTCCTGTGCAACGCCGCGGCCGCGCTGATCGTCGCAGGCAAGGCTGACAATGCCGGCGATGGCGTCAGACTGGCGGCGGAAAGTATTGACAGCGGCAGGGCCCGGTCGGTGCTCGACCGGCTCGTCGAGATTTCAAACGGGTGAGCGGTTTTGAGTGATATCCTGAAAAAAATCGAAACCTACAAGCGGCAGGAAATCGCCGCCGCGGAATCGGCCGTGCCGCTTGCAGACATCAAGGCCCGGGCGCGGGACGCCGACGTGACCCGGGGCTTTGCCCGGGCGCTGCGGGCCATGGTTGACGATACCGGCACGGCGCTGATTGCGGAAATCAAGAAGGCCAGCCCTTCCAAAGGCCTGATCCGGGCCGATTTCGATCCCCCTTCCCTTGCCAGAGCCTATCAGGCGGGCGGTGCTGCCTGCCTTTCGGTTCTGACAGACAAGCCATCATTTCAGGGCGCACCGGAATTTCTCGTCAGCGCGCGGGCCGCGACGGCACTTCCGGCCTTGCGCAAGGATTTCATGTTCACGCCCTATCAGGTTTACGAGGCGCGGGCCTGGGGCGCTGACTGCATCCTGATTATTCTCGCCTCGCTGAGCGACGAAGAAGCCATGGCGCTGGAAGAGGCCGCGATGTCACTGGATATGGATGTGCTGCTGGAAGTGCACGATGAGGCGGAACTGCAACGCGCGCTGAAACTGGCCTCGCCCATGCTCGGCATCAATAACCGGAACCTGAAAACCTTTGAAACCAGCCTGGAAACATCTGAACGGCTTGCGCCGCTTGTGCCGGAAGACCGGATCATTGTCGGTGAAAGCGGCATTTTCACGCCAGCGGATATTGCCAGGCTCCATGCGGTCAATATCAATATCTTTCTGGTCGGCGAGAGCCTGATGCGCGCCGACGACGTCACGGCGGCCACACGCGCCCTGCTGTCGGGTTCCGGCGCACAGGCTGCGGAGTAAGAACATGGCTGAACTGACGCATATCGCTGGAGACGGATCGGCCAACATGGTCGACGTGGCCGACAAGGCCGTCACCACAAGAACGGCACGGGCCGCAGGTTCGGTCCGGATGAAACCGGAGACGCTGGACCTGATCGTTTCCGGAAATGCCAAGAAAGGCGACGTGATTTCGACCGCGCGCATTGCCGGCATCATGGCAGCCAAGCGAACCCACGACCTCATCCCGCTCTGCCATACTCTGGCCCTCAGCAAAGTGTCCGTGGACATTGAAGCCGACCCTGCCCTTCCCGGTCTTCAGGTGACCGCCTTCGCTAAACTGAACGGCAAGACAGGCGTCGAAATGGAGGCGCTGACGGCCGTGTCCGTCGCCTGCCTGACAATTTACGACATGGCCAAAGCGGTCGACCGCGGCATGCAGATCAGCGACATCCGCGTTTTGCAGAAAAGCGGCGGGCGCTCCGGCGACTGGACCGCACCGGAATGACGCTGACATCGGTCGCCGATGCCCTTTCACGATTGCTGCACGACGTGCCGGAGACCGGTCATGAAACCGTGCCAATCGCTTCGGCGCTGGGGCGCGTTCTGGCAGTCGATCTGTCGGCAAGGCGGTCGCAACCCCCGTTCAACGCGTCTGCGATGGACGGTTATGCGGTTTTTGCCAGGGACGCGGTGGAAGGCGCCCGTCTGACGGTCGTTGGCGAATCGCGTGCCGGTTGCCGCTACGCCGGTCAATTGTCAGATGGTCAGGCCGTGCGGATCTTTACAGGCGCGCCGGTTCCGGATGCAGCCGATGCTATTCTGATCCAGGAAAACGCGGAACCGTCGGGCGGAGATATCCGTGTCCTCAAGAGCGTCGAACCTGGCCGTTATCTGCGTCCGGAAGGGCTTGATTTCAAGGTCGGCGAAATATTGCTGAAAGCCGGTATCATTCTGAACCCGCGCACGATTGCACTCGCCGCATCGATGAATTTGCCCGAACTCCCGGTCCGCAAGCGTCCCCGCGTCGCCATCCTTGCGACAGGCGACGAACTCGTTCCGCCCGGCGGCGATCCGGGCATCGACCAGATCATCTCCTCAAACGGCGCGGGAATATCCCTGCTTGTTTCAGCCAGCGGCGGTCAGCCTGACGATCGCGGCATCGCCGAAGACCGCATCGAGGCGATCGGCGACGCCCTTCCCGGAAGCGGCGAAGCCGATATTCTGGTGATTATCGGCGGCGCTTCGGTTGGCGATCACGATCTCGTTCAGGAAACATTGACGCGCCGCGGCATGACGCTGGATTTCTGGCGGATCGCCATGCGCCCCGGCAAACCGCTGATGGTCGGCGAATTGCACGGCATGAAAGTGCTTGGCCTGCCCGGCAATCCGGTTTCGGCCATGGTCTGCGCGCATATTTTCCTGAAACCGCTGATCCGGAAAATGCTTGCGCTTGGCGAACAGACAAGCATCTCAAGCGCCAGGCTGACTGCAGACCTGCCGGCCAACGATGAACGGCAGGATTATATTCGCTCCACCCTGTCGCGCGATGATACCGGCCTCCTGGTAACGCCGTTCAGCCGCCAGGATTCCTCAATGCTGGCAACTTTTGCCCATTCGGATGCGCTGATCATCAGGCCGCCGCACGGTGCTGCACTGAAAACCGGTGAAACGGTTCCGATCATGCCACTTGATCAAGGCAATTAGGCGCGCTTGCAGAACAGCGCATGAACAGGTAGTGTACGTTCATCTTATGTCCCAATGATTCGTACCGAGGCAAAAATATCATGCTCACACGCAAGCAGCTCGAACTTCTGATGTTTATAAACGAGCGCCTGAAGGAGTCCGGTATTCCGCCCTCCTATGACGAAATGAAGGATGCGCTCGATCTGCGCTCGAAATCAGGCATTCACCGGCTGATTACCGCGCTGGAAGAGCGCGGTTTTATTCGCAGGCTGCCCAACCGGGCGCGGGCGCTAGAGGTCATCAAACTGCCTGATGCGGTGATGCCGGGCAATGGCGGGCGGCAGCGAGGCTTCCGGCCAAGCGTCATTGAAGGACGACTTGGCAAGTCGCCGGAAAAGGATGCCCGGCCGAGCGAAGACACCGGGTACGAATCGGTTGCCGTTCCGGTTATGGGCCGGATTGCCGCCGGCGTGCCGATATCTGCCATCCAGCACCAGAGTCACACCGTTGCCGTACCTGCGGAAATGCTGGCTGGCGGAGATCATTTTGCGCTCGATGTTCGTGGCGATTCAATGATTGAGGCCGGTATTCTGGACGGCGACACGGTGTTGATCAAGAAACAGGATACGGCCAATTCCGGCGATATTGTCGTCGCCCTTGTCGACGATGAGGAAGCGACACTGAAGCGGCTTCGCAAGAAAGGCGCGTCGATCGCACTTGAAGCAGCCAATCCGGCCTATGAGACACGGATCTTCGGGCCCGACCGCGTTGCCGTTCAGGGGCGCCTGGTGGGGCTGTTGCGGAAATATTGAGCCGTCACTGCCCGGTTGCCGGTTTGCCGTGCCATAACCGCCGGACGGCCGGATATGCCGTAACGATCCGGTAATCGGATTTCGCGCCGGGGTTTTTGTCCTCGTTTTTTTCGACGCTGATGGTGTGGGCGCCGAAACGATCGAGTTGCGGCCTGTCGATAATCAAGTGTGCCTGACAGTTTGCCGGCGCATTCAGAGGCGTGACGATGATGTCGGCAGAACGGCATTCTTCATCGAATGCGGAATGACTTCGGATATGGGCAAGGATCTTGCCGTCCGCCAGGTTGAGCAGGCAGGCTGAAGGATCGCAGCGAACACCTTCGGCGAGCTGATTGCGGCCGGGCAGCGGCTCCCCTTCCCTTTTGAACCATTGTTCCAGGACATACTGGTTCTGCCGTTTTGCGCTTATCCTCAGCATACCGGAATGATCACGCACCGCGACAATCTTGCCGCTGCTTGCAATCAGAATATCCGGTTCAGTTCCGCCGCTCAGAACGAGCATCGGCGCAACCGCGGCCGGTATCAGACCAAGCCAGCGCCACTTCAGCCGCCACAGACATAACCAGAGAAACCCGAACATGAAAACAGCCAGCGACAGGGGCGCGGTTGCAGCGGCAATCAGGGTTGCTCCCTGCCAACCGCTGACCGTCGCTGCGACATGCATGATCGCGTTGGATCCCGTAGCCATCAGCGCAAGTGGCCCGGCCTCCAGACCGAACGGCATCATGATCAGACTGAACAGGCCGGCGGGCATGATCACCAGCGTGACGATGGGCATTGCCAGGAGATTTCCGACCAGCGAATAGACCGCGACATGGTTGAAGTGATAGGCGGCGACCGGCCCTGTGGCCAGACCGGCGATCATGGTCGTCAGGGCAATCGCGCCGATCGACCGGCGCATGTGGCGGGCTGTACGGCCGACCAGTGTCGCAGGCGGCTCGGCGAGATCCAGTTTCGGCCGCTCCCGCCATGTTTCGTAGAATGCGATTAACGCGGTCACCGCGGCAAATGACATCTGGAAACCGGGCTCCATGATGCTTTCCGGTTCACTTGCCAGGATAATCAATGCCGCAATTGCAAGGTTGCGCAGCGAGATTGCCGGCCTGTTCACCAGGATTGCGCCGAACATGATCGACGCCATGATAAAGGCCCGCAGCGTCGCCACATTGCCGCCTGAGAGGAACAGATAGAACGTTGCCGCCACAAGGGCCGCGCAGGCAGCCCACTTCCTGATCGGCCAGTTCAGCGCCAGGGTAACAGACAAAGCCAGCAGCCCGCGGACAACAAAAAACACGGAGCCGGCAAACAATGCCATATGAAGCCCGGATATCGCCAGGATATGGGCCAGGCCCGCATCGCGCAGATGCTGGACAATCTCCGGTGGCAGATATCCCCGTTCGCCGACAAGCAACGCAACAGCGACAGCGCCCGCAGGTCCGGGCTGGTTCTGCAATATTCTGCGTGCCATGGCCTGCCGGACCTGCTCGATGCCGGTCATCAGTATTCTGGGTCGAGAGGCGGCATGACCCTCGGCTGATTGCGACCAATGCCCAACCGCGAACCCGCTGGCGCCGATGCCTTCGAAAAAGGCTGCCCTGCGCGGATCGTAACCGCCGGGGACTACGGGGCCTGGAACCGGGCCAACGCGGGCGCGCAGCGTGATGGTTTCACCAATGGGCGGTACGCCGGCGGTCTTCAGCAATGCGACTCGGACCCGCCCAGGAGCGCTAATTTTCCGGCGGCTCTCCAGAACAGGGTTGCTCAACACCACACGCGGCGGGCGGTCCGCCCGGATATCGACTGAGGCGACCGTTCCATGCAGTGACACGAATATTTGTTCATCCAACTGGAATGTCGAAACGCTGTCTGTTCGGATTTTCGCTGTCAGCGCACCGAATGCTATCAGGGAGACGGCGACCCAGACCTGACAGGGTTTGTTGCGAACAAAACAAAAAACGGAAATCGTCAGCAGAACGCCAGATATCAGGCCGAGCGCCGTCAGCACCGGCTCCTGCGGCAACTGATAATAGATGATGATACCTGCCGCGTATAAAACCGGAAACCAGAGGAATGTGCGGCGCTGCTCCTGTTCCCTTGTAAACTGATCCAGCAATCCCGCCGCAGCAATCTGGACAATTGATGACAGGCGAAACGGCAGTGCCGGTTGATCCCATAACCGGCGGAGGGGACGCAAACGCCCCTGCCAGCTGCCTCGGCCCGGCGGATGTCGGATCGGTGGTCTCTGTTCTGTTGGTGAGTGCTTTTCAGCCAAGAGCACACTCCGCAAAATGCCGCCACTTGCGGCAACCGCCGACTATGCTACACACAGCGCGAGTTCGCTGACCAGCCCCTTTATCCTTTGATTGTATTCCCATGTCCCAGACCGTGATTACCCGTTTCGCCCCCTCTCCAACCGGTTTTTTACACATCGGCGGCGCCCGCACCGCTCTTTTCAACTGGCTCTATGCCAGGCATTGCGGCGGCAAGATGCTGCTTCGCATCGAGGATACCGACCGCGAACGCTACAGTGAGGACGCGGTGACCGAGATCATTGACGGTCTTTCCTGGCTTGGCCTGGAATGCGACGGAGATCCGATCTCGCAATTCGGCCGCCGCGAGCGCCATGCCGAGATTGCTCATCAGCTGGTGGATCAGGGCAAGGCTTACCACTGTTACGCCTCGCAGGAAGAGCTTGCCGAAATGCGCGAAAAGGCGCGGCAGGAGAAACGTGCGCCGGGATATGATGGCCGCTGGCGTGATCGCGACCCCTCCGAAGCGCCTGCCGGCGTTGATCCGGTTATTCGTATCAAGAGCCCCAATGAAGGCGAAACGCTGGTGGCGGATCAGGTCCAGGGCGATGTCCGGTTTCCCAACAAGGATCTCGATGACTTCGTCATTCTGCGCTCCGACGGCACGCCGACTTATATGCTTGCTGTCGTTGTCGACGATCATGACATGGGCGTCACGCATATTATCCGTGGCGATGACCATCTGACCAATGCGGCCAGACAGGCCGTCATCTATCAGGCGATGGACTGGAGCGTGCCGGTGTGGGCCCACATCCCTTTGATCCATGGGCCTGACGGGGCCAAATTATCGAAGCGCCACGGCGCGCTTGGCATTGAGGCCTACCGTGCAATGGGCTATCTGCCGGCGACATTGTGCAATTATCTCGCCCGTCTTGGCTGGGCCCATGGCGATGACGAAATTTTCTCGGTGAATCAGGCGGTTGAGTGGTTTGATTTCGACGGTATCGGCAAGGCCGCCGCACGTTTCGATTTCGCCAAACTGGCCAATCTCAACGGCTATTATATCCGCGAGTGTGACGATGTTGCGCTGATCGACGCCATGGAGGCGATCCTGCCGGAAATCGAAGGCGGCAGCGCATTTGGTCCGGAATTCACGCCAGCGGCGCGGGACAAGCTGGCGACACTCATGAGCGGGTTGAAGGAACGGGCGAAAACGCTAGTGGAACTGATCAATTCTGCTGAATTTCTTGTGTCGGAACGGCCGCTTGAACTGACGGAAAAAGCAGCGGGCCTGCTCGACGAAGAGGCCCGCACTATCCTGTCAAAGCTGGCAACGCAACTGGAACCGAGCGAATGGTCGAATGACGATCTGGAGGCTGTTGTCCGCCAGTTTGCAGATGAAAACGGCCTCAAACTGGGCAAAGTCGCACAGCCGCTCCGGGCTGCCTTGACCGGCACGACGACGTCGCCCGGCATTTTCGATGTTCTGCTGGCACTGGGCCGTGATGAAAGCCTGGCGCGCATCCGCGATCAGGCCATTTGACCAACGGTCATCTTGCAGTGCGCCGCAAAAACCGTTACCTCAGCATGATCTGAATTCAGTCTGATGGCATGTGATTGCGGTTGCCAGAATTGCCCGGCGATCCATATGAAATCCTGTTGCTGTAAGACACCAAATAAGGGGTATGCGCATGAGCGGTGATAAGGCAAAGCTGACAATCGGTGACGAAACATGGGATTTCGACGTCAAACCGGGCACAATCGGCCCCGATGTCGTCGATATTTCACCGCTTTACAAGAAGAGCGGCCGTTTTACCTATGATCCTGGTTTTACCTCAACCGCTGCTTGCGAATCCGACATCACCTATATCGACGGCGATAAAGGCATCCTGCTCTATCGCGGATTTCCGATTGAGCAATTGGCCGAACATGGGGATTTTCTGGAGACCTGCTATCTCCTGCTCTACGGCGAATTGCCGACAGCAAGCCAGAAGAGCGATTTCGACGTCCGGGTCACCCGGCATACCATGCTGCACGAACAGATGTCGCGATTCTTCACCGGCTTCCGCCGTGATGCCCATCCGATGGCCGTGATGGTCGGTGTCGTCGGCGCGCTTTCCGCTTTTTATCACGATTCCACCGACATTTCCGATCCCTACCAGCGCATGGTCGCGTCATTGCGCATGATTGCGAAAATGCCGACCATTGCCGCCATGGCCTACAAATATTCAATCGGCCAACCGTTCGTCTATCCCAAGAACGACCTCGACTATGCAGCCAATTTTCTCAATATGTGCTTTGCGGTACCGTGCGAGGAATATGAGATCAATCCGGTTCTTGCCCGTGCGATGGACCGGATTTTCATTCTTCATGCCGATCACGAGCAGAATGCCTCTACCTCGACGGTTCGGCTCGCCGGCTCATCAGGTGCAAATCCCTTTGCCTGCATTGCAGCCGGTGTTGCCTGTCTATGGGGCCCTGCCCATGGCGGCGCGAACGAAGCGGCTTTGATGATGCTGGAGGAAATCGGCAGCGTCGACCGGATTCCGGAATTCGTTGACCGCGCCAAGGACCGCGACGACCCGTTCCGGCTCATGGGCTTCGGCCACCGGGTCTACAAGAATTACGACCCGCGCGCCAAGATCATGCAGAAAACCTGCCACGAAGTTCTGGGCGAACTGGGGCTGACCGACGATCCGCTGCTTGATGTGGCCATGGAGTTGGAACGCATCGCCCTGACGGATGATTATTTCATCGAGAAAAAACTCTACCCCAATATCGACTTCTATTCCGGCATTACGCTGAAGGCGCTGGGTTTCCCGACGACCATGTTCACCGTTCTGTTTTCCGTCGCCAGAACGGTCGGCTGGATTGCCCAGTGGAAAGAGATGGTGGAAGATCCGAACCAGCGTATCGGCCGTCCGCGACAGCTTTACACCGGACAAACCGAACGCGATTATGTTCCGCTATCCAGGCGGTCCTGATCTGCAGGTTCACGACCAAGCATTGAGATGACAATCCGGGCGGCCGTGTCGCTCGGAGCCATGCCATCGGGCAGCGCCATCTTGTCTTCCAGCGTCTGAAAACCGGCAAGCTGGCGCCGGCGCTCCGGACCGGGCTGCAACAATTTCAGCACCTCATCAGCCAGGGTTCTGGGATCGCTTTGTTCATCAAGGAATTCCGGTACGACATTTTCCTCTATCACCAGATTGGCAAGAACGATGGAGGGTATTTTCAGCAACCACTTAAACTTCCGGCCGATCCATTCAACCCGGTAGGCGACAACCATCGGCACCTGGGCAAGCGCCAGTTCCAGCGTAACGGTTCCCGACGCGGCAAGCGCCACGTCCGCACGCCGGAAAGCGGCAAATTTTTCCGCTTCGCCGGATACGATCTGCGGCCTGACGGGCCAGTCTCTTGTAAGGCTCTCCAGCCGATCACGCAAATGGCCGACTGACGGCAATATGACCTCAAGCCCGGGTTCGGTCTCAGCGATGTATTTTACCGCCTGCGAAAACGGTTCCAGCAGCCTGTCGATTTCGCTCCTGCGGCTTCCGGGAAGGACGACGAGCACCGGCGGCGTCTTGGCAATCATCCGGTCGCTGCCATCCGGCATCAAAAGCGCGCGCTTCTCAATCAACGGATGGCCGACATAAGTGCAGGGCGGGCCGCCAAGCCTGCGATGGACAGCCGGCTCGAACGGCAATAGTGCCAGCACATGATCGATATACCGGGTCATTTTCCTGGCGCGCCAGGACTTCCACGCCCAGACCGATGGCGATACGTAATTGACAATCGGCAAGTCGGGTAATTTCCGGGCGACCCGCCGGGCGACGGTATGGGTAAAACCGGGACTGTCGATAATGACGAGAATATCCGGTACGGCGTCGACGATGCCGGCGACCGTCTGGCGAATGCGGCGGAAGATCACCGGCAGCCTCGCCACGACTGCGCTTATGCCCATAACGGCGACATCGGATATTGGGAAGAAACTTGAAACGCCGCGCGCGCTCATTCGTTCGCCGGCTACACCGATGAATTCGGCATCGGGAAGACGCTTTCGGATCGCGTCGATCAATTCTGCGCCAAGCATGTCGCCGGATTCTTCACCGATGATAATTGCGATGCGCTGGGTTTTATGATCGGCGGAATGCAAGTTCACGAACCGCTCAGGCCAACCAGAAACAGGCCGTTATCGTCAAAAGCTGCAATCGTTTCGTCGCGCCCCGCCAGGAGCGCACGTCCCGCTTCAATCCCGACGCCGGCGAGCCCGGCCTGTTTTGCCAATCTCGCCGTACCTGGACCGATCGTCGGCAAATCAAGTCTCGGATCCTGGTTTGGTTTCATGCATTTGACCAGGACGCCGCCGGGTTCGGTCAAACGATCCGCGTTTCGCAGATCAGCAACCCGGGCAAGCAAACCGTCGGTTCCTTCCACGCCTTCGAGTGCGACAACACGGCCGCCGACGGCAATTGCCGCCTGGCCGATATCGAGCCTACCGATCGCTCTGGCGGCTTCTACTGCTTTTTCAAGGTTTGTCTGTTCGGCTGGATCAGCAACGGCTTTTGTCAGCTGGCCTGCCGGAGCCGCCAGTTCAGGCGCGATCTCTACCGGCGTACGGATATCGATGTTTTTTTCGGAGAATATCTGCGCAACGCCCTGCAGGACACTGTCATCGCCACCGCGCATCAGCCTGAAGATACGCGGCAGGAGCCTGACGGCACCCAGATCAGGCCGAATGGCGGAATAATCCGGCCGTTTGCGGATCGCGCCAATCATGACAAGCTCGCGGCAACCGGACCTTTCGATTAAACGCAGAAGTTTGCCGACTTCACCCCATTTAATCAGATGACAGGTCAGACCGGCGAATAAAACCGGATCCGCTTCGCCTGCGAGAGCGAATATAACCGGTGTCCAGCCGTTTCTGATTGCTGCCCGGGCGAACAGCAAGGGCATGTCACCATGGCCGGCAATGACCGCAACCGATCGGACACCTTGTTTGTTGCGTTGCGGGGCATCAACTGTCATGTCCCTGCCGCGGAGTACAGATTGAACGATCTTCACCGTCGCGAATGAAGTTGACGATTTTCATGACATTCGGATCGTCGGCAAATTCCGCTTCGACGCCGGGAAGCCTCGATTTCAGGTTCCCGTCGCTTGAAAACAGCATCTTGAAAGCATTACGCAGTGAATGGATCTGCTCCCTTGTGAATCCGCGGCGTTTCAAACCCACAAGGTTCAAACCGGCAAGATGCGCCCGGTTGCCGATTGCCATGCCATAGGGGATGAGATCGTTCTCCAGACCTGTCATGCCGCCGACAAAAGCATGTTCGCCGATGCGTACGAACTGATGCGCGCCCGACAATCCAGCCATGATGACATGATCTCCGATCGAACAATGACCGGCCAGAGTGACATTGTTGACAAGAATGACGTCATTGCCGATGCGGCAATCATGGGCGACATGCACGGCAACCATAATCAGGCAACGCTCGCCGATGCTGGTCACCAGACCTCCCGCCGCGGTGCCCGGGTTCATCGTCACATGTTCGCGAATGATGCAGTCACCGCCGATCTCCAGCCGGTTTTCCTCGCCGGCGTATTTGAGATCCTGCGGTGCATGGCCCAGACTGGCGAACGGATAGATCTGGGTGCGTTCACCAACCGACGTATTCCCGTCAACGACAACATGACTGTGCAGCCGGACGCCGGCCGCAAGTTCGGCACCCGGCCCAATAACGCAATAAGGACCTATAGTGACGTCAGCACCGATTTTTGCGTTCTTGTCGACAATTGCGGTTGCATGAACTGAGGTCATTCCACCTCACTGGGAAGAAGCATTGCGCTGATTTCGGCTTCGGCGACCTTTTGGCCGTCGACCATCGCCTTGCCGGAAAACCACCATATATTCTTGCGATTTCGCAGTTTGGTCATGTGATATTCGACCCGGTCACCGGGAACAACAGGTTTTCGGAACTTGGCTTTGTCGATCGTCATGAAATAGACGAGATTGGTCGCGTCACCTTCAATTGCCTTCAGCACACACAGTGCGCCGGCGGTTTGCGCCATCCCTTCGATCAGCAATACGCCCGGCATGATGGGTTGACCGGGAAAGTGTCCGGTAAAATGCGGCTCGTTCATTGTCACATTCTTGATACCGATGCACGACCTGTCACCGTCAATGTCGATAATCCGGTCGACAAGAAGAAACGGATAGCGATGTGGCAGCGCCTTCAGTATTTCCTGAATATCGATTGATTCCAGTTGTGTTGTCTGACTGTCCATTGTTTCCCCGACCTAAGCCCCGTCCTCACCGTTTTTATCCGGTGTCGATGTTTCCCCGCGTTGCGCCATCCGCCGCAATATTGCGATCTCGCGGAACCAGTCCCGCGCCGGCTTCGCCGGTACGCCGCCCCACCGCGCGCCCGGCGGCACATCGCCGTGCACCGAACTGACCGCGGCAATCTGGGCGCCGTCTCCGATTGTAACGTGCCCGTTCACGCCCGACTGGCCGCCGATGGCAACAAAATCGCCCAACCGGCAGGAGCCGGAAAGTCCGACTTGTGCGACAATCACACAATGCCGTCCGATCTCCACATTGTGACCGATCTGGACCTGATTATCGATCTTGGTACCCTCACCGATAATCGTATCCCGGTTGGCGCCCCGGTCAATCGTCGTGTTGGCGCCGATTTCGACATTGTCCTGAATGATGACACGGCCGACCTGCGGCACTTTCATATGCCCGCCCGGCGCCATCGCGAATCCGAATCCGTCCTGGCCGATCTGGCACCCCGGATGAATGATGACCCGGTCTCCCAGTATCGAATGCTGTATCGTGGTGTTCGCACCGATCGAACAATCCCGCCCAATAGTGACATGGGCGGATATGACAGCACCTGCGGAAATAATCGACTTGCGACCGACACGGGCACCCGGTCCGATGACCGCACCCGGTTCAACGCAGACATCATCTTCCAGCGCTGCGTCCGGATCGACATGGGCCTGAGGTGAAACCGAATAATCCTTGTTGGCGATCGCACCGGCCGGACGCATGGCATCCGGGAAGGCATGCGCCAGGATTGCTGCATATGTGTGATACGGCTGCGCCGTTTCCAGCACAGCGACGCCGGCCGGAACCCGGTCAGAGTAACGCCTGGCGCAAAGACAGGCGCTTGCCCTGGTCTCGGCAAGAAACTTGAGATACTTCGGATTATCGAGAAATGTGAGATCACCGGGACCTGCGGCCTCAAGAGGTCCAATACCGGTGATCAACTGATCCCCATCGCCCTGCACAAGCGTGGCACCGGATATCGCCGCCACCTCGCTCAAACTGATCGGCTTGAGCGGCGGAAAAAAATATGTCTCGTCAGACATGGGAATTACCCTTGGCCCGGCAAGACCACCCGGGTTCCGGGCGGCTGCTAGAAGCGCCTTCCACCACCAAAGCGGAAGAATTGTTCCTTGTCGTAATTTTCCTTGGTCAGGACGTAGGCAAAATCCGCCCGCAACAGCCCAAGCGGTGAATCCCAGAGGATTGAACCACCGACGGAGGAGCGGATCGAACTGTCGTCGGAGATCGGATTACCAATAAACGCCGGTGAAATATCGGTGTCATACACCGTTCCTGCATCTGCGAAGACAGCACCCGAAAAACCGAGTTCCGGCGGAAGCACAGGAACCGGAAACAGCAGTTCGGCTGTTCCGGCGAGATAAACCTTACCGCCCAGCGCATCATTCGTAACCGCGTCACGCGGGCCAATTCCCGACGATTCAAACCCACGGATTGTCTCTCCGCCTTTATAGAAGGCATCCTTCAATCGAACATCTTCACCAATACCCTGAATATGCCCGCCCTGAACCCTCACCAGCCCGACAATGCCAGGGTCAGCAATCAGTTCATGAAAGTATGAAGCGGAACCCGTCGTGCGCAAGAAGCTGACATCGCCGCCAACGCCGGCAAATTCCTGGGTAAACTTGGCATATATTCCTTCCCGGGGCGTCTTGTTGCTATCAAGACTATTGTAGATGATCGAATATTGAACAGAAGATACCAGGGTTTCTCCTGCTGCCTGGCAGATAGCCCGCGATATTCCAACCGGACATGTTCCAATTCCCATAGACGGGTCGAAATTCTTGATCTTGATATCCTGCAAATCAAGCATGTTACCAATCTCAACTCGCAAATTCTCCGTAATCGGCAAGCCGAATGTTATCCCGCCGCCGGTCTGGGACAGATCGTAATTGCGGAAATCAGTCGCATCGAATTCCCTTTGGAAGACGTTCACACCGGCTGACACCCGACGACCGAGAAAATACGGGTCGGTAAAGCCGAATTCATAGGTTTTAGACGATTCGCCGCCGCCGAGCTTGGCTATGACGCGATAACCGCGACCGAGAAAATTACGTTCCGACAGCGAAATATCGCCAACAATGCCTTCGCTGGTCGACACGCCGGCACCGAATGAAAGTTCGCCGGTCGGCTGTTCTTCGACATTGACGTTGACAACCACCCGGTCGGGCGCACTGCCCGGCTCCGTAGTGATGCGGACGGATTTGAAATAACCCAGATTGTTCAGCCGCCGCTCGGCACGGTCGATCAGAACCCGGTTGAACGCGTCGCCTTCGGCAATGTCGAACTCCCGCCGGATGACATAGTCGACAGTGCGGTCATTGCCGCGGATATTGATCCTCTCAATATAAGCGCGCGGTCCTTCGTCGACGACATAGGTAACGCCGATGATCCGGGCTTCCACATCCCGGTCAAGCCGTGGCCGGACCTGCACAAAAGCATATCCTGAAGACGCCAGTTCAATTGTGATCGCTTCAAGGCTCTTCTCAACGTCCTTGCTGGAATAGACATTGCCCTCCCGGGAAACGGCAAGCCGCCGTAATAGTTCCCCATCCACATCGGGTATCACCGAATCGACATCAATGGCGCCGAAACGGTAGCGCTCGCCCTCTTCAATCGAGAAGGTGATGAAAAACGTGTTGCGTTCGCGGTCGAGATCGGCAACCGAGGAAATCACCTGGAAATCGGCATAACCGCGCTCCAGATAATAACGGCGCAATTTCTGCTCGTCTGCTGCGAGACGATCGGGATCATAGGAATCCGACGACCTCAGAAAACTGAGAATGCCCGATTGCTGGGTGTCAACGACATCGCGCAATTTGCCATCGCTGAAGGCCTTGTTGCCAATGAACGAAATCCGCGCAACACCGGTCTTCGGACCTTCCGTCACCTCAAAGACAATATTGACGCGATTATTGTCCAGATCGATGATTTTCGGCTCGACAGAGGCGCGGAACCGGCCCGAGCGGCGGTAGAGTTCCAGGATACGCTGGACATCGCTCTGGATGCGCGCACGGGTGAAGACGCCCCGCTCCTTGGACTGGACGACTCCCTTCAACTGGTCGTCCTTGAATTTCTTGTTGCCCTCGAAGGCAATCTTGTTGATCAGCGGGTTTTCAACGACAGTCACGACAAGGGTCCCGCCGCGCTGGGCGATACTGACATCGGAAAACAGCCCTGTCTCGAACAGCGCTTTCAGCGATTGATCGACATCCTGGGCGGAAAAACTACGGCCCGGCTTGATCGAAAGATAAGCTCGTACCGTTTCATCGTCGACACGCTGGTTGCCATTGACCGCAATCTGGCTCACCGAAGCCGCGACAGCCTTTCCGGTATACCACTGGCCCGCCGGGCTTGCGGCTGCAGCAAGCAGCAAAGCCAGAACGAAAATGCATGTATGTCGTTGAACAAACGCTTTGATCATATTCCGTGTTACCCGGTCCTTTGTGTCAGCCTCGCCCCGGCTCTCACAGACTCAATTACCTGTCGATATTGCAGGGTTTACAAATGGTTTCAACCATTACCCACTCCCGACGCCCACTTTCGCAGCCTAAAGTGATCTTTAGGCAACGGCATTGCAGTTCCCTTAACATAACCAGAAAACAAACCGAATCAGTCGAATTTAAGGTAAATCCGCGATTTTACAGGCAGATTCCAACGCCTCAGGAGGACATGAAACGTATCGTAATGTCATTATATGTGACGAACAGAAACAGCATGATAATCAAGGCAAAACCGAAGCGAAATGCGATTTCCTGCTTCTTTGCAGCCAATGGCCGCCGCGCAATGGCTTCATAGGCGTAAAACATCAGGTGTCCACCATCCAGCATGGGAATCGGGAACAGGTTCAAAAGACCAATGCTGACAGACAGGATTGCCGCCAGTTGCAGAAGCGAAAGGCCGCCGCCGGTTTCAGCGACATCGGCGGACAATTTCGCAATTCCGGCCGGCCCGCTGAGTTGATCCGCATTTTCACGACCGGTAATGATTCTCCCGATATACCTCAGTGTTCCCTCGATAATTGCCCCGGTTTCCTCAACCGCTTCACGCAAGGCTTCCGCAGGACCGAATTGGCGCAAAACCACTTCGGCGCCCTCACCACCGCTTTTGATGCCGAGCATCCCGATACGCTGGGTGCCGCCAAGCCCGTCTGGCATCTCTTCGCGTTCAGGAACCGCCAAAAACGTCAGCCGCTCGCCATTCCTGTCCACGACGATGTTCAGTTCATCACCGGTCGCCAGCGATACGACCCGGCGAATGTCGGTGAACGTCTCCATGATCCGGCCGTTGATTTCCAGGATCAGATCATCAGCCAGCAAGCCGGCACGTTCCGCAGCCGAATTCTCCACGACCGACAATATACGCGGCGTCAACTCATACCGCCCGTTGGCGTATAGGACAGACGCGATGATGGCGATTGCCAGGATAAAGTTGGCTATCGGTCCTGCGACAACCACGGCCGATCGTTTCCAGAGTGCAGAAAAATAAAACAGGCCCTGACGATCGGCTTCCGGAATCGAATCCAGTGTTTCCTGGTCCGGCACACTGGCGGAATTCTCATCGCCGGTAAATTTGACATATCCGCCCAACGGGATCGCACTGACCTGCCAGTGCGTTCCGTTGCGATCATTGAAACCCCAGAGCTCCTTGCCAAATCCGATGGAAAATGTATCGACCTTGATGCCACACCAGCGGGCGACCAGAAAATGACCAAGTTCATGGATGAAAACGATCGGCGTAAACACAAGCAACGTCGAAACGGCGATCAGCGGGATCGATGTTGGCAGTCCGGCAAGATATTCAAACATTGAGATTAGACCGTGGGATTAGACCGTCGTTCCTGAGCGGTAGGTTTCTGGGAGGCAGATTTCTGACGCGGCAATAACATTCGTGCGGCGATTACGCGCGCTTCGCGGTCAAGTTCCAGAGCCGCCTCAACCGATCCGGGTTCATGCAGCAGACCGTATCGTTCTGATTCTGCCAACGTTTGCCGGACTATAGCAGGAATATCGGTAAACGCGATCCGATTTTCAAGAAAATACGCAACGGCAAGCTCATTTGCCGCGTTCAATACCGTCTCTGCACCCTGCCCTTTTTCCATTGCGTCTTTGGCCAGTTGAAGTGCAGGAAACCGGTCCAGATCCGGCTTCTGGAAAGTAAGATCAGTCAAGCTGGCCAACGGCAGAGCCTCAAACGGTTCTGTTCTGCGCTCGGGCCAGTAAAAGCAGTGCGCGATCGGCCGGCGCATGTCTGCAGCCCCAAGCTCCGCATGCACCGCACCGTCCCGCAGTGTAACGAATGCATGCACCACCGATTGTGGATGGATGACCACATCGAGATGACGCGGCTCAAGCCCGAACAGATAGCGCGCCTCGATCAGTTCCAGCCCCTTGTTCATCAGGGTCGCCGAATCGATACTGATCTTGTCGCCCATCGACCAGACCGGATGCGCCAGCGCCTGGGCCCGGGTCACATCTGATAAACGCGCTTTCGACCAGCCGAGAAACGGGCCACCGGAGGCTGTCAGCGTGATCCTGGCGACATCGGCCATGTCATGACCTTGCAGGAGCTGGAAAACCGCATTGTGTTCAGAATCCACCGGCAACAGGTTGACGCCGTACCTGGCAACCAGTTTCATGAATGACGACCCGGCGCATGTCAGGCATTCCTTGTTTGCCAGAGCAATCGAATTGCCAGCACGCACGGCAGCAGCCGTCGGCGCAACACCGGCAGCCCCGACAATTGCAGAAAGCGTCAGGTCAACCTGTTCACCGGCAATGTCGGCCAAAGCCTCGTCGCCGGCGGCGACCTTGACCGGGGTTCCTGCCAGCGCCTGTTTCAGGAGCGGCAATGCGACCGGGTCGCGGATGACCGCGACGGCGGCGTTCACGCGAATGGCGGTTTCCGCCAGCTTCAACGCATTGCTGTCCGCAGTTACGGCATGAACGGAGAACCGCTCGCGATCCGCCTCAAGCACACTGACAGCCGATTGGCCGATTGAGCCGGTGGCCCCTAATATCGAGATGCGTTTTGTCATCGGCGCTAGAATATTTTCAGGACGGGCAAGATGGAACCGACGCCGGTAATGGCCAGCAGAGGTGCGACCGCCGCGGCGCCGAACAATCCGTCAACCCGATCCAGAACACCGCCATGGCCGGGGATCAAAGTGCCGGAATCCTTGGCGCCGAACCGGCGTTTGACCGCCGATTCAAGAAAATCACCGGCCTGGCTGAAGACAGACAGGACACCGGCAACCGCAATATCTCCGACCCTGGCATCCCCGGAGAGATAGATCGACATTGCCAGGCCCACCGCAAATGCAGCAGCCAATCCGCAAAGACCGCCGGACCAGGTTTTTTTCGGCGAAACCCGCGGCCATAATTTGGGGCCGCCGATCGCCCGGCCGCCGAAATAGGCGACGATATCGGTCGCCCAGACGACAAGCATGATGAATATGACTGCCGCCAGCCCTGTCGCGGGATCGGAACGGACAAGCATGAGACCTGCCGCCGGCAGGACAACATAAACCATGCCCATGCCGGCCCATTTCTGAGGCTCCAGCATCGTGCCGACAATCAAGGCGCCGGCGATCGGCGTCAGAAGAAAAATAGCGGCCAGATCCCATTGACAGAAATGGACCGACAAAAGACCGGCGGCTATGGCGCCGGCCATGGCAAACCGGGTCCATTCCGGTTTCTGCGGACCGCTCATCTCGGTCCATTCCCAAAACCCGAGAACTGCGACAAGTATCACCAGGGCGGAAAATATCAACCCTCCTGTCCAGACCGCCAAAAGCACGATCGGCGCCAGCACCGCCGCCGATATGATCCTGAGCGTGAGGTTGCCCATCATTTGCTTTGTCACCGGCTGGTCAGGCACTTCGAACACCTCCGTACCGGCGATCCCGGCTCGCATATTCCTGCAATGCGTCTTCGAAATCCTGGTCAGTAAAATCAGGCCAGAAAACCTGCGGGAAAAGAAATTCCGAATAGGCTGACTGCCAAAGCAGAAAGTTGCTGATGCGCTGTTCGCCCGATGTTCGGATGATCAGATCCGGATCCGGGATACCGCTGGTATCAAGATGGCGTGCAAACTCTTCCGTCGTAAGTTCGTCAGCGGCGATTTCCCCGTTTGCGATCCGCTCTGCGGCGCGCCTCACCGCCCGCAATATCTCGTCACGCGAGCCGTAATTAAATGCCACGACCAGGTTCAGCCCGGTATTGCCGGCCGTATCAGCCTCTGCCTTTGCGATCATGTCCAGAATATCGGTTGGGATCCTGTCACGCGATCCGATGACCCGGATACGGACATTGTTCTTCGACAAATCGCTTAGATCACGGCGGATAAAATAGCGCAGAAGATTGAGCAGATCCTCAACTTCGGAGGGAGGGCGTGACCAGTTTTCCGAACTGAAGCTGAACAGGGTCAGATACTTTATACCGCGTTCACCGGCGAATTTTGCCGCCCGTTTGACCGCTTCGACACCGCGGCGGTGACCTTCGCGCCGGGGCAGACCGCGGGTCTGGGCCCATCGTCCGTTACCGTCCATAATGATGGAAACGTGCTGCGGAATAACCGCATCACCGCATGACCTTTCTGGATCTGATTTAACCGACATCACGCTTCCTGTCCGTGCTGCATCATGATCTGCGCAGCAATCAGACCTGGGTAATTTCTTCTTCCTTGCTTGCCAGCAATTCGTCGATCGCCTTGATCTTTTCATCCGTCAGCGTCTGCACCAGATCTGCCTGGTGCTTGCTGTCATCCTTGCTGACATCGCCATCTTTTTCCATCGCCTTGAGGGTATCCATACCATCACGGCGTACATGTCTGACGGCAACCTTGGCGCCCTCGGCGTATTTATGGGCAATCTTGACGAGATCCTGTCGCCGTTCTGCGTTCAGTTCAGGAATCGGGATACGCAGAAGATTGCCTTCCATGACCGGATTGAGGCCAAGGCTGGAATCTCGAATAGCCTTGTCGACCGCTGCAACCAGCCCCTGATCCCAGACCTGCACGGTTACCATGCGCGATTCAGGCACACTGACTGTCCCGACCTGGTTGATCGGCATTTTCGACCCGTAGGCATCGACATCGACCGGATCAAGAAGACTGGCGGATGCGCGGCCGGTGCGAAGTCCGGAGAGCTCTGTTCTGAGCACGGAAATCGCGCCGTCCATGCGCCGCTCAAGATCCTTGAGGTCCACTTCCATATCGCTCATCTGAATATTCCTCCACTACGTACGCATCACGATATTCCGGCAGTCGCCGAAGAGACGATTGTGCCAACGGGTTCGCCGGCAACAATCCGTGAAAGCGCACCTTTATTGTGCACATCGAAGACAATGATCGGCAAGGCGTTATCACGGGCAAGCGCAAAAGCGGCCGTATCCATCACCGCCAGATCGCGACTGATCGCCTCTTCATAGGTGATCTGTTCATAACGTTTTGCGTCCGGGTTGTGTTTCGGGTCGGCGGAATAGACACCGTCGACCTGGGTTCCCTTGAGAAGCGCATCGCATTCCAGTTCAAGCGCCCGCAGCGCGGCACCGCTGTCGGTGGTGAAATAAGGGTTGCCCGTCCCGCCGGCAAGAACGACAACGAGACCTTTCTGCATATGCCACGATGCCCGGCGATGGATATAGGTTTCGCAAACCGATGGCATCTCAATGGCAGACATCGCCCGCGCTTCCACACCTTCACGCACCAGCGCAGCCTCGAGAGACAGGGCATTCATCACCGTTGCCAGCATACCCATATGATCGCCGGTCACCCTGTCGCCGCCCTTGGCCGCCAGAGCCACGCCGCGAAATATGTTGCCGCCGCCGATGACAACCGCAACTTCCGTGCCGGATTTTCTGACCGTGGCAATCTCGGACGCAAACCTGGAAACAACCTTGTCATCGATCCCGAACGGCTGGTCGCCCATCAGCGCTTCACCCGATAGTTTCAGAAGAATTCGCCTGGGCTTTGGTCGAACTGACATGCTGCCGCTTCTTCGCTGGTTTATTGAACGTCCAATAGCGCATAAAACAAGGGCGCCGGCATGTCACGCCGACGCCCTTGATAAAAATGTATATTTTTTCAGCTCTGGCCGGCGACAGCCGCAACCTCCGCTGCAAAATCCGGCTCAGGGTCTTTTTCCACGCCTTCACCAAGCTTGAAGCATACATAGCCTGAAATCGACACCGGAGCGCCGATATCGCCCTCAGATTCAGCCAGGACTTTTTCAATCGAACGCTCTCCGTCGATGACAAAAACCTGTTTCAGCAGAACCGATTCCTCGTAGAATTTCCGCATCCGGCCATCAACCATCTTCTCGATGATATTGTCCGGCTTGCCGCTTTCGCGAGCCTGTTCGGCAAAAACCGAGCGCTCACGGTCCACGGTCGCCGCGTCCAGATCGTCAACACTGAGCGCCAACGGGTTTGCAGCCGCCACATGCATCGCGATCTGGCGGCCGAGTGCCGTCAGCTTTTCACGGTCACCGGTCGATTGCAGACCGACCAGAACGCCGATTTTACCGAGATTTGGAGCAACTGCGGAATGGACATAACTTGCCACAACACCGGTTTCGACGCTGACCTTTGCCGAACGGCGGAATGTCATGTTCTCGCCGATTGTGGCAATAGCGTCGCTGACCGACTGTTCGACGGATTTGCCGCCGATGCTGGCAGCCTTTACCGCATCCAGGCTCCCGTCAGTGCCAAGTGCTGCCTGGGCAATCGACGTAACAAGTCCCTGGAACTGATCGTTGCGGGCCACGAAATCAGTCTCTGAATTGACTTCGACGACGATCGCTTCGGTTCCCGAACCTGCGACGCTGATCAGGCCTTCGGAGGCAACACGTGACGATTTCTTCTCTGCTTTGGCGATGCCTTTGGCGCGCAGCCAGTCGACTGCAGCCTCCATGTCGCCATTGGCCTCCTGCAGGGCCGATTTGCAATCCATCATGCCGGCGCCGGTTTTGTCGCGCAGTTCTTTTACCATCTGGGCTGTGACGGCCATGGTCTATCCTCTCAAACGTTCTGGCAATTTGTTTCAGTCAGGCGGGTCAGCCCTCGGCGAGTTTCTTCGCCTGGGCAATCCAGTCATCACGGTCAATACGACCCTTGAAACTCAATGCATCGTCAACCTTGGTCACATCCTCCGGGGAGAACGCGGCAATCTGGGCAAACCTGGTAATTCCAAGGCCGTGCAGCTTGCCTTCCAGAACCGGACCAACACCGGAGATCTGCTTCAGATCATCGGGGTCGCCTTCCGGAGCGGTAAACAGCGCTGCACCCTCTGCCGCGGCCGGCTCTTCCGCCTTCGCGTCTGCAGCGGGCGCTGCTTCGGCGGGCGCTGCTTTCGCAGGTGCTGCTTCTTTGACAGGTGCTGCTTCGGCGGACACTGCTTTCGCAGGCGCTGCTTCGGCAGGTGCTGCTTCGGCAGGTGCTGGTTCGGCGGGAGCAGCCTCAACTTGCGCTGGCACCTCAACGACTGCAGCTTCAGGTTCTGCAGCGGCTTCCAGTGCCGCCTCAACCGGCACCTCTACCGAGGCGCCGACATCAATGCCCATTTCGCCCTGGGAGCGCGAAATTCCGTCAAGTGCAGCACGCGCGATCAGATCACAATAAAGCGTAATCGCGCGGCCCGCATCGTCATTGCCCGGGATCGGGTAAGCGACGCCGGCCGGATCGCAATTGGTATCGAGGATCGCCGCAACCGGGATGTTCAGCCGCTGGGCTTCGTTGATGGCGATCGCTTCCTTGTTCGTGTCGATGACAAACAGCATGTCGGGAACGCCGCCCATATCCTTGATGCCGCCGAGGGCGCGCTCAAGCTTGTCGCGTTCGCGGGTCAAGGACAGCAATTCTTTCTTGGTCAGCCCCTGAACGCCATGATCCAGCATCTCTTCCAGTGTCTTCAGACGCTTGATGGAATTCGAAATCGTCTTCCAGTTTGTCAGCATGCCGCCAAGCCAGCGCGCATTGACATAATACTGCGCGGAACGGCGGGCCGCGTCGGCGACAATTACCGATGCCTGGCGTTTGGTGCCGACAAACAGAATGCGGCCACCCTTGGCGACGGTATCACTGACGGCAGTGAGCGCCTGATGCAGCATCGGGACGGTCTGGGCCAGATCGATAATGTGGATATTATTGCGGTCGCCGAAAATGTATCCAGACATTTTCGGGTTCCAGCGGTGGGTCTGATGACCAAAATGTACGCCAGCCTCAAGCAGCTGACGCATCGAATAATCGGGAAGCGTCATTTCAATTCTCCGGTTTGTCCTCCGCGGGCACTGGCAAAAGCCACCGGACTAGCCATTTCTGGCTATAAACCCGCGTGTGAGATGCGCGCCTTATAAGCAAAGCGGAATTATTGTGCAATGCGGAAAATGCCTGTGGCGCAGATTTGTTTTCAGCGCTTTTTCAGACCGGATCTTCCAGGTCTGAACTCAACGGATCGCGGCATTCTCGATATGCACGACGCCTGGGACCGACTTTATCGCTCCCGCGACCGCTGTCGTGACCCGGTAGCGGCCGGGCAATTTGATCTCGACCTCCTGCTTCCTGTCCGCCAGCATACAGATGAAGCTCACTTCGCCCTCGCCGTCCGCCTCAAGCCGTTTGGCCACATGCTGCACCGGGTCAAGTCGGTCGACGAATATCCGCAATGTGCCTGACGTTCTGGCGGCGGCTTCCTCCAGCGGCTCAAAAGCCATGATGCGAACCCGGATATCTTCCGTTTCGGCTTCATATTCTCCTGAGATACGGAGCAGGAACGATGTCCCCGGCAATAACCGATCACGCCATTCGGTAAGCCGCTCCTCATAGACCGTCGCTTCGAACTGTCCGGAAGGATCTGACAGGGTGAGGATCCCCATCCGGCCGCCGGTGCGTGTGCGCCGTTCCTGCTTCTGGACAATTGTCGCGCCGATCAGCCCTGCCCGGACGTGATCGCGGCGGACCTGGCCGGCAAATGTTTTCCAGGAAACACCGCCGCGGCTTTCAATCAGATCGCCATAATCATCGAGCGGATGCGCCGTCAGGAAAGCGCCAATTGCCTGGAATTCCCGGTGCAGCCGGTCTGCAGGCGTCCAGGGATCGGCAGGCTGCAGGACGACCTGATTGACGTCGGCAATATCGCCAAACAGATCACCGACGCCGCTCTCAGTCCGCTGAACGCGCTCCTGGGCCGCAGCCACTATCTTGCCGACACTTTCAAAGACAATGGCCCGCTCAGGCACCATACTGTCGAAAGCGCCAGCCTGGACAAGGCATTCCATGGCCCGTTTCGACATGATCCCCGGTTCTATCCTGCCGGCAAAATCGGACAGGTCCGCAAACGGCCGGTTGCCGCGGGCTACCGCCACGTGCTCCACAACCTGCGATCCAACCCCTTTGAGCGCTCCGAGTGCATAAATGATCTTGCCGTCCGACACGTCGAACACAGGGCCGGACCGGTTGATGTCGGGAGCGATCACATCGATGCCCATGCGTTCCGCTTCGTGGCGGAATTCGTTCAGCTTGTCCGTATTGCCGCTATCCAGCGTCATCGACGCTGCGAGAAATTCAACGGGATAATTCGCCTTCAGATAGGCCGTCTGATAGGCAACCAGCGCATAAGCGGCCGCATGGGATTTGTTGAACCCGTAACTGGCGAACTTTGCCACCAGATCGAACACCATGACCGCATCCGGCTTGCTGACCCCCTGCTCCACGGCGCCGTCGACAAAACGGGCGCGCTGGGCATCCATTTCCGCCTTGATCTTCTTGCCCATCGCGCGCCGCAGCAGATCCGCCTCGCCCAGCGAATAGCCGGACAGGGTCTGGGCGATCTGCATCACCTGTTCCTGGTAGATGATGACGCCGTAGGTTTCCTTCAGGATCGGTTCCAGCAGCGGGTGCAGATAATCAGGCTCCTCTTCACCGTGCTTGCGGCGGTTGTAGGTCGGAATGTTGTCCATCGGGCCCGGCCGGTAGAGCGCCACAAGAGCAATAATATCCTCAAACCGGTCAGCCCTCATACCCACAAGCGCGCGGCGCATGCCCTGGCTTTCAACCTGGAACACACCGACCGTCTCGCCGCGGGCCAGCATCGCAAAGGTCTTTTCGTCGTCCAGCGGCAGGGCCGACAGGTCGATTTCGATATCACGCTTGCGCAAATGTTCGACGGTCTTTTCCAGAACTGTCAGGGTCTTCAGGCCGAGGAAATCGAACTTGACCAGACCCGCCTGCTCAACCCATTTCATATTGAATTGGGTGACCGGAATATCGGACCGCGGGTCACGGTAGAGCGGTACCAGTTGCTGCAATGGCCGGTCGCCGATGACAATACCGGCGGCGTGGGTCGAGGCGTGCCGGTAAAGTCCCTCAAGCTTCATCGCAATGTCGAGCAGCTGGCCTACGATCGGTTCGGCCTTGCGGGCCTCGCCGAAGCGCGGTTCGCCGGCAACGGCCTCCGCCAGGGTTACCGGATTTGCCGGGTCCGCCGGCACCATCTTGCACAGCCTGTCGACCTGGCCGTAGGGCATTTCCAGCACCCGTCCGACATCACGCAGAGCCGCACGCGCCTGTAATGTCCCGAATGTGATGATCTGCGCAACCTTGTCGCTACCATAACGGCGCTGGACATACCCGATCACCTCGTCGCGGCGTTCCTGGCAGAAGTCGATGTCGAAATCCGGCATCGAAACGCGATCGGGATTGAGAAACCGTTCAAACAGCAGAGCAAACCGCAACGGGTCCAGATCGGTGACGGTCAGAGCCCATGCGACGACGGAACCCGCTCCGGAACCGCGCCCCGGGCCAACCGGAATCGATTGCTCCTTGGCCCATTTGATAAAATCGGCAACGATCAGGAAATATCCCGGATATTGCATCCGCTCGATCACGCCGAGCTCAAAATCAAGCCGGGTCCGGTAATCCTCTTCGCTGAGCCCGGGTGCACAGCCATGCATCGCCAGCCGCGTAGCCAGCCCTGCTTGCGCCTGCCGGCGAAGCTCGGCCGCTTCCGCCTCGACGGCCGAAGCCCCGTCGCCCTCGCCCTCGGTGAACCGGGGCAGAATCGGCGCAATCGTGACCGGCCGAAAATGGCAGCGCATCGCAATCTCGATGCTGGCGTCAAGAGCCTCGGGAAGATCGCCAAACCGCTGCACCATTTCCTTCTGGGTGGCAAAATGATGGTCCTGCGTCAGCCGACGGCGATTGTCTTCCGATACGACACGCCCCTCGGCCACAGCCAGCAAGGCATCATGAGCTTCATAATCGGACCGGCTCGGGAAAAACGGTTCGTTGGTTGCCACAATCGGCAAACCGGCGGCATATGCCGCAGACAGGATGTCATTCTCGCCCTGGGCTTCGACCGCCATTCCGTGGCGTTCAATACTGACATAGAGCCTGTCTGCAAAAAGATCGGAAAGCCGTGCAAGGCGGGCTCGAACGGTTTCTGAATCGCCTTCCGCGGCACGGCCGTAGAGCACGCCGTCATGGCCGCCGGTCAATGCGATCAATCCGCTGCTGTATCCAGCCAGATAATCCATCACGATCGGCTCGCCACGGCCGTTTTCGCTCAGATAATAATCGGTCACCAGGTGAACCAGATTGCGGTATCCGGTTTCATTCGTACACAGAAACTGCATCCAGCATGTCTCAATGGCCGAACCGGACCTGGACCCGATTGCCCCCTGAGCGACGTCCATTGTTTTGCCGGCATCAAAGACAACAGGCAGCTTGCAGCCGATAATCGGCTGCAGACCAGCGCCTGCAGCCTTTTCTGAAAGCTCCAGTGCACCAAACAGGTTTGCGCTGTCGGTCACACCTATCGCCGGCATATTGTCGCCGACAGCCCGCTTGATCAGCTCGGCAATCGGCAGTGCCCCTTCCAGCAGCGAAAAGGCGGAATGGCAATTCAGATGGATGAACCGGACAGTTTCGGCCACAGGTGATTCTCCGCTGATACCCGATCAGCAAAATGAACCTCCCGCACCTGCCCGTCCAGTTGCCAGCGGCATTATCCCCGATGTTCAGACATCAGACTCCGGCGCTTATACCCGCCGCTATCAACGTCAGGCACGCGACCATCATACCAACAGAAACCAGTGAAATCGCCTCGCGGAAGAACCATGTCATTGCTTTACCCCATGTTTGTTCTATTTTTGTACACATGAAGTAACCAAACGTCAAGCAGAAAATACATGTGTCAACAATGTCAGGATAAGTCTGCTGGAATAATCTGCCCGTCGCTGAGCGTTATCGCCCTGTCCATTCGGGATGCAAGATCAAGATTATGGGTGGCGACTAGGGCCGCGAGATCGGATTCGCGCACCAGGCCGGTCAGCGCCTTGAAGACGTGGTCTGCGGTTTTCGGGTCCAGGTTGCCGGTCGGCTCATCGGCAAGGATCAGGCGCGGCGCGTTGATTACCGCGCGGGCGATCGCAACGCGTTGCTGCTCCCCGCCGGACAATTCCGCAGGGCGGTGGGAGGCGCGCGGACCGATCTGCAGATAGTCCAGCAGCTCCATGCCGCGTTCCGCGGCTTCCTGCCTGGAAAGTCCGGCAATCAATTGCGGAATTACGAGATTTTCCAGGGCGGAGAATTCCGGCAAAAGATGATGGAACTGATAGACGAAACCGATGCCGTTGCGCCGCATTGCCGTTCGCCCTTCGTCATCAAGATGGGCCGTCGGCTGGCCGTTGATGAAAATTTCACCGCCATCGGGCCGTTCCAGCAATCCGGCCAGATGAAGCAGGGTCGACTTGCCGGCGCCTGAAGGCGCCACGAGCGCCACGATCTCGCCCGGCTGCACCGCAAGATTGGCGTCTTTCAGAATATCGAGCCGGCCATTGCCGGTCTGATAATGCCGCGCCACGCCGGCAAGGCGAAGTGCCGGCTCCGGCGTTGCATCCGGATTCTGAGACTCCAAATTTGACAGGAGTTCGGTTTTCATTCGTACCGCAACGCTTCAACCGGATCGAGTTTGGCAGCCCGCCAGGCGGGAGGAATCGTCGCCAGATATGAAAGCGCAAGCGATAACAGAACGATCGTCAGGGTCTCTTTTGGATCCATTCGTGCCGGTAACTGATCAATGAAATACGAGCCATTTTGAAACGGGTTCTGGCCGGTTGCCCAAGTCACGAGTTTTTCAAGATAGTCGATATGAAAACAGATAAATGAGCCGAGCGCGAGGCCGGCAAACGTGCCGAGGGTTCCGATCAGCGCTCCGGTCATGAAAAATATCCGCATGATGGAGCCCTTTGTCGCGCCCATGGTGCGCAGTATGGCAATATCGCGCCCCTTTTCCTTCACCAGCATGATCAGGCTGGAAATGATGTTCATGGCGGCGACAAGGACAACAAGGGCGACGATGACAAACATGACATTGCGCTCCAGCGCCAACAGGCCGAAGAAGACGGCATTGCGGTTCCGCCAGCTGACCGTGAAGCCCGGACGCGCCACGGCTTCTTCGATCAGCGGCCTCATCTCCTCGACATTTTCCGGGTCATCAAGAAAGATCTCAATGGCCGCGGCCTCATCATCAAGGTTCAGGTAGGCCTGCGCTTCTTCAAGCGGCATGAACACAAATGTCGCATCGTATTCCGCCATGCCGATCTGGAAAATCGCGATCACCGGATAGGCTTTGATCCTCGGCACTGTCCCCATAGGCGTTACGGCGCCTTGCGGGCTGACGATGGTCAGGCGGTCGCCGACAAACAGCCCGAGCCGGCGCGCCAGGCCCTGGCCGATGGCCACTCCGCCGGTATTATCGAAATCGTCCAGGCTGCCGTTTTCGCCGATCGTATCGGCGACGCCCGGGATCTTGCCGATGTCCTGCCCGCGCACGCCGCGCAACAGGATTCCCGAACCGCCCGGCATCGAACTCGATCCGAGCGCCTGGCCCTCAACGACGGGAAATGCGGATGCCACACCGGGCACCGCGGACACCCGGTCGGTCACCGCCGCATAGTCGGTCAGCTTGCTGTCGATCGGCTGGAAGATGACATGCCCGTTCACGCCGAGGATCTTGTCGATAAGCTCGCCGCGGAACCCGTTCATGACCGCCAGAACCACGATCATCGCCGCGACCCCGAGCATGATGCCGATCAGCGAGATGATCGCAATGACGGACACATAGGCCTGCTTGCGGCGGGGGCGCAGATAGCGCAGCGCCGCCATCAGCTCGAAGCTGGTGAACGGGATCGTCGGCGCGCTGCTCATCGAATTCTCGTCATATGGCCGGATCCGATCCAAACGCCTCAAGCAGCGTCATGAGACCGTCGATGCCGAGCGTCTCCCGGTCGCCGCTGGCGCGGTATTTCAACTCGATCTCGCCGGTTGCCGCACCACGCGGTCCAACAATGATCTGCAAAGGCAGGCCGATCAGATCCATGGTCGCAAATTTCGCGCCGGCGCGGTTGTCCGTGTCGTCATAAAGATAGGAAATGCCGGCGTTGTTGAGACGCGCCTCGATATCTGAACACATGCCATCGCTTGCCGCGTCGCCCGGTTTCAGGTTGACCAGCGCGACATCAAACGGCGCCACCGCCCTTGGCCAGATAATGCCGTTCTCGTCATGGCTGGCTTCGATGATGGCGGCAACCACCCGTGTCGGTCCGATGCCGTATGACCCCATGTGAACGGGCACATCGACACCATCGGGCCCGGCGACGACAGCGCCCATCGGTTCGGAATATTTTGTACCGAAATAGAAGATATGACCGACCTCGATGCCGCGCGCGGAAATGCGGCGTTCTGCATCAAGGGCCTCAAAGGCCGCCGGATCGTGCATGTCCTCCGTTGCGGCATAGGGCGTCGTCCAGGCGTCGACAATCGGCGATAGATCAGACTGGTAGTCAACATCAACGGCCGGTATCGGCAGATCTAGCAGCGACCTGTCGCAAAAGACCTCGCTCTCGCCGGTCTCTGCCAGGATGATGAACTCATGGCTCATATCGCCGCCGATCGGGCCCGATTCCGCCCGCATCGGAATTGGTTTCAGGCCAAACCTGTGAAAGGTCCGAAGATAACTGACAAACATCCGGTGATAGGCTTGACGGGACGCTTCCTTGTCCAGATCGAAGGAATAAGCGTCTTTCATCAGAAATTCACGTGACCGCATGACACCGAAACGGGGGCGGACCTCATCGCGGAATTTTAGCTGTATGTGATACAGATTAAGCGGCAAATCGCGATAGGAACGCACCGACGCACGGAAGATTTCAGTGATCATCTCCTCGTTCGTCGGGCCAAACAGCATATCGCGCTCGTGCCGGTCCGTAATCCGCAACATTTCCTTGCCGTAGTCGTCGTACCGCCCGCTTTCGCGCCACAAATCAGCGGACTGGATCGTCGGCATCAGCAGTTCGATCGCCCCTGCCCGATCCTGTTCCTCGCGGATAATGCGGTTAACCTTGTCCAGTGCACGTTTGCCGAAAGGCAACCACGAATAAATCCCTGCCGATTGCTGGCGGATCATTCCGGCACGCAACATCAGACGATGGGACACGATTTCCGCCTCTTTCGGCGTTTCTCGCAAAATAGGTAGAAAATACTGGGACAGTCGCATGTATGAATCGCTTGTATTGCCTGCGTTCACAAACCCCATATGGACGCGGTTGGCAAGGTCACAGTGCAACCTGCGATACAGAGCGCTGTGCAACTGCCTCCCCGTTCATCACGAATTGCAAAAATTTGATGCTTGTTATCACTTTTGAGGTGACAATTGGGTAACAAACAGCTAAAAACCGCGTGTTCAATGACGATCTAACAAGTTCGTCAACTGGAACGCGGTCCAAGTCTTGGGAGGAGCCATCGCCTAAAGCCAAAAGGCTAAGCGTTGGGTTGGGCATATCGCGATCATAAAAAGGCAAGGCCCTGATAGCCTTGCCTTTTTTGCTTTTGAGCACGCTGTCAGAAAATCAGATCTTCGAGCGTGAATCCATATACTTCAAAACTGATATAGACACCGGCAAAAATGATACCGGCAATCAATGTCGTCACCAGAGCCTTGCGCAGCAGCCTCGGGCGCACCGGTGCGCCATGGTCGGTGCCAAGGGTAATCTCGGCGTCGTCGTTCGGGCTCTGGATGCCGATCGGCAGGACGATAAAGAGCACCAGCCACCAGATTATGAAATAGATCGCCAACGCGCTGATCAGGCTCATGACAGGTTCAGACCTCTTCCAGTTCAATCAGAGTTCCGGTGAAATCCTTCGGATGCAGGAACAGGACCGGCTTTCCATGTGCGCCGACTTTCGGTTCACCGCTGCCCAGTACCCGGGCGCCGGTTTTCCTCAGTTTGTCACGCGCATCGATAATGTCGTCTACCTCGTAACAGACGTGATGCATGCCGCCATCCGGATTGCGCTGCAGGAACGGGCTGATCGGCGACCCCTCTCCCAGAGGTTCCAGAAGCTCAATCTTCGTATTCGGTAATTCGATGAAAACGACACTGACACCATGTTCGGGCAGTTTCTGCGGATCCGAGACATTTGCGCCAAGGGTTCCCCGATAGAGTTCCGCCGCCTTTGCCAGATCCGGCACGGCTATGGCGATATGATTCAATCGTCCCAACATCATTCATCCTCGATAATACTGAGCAGAACGGCCGTGACCGGTTTTTTGCCCCACACAGCAGCGATCCCGTTGCGCACCGCGCGGCGGACGGCTTCTCGCACCGTGCCCGGATCCCTGCGCCTTGCGCGCGGCAGAGAATCCAGCGCATTGTCGATGGCATCCTCCACAAGCCCCTGGAAGGACTGTCCCTCCCCATCGGCCAGCGGCACGCCGATCATGGCGATTTGCGGATCATCGAGCAAATCGCCGTTCGTCGCCATCGCCAGCGATATCGTGACTGCACCGGCGAATGACAGCCGACGGCGGTCAGCCACGCCGCTGACGTCCGGATGAAGGACAAGATTACCATCCCTGTAGAGCCTGCCGACCTTGACGTCGCTGATGATCGCAGCCGGCGATGGCGACAACCGGGCCATCTTGCCATTGCGCAATTCCACGACTTCGGGAATATTTTCCGCCGCCGCCAGTTTGGCATGCTCGCGCAGATGCCGCGCTTCGCCGTGCACCGGGATAATGATCTGCGGTCTGGTCCAGGCATAAAGCTGGCGCAACTCGTCACGCCTTGGATGGCCGGACACATGAACAAGCGCGTCATTGTCGGTGACCAGATCAATACCCTGGTCGACCAGAGCGTTGATGATCGTGTTCACCGACCGCTCGTTGCCGGGAATGGTGCGCGATGAAAAGATCACCCTGTCGCCGGACGACAGCGCAATGTCGCGATGATCACCGTTGGCAATGCGCGCAAGTGCTGCCCTTGGTTCACCCTGGCTGCCGGTCATCAGCGCAAGCACCTTGTCGCGCGGAAGATATCCGAAGGCATCCTGATCCCGGATCGGTCCGACGCCCTTGAGATATCCCAGTTCGTCCGCGACACCGAGAGCCCGATGCATTGCACGGCCAATCACCACGACTTCGCGGCCGGCCTTCTGCCCGGCAATCGCGACGGTCCTGAGTCTGGCAATATTGCTGGCGAATGTCGTCACAACGACCCGGTTCGGCGAACCGGCGATAATGTCCTGCAAAACACCTGCAACATCGGCTTCGCTCGGGCTGACGCCATCGCGAACGGCATTGGTTGAATCGCAAATCAGCCCGAGTATGCCTTCGTCGCCAAGTTCCTTCAGACGCTTTCCATCCGTCGGCCTGCCAATCAACGGCGTCGGATCCAGCTTCCAGTCACCGGTGTGCAGCAGCATGCCGGCCGGCGTGCGAATGGCAATGGCGTTTGGCTCGGGAACGGAATGAGACATGGGAATATATTCCAGTTCGAACGGTCCGGCAGAAAAACGTTCGCCCTGCTGAACCACCTTCACCGGAATATCGGGCGCGCCTCGTTCACCTTCCTTCTTGGCCGCCAGCAGACCGGCCGCAAACGGCGTCATGAAAACCGGTACTTCCAGCTGTGGCCAGAAATCAAACAGAGCGCCAAAATGATCTTCATGGGCATGGGTTATGGCAATGCCGACAAGATTGCGCTTGCGCTCCAACAGGAATTCGATGTCGGGCAACACACCGTCGACACCCGGCAGATCGTCCTTGGCAAACGATACGCCCATATCAACGGCAAGCCATTGACGTTCCCGCCCTTTGCCAAAACCGTAAAGCGCCAGGTTCATCCCGATTTCACCGACACCGCCAAGCGGAACGAAAACTAACTGATCACTCGCCATTCTGCGTACTCACCAATTTCTGGACGGGAAGAAGACTTCCCCTGCTGATATCAGGCGATCCGGCTGACCGGCCTGATGAAGAATGAGCCGGCCTGAGGAATCCATTCCATCAAACCGGCCCGAAAGGGTTTCGTTGGGCAACCTGATTTCAATCGGCTCGCCCAATCCTGACGCCCGCTCAAGCCAGGCTGTCCGAATCGTCGCAAATCCATCATCGGAGCTTTGCCAATGTTCCAGCCGCAATGCCATGTTCCGCGACAGGCTGTCGAACAGGTCGGCTGGATCGAGTGGAACGCCTTGTGCACTGAAATCAGTCGCCTTGTAGCGGGCTTCACCCGGGTGATGAACGAGATTGACGCCGATCCCGACAACGGCGAGAGCCAGGTCATCGCCGTCGGCTTGGGATTCAGCAAGAATACCGGAAACCTTCATGCCCCTCAAAAGCAGGTCGTTGGGCCACTTGATGGCAAGGTCACGCCTGTTTATCCGACCGGGCTGTTCGATCAAAGCGTCGTACAGGGCAACAGATGCCAGAAGCGGAAGTTCCGGTAAACGGCGACTGGCGACCCGCACGGCCAGAGATGCATACAGATTGCCCGCCTCCGATGTCCATTCGGCGCCCTGCCGTCCACGTCCGGTGATCTGGCGTTCCGCCGTTACCCAGACCGGCAAAGGATCGCCGCGCCGGGCGCGGGCCATTGCTTCGTCGTTTGTTGAACCGACCGCACCGAGGGCGACATGATGAATCCCGCGTCGCACGGCTTCCTGATTGATCATCAGCTAGAAGAGCGTCTTTGCCGCTTCGTTCGCCGCATCCAGAACGGTTGACATGATGGGAAGAAAACCAACGACAAACAAACCTGAAAGGACCAGCACGGTCTGCAGCTCGACCGGCATGCGTTGAAATTTCTCGGCAGGTTCGTCGAAATACATGATCTTGATAATCCGCAGATAATAATAGGCGCCGATCACGCTGGCGACGACACCGATCACGGCAAGTGTGTAGAGTTCGGCCTCGATCGCCGCCAGAAAGACAACATATTTGGCAAAGAAACCGGCGAGCGGCGGTATCCCGGCCAGCGAAAACAGGATCGCTGAGAACAATAACGCCATCATTGGCTGATTTCGCCCCAGCCCGGCAAGCGAATCAATGTCTTCAACCATCTCACCGCGCCGCCGCATCGACAGAATGCAGGCGAAAGCACCAAGGGTCATGGCCAGATAGATGACCAGATATACCAGCACACCCTGGACACCAGCCTGCGACCCCGACACCAGACCAACCAGCGCAAACCCCATATGGCCAATCGACGAATAGGCCATCAGGCGTTTGATGTTTCGCTGGCCGATGGCGGCAAATGCCCCCAGAAGCATCGAGGCAACCGACACAAATCCGAGGACTTGCTGCCAATCGCTGGCGATCGGTTCGAAAGCGTCGATGACAACGCGGATCAGCAATGCCATGGCAGCCAGTTTCGGCGCCGCAGCGAAGAATGCCGTAACCGGCGTTGGCGCGCCTTCGTAGACATCCGGCGTCCACATATGAAACGGCACAGCCGATATCTTGAAGGCAAGGCCGGCGAGAACGAAGACCAGCCCGATGACAAGTCCCGTCGACCGGCCGTCGGCCAGTTCGGCGGCAATACCTTCAAACCCGGTATGTCCCGTAAAGCCGTAGACAAGGGATGCACCATAGAGCAGCATGCCCGATGACAGGGCACCGAGGACAAAATATTTCAGGCCGGCCTCTGTGGACCGGACAGAATCGCGGTGAATTGCGGCAATCACATAGAGCGAGAGCGATTGAAGCTCCAGGCCGAGATACAGGCTGATCAGGTCATTTGCCGAGATCATCATCATCATGCCAAGCGTGGCAAGCACGATCAGGATCGGATATTCAAACCGTTCAAACCGCTCCGCCCGCGCAAAGCCGACTGACATGGCAATTGCAAATCCTGATCCGATAAGCGTGAGGATCTTCATGAAACGGGCAAAACCATCGAGGATAAAAGCCCCCTCGAACGCCCTGTAGGTTCCTTCCGGCAAACTCACTATGATCAACGCCGCACCGGCCAGGAGGGCGACGGAAAAGCCGGTAATCGGCGGCGCATAGCGTTCACCGCTGAAGACGCCGAACATCAAGAGCGTCATGGCGCCGACGGCCAGCAGAATCTCAGGAACAAGCGGGATAAGGTCGGGCATCATCGCGGTTTCTTCCTGCTAGTTCGCCAGCGCGGCGGTCTGGGCGGCAGATTGTGCCGCGTCGATCGCTGCCTGATACTGAAGGATCAGATTGTCAACAGATGCGGCCGTGACATCGAGGATCGGCGCGGGCCAGACGCCGAACAGGATCGTCAGTACAATGAGCGGCACCAGAATGGTCTTCTCGCGTGCATCCATGTCGAGAATGCTTTTCAGGCTTTCCTTGTCGATATTGCCGAACACGACCCGACGGTAAAGCCACAGAGCATAAGCGGCGGACAGTATGACCCCGGTCGTCGCGAAAACGGCAACCCAGGTATTGACCTTGAAGACCGCAACAAGGGTCAGAAACTCACCGACAAAACCGGACGTTCCGGGCAACCCGACATTGGCCATCGTGAAGATCATGAATGTCAGCGCGTAAAACGGCATCCGGTTGACCAGTCCGCCATAGGCATCGATCCGCCTTGTATGCATCCGGTCATAGATAATGCCGACGCAGAGGAACAGTGCGCCCGAAACCAGGCCATGAGACAGCATCTGGAAAATTCCGCCCTGCACGCCCTGCACGTTCATGGTGAAGATGCCCATCGTTACATATCCCATATGGGCAACCGAGGAATAGGCGATCAGCTTTTTCATATCCTCCTGCGCCAGGGCGACAAGGGATGTGTAGATGATCGCGATGATGGAGAGCGTATAGACATAAGGCGCAAGGTCCGCGCTGGCGAGCGGGAACATCGGCAACGAAAACCGCAGGAAGCCGTAACCGCCCATCTTCAGCAGAATGCCGGCCAGGATGACCGAGCCTGCCGTCGGCGCCTCAACGTGGGCATCCGGCAACCAGGTATGCACCGGCCACATCGGCATTTTCACCGCGAACGATGCGAAGAAGGCAAGCCAGAGCCAGAACTGCATCCGCTCGGAAAAGTCATAGGCCAGAAGTTCCGGGATCGAAGTGGTGTTGCTGCTCCAGTACATCGCCATGATCGCCAGCAGCATGAGGACCGAACCAAGCAGTGTGAAGAGGAAAAACTTGAACGCCGCATAGACCCGCCGCTGTCCGCCCCAGATACCGATAATCAGGAACATCGGGATCAGGCCGCCCTCGAAAAATACGTAGAACAGGACGATATCAAGCGCGCAGAAAACACCGATCATCAATGTTTCAAGCACCAGAAAGGCGATCATGTATTCCTTCACCCGGTCCTGAATCGAATTCCAGCTGGCCAGGATGCACAGCGGCATCAGGAACGTCGTCAGAATGACGAACAGCATCGAGATGCCGTCCACACCCATCCGGTAACTCATAATGCCGCCGAACCATTCATTGTTTTCGACAAACTGGAAACCCGGGTTGCTTGTGTCGAACCCGGCCCAGATAAACAGCGAAACAATGAATGTGAGAACGGTGGAGCCCAGCGCAACGTGGCGAATGTTGCGCTTGTGCACTTCATCGTCACCGTTGATGAACACGAAAATGATCGCCGCCGCGATCATCGGCAGAAACGTGACTGTTGAAAGGGTAGGCCAGTTCAGCATTTATTGTTCCGTCCTATCCGGCAAACATCATCCAGGTGACAAGAGCCGCCACACCGATCATCATCGCGAATGCATAATGGTAGAGATAGCCGGTCTGCACTTTCACGGCCCAGCGGTTCGTGACCAGCAGGACAAGTGACGAAATCCCATCCGGCCCGAAACGGTCGATAAAACCGCCGTCGCCCCGCTTCCAGAGGATACGGCCCAGCGCAAATGCCGGCCGCACAAACAAAAAATCAAACAGTTCGTCAAAGTACCATTTGTTGAGCAGGAAGCGGTATAGCCCGTTATGCTCATTTGCCAGGGCCTTCGGAATGTCGGGCCGGACAATATAAAACCAGTAGGCGGTTGCCAGGCCAACCAGCATGGCAATGAACGGCGAGGCTTTTACCCAGAACGGAACATGGTGGAGTTCCTCCAGGATTTCATTGGTTTCACTGACAAACAAGGATTGCTGCCAGAATGCCCTAAAGTGATCGGCTTCGACGAAATCGGCATGGAAAATAAACCCTGCAAAAAGTGCGCCCGCCGCCAGAATATAAAGCGGCACAAGCATCACCTTCGGGCTTTCGTGCGCGTTTTCCATCACATCGGCCGGCGCCCGGGCCTTGCCGTGGAACGTCATGAAGAACAGACGCCAGGAATAGAATGATGTGAACACCGCGGCCAGAACCAGACAGATAAACGCGAACCCGGCCGCTCCATTGTGCCCGGCAAATGCGGCTTCGACGACCGCATCCTTTGAGAAAAATCCGGCGGTTCCAATCAGTGTTCCAGGGATGCCGACGCCGGTCAGGGCAATCGTACCGACGAACATCAGCCAGTACGTCGCCGGGATCTTGGATTTCAGCCCGCCCATCTTGCGCATGTCCTGCTCGTCGGACACCGCGTGAATCACGGAACCGGCCCCAAGGAACAGCAGCGCTTTGAAGAAAGCATGGGTAAACAGGTGAAAGATTGCCACCGAATAGGCGCCGAGCCCCAGGGCCACGAACATGTAGCCAAGCTGAGAGCAGGTCGAATAGGCAATCACCCGCTTGATGTCGTTTTGCACAAGACCGACGGATGCCGCAAACAACGCCGTAAAAGCGCCGACCATCGTCACCACAAGAAGGGCGGTGTGGCTGAGCTCGAAAATCGGCGAAAGCCGCGCAACCATGAAGACGCCGGCAGTGACCATCGTCGCGGCATGGATCAGCGCAGAGACCGGGGTCGGTCCCTCCATCGCATCGGGCAACCACGTGTGCAACGGAACCTGAGCGGATTTTCCCATGGCGCCAAGGAACAGAAGAAGACAGATGATCGTCATCACGGCGCTGCCGCCGATATAATCATGGCCGAAAATGCTCAGTGCCGCATCATCACCTCCGGCGACAGCCTGCGCGTTGGCGAAGATGGTGTCGAAATTGATTGAGCCGAACACCACAAAGACACCAAAAATACCAAGGGCAAAACCGAAGTCTCCGATCCGGTTGACGACAAACGCCTTGATCGCGGCAGCATTCGCCGAAGGCTTGTGGTACCAAAATCCGATCAGCAAATAGGATGCCAGGCCGACACCTTCCCAACCAAAGAACATCTGCAGCAAATTGTCCGCCGTCACCAGCATCAGCATGGCGAAGGTGAACAGCGACAGATAGGCAAAGAACCGCGGCCGGTGCGGATCATGTTGCATATAGCCGATGGAATAGATGTGCACGAGCGTCGAGACAGTCGTCACGACGACCAGCATGACAACGGTCAGTGTATCGATGCGCAGCGCCCAGTCGGCCGTCAGCGTGCCGGAAGACAGCCAGGTCATGACCGGCTCGGTAAAGGCAACCCCCTCGCCCTTCCAGAAATCGAAAAACGCAATCCAGGACAACAGCGCAGTTATGACCATGAACGTGCAGGTGATCAGTTCCGCGCCGCGCGATCCCTGGGCGTCGTGGTGATGATCGCCATCATGGCCACCATGCTCAGGCTCGCCGCGGGTGCGTTCCATGGCCCCATATACGGCTATCGCACCGGCGATCAAGGCACCGGCAAGCGGCAGAAAGACGATAAATGAATACACCAGCCTAGCCTTTCATCATATTGACGTCTTCAACCGCGATGGAACCGCGGTTGCGGAAGAAGACCACGAGAATTGCCAGACCGATTGCCGCTTCTGCAGCTGCAACCGTGAGCACAAGAAGGGCAAAAATCTGCCCCGTCAGGTCGCCGAGAAACGACGAAAACGCCACGAGGTTGATATTGACCCCAAGCAGGATCAATTCCACCGACATCAGAATGATGATGACATTCTTCCGGTTCAGGAAAATTCCGAACACACCCAGTGTGAACAGGACGGCTGCAACCGTCAGATAATGGCCAAGCGCAATATCCATCATCGTCCTAGATTCCCTTGCCGGATTTGACCTGAACCACTTCAATCGACGTGGCCGGTGTGCGGGCGACCTGAGTAGGGATATCCTGACGCCGGACGCCCTGCTTGTGTCGCAGTGTCAGGACGATCGCACCGATCATGGCAACGAGGAGCACCATTCCGGCGGTTTGGAAGAAGTAGATATATTTCGTGTAGAGCAGAGTACCGATCGCTTCGATATTTGATTTTTCCGTAAGCGGCGGGATCGGCGTGACAGCACTGGCCGTTGCATCAACATCGATGACCGTACCGGCAAGGACTGCGATCAGTTCGACCAAAAGCACGAGGCCGATCAGAGCGCCAACCGGCAAATACTGCAAAAAACCCTGGCGCAATTCGGTAAAATCAACGTCCAGCATCATCACAACGAAGAGAAACAGAACGGCAACCGCGCCAACATAGACGACGACCAGAATCATCGCGAGGAATTCCGCCCCGAGCAGAACGAACAATCCGGCAGCATTGAAAAACGCAAGGATCAGGAACAGGACCGAATGAACCGGATTGCGCGCCGAGATCACCATAAAGGCAGAGCCGATGGTGAAGAACGCGAACAGGTAAAAGAAAAGTGGCTTCAGGATCATCTTGCTTCCGGCCCCGGTTGGCTGAGATCTCTTAACGGGGCGTCCCGCCTGCGTCCACAACCCAGATCACTTATTGAGGAAACTATCATCGGTACGGTGCATCCAGTGCCTGGTTGCGGGCAAGCTCGCGCTCCCAGCGATCACCGTTGGCCAGCAGCTTGTCCTTGTCGAAATAGAGTTCTTCGCGGGTCTCGGTGGCAAATTCGAAATTCGGACCCTCGACGATAGCATCCACCGGACAGGCTTCCTGGCAGAAGCCGCAATAGATGCATTTGACCATGTCGATGTCGTAACGCACGGTCCTGCGAGTGCCGTCGTTGCGGCGCGGGCCGGCCTCGATGGTGATTGCCTGCGCCGGGCAGATCGCTTCGCAAAGTTTGCAGGCAATGCAACGCTCCTCGCCATTGGGATACCGGCGCAAAGCATGTTCGCCGCGGAACCGCGGGCTGACCGGTCCTTTCTCGAAAGGATAATTGATCGTTGATTTCGGCGCGAAGAAATAGCGCATCGCCATAACGAACGCCGAGGCGAACTCTTTCAGCAAAACCGATCCGGCAGCTTGGGTCAGACCTGACATGATGCATGTTCCTTTAGCAATTCAACCTCAACCAATGATCTGTCCTTCGATAAACCCGAATGCAACGTAAAGGATCACTGGCAACAGAACGAAATTGGCTTTGCGCACTAGGTCCAGGATGACAAGCGATCTGTGCCGCTCGCGCACATTGCGGTTGCCGGCCTTTTCCTCCTGCTTCCTGATGATCATGCCAAACAGGAGGAAATCCACGATCGCCAGAGCCAAACCGAGAAGAGCGCCAAGCAGTTGATTGTCCATGCCACCTACCCCGCGACGCCACCCCAGCCCGTGAGCTGGAGAACGAATGCAACGATGGCAACGGAGGCCAGCGAAATCGGCAGGAACACTTTCCAGCCCAGCCGCATCAACTGGTCATAGCGATAGCGTGGCACGATCGCCTTCACCATGGCAAACATGAAGAAGACGAAACAGACCTTGAGCACAAACCAGACGACGCCCGGCACCCAGGTAAACGGCACAATATTGACCGGCGGCAGCCATCCGCCAAGGAAAAGGATCGTCGTCAGCGCACACATCAGGGTGATTGCGACATATTCGCCGAGCATGAAAAGCATGTAAGGCGTCGACGAATATTCCACCATGAAGCCTGCGACCAGTTCCGACTCCGCCTCCGGCAGATCGAAAGGCGGCCGGTTGGTTTCTGCAAGTGCCGATATGAAAAAGATCACGAACATCGGGAACAGGACCAGCCAGTTCCAGTCGAGGAATGAGTTCACGGGCAGGCCCACTGTCGTTCCAAGTCCGGTCTGCTGGGCCAGCACGATATCCGTCAGGTTCAATGATCCGACAGTCAGCAGAACAGTGATGATCACAAAACCGATGGAGACTTCATAGGATACCATCTGTGCCGCCGACCGAAGGGCGCCAAGGAACGGATATTTCGAGTTCGAAGCCCAGCCGCCCATGATCACGCCATAGACTTCCAGCGACGAAATCGCAAAAACATAAAGAATGCCAACATTGATATCGGCTACCGCCCAGCCTTCGTCGACGGGAATCACCGCCCAGGCAGCCAGTGCAAGCACTGCGGAAATCAATGGCGCCAGAAGGAAGACCGTCTTGTCGGCCGGCGCCGGGATCACCGGTTCCTTGAGCACGAATTTCAAAAGATCGGCAAACGACTGGAACAGCCCCCACGGCCCGACGACGTTCGGCCCGCGGCGCATCTGCACGGCAGCCCAGATCTTGCGGTCGGCATAAAGCAGATAGGCAACGATCAGCAACAGCACGACCATCAACAACAGGCTCTTGCCGGCGATGATCAGGCCGGGAATGACATAGGTATCAAGGATTGCGTCCATCTTGGTCCCTACTCGGCCGCTTCGGCTTTTGGTCCGAGCGCCATGGCGGAACATTCAGCCATGACGGCCGATGCCCGGGCAATCGGATTGGTGAGATAAAAATCCTGTACCGCATTGGCGAACTGCGCAGACGAGGCTGACCCGCCCCCCGATGAAGGCGATGATGCAGGCGATGATGCAAGCGCTCGCAGATCACCGGGATCGCCGGCGTCGATATCATCGATCCGCGCCAGGTGCGGATGGACCTGATAAAGATCCTGGCGCAACTGGCTCAGCGTATCGAAGGCAAGCCGGTGACCAAGCGCATCGGAGAGCGCCCTGAGAATCGACCAGTCATCACGGGCGTCGCCCGGCGGAAAAGCCGCCCGCATCGCCATCTGTGCCCGCCCCTCGGTATTGACGAACGTGCCGGATTTTTCCGTGTAGGCCGCACCCGGCAGAATAACGTCCGCCCGGTGCGCGCCTGCATCACCATGGCTGCCGATATAGACGACAAAGGCAGACCCGAGCGCGTTTGTATCGAGTTCATCGGCGCCGAGAAGGAAGACGATATCAAGATTACCCTGCCCCGCCGCCGAAATCATAGCGGCTGTATCCATGCCGCCGCTTTGCGGAACGAAACCGATGTCAAGACCGCCAACGCGGGCTGCTGCAGTGTGCAGAACCGCAAAACCGTTCCAGTCATCGCCGAGCGCACCGACGTCAGCGGCGAGTTTTGCTGCCATCGCCAGGACCGCCGCGCCATCGTCACCCATAAGCGCACCCTGCCCGATAAGGATCATCGGCCGCTCTGCTGCCTCCAGCATTGAGCGGATGCTCCCTTCAAGCTCTGAAAGAGTGTTCGAGCCCGCACCCAAATATCTGTAATCATATGTCAAATCGGCTTTCTCGCCGATCAGCGCAACCGGGAAATTACCAGCCAGCCAGCGCTTGCGGATTCGCGCATTCAAGACGGCGGCTTCGCGGCGCGGATTGGCGCCGACAATCAGCAGAGCGTCGGCATCCTCAATGCCCTCGATTGTCGGATTGAACAGATAGGACGCCCGGCCATGTGCCGGATCGAGCGCGACGCCGTCCTGACGGCAGTCAAGGTTCGGCGAACCGAGTGATGTCATCAACCCCTTCAGGGCGTACATTTCCTCAACCGTGGAAAGATCGCCGGCAATCGATCCGATCCTGTCACCGGACGTGGCTGAAACCTTGTCGGCGATGGCGGCAAACGCCTGCTGCCATGTCGCCGCTTCCAGCTTGCCGCCTCGGCGCAGATAGGGTTTGTCGAGGCGCTGAGTGCGAAGCCCGTCGAAGATGAACCGTGTCTTGTCGGAAATCCATTCCTCATTCACTGCTTCGTTGAGCCGTGGCAGCACTCGCATGACTTCGCGCCCGCGGGCATCGACACGGATGGCGCAACCGACCGCGTCCATGACGTCGATCGATTCCGTCTTGGTCAGTTCCCAGGGCCGCGCCTTGAAAGCGTAGGGCCGCGAGGTCAGCGCACCGACCGGGCAAAGATCAATTACATTGCCCTGCAATTCAGACGTCATGGCCTCTTCAAGATAAGTGGTGATCTCCATATCCTCGCCGCGGCCGGTTGCGCCGAGTTCGGCAACGCCGGCCACCTCGGTCGTAAAGCGGACGCAGCGTGTACAGTGGATGCAGCGGGTCATGATTGTCTTGACCAGCGGGCCGATATATTTGTTCTCCACTGCCCGCTTGTTTTCATCGTAGCGGGAATTGTCGACACCATAGGCCATCGCCTGATCCTGCAGGTCGCACTCGCCGCCCTGATCGCAGATCGGACAATCCAGCGGATGATTTATCAGCAGGAATTCCATCACACCTTCGCGCGCTTTCTTGACCATCGGAGTCTTGGTCATGATTTCCGGCGGCTGGCCTTCCGGCCCCGGACGAAGGTCGCGGACATTCATGGCGCATGATGCGGCAGGCTTGGGCGGTCCGCCTTTCACCTCAACCAGGCACATCCGGCAATTGCCGGCAATCGACAGCCGTTCATGGAAACAGAAGCGCGGAATTTCAGCGCCGGCTTCCTCTGCTGCCTGCAACAAGGTGTAGGAGGCCGGGACTTCGACTTCCTTGCCGTCAACGATGATTTTGCGGAGGTCTGACATGTTTCTCAGTCAAGCCCTTTCAGTGTTCGGCCAACGAGAAAACGCAAAGACCCACAGCATGATGACGTTCAAAACCGGAATGATCATCAACAAAGACCAAGCGCCGGAATATCCCGCTTTTGAAACTATTTTCCAGATCGGCACAATAAAAATCAGTATATATCCGACAATGAACAAAATCTGGATCGCACCAATCGACATTCCGTGCCTGAACACTTGCTCATCCATACCACACTCCTATTTCGACAGATTGCCCGCCTGTTCGATCCATCGGTCGCGCTCAACCCGGCCCTTGAAGCTGAGATAATCGTCGATCCAGTCGGTCTCCGCCCTGGTCCATGCAGCAATCTGGTCGAAATGATAAATACCCAGATCGTTCAATGTCATTTCCAGTTTCGGACCGATTCCGGAGATGCTCTTGAGGTTGTCTGCCTTGCCGTGACGCGGGTTCTCCAGGCCGGATGGTCGTTTCGGGCCCGTTTTTACCGATTTTGCCTTCGGCGTCCGCGGCTTGGAGGGAACAGCTTTTTCCTCCAAGATGGCCTGCTCGATCATTTCATTCAGAATCGGCCGCGCCAGAGCCTCAACCGGCGTGTCGGTTAATCCGACCTTTTTGGCCGCACCATAATCGATCCTGGATTCAATCGGCCGGGCTGCGATCATCGTGCGCCGAACCGGGGCGGTCGGTATCGTCAGTTCACTTGCGGCTCGGCTGAGACCGGCAAGAGCGCCCAGCCCGATGGCTGCACCGGCACTCCAGAGAACAAACGGATTGAATGCCAAAGCGGTCTTCGCCATTGCATCGATCGAGCTGCGAACAACGTCGTTTTCAAACATGTCGAACTTTCCCGAATTCATCCGCCGCCCCCTTATTCCGCTGCCTGCATGACGGCATCATCCGGTTTCGGATTGGCCGCATAAGAATCGATGCGCTCTTCGATCACATGGCGGAAATGCCGGATCAGGCCCTGCACCGGCCACGCCGCGGCGTCGCCGAGAGCACAGATCGTGTGGCCTTCCACCTGGTAGGTCACCTCCAGCAGCATGTCGATTTCGCGCTTTTCCGCTTCGCCACGCGCCATCCGCTCCAGCACGCGCCACATCCAGCCGGTGCCTTCACGGCACGGGGTACACTGGCCGCAGCTTTCATGTTTGTAGAAATAGGCAAGCCGGGCGATCGCGCGGATAATGTCGGTCGACTTGTCCATCACGATGACGGCTGCCGTGCCAAGGCCGGACTTGACCTCGCGCAGACTGTCAAAATCCATCGACAGGTCCTTGCAGGTCTCTGCCGGAATGCAGGGAACCGACGAGCCGCCGGGAATGACCGCTAGCAGATTGTCCCAGCCGCCGCGGATGCCGCCGGCATGCTTTTCGATCAGCTCGCGGAACGGGATGCCCATCACCTCTTCTACGGTGCACGGTGTATTGACGTGCCCGGAAATGCAGAACAGCTTGGTGCCGGTATTGTTTTCCTTGCCGAGGCCGGCGAACCAGCCGGCGCCGCGCCGCAGAATTTCCGGCACAACCGCAACCGATTCCACATTGTTGACCGTGGTCGGGCAGCCATAGAGCCCGACATTGGCCGGAAACGGCGGCTTGAGGCGCGGCTGGCCCTTCTTGCCTTCCAGGCTTTCCAGCAATGCGGTTTCCTCGCCGCAGATATAAGCGCCGGCGCCATGGCTCAGGTAAAGATCAAAATCCCAGCCGTGCAGATTGTTCTTGCCGATCAGCCGGGCCTCATAAGCCTCGTCGACGGCCCTCTGCAGCGCTTCGCGCTCGCGGATATATTCGCCACGCAGATAGATGTAACAGGCGTTCGCACCCATCGCGAAGGACGCCAGCAGGCAACCCTCGACCAGATGATGCGGATCATGGCGCATAATGTCCCGATCCTTGCAGGTGCCAGGCTCCGATTCATCGGCATTGATCACCAGATAATGCGGCCTGCCGTCATTTTCCTTCGGCATGAAGGACCATTTCAGCCCGGTCGGAAAGCCTGCGCCGCCACGGCCGCGCAGGCCTGATGACTTGACCTCGTCGATGACCCAGTCGCGGCCATTGTCGATAAAACCCTTTGTCCCGTCCCAGGCCCCGCGCGACTGCGCGCCCTTCAGGCTGACATCATGGATGCCATAGATGTTGGTAAAGATGCGGTCCTTGTCCGTCAGCATGTCAGCCCCTCACCGCTTCTTTTTCCGGCTTGTAAATTCCGTCTCGCCGCCGTCAGCGAGAATCTTCGCCTGGGACATCCAGTCGTCACGCTCTATCCGGCCCTTGAACGTCAGTCTCTGGTCGACCCAGGCCACGTCGTCGGCTGTCCAAGCGGCAATCTGCTCGAAGCGATAGAAGCCGAGATCGTTCAGCACGCCTTCCAGTTTCGGGCCAACGCCGGAAATGCGTTTCAGATCGTCGGCCCCTTCCGGCGGCGGCGCATCGTAGGTCTTCGGTCCGTCGCCGGCGGACGCCGGCGTTTCGGCAATTGTCGTTTCACCGGCCGGCTTCCCGGCAGGCTCAGGACCCGCCGCCTGAGCAGCGCTGCGGGCCGGTTCGGCCGCGAGACTGGCGTTGGCGACCGGCGCAGGTTCCGCCTTTTCAGGCCGCGCCGCAATCGTCGGCTCGTTATCGGGCGCCGGAGCAGGCCCGTCCGGCGCTTCGCGGCGCCGGGCCTCTATAGGCTCCGTCAGCGATGTCAGGCCGGATGCCGGCGCCGATTTGAGCCGCTTGACCTGCGGCCCGGGTGCCGGCGGTTTTCCGCGGGCAAATCCGTCGAGCACTTTCTCAAAACTTTGCGGCGTCAGATCTTCATAGGTATCGGAGAAAATCTGCACCATCGGCGCATTCACACAGGCGCCGAGACATTCCACCTCCTCCCAGGAGAAATCGCCATCGTCGGAGAGGTGATGCGGGTCGGCGTGAATGCGTGATTTGCAGACCGCTTTCAGCTCTTCGGAGCCGCGCAGCATGCACGGCGTCGTGCCGCAAAGCTGGACGTGGGCCTTTTTTCCAACCGGCGCGAGATGGAACATGGTGTAGAAGGTCGCCACTTCCAGGACGCGGATAAACGGCATGTCGAGCATGCGGCCCAATTCCTCGATCGCCGGTTTGGAAACCCAGCCTTCCTGCTCCTGGGCGCGCCACAGCAGCGGAATGACCGCCGACGCCTGGCGGCCGTCGGGGAATTTAGCAATCGTTTCTTTCGCCCACGCGGCGTTTTCAGCGTTGAAAGCAAACCCGTCGGGCTGCGCTTCTGCAAGACGACGAACAGCCATTAACGGTCCACCTCTCCAAATACGATATCCAGCGAACCGAGGACGGCGGAAACGTCTGCCAGCATATGGCCGCGGCACATGAAATCCATCGCCTGCAAATGGGCAAAGCCCGGCGCACGGATCTTGCAGCGATAAGGCTTGTTCGATCCGTCGGAGACCAGATAGACGCCGAATTCGCCCTTCGGCGCTTCCACGGTGGCATAGACCTCGCCGGCGGGCACATGAAAGCCTTCGGTATAAAGTTTGAAATGGTGGATCAGCGCTTCCATCGACCGTTTCATCTCACCACGCGAGGGCGCAACGACCTTGCCGTCGGCTGACGACACCGGCCCCTGGCCATCGGCGGAACGCAATTTTTCCAGGCACTGCTTCATGATGCGGATAGACTGGCGCATCTCTTCCATGCGGATCAGATAACGGTCGTAACAATCGCCGTTCTTGCCGATGGGAATATCGAATTCCATCTGCTCGTAACATTCATAAGGCTGAGATTTGCGCAAATCCCAGGCCGCGCCCGAGCCACGAACCATGACGCCGGAAAAGCCCCAGTTCCAGCAGTCTTCCAGCGAAACGACGCCAATATCGACGTTGCGCTGCTTGAAAATCCGATTGTCGGTCAACAGACCTTCAATGTCGTCGCAAACCAGCAGGAACGGATCACAGAACGCCTCGATGTCGTCGATCAACTCCGGCGGCAGGTCCTGATGTACGCCACCGGGACGAAAATAGGCCGAATGCATCCGCGCGCCGGATGCACGCTCGTAAAACACCATCAGTTTTTCGCGCTCTTCGAAGCCCCAGAGCGGCGGCGTCAGCGCGCCGACATCCATCGCCTGCGTCGTGACATTGAGGATGTGCGACAACAGACGGCCGATTTCGCTGTAGAGCACGCGGATCAACTGGCCGCGCGTCGGCACGTCGATGCCAACCAACCGCTCCACCGCCATTGCAAACGCGTGTTCCTGGTTCATCGGCGCGACATAATCCAGCCGGTCAAAATAGGGCACCGCCTGCAGATAGGTCTTCTGTTCGATCAGCTTTTCAGTGCCGCGGTGCAACAGGCCGATATGGGGGTCGACGCGCTCAACCACTTCGCCGTCAAGCTCCAGCACGAGGCGCAACACGCCATGCGCCGCCGGATGCTGCGGACCGAAGTTGATATTGAAGTTGCGGACGTCGGCTTCAGCCATGGTCAGTCTTTCAATTCGCTTTTTCGTCGCCCGGCAGAACGTATTCCGTTCCCTCCCAGGGCGATTCGAAATCAAAGTCGCGGAATTCCTGCGCCAGCTTTACCGGCTCATAGACGACGCGGGCCTGTTCATTGTCGTAACGGACTTCGACAAACCCGGTGAGCGGGAAATCCTTGCGCAGCGGGTGGCCCTGAAATCCGTAATCGGTCAGGATCCGGCGCAGGTCGGGATGACCGGAAAACAGAATGCCGTACAGGTCATAGGCTTCGCGTTCAAACCATTCCGCGGCCGGAAAAACCTCGACGGCGGATGGCACCATCTGCTTCTCGTCGGTCTCGGTCTTGACCCGGATGCGGGCATTCTGTTTCGGGCTCAGAAGATGATAGACGACATCGAAGCGGCGCTTGCGGGCCGGATAATCAACCCCGCAGATATCAATGAAACAGATAAACTGCAGGCTCGGATCGTCGCGCAGATAGCGCAGGACGTGGGTGATTTCCTGCGCCTCGACGGTGATCGTCAACTCGCTGTAGGCAATCTGGGCGCTGACAAGCCGATCGCCGAGCGCGGAACTGATATGATCCCTGATATCGCCAAGCGATTCCGCCATTTCCGCAAGATCGGTCATCCCTTGGCCCTCAACGCTCGATCGTGCCGGTGCGGCGGATCTTCTTCTGCAGCAGCAGGACACCGTAAAGCAGTGCTTCGGCTGTCGGCGGGCAACCCGGCACGTAAATATCCACGGGCACGATCCGGTCGCAGCCGCGCACAACGGAATAGGAATAATGGTAGTAGCCGCCGCCGTTTGCGCAAGAGCCCATCGATATGACGTAGCGCGGTTCGGGCATCTGATCGTAAACCTTGCGCAGCGCCGGCGCCATCTTGTTGGTCAGCGTACCCGCAACGATCATCACATCGGATTGGCGTGGTGAGGCCCGTGGCGCGAAACCGAAACGCTCCGCATCATAACGCGGCATCGACATTTGCATCATTTCAACGGCGCAACAGGCCAGACCGAATGTCATCCACATCAGCGATCCGGTGCGCGCCCAGTTGATCAGATCGTCGGAAGAGGTGACGAGCCATCCCTTGTCGGCAAGTTCGTTGTTGATCTCGCCATAGAAGGCGCTGCCTTCGCCGACGGGCCTGCCGGTATTCGGATCGACCAGCCCGCGAGGGGCCGGTGCAACGAGGGTCTGGTCGTCGCTCAATCCCATTCCAGCGCTCCCTTTTTCCATTCGTAAATGAAGCCGATGGTCAGTACGCCGAGAAAGATCATCATTGACCAGAAGCCAAACCAGCCAACGGTCTTGAAGGCGGCGGCCCAGGGAAACAGGAATGCCACTTCCAGATCGAAGATGATGAACAGGATCGCCACCAGATAAAACCGCACATCGAATTTCATCCGGGCATCGTCGAAGGCGTTGAAGCCGCACTCATAGGCTGAAAGCTTCTCCACATCAGGCGCCTTGTAGGCAACGGCAAAAGGCGCAATCAGCAGCGCTATGCCGATGACCAGCGCTATGCCGATAAAGATGACGATCGGCAGGTAACTTTGCAGCAGTGCGTCCAAAACGCCCTCCGGGGCAGGTTCGTCTCAAGTCCAGTCTATTCCAACTGTCCGGCGGGTCAACGCCAAGGCTATGCGGCGCGCGGACGCGGGAGCGGAAATGCTGGTTCGGGGTTAGACGAGACGAACTACTTTCGCAAGTGCAACAGATGAGTGGCGGACAGATTTTCGCAGTCGGCAGCGGGATCGGCTCATGTCACCGGCGAAACGGCAACTACAAGCTGATTCTTAATTCGACGCTTTGCGAAGCAAATAACTGATATCACTTTGAGAAGTGATGGCGGGAGTGACGGGACTCGAACCCGCGACCTCCGGCGTGACAGGCCGGCACTCTAACCAACTGAGCTACACCCCCGCGGGTGGCGCAAGACAACGATCCCTGCGCGAGAGATCGGGAAATAAGACAGCCCCGAACGCCTGTCAAGCGATGTCTTTTGCAATCATGGTCAAACCGGTCCATTCGGGAAAAATATTATCTGCCGGTCCGATCCGCACATTGAAGCGAATTCCGGACATCTGCCGATCGAACTGTTTCATTTTTGCTCTCAGACCCGCTGGTGTTGTGGTTCTGCGCGTCCCGTAGATCAAATCCAGAGATCCTTATGCAACACATCAAAACCACCGTTCTAGCCATGTGTCTTGCGGTCCTTATACCGTTGCCGGCATTGCCGGCAGCAATGGAAACTGGCTCGCCATCTTGAGAACCATCAAGGGTTAAACGCTATGCGCAAAAGCATACCGAATTTCGTTTCAGGTCAACGACGGCAAGGTTTCAGGCGCAACCAAAGCCGACGGAATTGCCTGGCTTTCACTCCATCCAAAAATGCTCAACCTCGAACCGCGGCGGACGAGAGACCAGTCCTGTCATCCATGTTCCCACGCAGGGGCCAAAAAGGCTCAACCTCGAATCGCGGTGGACGAGAGACCAGTCCTGTCATCCATGTTCCCACGCAGGGGTATGACACTATCCCGATGCGTAAGAATTTCATTCAACATTGCGATGATCTGGTCTGGCACAATTGGCTTGGTGATCAGCGGTGCCTGCTGAAAGGTCTCTGGCAAATCCTTCTTTGCGTAACCCGTTACAAATGCAAACGGAATGTTTCGCCGGGTAAGTGCCGCCACAAGGTCAGAGACGTCGTGGCCACCCAGGTTAACATCTAAGAGCGCGGCGTGCAGATCCGCCTCTTGTACGAGCCGTTCAGCCTCATCGAGGTCTGATGCAGGTCCAATCACATCGCAACCTTCATCTTCCAGTATCGATTTGATCTCCATTGCAATCAACGGCTCGTCTTCAACAATTAAAACCCGACATTCGCAGAGAGCGATATTGCCAGGTGTGCTTCGCGAAGTGGCCATCGAAGGTGCGACATAGGCTCCAATGCGAGGCTTTTCACCATCGCTCAACGGCAGCGATATCTCGCAGAGTACGCCGTTTTGCTTGTATTCCAATTTGGCTTCGCCGCCGTGGCCGCGCAGCGTTTGCTCGATTAGTGTGGTGCCGAAACCGCGGCGTGTGGGCGCCTTTACCGCAGGACCGTGTTGCTCCCGCCAGCGCAACATAAGTATGTAGCTGTCACGCTTTTCGACAGACCAGTCGACCGCCACACGACCCTGTGGCTCAGACAGTGAGCCGTATTTACGCGCATTGGTGCCGAGTTCGTGCAAAATAAGCGAGAAGTGGAGAGCCGCCTGCGGATCGAGAATTACTGATGGTCCAGAGCAGGAAATGCGGTCCGCGTCGGCTCCGCCGAGCAGCAACTGGTCATGCATCAACGTCGATAGGTCTGCCCCTTCCCAGGAGTTGTCGGTCAATACAGAGTGAGCCTTTGCCAATGCGCCGATCCGACCGTTGATGCCCTTGACAATTTCCTCAGGGTTTTCGCAGTTTTTCAACGTTTGGTTGGCAATAGCCTGAACAGTGGCGAGTGTGTTCTTCACACGGTGACTCAACTCGCCGATGAGTAACTTCTGCATCCGCTCCGCGTTCTTTGCCTGAGTAATATCTCGGCCAACTTTGGCTATGCCGATCGTTTTGCCCGATCTGTCGCGCATCAATGAGACCGTCAGTGAAACGTTGACGCGCTCGCCGTTCTTGGTGATCCGTTCAGTCTCATAATGCTCGACATGTTCACCTTTTCTAACTCTCTCTAGGATGGACTTTTCCTCACCATGAAGTTCGGGAGGGATGATGCGCAAAATCGACTCCCCCACAATCTCGTTCGCTTCATAGCCATAATTGTTCTCAGCCCCGTTGCTCCAAAAAGTTACGACACCATTGGTTGTGGTGGTAACGATCGCATCTTGTGATGACAGGACAATTGCAGCCAATCGTGCGGCATCCCGCTCCGCCGCATGGCGATCGGTGATATCAACAAGCATATTGACTGCGCCGGTTAGTTTGCCGCGCTTATCGAACAATGGTGTTGGATATGGAATCAATCGAGCGCGGGACCCATCAGGTCTTTCAGCAATAACTTCCGCCCCTCTTACAGCTTTCTGCTCGCGCAGGGTTACTGCCATAGGACATTCGCTAAGCGGTAGAGGCGCGTCCTGCGAGTCGTAAAGTCGCCGAGTCACACACCATCTATCCTCGCCCACTATCGGCTCGCGTCCGGCTAGTTTAGCCGCTGCCTTATTGTAGAACGTGACGATACCGTCCTCGTCCGTTGTGTATAAGGCCGTCGGAAGAGCCTCAAGTATGGTCTGGAAGCGATGCTCGCTTTCTTCGTAACGCTTTTCGGCGGCGCGCGCGTCCGTTACATCGATCGTGAAGCAGCGTGTCTGGATGAACTTTCCGTCTCTAAACAGGCCGCTAGACGAGATGAGCACGTGGCGGATTGAGCCATCCTTCGCGCGCAATCTTGCCGGGTACCTGTCCAAGCGCTCGCCGCGCGACAATCGATCCAGTATATCACCGATCACCGGCGCATCGGCATGGAAGTCAGCAATTGGTTTGCCGACGTACTCATCGGCAGTGTAGCCGAGCATTGCCAGTTCTGCCTTATTAGCTCGCAGAATCGTCCCGTCCGCCGCCACGATGTGGAGACCTATCGTTGCATTCTCAAAGAAATCCTCCAGTTCGTCGTCGCGAGCGAGGCGATCGACCGGCCCGGCAGAGTTATGAACAGCTTTCATTTATTAGCCCTTTCCCTCCAACCTTTGATAACGCTTGAACGGCGAAATGGTTCCGCACATATTAAAGCATAGGCCGCAGGGGACAGGCAAAACGCGAGCATACCTCTGTAGGATTGGATACACTTCCGATCCTTGGCTCGCCGAAGGGAAGAGACCTGCAGGACCGGCCCGAGAAGAGGATGCCAAGGATATGCGATCATCGCGAAGCCTGATACAACAGAGCGAACTGCTCCCGCTTCTCACCCAGTGTTTTCGCCGCCCATTGGTTTCCTAGTTCGCCCTCTGCGACGTACGTAGCGTTCTGCCATCGTACCCAATGACGTTACCGGTAATTCGTTGGATGCTCCCGTGTCCGCAATGAGACCGTAATATCGGATGCTTTTCCCTGCGGATGAAGCGATTGAGGGAGCGGCCAGCGAAGGTAATAGACGTTATGGCGCGATAGCGTCAGGTACGTGGGAAATCCCATGAAAATGTCTCACTTGCATGTCTCACCGGAGAAATGCAGGCATAAGGCATTGATATTATGGGAAATGGTGGGCGGTGACAGGCTCGAACTGCCGACCCTCTCGGTGTAAACGAGATGCTCTACCAACTGAGCTAACCGCCCTCGCCTTCGCTTTAGGCCGCTTCGTGCGATAAGACAAGAGCGGAAAGCCTGCCGACGAAAAAACGCCCCGCACTGCCGCGGAGCGTTTGGGATTATTGTCGATTCCTGCTTAGCTGTTGACGGCTTCCTTCAGGCCCTTGCCGGGCTTGAACTTGGCAACATTCGAAGCCTTGATCGGCATCGGTTCGCCGGTCTGCGGGTTGCGGCCCATGCTGGCCGCGCGGTGAGTCACCACGAAATTGCCAAAGCCGAGAATGCGCACTTCATTACCGTTTTTCATGTTTGACGTGATGAGTTCGAAAACGGCATCAACCGCCTCAGCCGCTGCGGCTTTGGACATATCCGTCTTTTCGGCAACAGCTGCTGCCAGATCGCCCTTGTTCATAATCGTTCTCCTTCTGCTTCAAATGATGGTGATTCGGTGGCGTCACAATACCACCACCGCTGGATAATCAATGCCCCAAAATCAAAGAAACCAGTCAAAAAACCCCGGATTTCTGGGATTTTCCGCAAAAAACCGCCTGAGCGTGGCTCAGACGGCTTCCGTCGACACGGATTTTGCGTTTTTTCGCGCCGATGCCATCAATGCGCCACGATCCCCGTGGCGGCATCCTCGTCGTCGGTCACGACGGTTTTTTTGCCCTCGTCGTCTTCCGACCATTCGATCGCTTCCGGCATGGAAATCAGCGCATGTTGAAGCACCTGCTCCACCGACGATACCGGAATGATGTCGAGTGCGTTTTTCACATTGTCGGGAATATCCGCCAGGTCCTTGGCATTTTCTTCCGGGATCAGAACGGTCTTGATGCCGGCGCGCAATGCCGCGAGCAGTTTTTCCTTCAAACCGCCGATCGGCAGGATCCGGCCCCGCAACGTAATTTCGCCGGTCATGGCGACTTCCCGGTGAACCTTGATGCCGGTCATGACCGATACGATTGCAGTCACCATCGCAATACCTGCAGACGGTCCGTCTTTCGGCGTTGCACCCTCCGGCACATGGACGTGGATATCGTACTTGTCGAAGCGCGGCGGTTCGATGCCGAATTCCAGCGCCCGCGAGCGGACAAACGATGCGGCTGCCGAAATCGATTCCTTCATCACATCGCGCAGGTTTCCGGTCACCGTCATCTTGCCCTTGCCGGGCATCATCACGCCCTCAATGGTCAGAATTTCGCCGCCGACTTCCGTCCAGGCCAGGCCGGTCACGACACCGACCTGATCTTCCAGCTCCGCTTCGCCGTAACGGTAACGCGGAACGCCGAGGAAATCCTCCAGGTTCTTGTCCGTCACCGCGACCTTCGACTTCTTCGACGTCAGCAGTTCCTTGACTGCCTTTCGCGCCAGTGTCGCAAGTTCGCGCTCAAGATTACGAACGCCGGCTTCACGAGTATAACGGCGGATAACCGTCAGCATCGCATCCTCATTGATGGAGAATTCACCTTTGCGAAGTCCGTGATCGCGCTCCGTCTTGGGAAGCAGATGCCGCCTCGCAATCTCCACCTTCTCATCTTCGGTGTAACCGGCGATGCGGATGATCTCCATCCTGTCCATCAACGGCCCGGGGATGTTCAAAGTGTTCGCAGTGGTCACAAACATCACATTGGAAAGGTCGTAATCGACTTCCAGATAATGATCGTTGAAAGCGTTGTTCTGTTCCGGATCGAGCACTTCGAGCAGCGCCGAAGACGGATCGCCGCGGAAATCCATGCCCATCTTGTCTATTTCATCAAGCAGGAACAGCGGGTTCGATTTCTTCGCTTTTTTCATCGACTGAATGACCTTGCCCGGCATCGAGCCGATATAGGTCCGCCTGTGACCGCGAATCTCCGCTTCATCACGCACGCCGCCAAGCGACATGCGGACAAATTCACGCCCGGTCGCCTTGGCAATCGACTTGCCGAGGGAGGTCTTGCCGACGCCCGGAGGGCCGACAAGACAAAGGATCGGGCCCTTCAACTTGTTGGCACGGCTTTGCACAGCAAGATATTCGACGATCCTCTCCTTGACCTTTTCAAGGCCGTAATGATCGGTGTCGAGAACGTTTTCAGCAAAAGGAAGATCGTTCTTGATCCGGCTCTTCTTGCTCCACGGAATCCCGAGCAGCCAATCTAGATAATTGCGCACAACCGTTGCTTCCGCCGACATCGGGCTCATCTGGCGCAGCTTCTTCATCTCCGCGTCGGCCTTTTCACGGGCTTCCTTGGAGAATTTCGTCTTGGCAATCCGCTCTTCCAGTTCGCGCATCTCGTCGCGGCCGTCCTCGGTGTCGCCGAGTTCCTTCTGGATCGCCTTCATTTGTTCGTTGAGATAATATTCCCGCTGGGTCTTCTCCATCTGCCGCTTGACGCGCGACCGGATCCGCTTTTCCACCTGGAGCACGGAAATCTCGCTCTCCATCATTCCGAGAACCTTTTCAAGACGCTCAGGCACGGATGTGATGGCAAGAATGTCCTGCTTTTCGGAAATGCGGATGGCCAGATGCGAGGCAATCGTATCGGCGAGCTTGGAATATTCCTCGATATTGGCAACTGCAGAAAGCACTTCCGGGCTGACCTTCTTGTTCAGCTTGACGTAGTTCTCGAATTCGGAGACCACCGACCGGGACAAGGCCTCGACTTCAACATCGGAGCCCGCCTCTTCCGACAGGGTATGGGCTTCCGCCTCGAAATAGTCCTCGCGGTCGGTGTAGCGGGTGATATTGGCGCGATCCTTGCCTTCAACCAGCACCTTGACGGTGCCGTCCGGCAATTTGAGCAGCTGCAGCACCGTTGCCAGTGTGCCGATCTCGAAGATCGATTCAGGCGACGGATCGTCATCACTGGCATCTTTCTGGGTCGCCAGCAGAATCTGCTTGTCGGCGCTCATCACCTCTTCAAGAGCCTTGATGGATTTTTCCCGGCCGACAAACAGCGGCACAATCATATGCGGAAAAACCACAATGTCCCGGAGCGGCAAAACGGGGAATACATTGTCGCCGGAGGGGACGCCGATCAGTGTGGTCGTATCAGACATTGGATTTCCTTTGGTTCCACAACAGGCACCGCCCGTCGCGAATCTCATTCTAAAGGGGGCTCGCTGCCGATGATACCGCTTCCGTGTTGGAAAGCGATTAAGAACTGGGAAAAACCGGTCAGAACGCGAGCAACAGCGTTAACAGTTAATTGGAAACGGGCCAATGGGAAGTCAAGGGGGCTTTTTTTACGAAAAATCCCCGGATTTCCGGGGATTTTCGTATAACGCTACGGAACCCGAGCGCACAAAAACGCACGACGCGGCCTTGATTGGCAGATCGCGTGATCAGGCAGAACGATCGGCAGTCTGGGCTTCTTCCGCCGAACGCTCGCTGTAAATGTACAATGGCCGGGCACTGCCTTTGACGACATCATCGGAAATGACCACTTCCTCGACGCCCTCCAGACCCGGCAGATCGAACATGGTGTCGAGCAGGATTGCTTCCATGATGGAGCGAAGGCCACGGGCGCCGGTTTTCCGCTCAATAGCCTTCTGGGCAATCGCCGACAGCGCATCTTCATGGAAATTGAGGCGGACATTCTCCATCTCAAACAGCCGCTGATATTGCTTGACGAGCGCATTCTTCGGGTCCGTCAAGATCTGAACGAGTGCGGACTCATCGAGATCTTCCAGGGTTGCAACAACCGGAAGGCGCCCGACAAATTCCGGAATCAGACCGAATTTCAACAGATCCTCTGGCTCCACGATCCGGAACAACTCGCCGATCTTGCGGTCTTCCGCGGTGCCGACAGTCGCGCCGAAGCCAATCGAAGTCGACTGGCCGCGGTCAGAAATGATCTTGTCCAGGCCGGCAAAGGCGCCGCCACAGATGAACAGGATATTGACTGTGTCGACCTGCAAGAATTCCTGCTGCGGATGCTTGCGGCCACCCTGGGGCGGCACACTGGCAACAGTGCCTTCCATGATTTTCAACAGTGCCTGCTGGACACCTTCGCCCGATACATCCCGGGTAATCGACGGATTGTCGGATTTACGCGATATCTTGTCGACTTCATCGATATAGACGATGCCGCGCTGCGCCCGCTCGACGTTATAATCGGCAGACTGAAGCAGCTTCAGAATAATATTCTCGACATCCTCACCAACATAACCCGCTTCCGTCAGGGTTGTCGCATCGGCCATCGTGAACGGCACATCGAGAATCCGCGCCAAGGTCTGGGCCAGCAAGGTTTTGCCGCAACCGGTCGGGCCCATCAGCAGGATGTTCGATTTCGCAAGTTCGACATCATTGTTGCGGGCGGCGTGATTGAGGCGTTTGTAATGATTGTGCACGGCAACCGACAGAACCCGTTTGGCATGATCCTGACCGATGACATAATCGTCGAGCACTTCGCAGATTTCCGTTGGCGTCGGCACGCCATCTCCAGACTTCACCAGCGAGGATTTGTTTTCCTCACGAATGATGTCCATGCACAGTTCCACACATTCGTCGCAAATGAATACCGTGGGACCGGCTATCAGCTTGCGAACTTCGTGCTGGCTCTTGCCGCAGAAGGAACAATAGAGCGTATTCTTGCTCTCGCCGCCGCCGTTTCCACTGATCTTGCTCATACAACTGACCTCGTCTCAAACCTGCCTGAGCCTAGCCGACACAGGCGACGCCTTACAATGACATTATCGAACATCGTTGGGCACAGTGTTTCAACATAATATTAATTTTTACGCCAATGATATTGTGGAGATTAACCATCATTGGCGTCTTCGCCGCTATCGATCGCCTCGCGCGTCGTGATCACCTTATCGACAATGCCGAATTCCTTCGCCTCTTCGGCATTCAGGAAATGATCACGGTCAAGCGTATTCTCGATTGTTTCATAATCGTTGCCGGTATGTTTGACATAGATCTCGTTCAGGCGTTTTTTGGTTTTTATAATATCCTCGGCATGGCGCTCGATATCCGATGCCTGTCCCTGAAAGCCACCGGATGGCTGATGCAGCATGACACGCGCATGCGGCAATGCGAAACGCATGTTCTTTGCTCCCGCAGCCAGCAAGAGCGATCCCATCGAAGCCGCCTGACCGATGCACAATGTCGTCACCGGCGGCTTGATGAATTGCATCGTGTCGTAGATCGCCATGCCGGCAGTCACAACGCCGCCCGGCGAATTGATATAAAGCGACAGTTCCTTCTTGGGATTGTCTGCTTCCAGAAAAAGAAGCTGAGCGCAAACGACGGTCGATGTCCAATCATCGACAGGTCCGGTCATAAAAATGATCCGCTCCTTCAACAATCTTGAAAAAATATCATATCGAAGTGTGCCGCGATTGGTGATTTCCTCAACGGAGGGCACATAGTTCATATAGGTATCAATCGGATCTCGCATTATATGCCTCGCAGAGGATGAATTGAACGAATCGCCGGTTTTCCGGAATCATTTTCATATACATAGGACTTTCTGGCGCAGCGCAAAATGCCCGTATGCAACTTCCTACCAGATGAGCCGCATTCGATACGAGCGCAGCCTTGATCAAGGGTAAACAAAACCGGTGAAATGGAATGGGCGGCTCAGCGGCCGCCCATTCAGAACCCACCCATGGCGCAAACGATCAGTGATCGTGATCATGGTCGTGGCTGTGTCCGTCATCGTCATCGGCCAAAAGCTCTTCCTTCGACACTTTCTTTTCGGTGACCTCGGCGAGCTCCAGAATATAGTCAACGGTTTTTTCCTCGAAAATCGGCGCCCGCAATGCCTGAATGGCTTCAGGATTGTTGCGGTAATGGTCCATCACCTGCTGTTCCTGGCCCGGATATCCGCGCACTTGCTCGTAAAGCGCGCGTTGCATCTCGTCCTCGGTGATCTCCACTTTCGCGTCTTCGCCGATTCGCGACAGAACCAGACCAAGCCGCACGCGGCGCTCGGCAATTCCGCGATATTCCTTGCGCGCGTCCTCTTCGGTCGTGCCTTCGTCCTCGAATGATTTGCCGTGCTGTTCGATGTCGTGCATCACCTGGCGCCAGACATTTTCGAATTCCTGTTCCACCAGGCCCTCCGGCAGCGGGAAATCGTGTTTTTCATCGAGCGCGTCCAACAGCTGACGCTTGACCTTCTGGCGCGATGCGAATTCGTACTGGGTCTCGACCTGTTTTGAAACCTGTGTGCGCAGGGTTTCCATCGACTCCACACCGAGGTTTTCAGCAAATGCATCGTCGAAAACCAGTTTACCCGGCTCCGCGATGTCCTTGACCTTGACATCGAATGTCGTCGCCTTTCCAGCCAGATGCTCGGCCGGATAGTCCTCCGGGAACGTCACTTCAAGCGTCTTCTCGTCGCCGGCCTTGATGCCGATCAGCTGCTCTTCGAAGCCCGGAATGAAACGGTTGCTGCCGATGACCAGATTGGCGTCTTCGTCTGCGCCGCCCTCGAAGGGTTCGCCGTCCACCTTGCCGACATAGGACATGGTGACCCGGTCACCGTCCTTGGCAGCCCGGTCGACTGTCTCGAACGGCCGGCTGTTTTCACCGATTTCGTTCAGGCGGTTCTGGATATCCTCATCCGGGATATCGGCGGACTCGCGTTCAATCTTGATACCCTTGAAGTCGGCAATTTCGAATTCCGGGATGATCTCGTAAGCCATGGTGAAGACCAGGTCTGCCTTGCCTTCCAGGATCTGGGTGGCTTCAGACTCATCTTCCGTCAGGTCGATCTTGGGCTGGATTGCAGCCTTTTCGCCGCGGTCCGTCAAAGCCTTGCGGGTTGTATCCGCCACCAGGGTTTCGACGATCTCCGCCATCGCCGATTTGCCGTATAGCTGCCTGAGATGCGAAATCGGCACCTTGCCCGGCCGGAAACCGTTCAGTTTCGCGGTCGACTTCAGATCCTGCAACCGGACATTCAAACGATCGTCCAGCTCGTTGGCCGGGACGATGACCTTCAACTCGCGTTTCAGCCCTTCTGATAGGGTCTCATTTACCTGCATTCTCGTCTTTCCTGATGTCGCACCGGACCGGCATTCATGCCTTGATCTCAATCCAGCTTCACGTCTCGTGAACGTATGGTGCGGGCGGAGGGACTTGAACCCCCACGGGTTGCCCCACAGGAACCTAAATCCTGCGTGTCTACCAATTCCACCACGCCCGCGTGGTATACCCGGCAACGGGCATGTTTGAGCGCTCTATATCGGGCCGGAAACGCTTGCGCAAGGGGATTACCACGACAGATCGGCTCTGTATCGCCTGTTTCACAACAAAGCCCGCCTGCCGGAGCAGACGGGCCTGGCCGTCGATGGAACAAAAATGACTTTTAGATATATCGCAGGCTGTAAAGCAGACCGCCGGTCACAACAAACACACCGATCATATTGAGCGGTATATTCGTCAGATCGAAGCCGGCGATGACACCGTTATTCAAGGCGATATAAGACGAACCGCCGGTCGCTAAAAAAAGACCAAGAACCCGGAACATGTTGCCGCATCTCCCACATGATTAATTTATATGCAATTATGTTTTATATCAACTTACCCGTAAGGTAACCAAAATATTATTCGTGTAGTTAATAGATCAATATTTACTTTAATTTGCCGGTTTGCACATAAATTCCAGAATTCCTGGAATTTCGCCGGGAAGATCATCTGCAATAAGGCCGGGGCCGAAGCTGTTGGCTGCTTGCGAATGAAACCAGACAGCCGCCGATGCCGCCGCAAATGCGGGCATGCCCTGGGCCAGCAGCCCGGCAATCAGTCCGGCCAGGACATCACCCGATCCCGCAGTTGCAAGCCATGGCGGCGCGATGGCGTTTACCGACGAGGCGCCGTCCGGACCGGCAACGATGGTATCCGCACCCTTGAAAACCACATAAGCGCCAGATGCGGCAGCAGCCTGTCTGGCCTGAAACAACCGGTCACCCTGCAAACCCGGGAACAGCCGGGCAAATTCGCCCGCATGCGGCGTCAGGACGACAGGCGCCTGGCGGCCGCCGATTGCCTGAAACAAGTGCTCCGGACGATCCGCGAACACGGTCAGGGCGTCCGCATCCAGCACGACCGGGGCGCCCGAATTCAGGCAAATCAGAATATTTTCCTTCGTGCGCTCATTAATCCCGGCGGCCGGGCCGATAACGATTGCGGAAATTCGTGCATCGGAGAGAACTCCCTGCAGGTCGGCGGCGGAGTTGCACTCGGTGATCATCACCGATGTCAGGTGGGCTGCATGAATGTGCGCGGCGTCCCGGTCGGCGGCAATGGTCACCAGCCCTGCCCCGATCCGCAGCGCGGCCGTCGCGGCGAGGCGCGATGCGCCGGTCTTCAGCGCCGGCCCTGAGACAACCAGCCCGTGACCGCGCTGATATTTGTGCGTCTGCGGGCCGATCTCGGGAAACGAGGCGCGCCATAATTTCGGACTGTTGAGAAAGGTCCGGCAATCGATGCGCGCCAGGACGGCATCGTCGATGCCGATCTGCGCCAGATGCAGTTCGCCGCAATGGCCGCGGCCCGGGTAAAGCAGATGGCCCGGCTTCAGACGGAAGAACGTGACACTGTGATCGGCTTTAACGGCCTGACCGGCGATCGCGCCCGACGCGCCATTGACGCCGCTTGGCAGATCCACTGCAATCACAGTCGCCGGCGAAACATTGATCCGGTCAATCAGATCGGCGAGTTCGCCTGTGATGGCGCGTGACAACCCGGCGCCGAACAGCGCGTCGATGATGATGTCGCAGCCAAGATCGACAGACGCCGCGTCCGCCTTGGTAAACGCCTGCACCTCACCGTGATACTCGTTGAAGGCCAGGGCCGCATCGCCGCTCAGTTTTTCCGGCGCGCCGAACAGGGCCACCGCGACGGTGCGGCCGGCGTCGGCGAGACCGCGCGCCGCGACCAGCCCGTCGCCGCCATTGTTGCCCGGGCCCGCCAGAACCAGGATTCGGTCGCCGCCAAGTTCGAGCGCCAGATCGGCAACCGCCCTGCCCGCCGAGCGCATCAGCGCGATGCCCGCCACACCGCCTGATATCGCCGCCTGATCGGCCTGAGCCATTTCGTCCGGGGTCAGCAGGTCCACCGGCCAATCCGCCAAACTGCCTGTTTTTTGCTCATTTGCCGCTTTTTTGACCATTTATTGCGCCCTTTTTTTGCGCACCCCATCTGCAATTCCTGTTGTGGACCATGCTTTAAGAGCGGGATTGTCCAGCCTGTGGCCAGTTCGCCATCTGGCGGACGAATATGGCACGTGATTTGCGTATTCGTTCATGAACACTTTTGCACGCAATGCATCTTTTGAGAAATCCCGCCACGCGACGGAGAATGCCCGGAATGAAAAAGATCGAAGCCATCATTAAGCCCTTCAAGCTGGATGAGGTAAAGGAAGCCCTCCAGGAGGTCGGCCTGCAGGGCATTACCGTGACGGAGGCAAAAGGGTTCGGCCGCCAGAAGGGGCACACGGAACTCTACCGCGGCGCGGAATATGTCGTCGATTTCCTGCCCAAGGTTAAGGTTGAGATCGTGCTTGGCGACGATCTCGCCGACAAGGCCGTGGAAGCGATCCGCAATGCCGCCCAGACCGGCCGGATCGGCGACGGCAAGATCTTCATATCCAACATTGAGGAAGCGATCCGCATCAGAACCGGCGAAAGCGGAATGGACGCGATCTGATCCTCGCAAACCGAACCGGATCCTCCGTCCTGGAGGATCTGCAAACTGAAATCCAAATGCCAGAAAACAAGAGGTTAAAATGAGCAACGCTTCCGATGTCCTGAAAATGATGAAGGACAATGACATCAAATATTTGGACCTGCGCTTCACCGACCCGCGCGGCAAGATGCAGCATGTCACGATGGACAAGTCACAGGTCAATGAGGACATGTTTGCCGACGGCGTGATGTTCGACGGATCGTCGATCGCCGGCTGGAAAGCCATCAACGAATCCGACATGACCCTGATGCCCGATCCGGAAACCGCCGAGATCGATCCGTTTTTCGCCCAGCCGACCGTGGCCATCTTCTGCGATATCCTGGAGCCGCTGACCGGCGAGGCCTATAACCGTGATCCGCGTACCACCGCCAAGAAGGCGCTCGCCTACCTGCAGTCGACCGGCATCGGCGACACCGCCTATTTCGGCCCGGAAGCGGAATTTTTCATCTTCGACGATGTGCGGTTTTCCTGCGAGCCCTACAATACCGGCTTTCTGCTGGATTCAGAGGAACTGCCCTCCAATATGTACGCCGAATTCGAGGGCGGCAATCTCGGCCACCGGCCGCGCACCAAGGGCGGTTATTTCCCCGTCCCGCCGGTCGATTCCTGCCAGGACCTGCGCTCCGACATGCTGATGTACATGGCGCAGATGGGCGTGGAAGTCGAAAAGCATCACCACGAGGTCGCCTCCGCCCAGCACGAACTGGGCATGAAATTCGACACGCTGGTGCGCGTCGCCGACAAATTGCAGATCTACAAGTACTGCATCCACCAGACAGCCCAGGCCTACGGCAAATCGGCAACCTTCATGCCCAAGCCGGTCTATGGCGACAACGGCACCGGCATGCACGTTCACCAGTCGATCTGGAAAGACGGCAAGCCGACTTTCGCCGGCAATCAGTATGCCGACCTGTCGGAAGAGTGCCTGTATTATATCGGCGGCATTCTGAAACACGCCAAATCGCTGAACGCGTTCACCAACGCCTCGACCAACTCCTACAAGCGGCTGATCCCGGGTTTTGAAGCGCCGGTCCTGCTCGCCTATTCGGCGCGCAACCGGTCGGCATCCTGCCGTATTCCGCACTCGGCTTCGCCGAACGGCAAGCGCATGGAAATCCGCTTCCCCGACCCGACAGCCAATCCGTATCTGGCGTTTTCCGCCATGCTGATGGCCGGCATCGACGGCATCAAGAACAAGATCCACCCGGGCGACCCGATGGACAAGGATCTGTACGAACTGCCGCCGGAAGAGCTGAAGGACATTCCGACCGTTGCCGCAAGCCTGCGCGAAGCCGTCGATTGCCTCGATGCCGACCGGGCCTACCTGAACGCCGGCGGTGTTATCGACGACGATCAGATTGATGCCTATATTGACCTCAAGATGGAAGAAGTCATCCGATTCGAACACACGCCGCACCCGGTCGAGTTCGACATGTATTATTCGGTGTAATCCTCCCACGGATTTGAACCATATCTGCCCGGGCTTCGGCCCGGGCTTTTTTTAACTGGCGCGGTTGATCGGACCGGCCCCATCGATCAGAATTCCTTAACGATCGCATTTTAGACTGACGCAGGGTTAAGCGGCCCCGATGAGCGACCCGGTTTACGTGCGGGGCGGCGCAACCAGAACGCCGGGCAGACCTGACCATGACAACGTATATTGCGCATTCACAGATTCACGGGCTGGGCACATTCGCCCAGGGGCCATATGAAGCCGGCGCGCTGATCGACAGCAATCCGATCCATATTCTCGACCCGGACGAAGTCGCCCATGTGCTGCACACGGAACTGAAGCGCTACATCTTCTATCTGCGCGAAAGCGGCGCCGACCAGGACCCCGACAGCTGTTACGCGCTGGTGGCGCTGGGCAATATCAGCTTCTGCAATCATTCAGAGACGCCCAACTGCCGCTTCGAGATCGACGAACCGGCAGCGGTGATCCGGCTTTATGCCGAACGGCGGCTGATCGACGGTACGGAACTGTCGATCGACTACGGCGACTTTGCCCGCGACATCAATGCGGGCTGAAAACCGGCCCGGCCCGATTTTCGGACTAACCGGGCCTCAATCGCGGTTGCCCTTGCCCAGATCGCGTTTCGCGCGGACATGCTTGTCGAGCTTCTCAAATGTCGGAATCACGTCGTCGGCGTCCTTGCGGACATCGGGCACGGCGTGGCGCTGGTTGCGCACATTGGCCTGATCGTCGCCCTGCAGGCTGTTGTCGCCCATCTTGTCCTGCGCCAGATCGGTTTCGCTCAGATCCGCTTTGCCCACCTTGTCCCCGTTGCTCTTTTCCCTCTTGTCGTTGCTGTTCCTGCTCTGGTTGTCATTGTTCATGGCGGGCCCTTTTCTGCGTTCTGGAGACAATCCGCCGCCGCGCATCCGCCGCGCCGGTTTGTGCAGGATCAACGCGGCTGGGCCGCAGCGGTTCCGCCCCGCGTTGGCGTGGAGAACAAACAGTTTGTTGATCAGCTTGTGATCCGGCAAAAACCCGGCGGGCCGGAACAAACCTGCCGCTTCGGCGTTAAAGACATGCGGGCCGCAGGATTGTCTGCCTTGCTGACCGGCGCCTCCCGTTCCCCGCCAGGCGGTTTGTCTGCGGCTCTTTCTGCGGCCCATGCCGGCGGAGGCGAATGCAACCTATTTCCGATGTCAGGAGACACCATGTCCAACCACACGCTCCCCGAAGATACGCTTGTCGTCATCACCACCGGGGCGGAAGCCAAACTGTTCCGCAACAAGGCCGGCAACGGCGAGGTCAGACTGGCCGCGGCCGGAATGCTCAGCCCGCGAAATCTGGCCGGCGACGGCCCGGCCGGCAAACGCCCGCCGGAATCTTCGGAACGCGAGACCGACGAGGCGACGTTTTCAAAACAGCTCGCCAACGAACTCTACCGCCGGGCCCATGCCGGCAGGTTCGAGCATCTGGCGCTGGTCGCCGACCCGGACACGCTGGGCGAACTGCGGCCGATCCTGCATCAGGAGGTGACCGACAAGATCGTGCTGGAGCTTGCCAAGACGCTGATCAATTCGCCGACGGAGGATATCGAGGCGGCGCTGGCGCGGGGCTGAAAGGCGATGCTGAAGTAGTGCCGGCGGCTTTACCGCCGGTTCTTCTGGGCGCCAAACTGACATGCGGGCTCACTTCATCGATATTCGTTTTGACCCTGACTGTATGAAAACTCGAAATTCAACTCGACTCTTAGAAGAATATTCTCGGTTTAGCCGGTAATTGCCTCAACCGCGCACAGCGCGTTCGCCTAAAATACAATGCGCCGAATTTCATTCTACGAAAAACAATTGCTCCGACATTTTCACACAGCCAAGGCCCGAAGCGGACTCTCGGGCCAGATAGAATCACCTTCCTAACACACATAAGATCATCAACTTTTACGGGCGTCTGGGAATGACCGGCTTGGCGGAAAGGGTGTACGAACTGGATTTGGTCCTTGGAACGGATCGGACTGCCCGGGTTGGCGAGTTTTGACGGTCGGTGGATTGTGATAAAAGGTTTTATGGGACAGACCCCCGCAATCGTTCAGGGGCGCGAGGCGTTCGCCCGACAGAAATGGAGGGAGGCGTACGAGTTGCTGTCCGCCGCGGATCGCGAGTCGCCTCTCGGTCCGGCTGACCTAGAACGGTTTGCGACGTCGGCATATCTCGTCGGCGAGGACGCCCACGCAGCCACCAACTGGACACGCGTGCA
>CAMYKZ010000014.1 GCA_947259045.1 uncultured Afifella sp.
GAATGGGGGTTCCCTATTGCTGACGATCATCGCCTGTTTGAGAAACTGAGTCTGGAGAGTTTTCAATCCGGACTGAGCTGGCGCACAATCCTCGCCAAGCGCGAGAACTTCCGCGCGGCGTTTCTTGATTTCGATTTCGAAAAAATAGCCCGCTTCACGCAGCGTGACATTGACCGTCTGCTGAACGATGAAGGTATCGTCCGCCATCGCGGCAAGATCGAGGCGGTCATCAACAATGCAAGGCAGGCTGGCGAAATCGTCAAGCGGGAAGGCTCGCTGGCAGCGTTCTTCTGGCGTCATGAACCTGACGCGGACAAGCCCGCCAGACCGCAGACAGCATCGACCTCCACGGAATCGATTGCCCTGTCGAGGGATCTCAAGAAGCGGGGCTGGAAATTCGTCGGACCGACCACGGTGTATGCCTTCATGCAGGCAATGGGATTGATCAACGATCATGTTGAGGATTGCGTGATCAGGGCCGTCGCGGAGCGCAAGCGCAGGAATTTCCGCCGACCGGGTCGCTGACGTTCGATGCGGTCTCAATTCGACCTGATTCTCATCTTTTTCATGCACCTTTTTCATGGACCGGCGCCGGATTGCCGAAGCACAGCCTCAACATCTTCCGCCGCCGCCGTAACCTGACGTTCGATATCCTCCAGATAGGCCTTGTCTTCGGAGCCGAACCGGGTCTCGCCTTCAATCAGGCTGGCGAGCCGCGTATCCAGCTTCAGGCCGCGCGGGCGGTATTCGCAGACCAGCCGGTCGCCAAGATCGGAACGCTGATAAACCGCCTGTTCCGCCGCGCTGAGCTCGATGCGGCAGAACAATTCGTGCTCCGTTCGCCGAAAAATGACGCCGTAGCGGGTCTCCGTCCAGCGTGTGTGCAATTTCACGGCAGGTTCCTTGTCATCCGCGCTGCCGCAAGCCTATCGCCGATCAACAACGCTGCCAATGGTCGTAGCAGGCCCTTGCCAGCGGGCGATGGCTGCGCTTAGCCTGTCGCCGTGGGTGAACGAACGGGGAAACGCCAATGCTGAAAAACATCAATCCGCTGCTCAACGCGGATGTGCTTTACGCGCTGCGGGCCATGGGCCACGGCGATGAACTGGTGATTGCCGATACCAATTTCCCGGCCGACAGTGTCGCCCGGCAGACAGTGCTTGGCGAGGTTCTGCGCATCGACACGCCGACGGCGGCCGACGCGGTTGCCGCAATTCTCTCCGTTATGCCGCTTGACGACTTTATCGATGATGCCGCGATGCGCATGGAAATCGTCGATGCGGCCGACGACATTCCGCCGGTTCAGCGCGAGGTCCAGGCGGTGATCGACAATGCCGAAGGCAAGTCCTGGCCGATGGGATCGATCGAACGGTTTGCGTTTTATGAGCGCGCCAAAAACGCCTATTGCGTCATCCAGACCGGCGAGCGACGGTTTTATGGCTGTTTCGTCTTTTCCAAGGGCGTTGTTCCGCCGGAGGCGTGACGCAAACAGCCCGAACGCCTGCCGGCTCGGTTCAACGGAGGATATCAATGAACGCGCAAGCAACCGGCCGGGTCGCCATCCTCGGCATCTTTGTCGCCGATACGGCCTTCCGCGCCAGCCGCCAGCCGAATATCGGCGAAACGCTGATCGGGTCTGAATTCAAGCTCGGCCCCGGCGGCAAGGGCTCAAACCAGGCGGTGGCCTGCGCCCGGCTCGGCGCGGACGTGTCGATCATCACCAGCCTCGGCAAAGACGATTTCGCCGAGATCGCACTGAACACCTGGCAAAGCGAAGGCGTCAAACCGGTCGTCAGGCGCGTGGCCGACAATTATACCGGCGCCGCCTATATCTTCATTGCCGAAGAGACCGGCGACAATGCCATCATTGTCTGTCCCGGCGCCGCAATGACCATTTCCGCCGCCCAGGTCGAAGAGGCCCGGCAGACGATCGAGCAGGCTGACGTCTTCATTACCCAGCTCGAACAGCCGGTGGAAGCGGCGCAACGCGGGCTGGAAATCGCCCGCGCCGCAGGGGTGACGACAATCTTCAACCCGGCCCCGGCGGTGCCGGTCGGCGACGAGCTTTTCCCGTTCTGCGATTTTGTCACGCCGAACGAGAGCGAGACGGAGGCGCTGACCGGCGTCGCCGTTGCCACGCTCGAGGATGCCAGGGCGGCCGCAAAGATACTTCTGGCCAAAGGCGTCGGAACGGCCATCATCACGCTGGGCGAAAACGGCGTGCTGATCCACAATGGTGAAATGTCGGAGCATATCCCGGCAATCCAGGTTGCACCGGTGGTGGAAACCACCGGCGCGGGCGACGCATTCAACGGCGCCATGGCAACTGCACTTGCCCGCGGTATGCCACCGCTCGAGGCCGCGCGCTTCGGCTGTGCCGTGGCAGGCATTTCCGTGACACGCGCTGGCACCGCGCCGTCCATGCCGACGCTTGCAGAGGCAGAAGCGGTCTATCGCGGCTGATCAGCCCGCATCGAACCGGCTGATATCGAAAGCCTCGACTTCTTTCAAATAGGCAATGAAACCGTCGGCCTGATGGATTGCCGTTGTTTTGCCCTTTCGTGCCGTTGCAATCGACGCATTGCCGACCGTGCCGTGCGGATTGAGGTCAGAGGCGATCCAGCCATAGGCGGTCGTGCCGGTCGGCCGCAACCGGTCCGCCGGCGCGATCTCCTCAGCCGACGAGTGGAAATGGATGGCGTGATCCATATCCACCAGGTCAGGCCGGAAATGCAGCATCAACGAGGTTTCCACATCGCCGCCATGGATGCCGTAGGCGATTTCGTCTGCCGTATAGAGGCCGTCGGGATGGCCGAATGCGCCCCACTGGCTTTTGGCGACCAGCATGCCGGCCTGCACCCGCAATTCGCGTGCGACGATGCCGATCACTTCGACATTGCCGCCATGGGAATTGACGATCACCATTTTGCGCACCCCGGCGCGGGCGACCGATAGCCCGATTTCAAGCCACAGTCCGATCACCAGATCGGCCGGCAGCGTCAGGGTGCCGGGCGCATGCAGATGTTCGTTCGACTTGCCGACGGACTGGACCGGCAGGATACGCACATCGAGATCATCGGGAATGCGCTCGCCCATTGTCGCCAGCATGCCCTGATTGATGATCGTGTCGACACCCACCGGCAGATGCGGCCCGTGCTGTTCGATCGCAGCCGTCGGCAGGATGGCGATGGTCTTCGCCGGATCGATTTCGCCGAATTCGGTGGTGCGGTAATCGGCCCAGTGCAATCGGCGTGTCATGATCATTCAGCCTCTTTCAGTCGGTTTAGGTCAGCCGTTCTATATATCATTCTGCGGCAATCATGCCGCGATAGTGCCGAGATTCCGTGCCATTCGCCACGACGCTTTTGGCCCGAGCGCTCAACCGGCAGCAAACGGCAGCGATCCGATATGGTCAGCAACGAACGTGCCAAGCCTAGCATGGTCCGGCGGATCGAAGTGGATACCGTCAACCGGGCTTGACCGGATGACCGATCCGGCGTCGATGAAGCCAATGCCGTGGCGCTCGGCAATTGCGGAGTAAAGCGATGCGAACAGGGCTGATTTTTCCGCGCCGCCGGCGAACATCGCCGCCAGACAGCCGGTTTCCAGGATCGGCGGCGGCGCGATCAGCAACATCGCCGGAGCCTTGCGCGCCGGGCCGCAATCGCTGGCCAGAACGGTCAGGATCAGGCGGCTGAGGGAGCGGGCAATATCGCCCGCCGGCAGCGCAAACCGCGCCTTCAGATCGTTGGTTCCCAGCATCACGATCACCATGTCGATCGGCGTATGGCTCTCAAGCGCGACGGGCAGCGCCGCAAGCCCGTTTTTATGGGCGCCTTCCACCGCGTCGGAATGGACAGTGGTGCGGCCCGGATGGCCTTCCTCGATGATCTGCCAGCCTTGGCCCAGCGCCGCTGACATCCGGCCCGGCCAGCGCTCGCCCGGCATCATCCGGCGCTTGTCGTCCAGGTGCTGCATCGGTTGCGTGCCATGGGTGTTGGAATCGCCGAAACACAGGATCGAGCGGTTCATGGCAGAACTTTCTGTCATCGGGGGGACCGAAAACTGTCATTATGCTGCCGGTTGAATGTCATGCTGTTTGCGTGCCTATTTGCCTTGCCGCTGCGACTTTCCGGCAATCATGGCGCGACGCCGGATGCCGCGCAAGGGACGGATTGGCGGTTCTGCCGCCATTTGGCCCGGATTTTACTGTTCGTACGCATCCACAATTTGTTAGTTTTGTGCCGATAATGACAGGTAGGCAAAACATGAAAGAGGCCAGAGGCGTGGAAATCCGGGTTCATGAGGGCGATCTGCCCGATCTTTCCAACTATAGCGACAGCGTGGCGGTGGACAGCGAAACCATGGGTCTGAAGCCCCATCGCGACCGGCTTTGTGTCGTTCAGCTGTCTCCGGGCGATGGAACCGTCGATGTGGTGCGCATTGCCAAGGGGCAGGAAGACGCGCCGATGCTGACGGCGCTGATGGCGGATCCGGCGGTGCTCAAACTGTTTCATTTCGGCCGTTTCGATATTGCCGTTCTCAAACATGCCTTCGGTGTCGACGTTTCTCCGGTCTGGTGCACCAAGATCGCCTCAAGGCTGGTGCGGACCTATACCGACAGGCACAGTCTGAAGGAACTGGTGCGTGAATGTCTTGGCATTGAACTGTCCAAGGTTCAGCAATCATCGGACTGGGGCGCAGACACGCTGAGCCAGGAACAGCTTGAATATGCCGCCTCCGACGTGCTGCACCTGCACGCACTGAAAGACATTCTGAGTGAGCGCCTGAAACGCGAGAACCGGCTTGAGGTCGCAGAAGCCTGTTTCTCGTTTCTGCCGATGCGGGCCCGGCTTGATCTGCTGGGATGGGACGAGACGGATATTTTTGCTCATTCGTAAAGCGGATCCGCTGCTTCTGTGCGGCCGCACAGCCGCCGGTGTGCAAATAGGCGGTATTTCCGCTATAGCGAATTGGTACGTGCAATCTGCGCCACACGGGCACATATAGGCTGTATTGCCCGCGCTTGAAGATATGGCGCCGATTGAAGAAACGAAGCAGGAGCCGCATTGACGTTTGCCGATAGCCCACTAGACGCATATTCAGCCGGCCCGGATGGCCGGGCGAGCGAGCGCGACATTCGCCGCAAGGCCTATCGCTCGGCGCGGCGGCATAGTCTGCTGGTGCGGGTGCTGCGGTATATGCTGCCGGCATCCGGAGTTCTGGCGGTCGGCGTGCTGATTGCCCTGTCGTGGATATTCACGCCCGGGCAATTCAATATCACCGTTGCCCGCACGTCGATCACCGGCAACGGTATCGTCATGGAACGGCCGACCCTGACCGGGTTCGACAAGGATAATCGGCGCTACCAGGTATCCGCGGATACCGCTATCCAGAATATCACCACGCCAAATGAGGTGCGGCTGAACGATATCAGTGCCGAAATCACCCTGCCGGACAAGGGTTCGGCAACGATCACTGCCGCAGGCGGAGACTATGACAACAAGACAAGTACCCTGAAACTGATCGGTCCGATCAAGGTGGATTCGACATTTGGCTACAAGCTCAGCATGAAAAATGCCGATATTGACCTGGATGCGGGAACGCTGAAGTCGAAAAACCCGGTGACCATCCGCTATCAGGACAGCGAGATTACCGGCGATACCATGTCCGTCAGCGAAGGCGGCAAGGTCGTTGTTCTGGAAGGCCGGGTTGAATCCCACCTGATGCCGCCAAAACGTCCTGCCGATGCCGCAAAAGGCGAGGGCAAGAAGACGAAAGACGCAGCGGAGACGCCGCAATCGATTAACGAGCTGATAGAGAGTGCGCCGAAATGAATGAATTCCGAGCAATGATGACAATGGCCCGGACCGGTTTCCAGGCCGGCATGCTGGCTCTTTCACTTGCCATGTCGCTTGTCATGTCATTGGCGCCGGCGGCGGCCCAGGACGCGAGCAAGGCGTTTAAAGGTTTTTCGTCGACGTCGAACGACCCGATTCAGATCGAGGCTGACCGGCTTGAGGTCCGCGACGAAGAGAAGATTGCCATCTACAAGGGCAATGTTCGCGTCCGGCAGGGCGAAACGCTTCTGAAGACCGCCGAATTGCGGGTCCATTATCTCGGCGAGGCGTCCAGCGGCGCCCCGGGCTCCGGCGTTGACCGCATCGAAACGGCCGGGCCGTTGACTGTTCAGTCTGGAAAACAGACCGCATCAGGCGACAAGGCGCTGTTTGAAATGGCCAAGGATCTGGTCACCCTGACCGGCAATGTGATACTGACGGAAGGCGACAGCGTTGTTCGCGGTGACCTTCTGGTCGTCGACCTGAAAGCCAAGAAAGCCCGGATGAGCGGCGGTGGATCGTCAGCCGGCGGACGGGTTCAGACGGTGATCAATCCGGCTGAAAAGAAGCGCAAATGAGTTGAGCGCGCGGCAGTAGGCCCGGCGCCGGACGGCCGGATTTTCATTAATCCTGAAGCGGTATATTTGACCATGCCGGGCTTGGCGCCGGCGGATCGGAACAGAACAGTTGAACCGGCACAACGATGATCGCCCTGTGACCCATATGACCCGGCCTGCCGATGACCGGCAGGGCGTCCGGCTGTCTGCCGGCGCGCCGGCTGACGAAACGCCATCACAATCCGAAGGCTGGCTCGTTGCCCGCGGCTTGCGCCGCGCCTTCAAGGGCCGGACGGTTGTGCAGGATGTTTCTCTTGCCCTTCGCCGCGGCGAGGCGGTTGGCCTGCTTGGCCCGAACGGCGCGGGCAAGACGACGGTCTTCTATATGATCACCGGCCTGATCAGGCCCGACGCCGGCCGTATCGAGCTTGACGGACATGATGTGACCTCGCTGCCGATGTACCAGCGGGCCCGGATGGGCATCGGCTATCTGCCGCAGGAAGCGTCGATTTTTCGCGGCCTGAATGTTGAAGACAATATCCGCGCCGTGCTGGAAATCGTCGAACCGAACCGCAAGGCGCGTGAACATGAACTGGATTCCCTGCTTGAGGAATTCCGCATCGACCATTTGCGGAAATCCCCCTCCATTGCGCTTTCCGGCGGCGAGCGCAGACGCTGCGAGATTGCCAGGGCGCTGGCCAGCCGGCCGGCTTTCATGCTGCTCGACGAACCGTTTGCCGGCATTGATCCGATTGCCGTCGGTGACATCCAGGTCCTTGTCCGTCATCTGACCAGCCGTGGCATCGGCGTTCTGATCACCGACCATAATGTGCGCGAAACCCTCGGCCTGATCGACCGCGCCTATATCATCCATTCCGGCCATGTGCTGACAGAGGGCCAGCCGGAGGCGATCGTCGCCAACCCGGAAGTCAGGCGGGTTTATCTCGGCGAACAGTTCCGTCTCTGAGCCGGGTTTTGCGGCGCCATGACGGGTGCGGACAGGTTGACATTAACCGTTAACCGGATGACGCCGGGCAAGATACTTCACCTGACACCCGATTTCATGCAAGAGTCGGGCCAACCGGAGTCCGATCGAACCTGAGCCGCCGGTGCCCGGGTCGCATCGTGTCCCGGTGTGCGAGGAAGTGGTGGGGGTGTCCCGTGGCCTTGTCGGCAAAGCTCCAGGTCAAACAAAGCCAGTCGCTGACGATGACGCCGCAACTGATGCAGGCCATCCGTCTGCTGCAGATGTCCGCTGTCGAGCTTGACCGGTTTGTCGAGGAGGAACTGGCCGAAAATCCGCTTCTCGCCAGCGCAGATGACGGCGACGGCGCGGCAGATGGCAGTTCGGCACAGGCCGACGGCGCAGCTGCCGAAACCGGTCCGGCCGATCAGCCGGTCGACGAGCCGGTTGTCGCTGATATGACCGATATTATCGGATCGGACCAAACGACAGGTTCGGCCGATCTGGACGTTTCAAGCACGGATACCGATCCGGGGTCTGAGGCAGTCAGCCGGGACCCGCTTCGCGAACGCGCCGCCGGAGTGTCCGGATCCGGCCATGATGAATTTACGCCCGACATTGAGGCGACGCTGGCAGCAAAACCGGGCCTGAGCGGGCACCTGGAAGATCAGATCCAGGCCATGATGCGGGATCCGACCGACTATGCCATTTCCCTCTCCCTGTTGTCCCACCTCGATCCCGCCGGTTATCTGACGGTTGCCGTTGCCGACATTGCCCGGGATCTTGCAGTGCCGGAGCAGCATGTTGAGCAGGTTCTGCTGCGGTGTCAGGCGGTCGAGCCGACCGGTGTCTTTGCCCGCTCGCTGGGCGAATGCCTTGGCTTGCAACTGGCGGATCTCAACCGGCTGGATCCGGCAATTCAGACCCTGCTCGACAATCTGGCGATGGTTGCAGCCGGCGAGCGGTCTGCGCTGCAGCGCCAATGCGGTGTCAGTGTCGAAGAATTCAATGAGATGCTGGCGGAAATCCGGGCGCTTGATCCCAAACCCGGACTGGCGTTCGGCCACGATCCCGTTGCCGTGGCTGTCGCCGATATCCTGGTGCGTGAGGCCCCCGATGGCGGCTGGGCAGTCGAACTGAACGACGAGGTGCTGCCGCGCGTTCTCGTCAACCGCAGCTATTACGCGCAGATTGCCGACACCGGCAGCAAGCAGGACCGGAAATATATTGTCGACTGCATGCAGCAGGCAAGCTGGCTGGAAAAAAGCCTGGACCAGCGCGCCCGCACGATTCTCAAGGTGGCGGGGGAAATCGTCAGCCAGCAGGATGAATTTCTCCGCCACGGCGTCACCAGGCTCAAACCGCTGAACCTGCGTGTTGTGGCCGATGCCGTCGGGGTGCACGAATCGACCGTCAGCCGGGCAACGGCAAACAAATATATGGCGACCCCGCGCGGCCTGTTTGAATTGAAATTCTTCTTTTCCACCGCGATCATGTCGAGCACCGGCGGCGGCGATCATTCGTCGGAAGCCGTCAAACATCGGATTCGCCAGTTGGTGGACGCCGAATCGGCCGATGCCATTCTGTCGGACGATGCGATCGTCGATCTGCTGCAAAAGGACGGGATTGTCATTGCCCGGCGAACAGTTGCAAAATACCGTGATCTGCTGAAAATCTCGTCTTCGGTTCAACGGAGGCGGCAGAAACGGCAGGATCTTGCGGCAGAGTGACAGCCGGCGGCATCCACAGTCGCGGCGGTGATCCATTGACTTGCGAAGCCGCGGAGATTAAACGTCCGCCTCGCATTGATCGTCGCCTTGAAACGGGCGAATCTGACTGGAATAATGCAACAACCACTGGACGATCTTAATCATGGTTCTGAAGATATCGGGCAAGAACGTCGATATCGGGCAGGCGCTTCGCACCCGTGCCGAAAGCGCAATCACCGATGCCGTCGGCAAATTTTTTGATGGCGGCTTTTCCGGCCATGTCACACTGTCCAAATCCGGGCGGAATTTCCGCACCGAATGTTCCGTTCATCTCGATACCGGCATGGTGTTTGAGGCGAGCGGCAGCGACGTTGACGCCCATTCAAGTTTTGACAAGGCCTCCGAACGGCTGGAGAAACGGCTGCGTCGCTACAAACGCCGGCTGAAAGATCACAAAAAGCAGTCGGGGCGGGCAGGAAACAATGTCGGCGCTTTTGTTCTTGAAGGGCCGGCGGAAGATTCCGAAGTGATGGACGACTGGGCTCCGGCGATTGTCGCGGAGACCCGCGCCACGATCCACACCATGTCCGTCAGCAATGCGGTGATGGAACTGGATATGACGGACGCGCCGGTGGTGGTGTTTCGCAATGCGACCCACGGCGAGATCAATGTCGTTTACCGGCGGCCGGATGGCCATTTCGGCTGGGTTGACCCCTCCCTGGCTGAATCGTCGGATTAGGGCACTTTCCGGCGCCGCACGATGACGCCGGGCACGAAATGCAGCGAGAGCGAGTTCCATGGATCTGAGCGATTTAATAGCTGAAAATGCGGTCATGCCGGCCCTGAAAGCGCAGAGCAAGAAACAGCTGCTTCAGGAAATGTGCGGCAAGGCTTCGCGTCTTACCGGTCTGTCTGAGCGCGAGATCTTCGACACCATCCTGCAGCGTGAAAAGCTCGGTTCGACGGGTGTCGGCAACGGCGTGGCGATCCCGCACGGAAAATTGCGCTCCATTGAAAAGATCGTCGGCGTTTTCGCCCGGCTTGCCAAACCGGTCGATTTCGACGCGCTGGACGACCAGCCGGTCGATCTCGTGTTCCTTCTCCTGGCGCCTGAGGGCGCCGGCGCCGATCATCTGAAAGCGCTCGCCCGTATCGCCCGCTTGTTGCGTGACGGACAGGTTGCCGAAAAACTCCGCGCCACCGACAACGCCGATGCGCTTTATGCGCTATTGATCAGTTCCTCCGATCAGCCTCACGCGGCTGCCTGACTCTCCGTCAATGGACGCTGAGCGTCTGCATGTCGTTTTCCATCGCCTTGGCGATCGCCGCTGATCGCGTGTCGGTCAAAAGGATCGGTGTGCCATCGGCGTTGAGCAGCGCCCACAGTTTCTGTCCGGGCGCCAGTTCAGGCGCGCCCGGAAACAGTTCCTGAACGTCATCGGATCGAACCGGTTTGATATAGGCGATATGGCCGCCGCCCAGTTGCTCGAATATGTCAGGAGGCATCTTTTCGTATTGATCTTCGGTCATGGTCTGTCTTCCGTTCTGATTTTCCAATGGGCAGCGTTCATTCGCCGGATGAAATCTCGATCCTGCGCACCCTGCGGCCCTGTTCGGGGCGCACAAGATCGATCGCCAGCAAACCGTCCTTCAAGTCCGCGCCGGTGACGTTCATGCCGTCGGCCAGCACGAATGTCCTTTTGAACTGGCGTGCGGCGATGCCGCGGTGGAGATAATCCCGCCCGCCGTCGTCGACCTGCTTGCCGCTGATCGTCAGTTCCCGGTCATCGACGCTGATGTCGATTTCCGAACGCGAAAAGCCGGCAACGGCCAGCACGATGCGGATGCGGGGCTGATCTCCGTTGGCAGCGCCGATGCGTTCGATATTGTAGGGTGGATAACCATCCGACGCGGCTGCAGACACCCGGTCCAGAGTGCGTTCGATCTCCTCGAAACCCAGCAAAAACGGGCTGGAAAATACAGTCGGTCTCGTCATATCCAAAGCCCTTCAGCAAGCGACCTTGTCCGCCCGGACCCGCATCGGGCATCCGGCGCCTTCTGGGTTTATATGGTTGCCGACGGGCGAATCTTCAAGATGGCTGCAATATCAGGGGTTTATTGTTTTTGATGGTCCGTCGCCCATTGCCGCGCCAGATCTTGCGCGCTGGCGATTTCGTCAGCCGTCATTGCATGTTCCAGCACCTCAAGATGCAGGCGGAGATTGTCGAGCCTTTCGCAAGGGCCAGAACCAATTTCACCGCACTTCCTGCCTCGAGCACCTTTCACGCCCGTCAGCGCCGCAGGACCCGCCAATCCGAGACAAGACGAAGGGCGGCTACGCAGAGATAGTGTTGAAAAAGTCCGCCAGGTGATTTTGCGGGGGAAAAATTAGAAGCGCATTTCACACGAGACCGCCTACCGGAATCGGATTTCGATTTATCGATTTCAACACAATCCAGACAAATCCGCCATTCGAGATGGCCAGATCGTGAAAGTATCAGTCGCGTTCGATTGGCAGTCTTTCATCAGACCCCCATTCACTCATCGAGTTTTCGTAGACCGCGATGTTCTGGTGGCCGAGTTGGTGCAGCCAAAATGCGCCCACGGTTGCGAAGATGCCGCCTCCGCAATAGCTGATGTGGTTTTGCGCCCGATCCGCCCCAACGGCTGCGAAGAGTTCGGTAATTCTTTTCATTGGCAGGAACTCCAGCGTCTGCGGATCAAGCAATGAGACTTGTGGGACACTCACGCTTCCGGGTATTCGGCCAGGCCGCCCGTAGCGCGAATTTTTTCCAGAGAAGATGTCAGTGCCGAGGGCGTTTATCGTGCAGGTCGCAGGATCATCTATGGCGTCCAGAACAATCTTTTTGCCAACGAACAGATCCGGGCGCAGATTAACCGACAATTCTCTAGCGGGATACGTGCTGGAGTCGGTCGAGATTCTTCGCCCATCAGCAATCCATTTATCGTAGCCGCCGTCCAGCACCGCAGCATTGTCGAAGCCAAGCCAGCGCAGCATCCACCAAAACCGCGTCGCCCAGGATACGCTTCTTCGGCTATAGACTACAACACGCGTGCCATCGGCGACGCCGTTTCGCGCGAAGGCTTTGGAAACTGTTTCCGGATCAGCCAATGTCATTGCAAACGGACTGTCCGGCACGGAAAAATCACCTTGAAGATCAAAATAACCCGCCCCTGGTATGTGCCCTGATTCGTGCTCTTCATGGCAGTTCACGACGCGGTAGGGTCGGTCGCCGTCATCTGAGAAGATAAGCTGAGTAGAGCAGTCAAAAAGGCGCAGATTCGGGTCGTCCAAGTGCTGCTCCAGCCAGTCGCAAGAGACTAATGCGTCCGGGTATTGGAGCGCTGCAGTCGCCATCATTTCCCCCATCGGTATCAGTTTTTTTCGCCTATCAGTCCCCGACGAGGTCATAGTGCATGATCGAGCGAGACTCGACCAGCTCCGCCTCCGCTGGGTCGATGTGCGGATTTTGATAATCTTCGCCAACAAATGCCTTGAGGGCATCCAGATCATTCCAGACCATAACGAAGCTGAAACTCCTGGGGCTGTCCGGTCTCGGTGCGCCAGGCAGCACCGACAAGATGCCTTCTGTGTTTCTCATCATCGGAATTGCGGTCTCATGGAAGAACTTTGAAAACTCAACTTCTTTCCCAGGCCGTGTAACAACCTGGAATATCCGCATGATCATTTTCTGGCCTCGCAGTATGCCGTAATTCGGCGCACAATTGCCTCAATCGCGCGACTTGTCGCCAGCATCAATTTAGCACAAATCCCGGAGTATGCACGGTCTGGGCTCGGAGTTGTTGTTGAAATGAATTGGCCCTGACCTTGGCCTTCCGGCGATGCAGGCCGTGATCGACTGCCAGCGGCGTTTACAGTTCAGCTTTCGGTGCTCGGACGCAGCTCGGCGAAATCGATTGGCAGGACCGGATTACCTTCCCACTTGTCGACTTGTCTCGACGCCTCCTCGCCGGTCGTGTGGTATCACGCTGTTAGCCGCTCGATCAGTCTGTCTGTGTAAACGTCGATGTAGGCCGTGTCCCTACCAGTCAATTCTATCCGTCGGTTCCGAATTTTCTGGCCCATAGCTCTTTTATTTGCCTCGGGTGTAATCCGAGACGATTGGCCTTGCCGCAAATCGACGGTCCGCGCTCCTTGCATTTTCTGTAGCGGCAGAGCAAACTTTATAACATCGGACACGGACCGAATATTGCGGGGGACGAAATGTCTTTTGAAGAATTCCGCACGCAAGAACTTGAAGGTTGGGACGAGCGCGCTGAATCTTATGAATGTCTGACAGCACGTGTTACGACCCAGGCGATTCCAGCTTTGCTGGCTTCCATCCGCGCACGCGTTGGCATCAAGGTTCTCGATATTTGTACCGGTCCTGGATTTGCGGCAGGTGCCGCAGACGCTATCGGTGCAATCGCGGAAGGTATCGATTTTGCGCCCTCGATGATTGCCACTGCGAAGAAGCGGTTTCCTCGGCTTAACTTCCGGGTAGGCGACGCCCTTGCATTGGACGCGCCGGACGCCAGCTACGACGCAGCAATATGCAATTTCGGTGTCTTCCACTTTACTGATCCAAGGATTGCATTAGGCGAAGCTTTTCGCGTTCTGAAACCCGGCGGCCGCTACGCCTTCAGCCAGTGGGCGTCACCGAAGGAATCGGCCCTGTTTGAACGGGTCTTTGGCGCCATCCTGAAGCATGCCGATATGAGCCGGATACCACCTTCGCCTGACGCATTTGCCTTCTCGGATACCGAGAAATGCAGGCAGGCCCTCTCCACGGTAGGCTTTCGTGAAATTGAAGTAACGCCGGTGCCGAGTATATACCACGGGTCAGCTGACGGTTTTTGGGACGAATTCTTGCGGTTCAGCGTCAGGACTCCAATCATGATGCGGCAACAGACGATAGAAGCGGCAGCGGCGATCGAGGCCGAAATCACCGCCGCAATGGCCGAATTCGAGCAAGGGGGCATGCTTGCGATTCCAATGCCGAGTTTTGTCGTGTCAGGCGTAATGCCGGGGTAGATGAATCGGGCCAAGCGGATTTGTTTCGCGGCGCTCGCCGTCGGGGTAAAACGGCCTGCTGTTGCAGGGCACAAAACGGTAGAAAATTTCCAGATTGTCCGGAAATAGCTAAGTCACTGAAAAAATGGTGGAGCCAGACGGGATCGAACCGACGACCTCGTGAATGCCATTCACGCGCTCTCCCAACTGAGCTATGGCCCCATGGAACCGGATATTATCTGATCCGGTCCGGTATCAGCCGGACCGTCTGGCCCGGATAGTGATTATTGCGCCGGGCATCCGCCCGGCGCGGCGCGGAACCTATGCCCGTGCCGCGGCAAATGCAAGTCCCGGCTGCGGAACTTTTTCACAAAATCCGACTTGCCTCAGGTATCATCGTCGTCAGAAGCGCCGCCGACAATGACGGCGACATTGTCATCGTCGTCGTCATCGTCTTCCAGGAACTTGTCGCTGTCGGTGTCATCGTCTTCAATATCGTCGTCGGGCAGATCCGGCAGATCCGGCACATCGTCGTCATCGTCATCGTCATCGTCGACATTCGGATCGCCGACATCGTCGTCGTCGTCATCCTCGGCGTCTTCCAGCGAAATGACCTCAGCCTCAGCGGTCTCCGCTTCCGCTTCCGCTTCAGGTTCCTCGACTTTCTTCTTTTCAGCCGGCGCCGGCGCCGGCTTGGCAGCCTTTACAGGGGCAGCACGTGTGCGCGCCACTTCGAACGTTTCCCCGCAGGACGGGCAGATAATCGGATCGCGCTGAAGATCATAAAACTTGACGCTGCATGACAAGCAGACGCGTTTGGTTCCCAATTCCGGTTTAGTCACAGTGCCAGCCTTCTAATGTGTAATCGACGTGTCCCTAGCCATCCGAAAAGCCGCTTGTCAATTTGTTCTTTCAACCATGTGGACGATATCGTGACGTTGCGATCTTCCTGTGATAGGCCAGAGCCCGAAAATCGCATCCGCGGGCGACCGGAATACCGGACGCCTCCGGCGCCATCAACTGACGTATTTATTAAGGCCAGGCATGAACCACGCTTCCCCTTCACCCCTGTCGGCGCTCAGATCGGGTCCGCTGAAGGGCCGCATCCGTATTCCGGGCGACAAATCGATCTCCCATCGCGCTTTGATGTTCGGCGCCATGACGATCGGCGAAACCCGGATCGACGGCCTGCTGGAATCCGGCGACGTTCTCAATACCGCAGATGCGATGCGCGCCTATGGCGCGACGGTGGAACGCGGCAAGGACGGATGCTGGCACGTTTACGGGCTTGGTCCCGGCGGTTTGCTCGAGCCGGAGCAGCCGATCGATTTCGGCAATGCCGGCACCGGCGTGCGGCTGTGCATCGGCATCGCCGGCGCCCATCCCTTTGCCACCACCTTTGTCGGCGACGCTTCGCTGTCGGGCCGGCCGATGGGCCGGGTGCTGGAGCCGCTGATGGATATGGGCGCCGACGTCATCGCCCGCACCGGCGGGCGGTTGCCGCTGACGATCCGCGGCGCCGATCCGATGGCGCCGATCAGCTACCGGGTTCCGGTACCCTCAGCCCAGGTCAAGTCCGCCGTGCTTCTGGCCGGCATCAATATTGAAGGCACGACGACGGTGATCGAACCGGTGGCGACCCGCGATCATACCGAGCGCATGCTGGCCGGTTTCGGTGCGGATATTGAAACCGAAGTCAATTGCGAGGGCGAAACGATCATCCGGCTGCAGGGTTTGCCGAAATTCAGCCCGCAGGCGTTTACCGTTCCAGGCGATCCCAGTTCGGCTGCGTTCATGATCGTCGCCGCACTTCTGGCGGAAGGGTCCGACGTGACGCTGGAATCGATCCTGCTCAACTCGTCGCGAACCGGCCTGTTCACCACATTGCAGGAGATGGGGGCCGATCTGGTGATCGAGAACGAGCGGCTTTCCGGCGGCGAGACCATTGGCGATATCCGGGTGCGCCATTCTGAGCTTCGCGGCGTCACTGTTCCTGCCGAACGCGCGCCCTCGATGATCGACGAATATCCGGTGCTGGCCGTGGCTGCCGCTTTTGCCAGGGGCGAAACCCTGATGCAGGGGCTGGCGGAAATGCGGATCAAGGAATCCGACCGTGTGGCGGCGGTGGCCGCCGGGCTGGCAGCCAACCATGTCGAACATTCCGAGGGCCCCGACTGGCTCAGCGTGACCGGCGGCGTCTGCCGCGGCGGCGGCACGGTGACGACACATCTCGATCACCGCATCGCCATGAGCTTTCTCGTTATGGGGCTTGCCGCGGATCAGCCGGTTACCGTCGACGATGGCAATGTGATCATGACGAGCTTCCCCAATTTCACCGACATTCTGACCGGACTTGGCGCTGAGTTCTCCGCCACAGGTGCTGCCGCCTGATGAGCGAGCAGCTGATCATCGCGATCGACGGGCCGGCAGCCAGCGGCAAGGGGACGCTCGCCCGCCGCCTGGCGGCGCATTACCGCCTGCGGCACCTGGATACCGGCCTGAGTTATCGTGCCGTTGCCGCCGAAATGATCGCCCGCGGCCTGCCGTTTGACGACGAGGCGGGCGCACTGGAGTGCGCCAGGACCATCGATCTGGGAGACCTGGACCGCGAAACGCTGTCGCGCCACGAGATCGGCGAAGCAGCCTCGCGTGTCGCGATCATGCCGGAGGTCCGCCGCGCCGTGGTCGAATTGCAGCAGGCATTCGCCGAAAAACCGCCCGGCGCAGTGCTGGACGGGCGCGATATCGGTACCGTGGTCTGCCCGGACGCGGCGGTCAAACTCTATGTCAGCGCAGCGCCTGAGGAGCGGGCGCGCCGGCGCACCGAAGAAATCCTGTCGCGCGGCGAGGCGGCGGATTTCCAGGCCGTGCTGGAGGATTTGAAGCGCCGCGACGAGCGCGATCTGAACCGGACTGAATCGCCGCTGCGGGTTGCCGACGACGCCCATATTCTCGATACTACCGATATCGGCATCGATGCCGCCTTTCAGGCAGCGCGGGAGATTATCGACACGATTGTCGACCGGTCCTGAATTCGCGCATTTCAGTAACGCGACGACCGGAACGGCGCTCATGCTTTTGCACGCTTTGCACTTGCGGTCGGCGCGTGAAATGGCTATAGAAACCCCGTTTCCGGACCGTTTGGACATTATCATCGGCTTGCCGAGGCCAGCGCCCGTAAACGAACCGTCGCCCATCAGCCTCTGATGTGCCGAACCGCGTGAAAAAGCGGCAGGCTGATGGCGGCAAATGAAACGCTAACGAACGGCACAAAGCGGCAGCACATTCCCGGGCCCCGGTCGGATGAATCCGGCACGACGGGTTGTTGAGGCGACGGGCTGCCGATCAGGAGTATCAATGAATTTGCAAACACCGACCAGGGAGGACTTTGCGTCCCTCCTCGAAGAATCTTTTGCCTCTCACGACGTGCTCGAAGGCACAGTCGTCAAAGGCACCGTGGTGGCGATCGAGAAAGATCTCGCCGTTGTCGATGTCGGCCTCAAGGTTGAGGGCCGCGTTCCGCTGAAAGAATTCGGCGCCAAGGCCAAGGACGGCCAGCTGAAACCGGGCGACGAAGTCGAAGTTTATCTGGAACGTGTCGAAAACGCCCTCGGCGAAGCCATGTTGTCGCGCGACAAGGCGCGGCGCGAGGAGAGCTGGGTCCGGCTGGAAGTCAGCTTTGAGAAGAACGACACGGTGACAGGCGAGATCTTCAATCAGGTCAAGGGCGGTTTCACCGTCGATCTGGATGGCGCAACGGCCTTCCTGCCGCGCAGCCAGGTGGATGTCCGCCCGGTTCGCGATGTCGGTCCGCTGATGCGCACGCCGCAGCCGTTCCGGATCCTGAAAATGGACAAACGGCGCGGCAATATCGTTGTCTCCCGCCGGTCGGTGCTGGAAGACACATTGGCCGAACAGCGCTCTGAGCTTGTCGGCAAGCTGAAAGAGGGCCAGCAGGTCGATGGTGTCGTCAAGAACATCACCGAATATGGCGCCTTCGTCGATCTTGGCGGCATTGACGGTCTACTCCATGTCACCGACATGGCCTGGCGGCGGGTCAACCATCCGAGCGAAATTCTGGCGATCGGCGAAACCGTCAAGGTTCAGATCATCCGCATCAATCCGGAAACCTTCCGCATCTCGCTTGGCATGAAGCAGCTTGAGTCCGATCCGTGGGACGGTATCGAAGCGCGCTTCCCGATGGGCGTCAGGCTGACCGGCCGGGTCACCAACATCACCGATTACGGTGCATTCGTTGAGCTGGAGCCGGGAATTGAAGGGCTGATCCACGTTTCTGAAATGAGCTGGACGAAAAAGAACGTCCATCCGGGCAAGATCGTTTCCACGTCCCAGGAAGTGGAAGTGGTTGTGCTTGAGGTCGATCCGCAGAAACGGCGCATTTCGCTCGGTCTGAAACAGACCATGCAGAATCCGTGGGAGGCGTTTGCCGAAACCCATCCGGTTGGCACTGAAGTCGAGGGCGAGGTCAAGAACAAGACCGAGTTCGGCCTGTTCATCGGCCTTGATGACGATGTCGACGGCATGGTGCACCTGTCCGATCTGGACTGGAACCGGTCCGGCGACGAAGTCATCGAAGACTTTGAAAAGGGCCAGACGGTCAGCGCCGTCGTGCTCGACATCGATGTCGAAAAAGAACGCATCTCGCTTGGCATCAAGCAGGTCGGCGGCGATCCGTTCACCGATGCCGTTGCCGGCGTCAACAAGGGCTCTGTCGTCACCGCCGAAGTGGTCGGCGTCAAGGATGGCGGGATTGAGGTCAAGGTGGCCGATTCCGACTTCAACGCCTTCATCCGCCGTGCGGACCTGTCGCGCGATCGTTCAGAGCAGCGTCCGGAGCGGTTCGCCGTCGGCGACAAGCTCGATGCCCGGGTGACAAATGTCGACAAGAAGACCCGCAGGCTGACGCTCTCCATCAAGGCGCTGGAAATCGCCGAAGAGAAGGAGGCGGTTGCCCAGTACGGTTCGTCGGCATCCGGCGCCTCGCTTGGCGATATTCTCGGCGCCGCCCTGAAAGACCGCGGCGATACCGACGAAGCGCCTGCAGAGGAGGACGACAGCGAAAGCTGATCGTCACCCCACTGACAAGATCAAACCCGCGGCGGAAACGCCGCGGGTTTTTTGTTTGTCCGGGCAGAAGATTCCGTCGGCCTGCGATCCGGTTGATCGGCTGGATTTTTTGCTTGATCGGTGCTCGTCTCCGCTTTGCAGAACCGTTTGCGCCGGCCCTCGCCAAAAGGGGGAGGGTAAAAGGCGTCTGATGATCAACGGGAGAGTTCCTGCTTGGAAATTGACGGCAACAGGAAAGGATTCTGTGCAAGCAGAGGCTGCCGGCGCTTCGCCCCTTGTGGCGAGGGTTGCCGAAGCGAAGGCCGGGTGGGGCGACGCTGCAAACCCGTTTCCTGCAAGCTGACTAAATTTTTTCTAACGCGGTCAATGCTCAGCTGGGGCCCGGCGCCGCCCGGTTTATTCCCGTTCTGCCGCCAGAATAGCGCGCAGTCCTTCCCGGTAAGTCGGGTGGATCAAACTGATGCCGAGATCGCGCTTGATCTTCTCGTTCTTCACCCGTTTGTTTTCGCTGTAAAAGCTGCGCCCCATCGGCGTCATGTCGGCGTCTGCGAAGGCCACCTCAGGCGGCGGTTCGATGCCGAGCAGGTCTGCGCCGAACGTTATCACGTCTTGCGGCGGCGCCGGCTCGTCGTCAGCGCCGTTGAAAATACCGTTTGCCCGCCGGATCAGCGCAGCCCCGGCAATCTGGGCAATATCATCGACATGGATGCGGTTGAACACCTGGCCCGGTTTGATGATCCGCCGGCTGGTGCCCGATTTCAGCTTCTGGAACGGGCCGCGGCCGGGTCCGTAAATGCCTGCGAGCCGGATGATCGACACCGGGATCGAAGCCTTGTCGCCGAAATCGGCCCAGGCCTGTTCCGCCGCGACCCGGCGGCGCGAACGCGCTGACACCGGGCGGCATTCGCTTGTCTCGTCGACCCAGGCGCCGTCATGATTGCCGTAGACGCCGACGGTGGAGAGATAACAGATAGCCTCCGGCCGGGCCTGCACCAGTGCGGCGGACCAGGCGTTCAGCACCGGATCGCCGTCGTCATCCGGCGCTATGGAGACCAGGACGTGGCTGGTTTCCGCCAGCGCGCGCTCGATCGTGTCGCCGCCGGTCGCTCCGGGCCAGATGACCGGCGTCGCGCCAAGAGCGGCGATGGCGGCGGCTTTGCCTTCGGATCGCGCCGTGCCCCAGGCATGCGCCAGTCTTGCAGCGGTCAACGCCACTGTCGCCTGCGCCGAATAACCCATGCCGAAGCATAACAGTTTCATATGGCGTTCAATCCTTCCTGCCACTCCGCCAGCACATCCTCGTCGTGCTCGCCGGGCATCGCCCGATCCGCCATGTGGCGGAAGTCCGCCGCCTCCGCAAGTTGTGCAAGCGCCCACACGGCCATGCCGCGCACCAGCGGGTTAGCATCGCCGGCAAGCCGCTCCGCGTCTGCCTTGAACGATGCCTTGCCGGAATTGCCGATGGCGATCAGCACATTGCGGACAAACCGGTCGCGGCCGATCCGCTTGACCGGCGAGCCGGAAAAAAATGCGCGAAATGCGCCGTCGTCAAGCCGGCAGAGTTCGGCCAGCGGCGGGGCGTTGAGATCGTCTCGGGCGGCAAGCTTCGCCTCCCGTCCGGCCTCGGCAAACTTGTTCCACGGACAGACGGCAAGGCAATCGTCGCAACCAAAGATGCGATTGCCGATTTTGGGCCTCAGCGCCCGCTCGATCGGTCCCTTGTGCTCGATCGTCAGATAGGAGATGCAGCGCCTGGCATCGAGCCGGTAGGGCGCCGGGAAGGCGTCGGTCGGGCAGATGTCGAGGCAGGCCCGGCAGGTGCCGCAATGATCGGTTTCCGGTGCATCCGGCTGCAGCACGGCGTCGGTGAACAATGCGCCGAGAAACAGCCATGATCCGAGATCCCGGCTCACCAGATTGGTGTGCTTGCCCTGCCAGCCGAGCCCCGCCGCTTCCGCCAGCGGCTTTTCCATCACCGGCGCGGTATCGACGAACACTTTCAGGTCTGCGCCGGCCCTGGCGGCAAACCGGCTGCCGATCCGCTTCAGCGCGCCCTTGATGATGTCATGATAATCCCGGTTGCGGGCATAGACGGAGATCGTGCCGGCATCGCGCAAGGCAAGGCTCGCCATCGGATCGCTGCCGGGGGCGTAATTGAAACCGAACATGCCGATTGATTTGACGTCGGCCCACAGAGCCGTTGGCGTCTGCCGGCGACCGGCGGTGTCGGCCAGCCAGTCCATGGTGCCGTGATGGCCGTCGCTGAGCGCCTGCTGCAGCCGCCCGCCAGCCTCCGGGATCGCATCGGGATGGGTCACGCCGAGAACCGAGAAACCTTCATCGGCGGCAAGATCGTCCAGAAACGTGCGCAGCGCCTGCGGGGTCAGAAGTCCGGGTCTCCATAATGGTCGGGCGGCCTGACGCCGCGCACCTGATCGGCCAGCAGGGTGCGGAACGAGGGCCGCGATTTCATTTTCGCATACCAGTCCTTGACCTCGCCGGCATCGGACCACGGCACCTCGCCGAGAAAATCGGCCACCGAGAGGGCCGCAGCGGCGGCCAGATCGGCAAAGGTGATGCGGTCTCCGGCCAGCCATTTCCGCTCCACCATCAGATGGCTGATATAACCGAGATGCGGCTTGATATTGGCGCGGGCGGCGCGCAGCAGGCTGGAGTCGGGCGATCCGCCGCCGCCGAATTTGGCGCGCTCGCGCTTGATCACCTTTTCCTCCGCCAGATAATCGGTCACCTCGGCATCGAACTTGACGAGAAACCATTCCGTCAGCCGGCGGACTTCCGCCCGCTGGTCGGCATTGGGCGGCAAAAGCCGGCGCTCCTCCAGAGCAAAGCCGCGGGTTTCGTCGAGATATTCCGACACCGGCCAGGCGCCGACAACCGGCGGGCCGTTATCTTCAATCAGCACCGGCAGCGTGGTCGCCGGGTTCATGATCAGGAAATCCTCGCGCCGCTCCCATGGCCGCTCTTCGACAAGTTCAGCAGTCATTTCGCATTCGCTTAAAATCAGCCGGATAAAGCGCGAGCTGACGGAGAGCGGGTAATGATAAAGCCTGATCATGGGTGCCCTGGATTCATTATTCGTTCGCTAGTGTGCCGTGGTAGACGATGCCGCTGCCGGATCATGGTATGCCCGTGCCGGTGATTAGCCGATTCGCGCTGAAAACACGTCATCGGGCGGCATTCGGGCATTGTGAGGGCATGCATGCAAGAAGAAACCATAATCCAGGCTGTTTTTCTCGGTCTGTTGGAGGGTTTAACGGAATTTATCCCCGTCTCGTCAACCGGTCATTTGCTGCTGGCAGGGCATTTTCTCGGTTTTCAGTCGCCGGGAAAAACCTTTGAAGTGCTGATCCAGCTGGGTGCCATCCTGGCGATATTGTCGATCTATTTCACCAGATTGTGGACCGTCGCCATTGCGCTGCCGCGAGAGCGCCCGGCGCGCATGTTCGTGTTGTCGGTGCTGCTGGCGTTTCTGCCGGCCGCCTTTGTCGGTGTACTGGCGCATGATTTCATCAAGACCGTGCTGTTTGAAAGCCCGACCCTGGTCTGTGTGACCCTGATCACCGGCGGTGTTCTGCTCGCGCTTGTCGACCGCATGACAATCGATCCGGTTCACACCGATGCGATGCATTATCCGCCTGGGCTGGCGTTCAAGATCGGCGTCTTCCAGTGCCTGGCGCTGGTGCCCGGCGTGTCACGCTCCGGCGCGACGATCGCCGGCGCGCTGCTGATGGGCTGCGACAAGCGCTCGGCGGCGGAATTTTCGTTTTTCCTTGCCATGCCGACCATGGCCGGCGCCTTTGCCTACGATCTCTACAAGAACCGCAATGTGCTGTCGATCGACGATGCGGCGACGATTGCCGTGGGATTCGTCGCCGCCTTCATTGCCGCCGTCGTCGTTGTCCGTTTCGTGCTCGACTTCATCTCCAGGCACGGCTTCGCACCGTTTGCCTGGTGGCGCATTTTCGTCGGCACGGCCGGGCTGATCGGCCTGTGGCTTGTGGGCTAGGGTTCAGAAGATGTTTCACGTTAAACGGGCCTCATGTTAAACGGGTACGGGCGAACTGCCCGTGCTCGCGGAAACGCATCAGATAGGTCGGCAGGATGACGTCCATCGCCGTGGCCTCGATACCCAGGCCAGCAAGCGTGCGGCCTTCGGTTTCGGCCGCTTCGGAAACGACATTGTCGATCTCCAGCATCCGCACCTGATCGCGGGTCAGCGGCGATTTCGGCAGCAGCCCGAGCACGCTGCCCATCATCTTGCCGACGGCGAACGGCACCGGCACAAGCAGGCGTTTGCGGCCGATGATCTCCAGCATCATTTCCATGCACTGGCGGAAGGTGACCTGTTCGGGGCCGCCCAGTTCGTAGATAGAGCGCGGTTTCGCTTCACCGTTTACGGCTTTTACCGCAGCGTTTGCAACGTCGCTGACATAGACCGGCTGGAAGCGTGTGTGTCCGCCGCCGAACAACGGCAGCGCCGGGGAAAGACCGGCCATGGCGGCAAACCGGTTGAAGAAACCGTCTTCCGGCCCGAACAGGATCGAGGGCCGCAGAATCACGGCCTCCGGCACTGTTTCCAGCATCCCGGCCTCGCCGTCGCCCTTGGAACGCAGATAGGCGATATTGGAGGTAGAATCGGCGCCGATCGCCGAAAGATGCACCACATTGCGGATATTCTGCGCCCGCGCCGCTTCTGCAATGGCCCGCGGCCCGAAGGCCTGCACTGCGTCGAAGCGCTGGCCGCCGGATGCAGCCAGGATGCCGACGCAGTTGATCACCGCATCGGCGCCTTGCACGGCCCGGTCGACCGACCAGCGATAACGCAGATTGGCCTGCATCGCCTGGATCTGGCCGACGCCGCCCAGCGGCTGCAGATGACCGGCAAGGTCGGGCCGTCGCACCGCCACGCGGATACGATGGCCCTGTTTTGCCAGAAGCCTGACGATTTGCCGACCGATAAAGCCGGAGCCACCGAATATGGTGACGGTTTTCGCCGTTGAATTCGGCAAAGTCATTGCCGCTCTCCCGCTCTCTCGTTGCTTTTGATATCCAATATATCGCCAGAGCATGCCTGTATAGGGCGTTTACGCATCGTCGGCCCTGGGCAATTGCCTGCGCAGGGCCTCATAGATCATCAGGCCGGTGGAAACCGCGAGATTGAGCGAATCGGCCCGGCCCGTCATCGGGATGCGCAGGGTCTGGTCGCAGGCTGCCGCAAGTGCTGCCGTCAGCCCCTGCTGCTCGTTGCCCATCAACAGGATCAGAGGTTGCGCATAATCGGCATCGCGGTAGTCGATACTGGCGTCAAGGTGGGTGCCCAGAAGGCGCGCCGGCGCAAGGCCGGCCTGGCCGAGAAACGCGCTCTCGCCGGCCCGCACCAGCGGCACGTGAAACAGCGACCCCATGGTGGCGCGGACGGCTTCAACGGAAAACGGATCGCAGGTCTCGCCGACAAGCACAACGCCCTGAACACCTGTCGCATCGCAGGTGCGCAGGATGGTGCCCAGATTGCCGGGATCGCGCACCCGGTCGAGCGCCACCCAGAGCCCGTCACGGCCGACATCGGAAAGCTTGCCGAGGCGCTGCTCGAACACGCCGAGCACGGATTGCGGATTGTCGCGCCGGGAAATCTTCTCCAGGATCTGCCGGGTCACTTCCAGAACCATGCCGCCGGAAGCCTTGGTGCGGGCCGCCAGCGCGCCGATCGCCGGATCGTCCACCGATTGCGCGCCATAGATCAGGGTGCGGATCGCCCAGCCGGCCTCGATCGCATCGCGCACAAGCTTCTGGCCTTCAGCCAGGAACTGTTTGCCGGCATCGCGGAATTTCTTCTGGTGCAGCGCCCGCACATCCTTGACCAGCGGGTTTGAGACGCTGGTGATCTTGCGGTAGCTGCCGACCTTGTTGTCACCTGAGCGATGCACGGGATATCCTTTCAGCGCATCAGTTGGTGTGTCCCGGGACACATCGCTTTTCCAGCCTGGCGGCCCAACTCGGCATCCGCCGGAATCACGCGCCGCCGGCTCATACCGCCGACCAGCGCGCAAACAGCGATGTCGACAACCGTCTGCCGTCTTCGCCGACGAGCACCAGTTCGCCGCTGTCAAGCCTGCCGCCCAGCGGCGCAAGCAGGCTGTCGCGGCAAAGCTCCTCCAGCATCAGGAACGACGACCGGATGGCGTAGCTGGTCAGAAGGATCAGGCCGGCTTCAGGATCGATCAGCTGGCGGCACAGATCGATCATCGGCGGCAATTCGTCGAACAGCCGCCAGACCTCGTTTTTAGGACCGCGCCCGAATTTCGGCGGATCAAGCAGAATGCACTGGTAGCGCCTGCCGCGGCGTACTTCGCGGGCGGCGAATTTCATCGCATCGTCACAGATCCAGCGGATCGGGCTTTCATCAAGGCCGGACAGCGTCTGATTTTCCTTCGCCCAGGCAATCGCCTTTTTCGAGGCGTCAACATGGGTGACGCCGGCGCCGGCGCCGGCAGCGACAAGCGAGGCCAATCCGGTATAACCGAACAGGTTCAACACCTGCGGACTGTCGCCCATCCCCGGCAGACGGTCCTGCATCAGCCGCCAGTGGGCTTCCTGCTCCGGGAACGCGCCGACATGGCGAAACGAGGTAAAGCGGCAGGTAAAACGCAGATCGCCATGACGGCAGATCCAGTCTTCATCGCCCTGTCCGTTCCGGCGTTTCCAGCGCCCCGCGCCTTCTTCTTCCGTATCGCCGGTGAACGTTGCGTCAGCCGCGGCCCAGACGCTGTCATCAAGCCGCGGCGCCCAGATCGCCTGCTCTTCCGGCCGGATCAGCGTTATCCGGCCGAAACGCTCCAGCTTCCGGCCGTGGCCGCTGTCGACCAGGCTGTAATCGTCCAGGCCTCTGGTTTCCAGCAGCAGCGGCGCATTCTGGCGCTCAGGCACCGGCATGGTCAGTCAGGCCCCTTGCGCAACGGCGGCAGCGAGCAGGGCTTCGTCACCGGTGGCGATGAAAAACGGATTCTCAAACGGCCGCATCCCGGCAACACTGGATTTGCCGTAGATCAGGGTTTTGCCGTCGCAAGTCACGACGCGGCCGCCGGCTGCCCGCAAGACGGCATCGCCTGCCGCCGTGTCCCATTCCATGGTCGGGCCCATGCGCGGATAAAAATCAGCCTCGGCATCGGCAACCAGACAGAATTTCAGCGACGAGCCGATCGACCGCCGCTCGCCGGCGCCGACCGCTTCCAGCATCTGTTCCGTCTCCGGCGTCAGATGAGACCGGCTGGCCACCGCGACAGGCGCTGCGGCGCTCTTGCGGGTGCGGATTGGCGTCAGGCTGGTGACATTTGTGCTGGCTTCGTCAACGGTCCCCGACCAGGCTCTGCCGCGCCAGCCGACAAAGATGCGTTTGAGAACCGGCGCCAGTACGACGCCGCCGACCGGTTCATCATGTTCGATCAGGCCGATATTGACAGTAAACTCGCCATTGCGGCGAATGAATTCCTTGGTGCCGTCGAGCGGGTCGACCAGGAAGAATGTATCGCCGCATTCGGGAATCTTTCCTTCCGACGCCATTTCTTCGGCAACAACCGGTATGCCTTCAAACTGCCGCGCCAGATGCTCCAATATGACAATCTCCGCGTCGCGGTCGGCCTGGGAGACCGGGCTGTCGTCGCTTTTGGTCTCGACGGTAAATTCGGTTGCGTAGACGGCCAGCACGGCCTGGCCGCCGGCAAGGGCAGCCTCAACCAGCCTGGCGGCTTCGTCTGGAAGCTGATCAATGGGGAGTTGATCGTCGAGTGTCATGCGGAACGCGCCTTTTGGATTTGTCGGCGGAACTCATAATGATTTCCGTTCGAAAGGCCAGCGACAAGTGTATCTTCGGCCAGCAACACGTTTGTCTTTGGAATGGCTTAACAGCGAAAATTGCACGCAAAGTGTTGCCGAGCGCCCCACTGGTGTGCACTATCAAAAAAAATACCGGTACGGCAACTGCCGGACAGTTCGTCCTGAATCTTAGGGGCCGATGACCGATAGAGGAGGTGCCTGTCGGATGCAGCTGAAAGGTGAGTATCAGATTGCCGCTCCGCGGGAGCGGGTCTGGGCGATGCTGAACGATGCCGACGTGTTGCGCGCCTGCATTCCGGGCTGCGAGAGCCTTGAGGCGGACGGTCCGGAAGCCTTCAAGGCAAAGGTGACCACCAAGATCGGCCCGGTCAAGGCGACCTTCAACGGCGCTGTGACGCTCAGCAACATGAACCCGCCGGCAAGTTACACCATTACCGGCGAAGGCAAGGGCGGCGTTGCCGGATTTGCCAAGGGCGGCGCCGATATCGATCTGGCCGAAGACGGCGATGCGACAATCCTGACCTATACCGCAGACGCCCAGGTGGGCGGCAAACTGGCTCAGCTTGGCGGCCGGCTGATTGAATCCACGGCCCGGAAGATGGCCGACCAGTTCTTCGGAAAATTCGTGAAAATGGCAGGCGGCGACGTGGCCGAGCCCGTTTCTGAAGCGGCTGAAAGTGAAGAAGAGGGCGTTGTATTCGCTGCCATGCACAAGGTGGAAGATGCCGCCTCCGATGCGCTCCACGGCGCCGAGGACGTCGTGGCCGACGCTGCGCACCAGATTTCCGATGCGGCTCACAAGGCGGAAGAAAGCCTGGAGCGTGAAGCCGCGGCCGGAACCCTTGGCGGACCGATCGTCTGGGGCCTGCTGGTGCTGGCGGCCATCATATTGTTCTATCTGATTTTCTGACCGGGCACATGAAGACAAAACTGGAGGAGTAACCAATGGCGAATGTAACAATGACGGTGAACGGGAGGTCCGTCTCCAAATCCGTCGAAGACCGCACCCTGCTGGTGCAGTTTCTTCGCGATGAACTGGGCCTGACGGGCACCCATGTCGGTTGCGATACGTCGCAGTGCGGGGCCTGTGTCGTTCATATTGATGGCAAGTCCGTCAAATCCTGCACCGCATTGGCGGTCCAGGCCGAAGGGGCCGAGGTGACGACGATCGAAGGTCTCGCCAACGGCGGCGATCTGCATCCGGTACAGGCGGCGTTCCGTGAGCATCACGGGCTGCAGTGCGGTTTCTGCACCCCGGGCATGATCATGTCGGCCGTTGACATGATCAACCGCCACGGCGCCGGCAATCTCGACGAAACGACGGTTCGCGAAGAGCTGGAAGGCAATATCTGCCGCTGTACCGGTTACCACAATATCGTCAAGGCGATCGTTGCCGCATCAAACCAGATGGCTGGCTGAACCCGTCATTAATTCAATTTCGACCGGCGCGCGGAAAATCATCAACAACAGCGCAGCCGAACGACTACAGGAGGAAACCCGATGGGTGTAGAAGGAATTGGCGCACGGGTGTTGCGCAAGGAAGACAAGAGATTTATCAGCGGCAAGGGCCGCTATACCGATGACAAGACGGTTCCGGGCATGTGCCACGCTGCATTCGTGCGCTCGCCGCACGCCCATGCCAGGATCGGTTCGATCGATATTTCCGCAGCGGAAGCCATGCCCGGCGTGATCGGCGTGCTCAACGGCACACAGCTTGCCGCCGACGGCATCGGCAACCTGATCTGCGGCTGGATGATCCATTCCAAGGACGGCACGCCGATGAACATGGGCGCGTGGCCGGCTTTGGCCTCTGAAGTCGTCCGCCATGTCGGCCAGGCGGTTGCAGTCGTCGTTGCCGAGACCCAGGCCCAGGCCCGCGACGCTGCTGAAAAAGTTGAGATTGACTGGCAGGAACTGCCGGCCGTCGTCGACGGACCCAAGGCGCTCGAAGCCGGCGCGCCTCAGCTTCATCCTGAAGCGCCGAACAATCTGATTTATGACTGGGAAATCGGTGACGGCGCCGGCACCGATGCCGCCCTTGCCGGTGCCGCCCATGTCACGACAATGGAAATCACCAACAACCGGCTCGTGCCCAATGCGATGGAACCGCGCTCGGCGCTGGCCGTCTACGATAGTGCTGAAGAGCATTACACCTTGTGGACGACAAGCCAGAACCCGCATGTGGCGCGACTGGTCCTTTCAGCCTTCTATCAGGTGGCGCCGGAACACAAACTGCGGGTGATCGCTCCTGACGTCGGCGGCGGATTCGGCTCCAAGATCTATATCTATCCGGAAGAAATCGTCTGCCTGTGGGCGTCGAAGAAAACCGGCGTGCCGGTCAAATGGACGTCGGACCGCACCGAGGCCTTCCTGACCGATGCCCATGGCCGGGACCATGTATCGACCGCGCAGATCGGCTTTGACGCCGACAACAAGATCGTCGGGCTGAAGGTCGATACGATCGCCAATCTCGGCGCCTACATGTCGCTGTTTTCGTCTTCGGTGCCGACTTACCTCTACGCGACCTTGCTGTCGGGCCAGTACAATATCAAAAATATTCACTGCAATGTCCGCACCGTCTACACCAATACGGTTCCGGTTGACGCCTACCGCGGCGCCGGGCGTCCTGAAGCCACCTATCTGGTTGAACGGATCATGGAAACGGCCGCGCGAGAGCTTGGTGTGTCTCCGGCCGAACTCCGGCGGAAAAACTTCATCACCGAGTTCCCGCACCAGACGCCGGTGATCATGGCCTATGATGCCGGCGATTATGAAGCCTCGCTGAGTGCCGCCATGGCGGCGTCCGATTATGACGGTTTCCCGGCCCGAAAGGCGGAAGCCGAAGGCCGCGGCATGAAACGCGGCATCGGCATGTCGTGTTACATCGAAGCCTGCGGCATCGCACCCTCCCAAGCGGTCGGGTCTCTGGGCGCCGGCGTCGGTCTTTGGGAAAGTGCCGAAGTGCGGGTCAATCCGGTCGGCACGATCGAGGTTCTCACCGGCTCGCACAGTCACGGCCAGGGCCATGAGACGACCTTCGCCCAATTGGTCTCCGACCGCTTCGGCCTGCCGACCGACAGCATCCAGATCGTCCACGGCGATACCGACAAGGTGCAGTTCGGCATGGGCACCTACGGTTCGCGCTCCGGCGCGGTCGGCATGTCGGCCATCGTCAAGGCGCTCGACAAGGTTGAAGCCAAGGCGAAGAAGATCGCCGCCCACCTGCTTGAGGCGTCTGAGAACGATATCGAAATCTCAGGCGGCGAGGTCAGCGTTGCCGGCACCGACAAGAAACTCGGCTGGCACGAGGTCTGCCTCGGGGCCTATACGGCGCACAATCTGCCCGAAGGCATGGAGCCTGGCCTGAAGGAGGGGGCGTTCTACGATCCGACCAACTTCACCTTCCCGGCCGGCTGTTATATCTGCGAAGTGGAAGTCGATCCCGCAACCGGCCATGTCGAGATCGTCCAGTTCGTCGCAGCCGACGATTTCGGCCGGATCATCAATCCGATGATCGTCGAAGGCCAGGTCCATGGCGGTATCGCCCAGGGTGTCGGCCAGGCCTTGCTGGAAGGCGCTCATTACGATCAGAGCGGCCAGTTGGTGACGGCAAGCTACAATGATTATTGCATGCCGCGCGCCGACGACCTTCCATCGTTCCAGGTATCGACGACGGAAACCCTGTGCCCGGGCAATCCGCTCGGCATCAAGGGTTGCGGAGAGGCCGGAGCGATCGGTTCGCCGCCGGCGGTGATGAACGCCATCACCGATGCCATCGGCAACAATGATCTTTCGATGCCGGCCACGCCTGAAAAAGTCTGGGCGGCAGCCAGCAGGTAACACGTTCAATCAGCCTTCGATCCGTCGCGGATCGAAGGCGGCGAACAGAGAATTTGAAGGAAACCGACAATGTATGAAACCAACTATCACAGGCCTTCAAGCCTTGCAGAAGCCGCGCAATTGTTTTCCGGCGCGGACGATGCGGCCTATCTGTCCGGTGGTCACACACTGATCCCGACCATGAAACAGCGCCTGGCGGCGCCATCCGATCTGATCGATCTGACCCGGATCGCCGAACTGACGGGCATCGACCAGTCCGGCGATACGCTGACCATCGGCGCGCTGACAACCCACGCTGAGGTGGCGGCATCGCCCGCCGTTCGCAGTGCTATCCCGGCCCTTGCCGATCTAGCCGGCTCAATCGGCGACAGCCAGGTCCGTCATCGCGGCACGATCGGCGGCTCAATCGCCAACAACGATCCGGCGGCCGATTACCCGAGTGCCGCCCTGGCGCTGGTGGCGACCATCCATACCGATAAACGGTCCATCGCCGCCGATGATTTTTTCACGGGCCTTTATGACACCGCCCTCGAAGACGGTGAAATCGTCACCAAGATCACCTTCAAGGTGCCGGCGGAAGCCGGTTACGGGAAGTTCCGCAACCCGGCCTCGCGTTATCCCATGGCCGGCGTCTTCATCGCCAAACATGGCGATGGCGTCCGTGTGGCGGTGACAGGTTCCGGCTCCGATGGCGTATTCCGCCTGGCGGATGCCGAAAGCGCCCTTGCCGGTGCGATATCGGCCGATGCGCTTTCCGCCCTCAACGTAGACGCCGGCGGACTGATGTCGGATATTCACGGCTCTGCCGCATACCGCGCCAACCTGATCAAGGTGATGGCTCAGCGCGCGGCCGGCAATATGGGCAAAGCAATTATCGTTTAGGAGGAAACACCATGGCAGATGTCAAATTATCGATACCGGTTGCAGCTTCGACCGCGCAGGTCTGGGACACGATCGGTAATTTCAACGCGATGGCGGACTGGCATCCTGCCGTGGAACGGTCTGAACTGGAAGACGGCGGCAGCGTCCGCCGCCTTCACCTGGTTGGCGGCGGCGAGATTGTGGAGAAACTGGAAGCCTCCAAAGACGGGCAGAGCTATACCTATTCCATTCTCGAAGGGCCGCTGCCGGTCATGAATTACACCAGCACGCTGCGGGTAGTCGAAGGCGCCGACGGCAAAGCCGAGGTGGAATGGTCGTCCGACTTCGATCCGGTCGGTTCTGCGGACGAAGCCGTCAAGGTCATGCAGGGCGTCTATCAGGCCGGCCTGGACAATCTGAAAAAGATGTTCGGCGGCTAGACTGCTCGATCTGAAAATATCAAAACGGACGGCTCAAGGGCCGCCCGTTTTCATCTGCAGACTGGCGGTGCTCTTCCAGCCGGCGTTATTCAGCCGGCAGCGTTCTTGCATACGCGAGCAGATCGATAGAATCCTGCATCGGCATCGCCCGCAGCGAGATCATCTCCACGCCCGGATGGGCATTGCGGATCTTGTGCAGGGTTTCCCACGGATTGGCGTTTGCTTCCGTGCCGACATAACCGTGTTCCTTGTCATCGCCCCAGTCGAGCGCCCGGCCGTCAAAGCCATGACAGGCCGCACAAGTGGTCTGGAAGATGGCTGCGCCGTGATCCGAGTTTCCATTCTTGACGTCGCCGCTTGCTGAATCGATGACAGCATCCATGTCATCAAGACCACCGGCAACGAAGGCTGCCAGATAGGCCATCTGCTCGTCCGGAATCATGTCGGTGGTGAATCCGTGGGTGGCGTCCATCATCCGTGCTTTGATGGCGTCGACGCTGTTGCCGGCCGACGGCAGAACACCGCCAATACCGGTCTTGTATGAGCCGCTGCCATATTTGCCGTCAGCCCCCTTGTAATCCCAACCGTGGCAGGACTTGCAGCGCCAGGTGACCGCACCCGATTTCTCATTGCTGGCCGGCCATGCGGGATGCGTGCCTTCCGGTTCGTCAGCGTCCAGCGCACTGAACCAATTGTCATAAAGACGGCCGCCGCGCGACATGATCCAGGCATCGGTCGGCTGCGCTGGTGCGCCGTAGATATAGTCCTGATGATAGGATTCGTCCTCCCGGTCGGCGGCATAGCCAGGGCCTGCACCCGGTATGGTCAATGCAAGCGCCATGATCATCGTCATCACGGCTGCGCCAGAACAACTCGAAACAACCGGTCGGCAGGTTGGCGAAACGCTATAGTCAGATCTGATTTCCTGTCCCATGGTTCAGTCTCCGATCCCCGTTTTTGTGTGTCCGTTGTCAAATCACCGCATTGGCCGGAACTCCGGCTGTTGAATTATAGCGCGGCCCGAGATGGCAGGCGTTGATCCCTGTCAATCAACAAACCCGGCACCGAATTCCGCGTCTGCCTGTGCCTGCGCTGCGATCGCATGGCATTTTCGGTCAGCCATGAGCGGATATTGCAACCACGTGCAAGCATCGACAGCATTTGCTACACTGCCTTGTGAAATTTGCGACCTGGGAGGGCAACGATGATTTCCAGAGCCTTGATGATCTTGATCTTGCTGATCGTTGCCGCGATTGGTGTTCCAGCCAATGCCCAGCAGGCTGCCGATAGTGTTGCGCCGGAGGCGGGCTCGCTGGCCGTGAGGGCCGAACGGCTGCCGGTGTCCGCCGAATTCGCCATGATCGCCGCTGCCAATCCGCTGGCCGTCGAAGCGGGTGCGCAAGTGCTGGCCGCCGGCGGAACGGCCGCGGATGCGGCGGTCGCCGTGCAATTGATGCTCGGCCTTGTCGAGCCGCAATCGTCCGGTCTCGGCGGCGGCGCGTTCCTGGTCTATTGGGATGCAGAGGCAAAAAGGCTGACAACGCTCGATGGCCGCGAAACCGCGCCCTCGGCCGCCACGCCGACGCTGTTCCAGGATGAGAGCGGCGAACCGCTGAAATTTTTCGACGCCGTCGTCGGCGGCCGGTCCGTCGGCGTGCCCGGCACGCCGAAACTTCTGGCCGAAATGCATGCCCGCTGGGGCAAGGCACAATGGGCGGACCTGTTGCAACCGGCGATCGCCAGGGCAGAAAACGGATTTGCCGTGTCGCCCCGCCTCAACGAACTGATCGCCGAGGACGGTGACCGGTTGAAGACCGATCCTGTCGCGCGCGATTATTTCTTCGGCCCTGCCGGTGAACCGCTTCGGGTTGGCGTCGTCCTGAAAAATCCGGACTATGCCGCGACCGTGACGACATTGGCGGAAAACGGCATGGACGCGTTTTATTCCGGGCCGCTGGCCGAAATGATTGTTGAAAAGGTCCAGAATGCCGATGGCAATCCCGGCGTTCTGGCGCTTGACGATCTCGCCGATTACCGGGTCGTGGAGCGCGCACCTGTCTGCGTGACCTACCGCATCTACGAGGTTTGCGGCATGGGCCCGCCATCGTCGGGTGCACTGACGGTCGGTCAGATTCTCGGTCTGCTGCAGCCGTTCGACATGGCGTCCATGTCGCCGGACGACCCGCAGACCTGGCGGCTGATCGGCGATGCGTCGCGCCTCGCTTTTGCCGACCGCGGCCGCTACATGGCCGACAGTGATTTCGTGCCGATGCCGGTCAAGGGCCTGCTCGATCCGGCCTATCTGGCCGCCCGCGCGGAGCTGCTGCGTGGCGACAGGGCGCTGGAAAGCATCGAGGCCGGCACGCCTGAATGGGATCATGCACTTGATCTTGCCGACGACGAGGCGATCGAATTGCCGTCGACCAGCCATTTCGTCATCCAGGATCAGTTCGGCAACATCGTCTCCATGACGACGACGATCGAAAATGGCTTCGGGTCAAGATTGATGGTCGCGGGTTTCCTGCTCAACAACGAACTGACGGATTTTTCCTTCCGCAGCCACAAGGACGGTGTGCCGATCGCCAACCGGGTGGAACCCGGCAAACGGCCGCGCTCGTCGATGGCGCCGACCATCGTTCTGCAGGAGGGCACGCCCGTCCTGGCCGTCGGCTCGCCCGGCGGCAGCCGCATCATTCCCTATGTCGCCAAAACCCTGATCGCCATACTGGACTGGCGGCTTGATGTGCAGACCGCCATCGACATGCCGCATCTTGCCAATCGCTTCGGCACTTATGATCTGGAGAAGGGTACGGCGGCGGAGTTGATGCGGCCGGCGCTGGAGGCGCTGGGTTACAAGGTCAATGTGCGTGATCTCAATTCCGGGCTTCATGCCATTGCCCTTTGGGGCGACGACGTTCCTGCGGTCTCAGTGCTGGAAAGCGGTGCGCCCTATCTGGCCGGCGGCGGGGATTCGCGCCGCGAAGGCGTGGTGTTCGGACAGGGGGCTCTGAAATGCGAACCGGTGACTGCCTGTATCCGCTGAGCAAAGCCTGACCATCCCGGTAGCCTGCCGGGCTGATATCGTGCGACATGTGCGGCAAAGTGCGCCCGTGTTCACGAAATTGTCGATTGAACTTCAACAGAAGCGCCTGCATCAGGGCGCCACAGAGGGAGTAAAAACCATGTTGAAACAATTCACTGCCGGCCTGATCGCGCTGGCCGCCGCCGCATTGCCGGTCCGCGCCGCTGATCCGGACCCGGACAATTGGGATGCGGTGCTGGCGGAAGCAAAAGGCCAGACGATCTACTTCCACGCCTGGGGCGGCGAGCCGATCATCAATGATTATATCGCCTGGGCCGGCAACCAGGTCGAAGCGCGTTATGGCGTCAAGGTCGTTCATGTGAAGGTCGATGACACGGCGTCGGTCGTCTCCAAGGTTCTGACGGAAAAGGCGGCCGGCCGCGACGAGGGCGGCGCTGTCGACCTGGTCTGGATCAATGGCGAAAATTTTGCCGCCATGAAACGCGAAGGCCTGCTGCTGCCGAAACCCTGGGCGACGCGCCTGCCGAGCTACAAATATGTCGATGTGGAAAACAAGCCGTCCGTGGCAGTGGATTTCACCGTTCCCGTCGACGGCCTGCAGGCACCCTGGGGCATGGCCAAGATGATTTTCTTCCATGATACCGCCCGGCTAGAAAACCCGCCGAAATCGACCGAGGCGCTTGGCCGCTGGATTGCCGAGAATCCGGGCCGCTTCACCTATCCGCAACCGCCCGATTTCATCGGCACGTCGTTTCTCAAACAGCTGCTGATCGATCTGACGCCCGATGCGGCGGTTCTGCAGGGGCCGGCGACGGATGAAAATTTCGGCCCTGCCACCGACCCGCTGTTTGCCTGGCTCGACGCGGCAAAGGACAATCTGTGGCGAAAGGGCCGCACCTATCCGCAGAACATGAACGCCATGCGGCAATTGCTGGCCGACGATGAAGTGGCGATCGCCTTTGCGTTCAATCCGGCAACCGCATCGAACGCCATCGCCAACAATGAACTGCCCGACAGTGTGCGCAGTTTCGTGTTCGACGGCGGCACATTGGGCAACACCCACTTTCTCGCCGTTCCCTACAATGCCAACGGCAAGGCCGGCGGCATGGTGCTGGCCAATTTCATGATGTCGGCTGAAGCCCAGGTCCGCAAGCAGGATGCCGCCGTTTGGGGCGATCCGACTGTGCTGGCGGTGGAAAAACTGCCCGCCGAAGACCGCGCGCGCTTTGAAAGCCTTGATCTCGGTATCGCGACATTGAAGCCGGAAGAGCTTGGCCCGGTGCTGCCGGAACCGCACGATTCCTGGGTCAAGCGCATCGAGGCGGAATGGGCCCGCCGGTACGGCACCAGCCAGTAGGCCGGGCTGCTGGTCTCGCGCGGGGATCATCCAGGATTGCTGCGGCTGCTTCCGGCAGCCGCATTTCTCGTCCTGATAGGCCCGGTGCTTGCCGGCCTTGCGGGTGCCGCGCTGCCGGCGCTGGGTTATCTGCCGGTGCTTGGCGGGACTGATTTTTCGCTGCAGCCGTTTCAGGATCTGGCCGCCACGCCGGGGCTTCTGCGCTCCTGTCTGATCAGCCTGTGCGCAGGTCTGGTAACCACCAGCGTGTCCTTCGTACTGGTGATGGCCTTTGTTGCCGGATGGCGCGGAACCCGCGCCTTTCGCGTGCTCGAACGGCTGATTTCGCCCCTGCTCAGCGTACCGCACGCGGCTGCCGCATTTGGCCTGGCGTTTCTGATTGCGCCGTCCGGATATCTGGCGCGGCTGTTCTCGCCCTGGCTCACCGGCTGGCAGCGTCCGCCGGACCTTCTGATCATCCATGACAGCTTTGCTTTGTCGATGATGGCCGGGCTGATCGCCAAGGAAGTGCCGTTTCTGCTGCTGGTAACACTGGCGGCCCTGCCGCAGGTGCGCGCCGCCCAGATGGCAAAGCTGACCGCGAGCCTGGGGTATGGCCGGATGCTCGGATTTGCCCGAACCATATTGCCGCCGCTCTACCGTCAGATCCGCCTGCCGATCTTTGCCGTCATCGCCTACGCGTCTTCCGTTGTCGATGTGGCGCTGATTCTGGGACCGACAACGCCGCCGCCGCTTGCCGTACGGATTGTCGAATGGCAGGCCGATCCGGATCTCGCCATGCGTTTTGTCGCCGCCGCCGGCGCCGTCCTGCAACTGGGCGTCACATTTGCGGCTCTGGTCCTGTGGTGGCTGGCGGAACGGCTGATCGTCCGGCTGGACAGATCCGGCGGGTTGTCCGGATGGCGCGGCCGCAACGACTGGATCGCCCGGCATGTAGCCGCTGCCGCTGCGTCATTGTCAGCGGCTGCGATCCTCGCCGGCATTTTCATTTTGCTGATCTGGTCGTTTGCCGGGTTCTGGCGGTTCCCCGATCTTTTGCCGCAATCGTTCGGCCTGAAGACCTGGATGCGCACCATACCGCTGCTCACCAGCGTCATGGGCAATGCCATGCTGATCGGATTTGCCTCAAGCGCGATCGCCACGATCCTGGCGCTCGGCGCGCTGGAATATGAAGCCCGTGTCGGCCGCACGCCGACCATCCGCGCGCTTGTGGCGCTCTATCTGCCGCTGCTTGTGCCGCAGATTGCGTTTCTGTTCGGATTGCAGATCGTGCTGACCCGTTTCAACATGGATGGTACGCTCGCCGCTCTGGTGCTGGTCCATCTGGTTTTTGTCTTTCCCTATGTCCTCTTGTCGCTGGCCGATCCCTGGCGCAGCTGGGACAGCCGTTTCGGTTATATGGGCAGGGCGCTTGGCCATGATGCCAACGCTATTTTCTGGCGGGTTCGCCTGCCAATGCTGGTCCGCCCGGTGCTGACCGCCGCGGCCGTCGGATTTGCCGTTTCCATCAGCCAGTATCTGCCGACGCTTCTGATCGGTGCAGGCCGCTGGCCAACCATTACAACCGAAGCCGTGGCACTTGCATCCGGCGGCGACCGGCGGATCATCGGCGCCACGGCCTTGCTCCAGGCCGTGTTGCCGTTTATCGGCTTTGCTGTAGCGCTCATCGTTCCGGCGCTGTTGTTCAGAAACCGTCAGGACATGCGGGCAAGCTGATGATTTCAACTACCGCTTCAGGCGGCCTCCAGTTCGACCGCGTTGTCATTGCGCTCGACGGCCGGCCGCTTGTCGCCGTTGACAGGCTGATCGCGCCCGGCGAAGTGCTGACCGTGATGGGGCCGTCCGGGTCCGGCAAGTCGACCCTTCTGGCTTTCGCTGCCGGCTTTCTCGATCCGGTCTTCAGCGCCGAAGGCCGCATTCTGCTGGACGGCAAGGACGTGACCGCCCAACCGCCGGAACGGCGCGGCATGGGGCTGCTGTTTCAGGATCCGCTGCTGTTTCCGCACATGTCCGTCAGCGCCAATCTGATGTTCGGCCTGCATCCCTCCGTCCGTGGCGCGGCGGCGCGAAAACAGGCTGTTCACCAGGCGCTGGCCGATGTCGGTCTCGACCGGTTTGCCGACCGCGATCCGGCAACCCTGTCCGGCGGCCAGAAAGCCCGTGTCGCACTGATGCGGACCCTGTTGTCGGAACCGCGCGCTTTGTTGCTTGACGAGCCGTTTTCCAAGCTCGATACCGCGCGGCGCGGCCAGGTCCGTTCGCTGGTTTTTGCCGAGGCCGCCAAACGCCAGCTTCCGGTTCTGCTGGTCACCCACGATCCCGCCGATGCGAAGGCCGCCGGCGGCCCCTGTATCGAGCTTGATGGCGTTGGCGGAAATTGAATCCGGATTGCCAAAGCCGTATCGCTGCGCTGAAATCTCAAATACTGTTCCCGGCAACAACCCAAATGGAGGCAGGCAATGAAGCGGGAACTGGTGCTCAACGGCAATCCGATGGAGGAGATCGTCGGTTTTGCGCGCGCGGTGCGCGTCGGTCCCTATATCACCATCGGCGGCACGGCGCCTGTCGGCGCCGATGGAAAAACCGTCGGCATAGGAGATGCCGGCCGCCAGGCTGAACGCTGTTTCGAAATCATCGGCGATGCGCTGGAACGGGCGGGTTCGGGCTGGCACGATGTGGTGCGCACCCGTATCATTCTGACAGACATTGATGACTGGAAGTCGGTGATCGATGTGCGCGCAAAATTCTGCCGACAGGCCAAACCCGTCGACACGATCATGCAGATCACCCGTTTCGTCAATCCGCAATGGCTGGTTGAAGTGGAAGCCGACGCTGTCGTTGCTGAAGACTGTCAAGCCGGTTTCCGGTAACCAGTATCCTGGATCGGGAATCGTATGAAGCGGTCAGAAACCACCTTCCCGGTTGATGCCGCCATCTCCGATCTGCTGGAAGCCCTGGCGCGGCACGGCACGGCTGTGCTCGTTGCGCCGCCGGGTGCAGGCAAGACAACCCGTGTGCCGCCGGCGCTGATTGATCAGGGTTGGGCGGCGGGCGGCAGGATCATCGTCGTCGAACCCCGCCGTCTGGCGGCACGCGCGCCGGCGGCCTTCATGGCCCGCGCGCTCGACGAGCCGGTCGGCAAGACGGTCGGCTACCGGGTTCGCCTAGGCACCAAGGTCTCCTCGGCCACGCGGATTGAACTGGTCACCGCCGGCGTTTTTGTCCGCATGATCATCGACGACCCAAGCCTCGACGGCATCGCCGCAATCCTGTTCGACGAAGTGCATGAGCGTTCGCTGGACGCCGATCTCGGGCTGGCGCTGGCAATCGATGCGCGCGCCGGTCTGCGAGAGGATCTGCGCCTCGCCGTCATGTCGGCAACCGTTGACGGCGCACGTTACGCGTCGCTGCTCGGCGCCGGTTCCGGACCGGCGCCGCTGATTGAAAGCAAAGGCCGGCTGTTCCCGATCGAGACCGTCTATCTTGGCTCCGACAGGGACGCGCGGCTGGAGGACCGGATGACGACTGCAGTGCTGCGCGGTGTGCAGGATCAGCCCGGCGACATTCTGGCCTTTCTGCCCGGCCAGGCGGAAATCCTGCGCACCGCCGAACGGCTGCAGGGCCGGGTCGGCACCGATATCGATATTGCGCCGCTCTACGGCGCCCTGCCGATGAAGGATCAGGATCGCGCCATCCGCCCGTCGCCCAATGGCCGCCGCAAGGTGGTGCTGGCAACCGCGATCGCCGAGACGTCGCTGACGATCGAGGGAGTCCGCCTGGTCATCGACAGCGGCCTGACGCGGCGGCCCCGCTTTGACCCGGGTTCGGGCCTGAGCAGGCTTGAGACCGTCCGTGTCAGTCAGGCCGCGGCGGCCCAGCGCCGTGGCCGGGCCGGGCGCGTGGCTGCGGGAATTTGCTATCGCCTGTGGGACGAGCCGCAGACGGCCGCCTTGCAACCCTTCGACCGGCCGGAGATCCTTGAGGCGGATCTGTCGTCGTTTGCGCTCTCGATGCTGGCCTGGGGTGTTGCCGACCCGGGCGAGTTGAGCTGGCTCGATCCGCCGCCGGATGCCGCCTTTTCCGGTGCACTCGATCTGCTGGCCCGGCTTGGCGCACGCGGCGCAGCCGGCGGCCTGTCTGAGCATGGCCGGCGAATGCAGGAATTTCCGCTCTCGCCAAGACTGGCGCATATGATCATCGCGGCGGCCGGACACGGTTCTGCACCGCTTGCCGCCGATATTGCAGCGGTGTTGAGCGAGCCTTCGCTCGGCGGACGTGACAGCAATCTTCTCCACCGCCTTGAACGGTTCCGCGGTGACCGGTCGCCGCGCGTCAAAGCGGCCCGCTCCGCAGCAAACCGATGGGCGAAAATGGCGAAGGGCCCGGCTGGCAAAACCGGCGCGGGCCTGTCTGCCGGGCTTTGCCTGGCGCTGGCCTATCCGGAACGCATCGCCCGCCAGCGCGGCGCGCCTGGGCGTTTCGTTCTGGCCGGAGGCCGCGGCGCCCGTCTCGATGAAAGCGATCCTTTGGCCGCAGAGCCCTATCTCGCTATTGCCGAGGTGCAGGGCGGCGGCGCCGACAGCCGCATCCTGCTGGCGGCCCCGGTTCTGCGCGAAGAACTGCAACTGCAGTTCGCCGATCAGATCGTCTGTGAAGACAAGACCGAGCTTGACCGGCAGACCGGTACGTTCAAACGCCTGCGGCTGAGCCGCCTGGGTGCGGTCGAGATGGCCAGAAAGCCGGTGCCGGTGGAACCCGATGAGAAAACCGCGCGGCTGCTTGCCGATGCCGTGCTGGCGGCCGGAATCGGGTCGCTGCCGTGGTCAGCGGAACTCCAGGCATTGCGAGCCCGGATCAACTTTGCACACGCCGTCCAGGGCGGCAACTGGCCCGATCTCTCCGACGTGGCCCTGAGCGCATCTGCTGACGAATGGCTGCTGCCGCTGTGTGCAGGCCGCAAGAGCCTTGCAACGATCAAGGCGGGTGACCTGAAATCAGCCATTGCCGGCCTGCTGCCCTGGGCGCAGATGGCCGATCTAGACCGCTTGCTGCCGACGCATTTTGCCGCGCCGACCGGACAGGCCGTGCCGATCGATTATTCCGGCGAACAGCCGGTAGTCCGGCTCAAGGTGCAGAACCTGTTCGGCCTGAAAAACCATCCGGCCGTGTTGGGCGGCCAGATGCCATTGCTGATGGAGCTTCTGTCACCGGCAGGCCGGCCTCTGCAATTGACCGGAAATCTGCCGGGCTTCTGGCAGAATGCCTGGGCCGATGTTCGTGCCGACATGCGCGGCCGTTATCCCAAACATGACTGGCCGGACGATCCGGCCAATGCGCAACCGCAGAGCGGGGCCAAACGGCGGCGTTAGCTTCAAGCCAGGCACTGCGCCATAATCCGCACCGCCTTTTCGATCTCAGTCTCACTCCAGGCGGCAAACCCCAGCAAAAGACCGTTCCGGCATGGCGGCCCGCAACACAGATCAGACAAAGCCCGGGTTTCGACTCCGGCCTCGTACAGGTGGCGCACCGCCTCGACATCCGGCATTTCGGTCTTGATGCGGGCGGCAAGCTGGACGCCGCCGACCGGGCGGCTGGGTATCAGGACCGGACCCAGATGCTGCTCCAGCCCGGCAATCAGAGCGTCGCGCCGGCCGGCATAGAGCCGCTGCGATCGCCTGAGGTGGGTCGCATAATGGCCGTCTTCGAGAAAGGCCGCGGCGGCGATCTGGACATCGGTGGCAACGGCTTGTCCGGTATTGTTCTGCAATTGCTCAAGGGCGGGCGCCAGTGAGGCCGGCGCGGCGAGATATCCAAGCCGCAATGATGGCGCGACGGTCTTCGACAAGGTGCCGAGATAGATCACCGGCGCATCCGGTCTGAGGCCCTGCATGGCGGCGATCGGCCGGCCTTCGAACTGGAATTCGCTGTCATAATCGTCTTCGATGATCGCCGCGCCGACTGATGCCGCATAATCCAGCAGCCCGCGCCGCCGCTCCAGCGACAGGGCCGAACCCATCGGATATTGGTGCGACGGTGTCACATAGATGATCTTTGGCGGCGGCTGATCGGTGAACCGCGCAAAATTCATGCCGTCTTCGTCGACCGGTACGGCGACAAGCTCCGCGCCGGCAAAAAGGAATGCCGCCCGGGCGCCGCGATAACCCGGCTCCTCGATCCATACGCGGTCGCCCGGCTCAAGCAGCAGCCGGGCGCACAGGTCGAGTGCGCCCTGGGCAGTGGAGACCACCACAATCCGGCCCGGTTCGACATTGACCAGCCGCCGTTCGGCCAGATGGCTGCACAGCACCTGTTTCAGATCGGGATGTCCGGACATGTAAGCATAACCACGTTCGTGGGCGCTCAGCCTGTCATTGGCCCGTCTGAGCAATCTTCCCCAGATCTGTTTCGGGAACAGCCGCAGATCCGGCAGGCCCGGCCGCAGCGCGCGCGGTAACGCGGTTGCGTCGTCGGGCCGGCCTTCCGGCAGCAGACCTGCCCAGCGGCCGGCGGGTTTCAGGACAAATGCAGGCCTGGCGAGCGGCGTGTTTGACGGCCCGGCTTCGATTTGCCGCCGCCAGTTGGCGACGTGAACGCCCGAACCCCGACGGCTTTCCAGAAACCCTTCACCGGCAAGCTGGTCGAAAGCGGCCAGCACCGTTTTCCGGCTGACGCCGAGATCCGCCGCGGCGGAGCGGCTCGGCGGAATACGGTCACCGGCCTTTAACGTGCCAAGCAAAATGGCTTCGCGCAGCGCCCGGTAAAGCTGGACGTAGAGGTGGGCCGGATCGCTGCGGTCCAGATCGACGGCGCCGGAGAGAAGTACGTCCAAATTGGTTACCTCAAATTCTGTAAATTGGAGCTTTATTAGAACCAATTACCGGGCATGATCAACCTCCAGCACACTCGTTCGATTGAGGAAAATCCGATGCCGGCATTTGAAGCGCAGAAAATCAGCAAGGTCCGCGTATCCAACCGGGCGGCCTACGACCGCGAAAGCGTGTTTGCCGTGCTCGACCGCTACATCGTCGCCCACGCCGCTTTTGTCGTCGAAAGTCGCCCGGTCGTGATCCCGATGGTCTATGGCCGCATTGGCGACCGGGTCTATCTGCACGGCGCCAGGGCGACGCGTTTTATCAAGGCGCTGCGCGATGGCGCGCCGGCCAGCGTCGGCGTGACTTTGGTCGACGGTCTGGTGCTTGGCCGCTCCGCTTTTCATTCCTCGTGCAATTACCGCTCGGTTGTCCTGCACGGCGAAGCTGTTGAAACCAGAGACGAGGCGGAGCGCGAAGCGGCCCTTGCGGCGATCACCGACCATCTGGTCCCCGGCCGCTGGGATGAAACGCGTCCGCCGATGCGCAAGGAGATGCGTGCTACCGGCGTCTTGCGCCTGACCATCGAGGCGGCCTCCTGCAAGAGCCGGTCCGGTCCACCGGTCGATGAGGACAGTGATTATGATCTGCCGATCTGGGGCGGTGTTATTCCGCTCGCCACAATCGCCGGAGAGCCGCAGGGTGACGACCGCCTGCTGCCGGGAGTCGACGTTCCGGCTTCGGTGAGCCGGCTTCTGGCCGCCGGGCGTTAAGGTTCTTTCTGCCAGGCTTCGGTCAGCCGGTGGATGCCCTTCGAAAATCTCATATCTCGGCCTTCACCCGGCTCTCCCGGTAGATGATATAGATGGCGCTGGCGAAAATCACGCCGCCGCCGATCCAGGTATAGACGTCGACCGGATCGGCGAAGATATAGACGCCGAACAGGGTCGCCCATAACAGCCGCGCAAAATCGACGCTCATCACTGCGGTTGTTTCAGCCTGTCTGAGGCCGCGGATCATCGTCAGATGGCCGAGAGTGCCCAACAGGCCGATCAGGCCCAGCCAGAGAAGCTGGGTCGGGTTCGGTGTCGTCCAGAAGACGAACGCCGGTGGAATTGACAGGATGGTCAGCGAGATACCCATCCACCCGACAATCGACACGCCTGTATCGGTGCGCGACAATGTCTTGACGATGACGACGCCGCAACCCCACATCAGCGCCGAGGCCAGGACGGCCAGCGCCTGCGCGTCGAAACTGCTGCTGCCGGGCCGGAGAATGATCAGCACGCCGATAAAACTGACGCTGACAGCCATCCAGCGCCTGAGGCGCATCTTTTCACCCAGGAAGATCAGCGCGCCCAGCGAGGCGAATATGGCAGCGGTAAAACTCAGTGCCGTCGCCGTGGCGATCGGCACGACGCTGAGCGCATAAAACCAGCTCAGCATGGCCATGATGCCGGTAAAGCCGCGCACGATCTGCAATTTCGGTTGTTCGCTGCGCAGGCTTGACCATCCGCCGCGCAGCAGCATTGGCGAAATCGCAACGAAACCGAACAGATTGCGGAAGAAGGCGACGACAAACGGATGCAAGTCGACGGCGACATGGCGCACAACGCCATGCATGCTGGCCAGGATCGCAGTTGAAAGCAGCATCCAAAGCATGCCCTGGGCATTTGAGCTGAATTTTTGCAAGGTTGGATATCCGGTGCGACCGATTGGTCAGACCTGTACAAGGCACGAATTTTCAGCCGATGGCAAAGAAAAATATCACCTCAGACGCTCCAGCGCCGCCCTTCGAGCGAAACGCCGAACAGGCCCGGCGCGCGGGCATAGGCGGCAAGCCCCGTCAATGCCGGCCGTTCGCCTGTGATCACCCAGGTCGGAACGGATCTGACAAAATCCTGGTGCGGCGCTTTGGCTTCAAAGGCCTTGCGGAACTCGCTTTCGGAAAGGATCGGCAACAGGCGCGGTGCAATGCCGCCGCCGATATAGACGCCGCCGCTGGCCATCATGATCAGCGCAAGGTCGCCGGCGAGCCGGCCGAGCAGGCGGCAATAAAGTTCCACCGTGCGCCGGGCAACCGGATCCGCGCCGGCCAGAGCCGCGTCGCTGATGGCTTCCGGGCTCGCAAACTTCGCCTCCGCGTTTTCAATGGCGGCAACACCGCGGTAAAGCCGGACCAGCCCGCGTCCGCACAACAGAGCTTCAGCCGAGATACGGCCATGTTCGCGCTCCAGCTTCGCCCACACAGGAAATTCATCCGCCTCCACCGGCCCGAACGAGACATGGCCGCCTTCACCGGGGATCGGCACCCAGATGCCGCTGGCATGGATAAGCCCGGCCAAACCGAGCCCGGTGCCGGGACCGAGTACGACCTTCGGGCCATGGTCGTCCGCCGTACCGCCGCCGATCTGTTGCAGAACATCCTCGCCAAGCGAGGACAGCGACAAAGCGAGAGCCTCGAAATCATTCATTACCACGACATCTTCGATCCCGAGCCGCTGCATCATCTGCCGCGGGGAAATCACCCAGTCGGCATTGGTCAGGTCAATCTCGTCGCCCTGGACAGGGCCTGCCACTGCAATGACGGCGGACCGCGGCATGACGCTGGTCATGGCAAAGACGCTGTCTTCGATCGCTGTTTCGATATCGTCGAAATCGCCGGTCCTGACCGGATCGAACATCTTCGCGTCGGCGTGCGCATCGGTCAAAAGCGCAAAACGGGCATTGGTGCCGCCAATGTCGCCGACAAGCACGGGGAACGAGAGCGGGGTCGTGCCGGAAGATTGAGCCATTGTCCTGGAACCTGTTCGCTGCGGTCATTTCTGAAGATCGGAACTGCGAATGTGGGAGGCACGATTTCGCTGCCAATGCGTTAAACGCCATCTCCGCCGTGCTGGCAAGCATGTCCGGTGCCGTGACTGCCGCGGGCCTGTCCGGCCGAGTTGAAAAAACCGGGTGCAATACAAAACGCGGCGTGTTTAGCTATGGCATCAGCGAACTTTCGGTCGGACCTTTCAGCTTGGAACGTTCGCTTGAGAAAGCCCGGCAAGGGCGTGTTTCAAGACCCAAATCGGGCGTTAGAGAGACGGGAGCAGATTATGCAGAAAAGATGGCTTTGCGCCGCAGCCGCGTTCGTCATGACGGCTTTTACGGCGACACAGGGTATGGCCGAAGGGCCGGCGGTCGTCTTCGACCTGGGCGGCAAGTTCGACAAGAGTTTCAATGAAGCCGCCTTTAACGGCGCCGAACGGTTCAAGGCGGAAACCGGCACGGACTACCGCGAATTCGAGGTCCAGAACGCCTCGCAGCGCGAACAGGCACTGCGCAATTTTGCCCGCCGCGGCCATAATCCCGTCGTCGGCATCGGTTTCGCCCAGGCCCAGGCGCTGGAAAAGGTCGCCAAGGAATTTCCAGATACCAATTTTGCCATCATCGACATGGTCGTCGACCTGCCGAATGTCCGCTCCGTCGTGTTCAAGGAGCATGAGGGTTCATTTCTCGTCGGCATGATGGCGGCCCTGGCCTCAAAAACCGGCAAGGTCGGCTTCGTCGGCGGCATGGATATTCCGCTGATCCGCAAATTCGCCTGCGGTTATGTCCAGGGTGCAAAGGCCGTCAATCCGGATATCGAGGTCTATCAGAACATGACCGGAACCACGGGCGCTGCCTGGAACGATCCGGTCAAGGGCGGCGAACTTGCCAGGAGCCAGTTCGATCGTGGCGCCGATGTTGTCTATCACGCCGCCGGCGGCACCGGACTTGGCGTGCTGCAGGCAGCAGCTGATGCCGGCAAACTGGGGATCGGTGTCGATTCCAACCAGAATTACCTGCATCCGGGCTCTATTCTCACGTCCATGATGAAACGGGTCGACAATGCCGTGTTCAACGCCTTCACCGACGGGACATCGGGCAATTGGAGTTCCGGCATCCAGGCGTTAGGCCTGCAGGAAGAAGGTGTTGGTTATGCGCTCGATGACAACAATGCCAAGCTGGTCTCAGACGACATGAAGGCGAAGGTCGATGAAGCCAGGGCGAAGATCATTGCCGGAGAAATCACGGTCCATGATTACATGTCCGACAATGCCTGCCCGGCGTCCTGATCGCGGGGCTCTGATCTGACGGATCCTGATCTGACGGATCCTGATCTGGCAGGTTATGAATGAAAATTCGGTTCCGGGCGCATTCGCCCGGGGCCATTCCAGCGGCAAAATTATCAGGCTCGTCCATGACCTCACCTGCGCCAACAGCGCCGCCGGCCATTGAGCTGATCGGCATCGACAAAAGCTTCGGTCAGGTTCGCGCCAACCGCAACATCAACATGGCGGTCGGCAAAGGATCAATTCACGGTATCGTCGGGGAAAACGGCGCTGGCAAATCCACTCTTATGTCGATCCTTTACGGATTTTACCAGGCCGATGCCGGCGAGGTTCGCATCGACGGCCACCGCGCCAATATCCGTTCGCCCGACGATGCCATCGAGGCCGGGATCGGTATGGTGCACCAGCATTTCATGCTGGTCGATAATTTCTCCGTACTGGAAAACGTCATGCTCGGCGCAGAAGGCGGCGCGCTTCTGAAACGCGGCGTCGCGGCCGCGCGCGCCGAGTTGCAGCGGCTCGAAGACGATTATGCGCTTGAGGTCGATCCGGATGCGATCATCGGCGATCTGCCCGTCGGTCTGCAGCAACGGGTGGAGATTCTCAAGGCGCTTTACCGGGGTGCGCAAACGCTGATCCTCGATGAGCCGACCGGAGTGCTGACCCCTTCAGAAGCCGATCATCTGTTCCGTATTCTCAAACAATTGAGCGCGCAGGGCAAAACCATCATTCTGATTACCCACAAACTGCGCGAAATCATGGCCGCCACGGATGCCGTATCGGTAATGCGGCGCGGCGAGATCGTCGCAACCTTGCCGACACCGGATACGACGCCGGAAAAGCTGGCCGAGCTGATGGTCGGCCGGCGGGTGCTGCTGCGGGTGGAAAAAGGACCGGCCAAACCGGGCCGGACAATGCTTGAGGTCGACGGCCTGATTGTTGGCGATCAACGCGGTGTGATGCGCGTCAAGAACATCTCTTTCAGCGTCAAGGCCGGCGAGATCGTCGGGATTGCAGGTGTCGCCGGAAACGGTCAGTCGGAACTGCTTGAGACTATCGCCGGGATCCGCAGGGCAACAGCAGGACAGGTCATGATCGACGGCAAGCCGATCGGCGCGACCGGGCGGGCGAACCCGTCAGCCTTGCGCGCAGCCGGCCTGGCCCATGTGCCGGAAGACCGGCACCGGATGGGACTTGTGATGGCATTCGAGGAAAACGAAAATGCCATTCTCGGCTATCACAGCGATGATCTTTATCTCAACGGACCGTTTCTGAATATCGAGGCGATCCGCGCCGATGCCCGTGAAAAAATCGAGCAATACGATATCCGGCCGCCCGATTGCCGGCTGAAAACCGCCAATTTCTCCGGCGGCAACCAGCAGAAGATCGTGCTGGCGCGGGAAATGGAGCGCGACCCGGGTGTATTGCTGGTCGGCCAGCCGACCCGCGGCGTCGATATCGGCGCAATCGAATTCATCCATCGTCAGCTTGTCGCCATGCGCGACGCCGGCAAGGCGATCCTGCTGGTCTCGGTCGAACTGGACGAGGTCCGCTCTCTTGCCGACCGTATCCTGGTGATGTTTGACGGTCATATCGTCGGCGAAGCGGGCTCGGATGCCACCGAAGGGGAGCTTGGCCTGATGATGGCAGGTATCGACAATCGGGAGGCGGCGGAATGAACGGTGCACACATTTCATTGGTCAGTCTTGGAGTTGCCGACATTGAGCGTTCGGTCCGATTTTACGAAGCGCTCGGTTGGGTCAGGTCCGGCACCGGCGACGAATCTGTCGCCTTTCTCCAGGGTGGCAACATCGCGCTTGGCCTGATCGGCAGAGCTGCCTTGGCGGAAGATGCCAATGTCGACGATAGCGCGGCCGGGTTCTCAGCCGTAACGCTTGCTGTCAACCTGCCCTCGGAAGCCGATGTCGATGAGCATTTCCAGAAAGCGCTGGCTGCCGGCGCAGCAGGCCGAAAACCGCCGCAAAAGGTTTTCTGGGGCGGCTATTCCGGTTATTTCGCCGATCCCGACGGGCACCTGTGGGAGGTTGCCCATAATCCCTTCTTCCCGCTCGATGATACAGGTGCGATCCGGCTTCCGGGAGAAACAGAATGAGTGCGCCCTATGCCAAAATTCCGGCCTGGGCCGATTACGGGCTGATCCCGATTCTCAATGTCACTGCGGCTTTCCTGGTGTCCGGGCTGGTTGTGCTGTTCATCGGCGAAAATCCCATCGAGGCGGTACGCATTCTGATCTGGGGTGCGTTCGGCTGGGGCGAGGGCATCGGCTTCACGCTCTATTACGCCACCAATTTCATCTTCACCGGCCTCGCGGTGGCGGTTGCCTTCCATGCCGGACTTTTCAACATCGGCGGCGAGGGCCAGGCCTATCTGGGCGGGCTCGGCGCTGCAGTCGCCGCCCTGGCGCTCGATCAGTACGTCCCATGGTGGGTGACGTTCCCGATTGCAATTGCCGGCGCTGCCCTGTTTGGCGCGCTGTGGGCGCTGATCCCGGCCTGGCTGCAGGCCTATCGCGGCAGCCACATCGTGATCACCACGATCATGTTCAATTTTATCGGCGCATCAATCATGGTCTGGCTGCTGGCCGGCTATCTCCGGCCGCCCGGTTCCATGGCGCCGGAAAGCCGGACATTCGAGGCAGGTGCGCAATTGCCGAAACTGGGCCGGTTGTTTGAGTTCATCGGGTTGGAAATCGGCGGCGCGCCGGTCAACATCACCCTGTTCCTGGCTCTGGTTGCCGCCTACGGCGTCTATCTGCTGATCTGGCGGACAAAACTCGGCTATGAGCTTCGCACCACCGGGCTCAGTCCGACAGCCGGCGTTTACGCCGGTATCGCACCGGCCCGGATCATTATCATCGCGATGCTGATTTCAGGCGCACTGGCCGGCATGATGGCGCTCAATCCGGTGCTCGGCGAGCAGTACCGGCTTCAGATTGATCTGGCCGGCGGTGCCGGGTTTGTCGGCATCGCCGTTGCCCTGATGGGGCGGTCTCATCCGATCGGCGTGGTCCTGGCGGCAATTCTGTTCGGCGCCCTGTACCAGGGCGGAGCGGAACTCGCCTTCGAGATTCCCAAGATCAGCCGGGACATGATCATTGTCATTCAGGCTCTGGTGATCCTGTTTGCCGGCGCACTTGAACATATGTTTCGGCCTTCAATCGGCCGGTTGTTTGCGATGTTCGGCACGCGTGGATCGGAACTGGCTGAGGAGGCGTCCTGATGGATCTGCTTATCCAGACGCTTGATTCGGCGATCCGGCTCACGACGCCCCTGATCCTGGCCTGCCTTGCGGGGCTCTATTCCGAACGCGCCGGCATTTTCGATATCGGACTTGAAGGAAAAATGCTGGCCGCGGCCTTTGCCGCCGGCGCCGCTGCTGCTGTCGCCGATTCCGCCTGGGTCGGCCTGTTTGCGGCGATCCTGGCATCGACAGGTTTCGCGCTGCTGCACGGATTTGCCTCCATCACCCAGCGCGGCAATCAGATCGTCTCCGGCGTGGCGATCAATTTTCTTGCCGCCGGGCTGGCGGTTCTGCTCGGTGATGTCTGGTTTCGCCAGGGCGGGCGCACGCCCCAGCTCTCCGCCGATGGACGTTTCAGGGGCGTCGAACTGGAAAACTTCCCGCAAATGGGCAGCGTCGGCGATACGCTCTATTCGATCATGAAGCCGATTGCGGAGATTCCGGTCATCGGCAGGCTGTTCGAACAATTGGTGCTTGGACACAATCTGCTTGTCTATGTGGCGTTTCTGGCTGTTCCGGTCACCTGGTGGATTGTCTACCGGACCCGGTTCGGCCTTCGGCTTCGGGCTGTCGGCGAAAATCCGGCTGCTGTAGACACTGCCGGGGTTTCCGTCATCTGGCTGCGTTACAGGGCGGTGATCATCTGCGGCATTCTGTGCGGCGTCGCAGGCGCCTATCTGTCGATCGCCCAGTCGGTCGGGTTCACCAAGGACATGTCGGCAGGCCGCGGGTTCATTGCGCTCGCAGCGCTGATCTTTGCCAAATGGCGGCCCTGGCCCGCGCTTGGCGCCTGTTTCCTGTTCGGCTTTCTGGAGGCTGGAGCGAACATCCTTCAGGGCCGTGATATGCCTGTTATCGGCGACGTGCCGGTCCAGTTCATTCAGGCGTTGCCTTATATTCTGACCGTGGTTCTGCTCGCCGGGTTTATCGGCAAGGCGGTGCCGCCCAAGGCCGGCGGCGTGCCCTATGTGAAGGAACGGTGATGGCTGAAACCGATAAGGACGAACTGTTCCGCGCAGCACTCGATGTGCGCGCCCGGGCCCACGCGCCCTATTCCGGATTTCCGGTTGGTGTCGCCCTGCGGACAGAGGCCGGAAATGTCTATGCCGGCTGCAACGTTGAAAACGCCTCCTATCCGGAAGGCGCCTGCGCGGAAACCGGGGCGATTTCCGCAATGGTCGCCGGCGGCGGCGGTCAGATCATCGAGCTTTGCGTTGTCGGCGACAGCGAAGCGCCGATTTCGCCATGCGGCGGCTGCCGCCAGCGCATTGCCGAATTCGGCTCCGTCGACACGATCGTCCATTCGGCAGATCCGGGCGGCATTCGCGAGACTTGGCGTCTGGGCGATCTGTTGCCGGTGGCATTTGGCATGGGAGGCGGATCATGAGTGCTGCAGACAATTGCGCCATCGTTGAACAACGCACAAAGCTCAGGCCGAAGCTGGCTCTGGTGCTCGGTTCCGGCCTGGGTGATTTCACCGGCCAGGTCGCGGACCCGGTGACCATCCCCTATGGCGATCTTGCAGGGTTCCCGCCGACCGGCGTTTCCGGCCATGCCGGCACTCTGGTCATCGGTCTGATATCCGGCGTGCCTGTCGCCGTACTGTCGGGCCGCGCGCATTATTACGAACACGGCAATGCGGCTGCGATGCGCCCGGCGCTGGAAACTCTTGCCGCTTTCGGCATCGAAGACCTGATCCTGACCAACTCCGCCGGCGGCCTGAACCCGGACAATGCGCCCGGTTCCGTCATGCTGATCAGCGACCATATCAATTTTTCCGGCACCAACCCGCTGATCGGCGAACCGTCCGATGCGCGCTTCGTCGGTTTGACGGAGGCCTATGACAGGGCCATCTGCGGGCGCCTGAAATCTGCTGCCGCCCGGCTTGAGATTGAATTGCCGGCAGGCGTCTATATGTGGTTCTCCGGCCCGTCCTTCGAGACGCCGGCGGAAATCCGGGCGGCCCGCGTGCTCGGGGCCGACGCCGTTGGCATGTCGACTGTGCCGGAGGTCATTCTGTGCCGCTTTCTCGGCCTGCGGGTCGCAGCCCTGTCGATCATCACCAATCTGGCTGCCGGCATGACCGGCGCGGAACTGTCGCATGAGGAAACCAAGCACGTCGCGCCGCAGGGCGGTGCGAAACTGGCGAAGATCATCGCGGCTTATCTGGAGGAAGCGTCATGACCGATCAGGGCGGCGCCGGAGATGACCGCAAGGACCGGGCAAGGCTGGCGCTCACCTGCCTGGATCTGACCGATCTCAATGACGATTGCACGGCGGCCGATATCGAAAACCTGTGCGCCCGCGCGGTAACCCCATTCGGTCATGTTGCTGCAATCTGCATCTGGCCGCGATTTGTCAAACAGGGTGTGGAACTGCTGAAGGACACGCCGGTGCGGGTGGCGACTGTTGTCAATTTCCCGGCCGGCGGCGAAGACGCCGGGGCGGTGATTGCCGAAACCGAGGCTGTTATTGCCAATGGCGCCAATGAAGTGGACCTGGTGATGCCCTACCGGCGGATTCTGGACGATACCAATCTGGTCTATTCCGTGATTGCCGGGACCCGCGGGGCGGCAGGCAAGGCGCTGCTCAAGGTGATCCTGGAAACAGGCGAACTCAAAGACGGCGTACTGATCCGCATGGCATCGGAAATCGCCATGGACGGCGGCGCAGATTTCATCAAGACATCGACGGGCAAGGTGCCGGTCAATGCAACGCCGGAGGCCGCCGCCATCATGCTGTCGGTGATTGCCGACCATGGCGGCGATGTCGGTTTCAAACCGGCCGGCGGCATCAGGACGCTTGCCGACGCAGACGTCTATCTCGATCTGGCGGACGAGGCGCTTGGGTCCGACTGGGCAACGCCACGGACATTCCGGCTCGGGGCGTCGAGCCTGCTCGATAATCTGCTGACCTATCTGGAAGGCAGGCCGGCTGCCAGCGCGGATAACAGTGCGGATAACAGTGCGGATAACAGTGCGGATGCCGGGAAAGGCTATTGATCCATGGTGCTGATGCCGCAGGAAATCATCCGCAGGAAACGTGACGGCGAGGCGCTGGACGCCGGAGAAATCGCATTCATGGTCGAGGGTTTGACCGACGGGCGTGTCACCGAGGGGCAGGTCGCCGCCTTCGCCATGGCGGTTTTCTTCCAGGATATGAATATGGACGAGCGTGTGGCCCTGACATTGGCCATGCGCGATTCCGGTGACGTGCTCACCTGGCCCGACGCCGATGGCCCGGTGCTCGACAAACATTCCACCGGCGGTGTCGGCGACAATGTCTCCCTGATGCTGGCGCCGATCGTTGCTGCATGCGGCGGTGTCGTGCCGATGATTTCAGGCCGCGGACTGGGCCACACCGGCGGCACGCTGGACAAGCTTGATTCCATTCCAGGCTATGCGACGCAGCCCGACAATGACCTGTTTCGCAAGGCGGTCGCCGAGGCCGGATGCGCCATCATCGGCCAGACCGGCGATCTGGCGCCTGCCGACAAACGCTTCTATGGCATCCGCGACGTGACGGCGACGGTGGAATCCGTTTCGCTGATCACCGCTTCCATCCTGTCGAAAAAGCTTGCGGCCGGCCTTGAAGGCCTGGTGCTTGACGTCAAGACCGGCTCCGGCGCTTTCATGTCGGGGCTGGAGGAAGCACGCGAGCTGGCCCGGAGCCTGGTCAGTGTCGCCAACGGGGCCGGGCTGAAAACGACGGCGCTGATTACCGATATGGATCAGCCGCTGGCGTCGGCTGCGGGTAATGCCGTTGAAGTGCTGAATGCGATCGACTATCTCACAAGCGACGGGCGCGATGACCGGCTGCATCAGGTGGTCCTGGCGCTGGCGGCGGAAATGCTCGTATCGGGCGGTCTTTCAGACAATGCAGAGGCCGGGCATGCGGCAGCGCTCAACGCGCTGGAAAGCGGTCGGGCGGCGGAGCGTTTCCAGACCATGGTCGACGTGCTCGGCGGGCCGGCTGATCTGGTTGAAAGGCCCGGCGATCATTTGCCTGTAGCGCCGATCATCGGGCCGGTGCAGGCCGGCCGGGATGGTGTGCTCGCTTCGGTTGATGCAAGGGCAATCGGCGTTGCCGTGATTGCCCTTGGCGGCGGCCGCACGCGTGCTGCCGATGCCATCGATCATGCCGTTGGTTTGACCGGACTTGCCCTGATCGGCAGGGACATCAGAGCCAACGAGCCGCTGGCGTTTGTCCATGCCCGCGACGAAGCGTCGTTGCAACAGGCGGCAGAGATGGTCAGACAGGCCTATCGTTTCGGCGGTGCGCCGGAGCCGGCGCCGATGATTATTGAAAGGATCGATTGAGTGGCCCGCGCAATTCTTCTGGTGATGGATTCCGTCGGCATCGGCGGTGCGCCCGACGCTGCCGATTTCGGCGATGAGGGGTCCGATACATTTGGCCATATCGCCGCGGCCTGTGCTGCAGGCGAAGCCGACAATGATATCCGCAAAGGACCGTTGCAGGTGCCCAACATGAACCGTCTCGGCCTGTGTCGTGCTGCGGAAGCCTCTACCGGTCGACACCCTGACGGCATTGAGCGGATCAAGATGCCGCAATCGATATGGGGTCATGCCAGCGAAGTCTCCAAAGGCAAGGATACGCCGTCCGGCCATTGGGAACTGGCCGGGCTGCCGGTTCCGTTCCAATGGGGTTATTTTCCCCAAACCGTGCCGACCTTTCCAGCCGATCTGACGGACGCGCTGATTGAGCAGGCGGCGCTGCCGGGAATTCTCGGCAACAAACACGCATCGGGCACACAGATCATTGCCGAGCTCGGCGAAGAGCATGTCAGCAGCGGAAAACCCATCTGCTACACATCCGCCGACTCCGTCATGCAGATTGCCGCCCACGAAGACCATTTCGGTCTTGACCGGCTTTACAGCCTTTGCGAAATCGCCCGCCCGCTATGCGATCCGCTGAATATCGGCCGCGTCATTGCACGGCCGTTTCTCGGCGAAAGCGCCGATACGTTCCAGCGCACGGCCAACCGGCGCGATTATTCCGTGCCGCCGCCCGGCGTGACATTGCTGGATCATGCGGTTTCAATCGGCCGCCGGGTATTCTCCATCGGCAAGATCGACGACATTTTCGCCCATCGCGGCATAACCGACAGAATCAAGGCGGACGGCAACGACGCGCTATTCGATGCGACGCTGCAGGCCTTGAACGAGGCCGGGCCGGGCGATCTGGTATTCGCCAATTTCATCGATTTCGACCAGCTTTACGGCCATCGCCGCGATGTCGCCGGTTATGCCGCCTGCCTGGAAGCTTTCGACAGGCGGCTTCCGGAGCTGGAATCGCAGCTCGTAAAAGGCGATTTTGCCGTGCTGACGGCCGATCACGGCAACGACCCGACCTGGACCGGGACCGATCATACCCGCGAGAACGTGCCTGTCCTGGCCTTCGGCCCGGGGTTGGAACCGCGCAGTGCCGGTCATATGCAGACCTTTGCCGATGTCGGCCAGACCCTTGCCGCCCATCTCGCATTGCCGCCGATGGGCGCAGGCGCCAGTTTTATTTGAACCAACGGAGTGTGTCATGAAAATTGCCGCCCGATTTGCCGCCTCCGACGATGGTCATCTGGACGAGGCCATGCATTCAGCCTGGCAGCGCGACGGTTTTCTGGTGCTTGAGAATTTCAAATCGCCGGACGATCTGTTGGAACTGCGCCGGCGGATTGACACCATGGTCGGCGATTTCGACCCCGAAAGCGTACGGACGATCTTCTCCACCAGCGAGCAAAGCCATGCCGGCGATGCCTATTTCCGCGAATCCGGCGACAAGGTGCGGTTTTTCTTTGAAGCCGGCGCTTTTGGAGAAACAGGCGAACTGAACGTTCCCAAACGCCGGGCGCTGAACAAGATAGGTCATGCCATGCATGATCTGGATCCGGTTTTCAGCCGGTTCTGCCGCGATCCCAAGCTTGCGGCACTTGCCGGTGATCTGGGACTGGCCGATCCCGGCCTGATCCAGTCGATGGTGATCTTCAAGCAACCGCGCATCGGCGGTGAGGTCGGCATGCACCAGGACGCGACTTTTCTGTACACCGAGCCGGTGTCAGCCACCGGATTGTGGTTCGCACTGGAAGATGCCGATAGGGAGAATGGCTGCCTTGTCGCCTTGCCCGGCGCCCACAGGGGCCCGCTGGCAGAGCGTTTCCGGTATCACGGCGATGACCTGCGAATGGATCAGTTGCAAGACCCGAATTGGGACGAGGACGATCTGGTCGCGCTGGAGGCGCCTGCCGGCACTCTTGTCGTTCTGCACGGGCTGTTGCCGCATGGGTCCGCACCCAATTCGAGCCCGCGTTCGCGCGAAGCCTTTGCCCTGCATGTCTATGATCGCGCATTTGAATGGTCAGATGACAATTGGCTGCGACGGTCTGAAGACATGCCAGTGCGGGGCTTTGCGGACCAGTGACGGTGTTGAAGGCGGAGCTGCACTGCCATCTTGAGGGTGCCACGCCGCCGGCCCTGGCCCGCGCCAAGGCTGCCAAATATGGCGTGACTGTCGATGATCTGATCACGCCGGATGGTGAAAGTTATGCCTGGTCGGATTTCACGACATTCCTCGCAGCCTATGACAGGATCGCGGGTCTGTTCCGCACGCCGGACGATTTTTTCGATCTCAGCCACGCTCACTTCGCAGAACTGGCAGGGCAGGGTGCGATTTACGCTGAGGTTTTTCTGTCGCCGGACCATATGGGGCGGCACGGATCCTATCCGGACTGTCTCGACGCGGTCATTGAAGGCTCGCTGAAGGCGCGTGAGGAGACCGGCATCGAGGGCCGGTTCATCCCGCTGGCGGTTCGAAACTTCGGCCCGGAACGCGCGCTTGCTGCGGCCGAACAGGCCGTGCGGTACGCCCGGCCTCAGGTAACAGGGTTCGGCCTGGCCGGTGACGAGCGGGCTTTTCTGCCCGCCGATTTTCACGCCGCCTTTGCCACCGCCCATGAAGCCGGCCTCTCCTGCACGGCGCACGCCGGAGAACTGGCCGGTGCCGAAAGCGTTCGCCAGGCGCTGGACGCGCTGCCGGTTTCGCGTATCGGCCACGGTGTGCGGGCGGTCGAAGACGCGGATCTGGTGCGGCGGCTGGCTGATGAAAAAGTGGCCCTGGAAGTCTGCCCGGGATCGAATATCGCCTTGGGCATCTATGCCGACCTGGCGGCCCACCCGTTGCGGGCATTGATGGACGCCGGTGTCCGTGTAACGCTGAATTCCGATGACCCGCCGTTTTTCCGGACGTCGCTTGCGCAGGAGTATGAGTCTTGCGGCGCATCCTGCGGGTTGAGCGAGGCTGAACTGGCCGATCTCACCCGGACCGCGCTGGCCGCCGCGTTCGTCGACGAAGAGACGCGTCAGCGTCTTTTGCACAGTTTGCCGTGAGGTCTCTTGCCTGTGCCTTGCGCGCCGGTGCTTTCAGGCTGATAACGGTCAGGATTGAGAAACAGGCCGAAATGATGCGGTCGACAATACGGACAGGGACGGTTAATGGGCAAAAAAGGCGTAATGGTAGTTGATCATCCGCTGGTGCAGCACAAGCTGACGATCATGCGCGACGTGAAGACGTCAACCGCCGGCTTTCGGCAGTTGCTGCGCGAGATCGCCGGTCTTCTGTGTTACGAGGCCACCCGCGATCTGAAATTGACGAGCAAACCGATACAGACGCCGATGGCGGAAATGGATGCGCCGACGCTGGCTGGAAAAAAGCTGGTGTTTGCGTCGATCCTGCGCGCCGGCAACGGCTTGCTTGAGGGAATGCTGGAAATGGTGCCCTCAGCCCGGGTCGCCCATGTCGGCCTCTACCGCGATCACAAGACGCTGGAACCGGTGGAATATTATTTCAAGGCGCCGGAAGATCTGTCGGAGCGCCTTGTCATTGTCGTCGACCCGATGCTCGCAACGGCAAATTCGGCCATTGCGGCGGTGCAGCGCCTGAAAGATCAGAATGCCCGCAATCTGCGCTTTGTCTGTCTTCTGGCGGCGCCGGAAGGGGTGGAGAAATTCACCAAGGCCCATCCTGATGTCCCGGTCATAACCGCAGCAATCGACAGCCATCTGAACGAGAAAGGCTACATTGTGCCTGGGCTGGGTGACGCCGGTGACCGGATGTATGGAACCAAATAGCGGAATTTACGCTTTGTTAACGCTGCGGACGGAAACTGCGGCGTTTTACAGTTCAGAAACAGCGATTTTCAACCGCTGAGTGGCAATATCGGGCGAAAGGACGTTCGATATGCGCGAAATCATGTTTTTCTGCGCTGTGATGGGAATTGCAGCACTCTTCGCACCACAATTGCTCAGCCAGTTTGCGGCTCAGACAACCACTGCCGATACAAGGCGCGTGGAGAAAACCGAAACGCACAGGGAGACGAACAGGGTTCGCTCGTCTGTGCGTGGCACCGTTGAAATTCCTGTGGCCCGGAACGGTCATTTTGTCGTCGATGCCGACGTCAATCTCAGTCCGGTCCGTTTTGTCGTCGATACCGGGGCTTCGTTTGTCGCACTTCGCCAGTCTGACGCCGAAATTGCCGGCATTTATCTGAACCAGTCCGATTTCAATGTTCCCGTTTCCACGGCCAACGGAACCGCCTATGCCGCGCGCGTCCAGCTGGATTCTGTCGAAATTGACGGGATCGACATTGATCGAGTCAATGCTGTGGTTTTGCCCGACGGACTTCTTGGAATCAGTCTGCTCGGCAATTCGTTCCTCAATCGTCTGCACCGTTTCCAGGTATCGGACAATCGGCTGGTGATGGAAAACTAGGCATCCGGCGGATTGCCGGTCTTTGCCGCTGACGCGCTTGTCAACGGCGGCGAATTCAGCGATTAATCGCGCCAAATCACGTTCCGGGCTGACATATGCCAAAGTCGCTGCGCTGCAGAGATCACCGAAGGCAGAGCATAAACCGTTGGGTCGACAGGAGATTCCTTTGCGAATTCTCAATGTCGGCCGCGATCTGTCTTGTCCTGGTTTTTCTGATCATGCCCGATGCGGGCCTGGCTCAGCAGGCAAACGAAGAGACCGCAAAACCGCCGGCCGATACTGCGCCGGCCGATACTGCGCCTGTTGAGTCGTTACCTGGAATATCGACGTCGGAAATCGAGCAAATCCGCTCCACATTGTCGGTGGACCAGGAAAACGAGGCGGCAGGCGGACTTGGCGATCTCGGCGCTGAAGAGACGGCAAAAACACCATTTCGCATAGGCATCATCCCGCGTGGTGATTCCGCCCGGTTTCTGAAATATCTGGAGCCGGTGCAGCGCGGACTGGCCGATGTTCTTGGAAAACCGGTGGAAATTCTGCCGATGGCTACGTTTTCCGCAATGATCGACGCTCATACGCTGAGACGGATCGATCTCGGATTCTACTCCTCCAGTGCCTTTGCGACGGCCAACCGGTTATGCCGGTGCCTTGAGCCATTGGTGGTGCCTCTGGCCGTTGACGGCACGTCATCATACTACGCGCTTGTCGTTACCCGGCAGGGTAGCGGCCTTCGGGAACTCGCCGATCTTGAAGGCAAGCGCATCGCCACATCATCATTTGATTCAGTGGCTGGATACCGGGTTCAGATGGCGTCGATGATCCGCGCCGGAATTGATGTCGGAACCTTTTTTGGCGAGGTCAACAGCGTCGGTTCAAGCGTCGAGGCGCTCCGTCATGTTCGCGACGGGTTGGCGGATGCCGCTTTTATCTGGTCTTCGATGAGCGGCGAGCAATCGGCCGGTTATACACGGGGGCCCCTGGCTTACCTTGTCCGCTCGCGGGAAATCGAGATGAGTGAAATATCGATTGTCTGGCAATCCAAGCCGATTGCGCACGCGCCGGTGGCCGTGTCGAAATCCCTGCCGGCGCAAGAGCGGGAAACAGTGCGGACATTTCTGCTGGCGATGCCGGAGAGTGACACGGCAACCTATGATTTCCTGGACGTCTATTATGGCGGTGGTTACAAGGCTGCGGAAATCGCCGATTTTCGCGGCGTCAGCATCCTTGCGGATGTGGATTTGCGCAGCCTGGACAAGGCTGCTTCGCCGATTGCACCACGCTCGTCGGGCGCACCATTGTCGGAGCAGATCGCTCCGTTGCCGCGTCAGCGTCCGGATCCGGCGCCATTGATCCAGCAGAACCCCGGAGTTCAATAAAAAACCGGCCGGAAAACAATCCGGCCGGCTTGATTGATCCGCTGCCGGCTATGCCGGCCGAATTCAGTTTAATTGTTGTTTTCTGACTGCTGGCGGCCAAAAATCTGCGCCAGAGCTTCGTTGAACGCCTCATTGTCATCGCCGATGATGGCAACCTGCTCACAACGCGGCTGGCAGGAAAAGGATTGCCGTTCCGTTCCCTGATAAACAGTTGTCAGTTCGCGGGTGTCCGTGGCGACGACGACACGGACATTCTCCATCTCGTTGCCGTCAATATCCATAACGATGATGTTTGTAGAGCCAGGCGCCTGTCCGGTCAGGATCATCGTCTTGTCATCTTCGATGGCCGCTTCGACAATACCGGAATTGCCCACGATAACCGTTGAAGCCGGCTCGTCCAGTTTCACGATCTTGGCGAAGTCGATGGTAACACGCACCGTCTCCTTGTAATCACTGGCCATCGTCGTATTTGCCGTTGCAATGGCGATACCGGCAGCGCACAGCAGCTGCAGGCTAATGGGAAAAATCTTTTTAATGTTCGCTAACATGCGTCAATCTCCACGTGGATCGGCTGGTAGTATCCGCCAAAAGGGTGAACGAATTGCAAACAGGTTCATTTCGAGGTCACTATTTTCGGGCAAAAGAGATGCCATTTCGACTTTATATATAGGGCTTGTACATTGCGAGATGAGCATCGAATTGATCAATCGATTATGTATACAATTTGTTAATCACGTTATCATTAACAAAATATGTAATCACAAAATGACATTGAAAACATTTGTCTGCATTCGTTGAGTATATATTTACGATATAAACCAAATCAACTGGTATAAATTTCCGAAGACGTCTAGTTAACTTGAGCGCAAGCAATTCCTGATACCGCTTGTGACAGTTCCGAACGAAATGAATTTGTTTTGGAGCAGACCTTAAGGTCAATGTGGATAAAATAAGGAGCAGAGATATGAAGAACCTCGTAAAGCGTTTTGCTAAGGACGAATCTGGTGCAACAGCTATTGAATACGGCCTGATTGCCGCCCTGATTTCGGTTGTGATCATTACGGTCCTGACCAACGTCGGTACGTCCCTGAACGCCAAGTTCGGTTCGGTCGAGAGCGCTCTTAAAGGCGCGTAAGCCGGTTAAAGCAGTTATTCGCCTCACCAGGCGAGCGGCGCAACAGCGCCAGCTGCGGAAACGGAAGAACGGAGGGCTGCAAAGCCCTCCGTTTTTTTTCGTTCAGATAAGCCTTTGTTTAAGTCTTGCTGGCATTAGCAGACATCAAAGGGAGTCCTCTTCATGAGCAGCGCTCAGATTTTTGCATCAGCCATCACCGTGATGTTTCCGGCGGTCATGATATTTGCCGGCATTATGGATCTGATGACATTGAAGATCCGCAACATGCTCGTCATTTCGGTGGCCGTGGCATATTTCATTGCGGCCCTGATTGTCGGACTTGGGCTGTATGACATTTTGCTCAGCGTCGGCGCTGCAAGCCTGGTGCTGGCAGTTTCATTTGGGTTCTTTGCCGCGGGCTGGATCGGCGGAGGCGATGCCAAACTGGCCGCCGCGACCGCACTCTGGTTCGGCTGGGATCAGATATTGCCTTACCTTTTTGTCTCGACATTGATTGGCGGATTGCTCACGCTGATGATCATCGGCTTTCGCAGCATGCTGCTGCCGGCGTCATTCTATGGGCATGACTGGCTGGTCAAACTGCACGAGTCGAAAACCGGAGTTCCTTATGGTGTCGCATTCGCCATTGCCGCGTTGATCGTGTTTCCGGACACTGTTTGGTTCAAGGCAATCGGCTAGAGTTTTCCGCTTACTCGCCGTTAATAAAACCTTACCGTTTCATTCAGTAATAATTAACTGTTATTAGCCTCATCGGCTGAAAAGCCTGAGAAAAATCACGAATTCATTGTTTTTATTTGCGGTTGCAGACAACAATATCAAAATTGTTAACCATCCTTTGACGATTAAAATGCAAACTCCGTTCATCTAATCGCCCATCCGGGTGGGAATGTATCGGGGCTTCCACGATGAATATATTTCGCGTACTTGTGCTTGTAATCGCGCTGCTTGCGGGCGGCGTCGCAGCCTATCTTTCACTGAATACCGCTCCACCGGCTCCGGTGCAGCAGATCGTTCAACCGACCATCGAGACGACCGAAGTGCTCGTGGTGGCAGGCGATGTGGCAACCGGCGGTGTCCTCAATCCTGAGAATGTACGCTGGGAAGAATGGCCGTCTTCGGCGGTCAATCCCGCGTTCATCGACCGCGAGTCGCAGCCTGATGCCATTGAAAAGCTGGAAGGCACGATCGTCAGGAGCCAGTTCTATGACGGCGAACCTGTGCGTGACGGCAAACTGGTCCGGTCCGATAGCGGATTTATGTCAGCCATCCTGCCGGCCGGAAAACGCGCTGTTGCCGTGCGGGTGACCGCACAGAGCACCGCTGGCGGCTTCATTCTTCCCAATGACCGGGTCGACCTGGTGCATACGATCAGCCAGACAAGCGATGGCCAGACCCGTTTCGTAAGCCAGACATTGCTTTCAAACATCCGCGTCATGGCGATCGATCAGACGATCGAAGAGAAAAATGGCGAGAAGGTCGCTGTCGGCAAGACGGCAACGCTGGAGCTCAGCCCGTCTGAGGTCGAGATCGTTTCCGCGGCTGAAAAGGCGGGAAGTCTTTCGCTGGCCCTGCGCAGCATGGCCGACATCAAGATTGACGACGCTGTGCAGAAGAAGCGCCGCAGCGGCACCGTGCGCCTTTACCGGTCGGGCAAGGCAGTCCTGGTGACAACATCACAATGACGAAGAACGGCGGCATGATGCCGAGGAGTGGGAAAATGAATGCGCATAATCTAATTCGCGCCCTGTTGGTTTTGGTTCTCGCAGCCACCTTTACCGGTGGCGTCGAGCAGGCCCAGGCTGAAGGGGCAAAGGAATTCCCCAGATATCTGGATCTTTCCAACGAAACGCTGGTTCAAAACCGTTTCATCCGGGTCGGGCGGCACAAATCACTGGTTGTGTCTCTGCCACGGGAAGCAGGCGATGTCCTGGTTTCAAATCCGGATATTGCGGATGCTGTTCTCAGGACGGCGACCCGTCTCTACGTGATCGGTGTCGATATCGGCCAGGCAAGCCTGTTCCTGTTTGATCGCGAGGGCAAGGAAATTGCCAGCCTGGATATTCAGGTCGAGGGCGATCTCACAGGCCTGCAGCGCATTCTCCGCGAAGCGGTTCCCAATGGTGACGTGGCGGTCGAGGCGATCAACTCCTCAATCGTGCTCACAGGAACGGTCCCCTCCGCACTGGATTCAAGACGTGCGGAAGAGGTAACGAACCTTGCGCTTGAACGGGATCAGGTCGCCGGTGGCGGTTTCGCAACCCGCGGCGAGGTCATCAATCTTCTGACGGTCAGCGGATCGGATCAGGTGACATTGAAGGTCACGATTGCCGAAATCCGCCGTGAAGTCGTGCGCCAGCTCGGTATCAACGGTTCGGCTCTGATTGAGAGTGGTTCGCTCGGTGTCAGCCTGGTTAACCCGAGCCTGTCTCCGGCAACGTTCGCCAACCTGGTGAACACCACAGCCGAGATTACAAACTCGGGCAGCCTGGGTCTCGATGCAGCCATCAAGGCGCTGGAAGAAACCAACATGGTCAAGATGCTGGCCGAGCCGACGCTGACTGCAGTTTCCGGTGAGAGCGCATCGTTCCTTGCCGGCGGTGAATTCCCGGGTATTCGGACTGTTGAAGCCGGTGGCGTTGAAAACGATTTCTTCACGACCGCCGACGCGGCCGGTAACGTGACCGTAACGCAACTGCCGTCAGAGACGACAGCTGACAAGATCGAATACGAATTCCAGCGTGTCGGCGTGTCGCTTGACTTCCTGCCGGTGGTTCTGACCGGCGGCCGGATCAGCCTTCGCATCCGGGCTGAAGTCTCCGATTTTGTCATTGACGGCTCAGCGCGTCTTGAGGGTGGTTTCGGCCAGGGTTATGTCCTGCCGCCGATCACCACGCGCCGGGCCCAGACAACGGTCGAGGTGCCGTCAGGCGGATCGTTCATGATCGGTGGCCTGGTGAAAGAATCGACCCGGCGCGCCGTCAGTGGTTTCCCGGGCCTGATGCGGCTGCCGATTATCGGTAACCTGTTCTCCAGTAAGGATTTTCAGCGCTCTGAAAGCGAACTGGTGATCATCGTCACACCTTATATCGTCAAGCCGGTGCATCCCAAGCAGCTGGCGACGCCAATCGACAATCTCGCTGTCGCCGATGACGCCCGCGGCCTGTTCATGGGGCAGTTGACCCGGACTTATGGCGGCGGTGGCGGAGCCGGTACGAATTATAACGGCCCGATCGGGTTTGATTTCTGAACAAAGGGTAATGAGTGAGGACATGATGATGAATATACGAAATCACGACAGATACCCGGCCCGGATCAGGCAAATCGGGATGGCTGTCAGCATGGTGATCGCGACGGGTTTTCTCGCCGGTTGCCAGAATGCCGGAACCACGGAAATGGCACTGTATGAACAGGACTACAACCGGCGGCATCCGATCCTGGTATCGGAAGAACCGGAGGTCGTCGACATCGAGGTTGGCATGAAAGTGCGTAAGCTCTCGCCGCAGATTCAACGCCGGCTGCGCAGCTTTGTGCTGGATTACCGGCGGACCGGTACAGGTTCGGTGACGGTTCAGGTGCCAAGTGGATCGGCCAATGAGATTGCTGCTGTGGCGGCAGGACGGTCGGCCGGCCAGACCTTGCGCAAGCTCGGTGTCCCGGCGTCGCGAATCCGCATCGCGCCCTATCAGGTCGACGATCACGGCAAGGTTGCGCCGGTTCGCCTGGCGTTTCTGAAGCTGAAGGCGAAGGCCCCTGAATGCGGGATCTGGCCTGAGGATATCGGCCGCACGACAACCGATCGAAGCTACTACAATTTCGGTTGTGCGCAGCAGCAGAACCTGGCTGCGATGATTGAAAATCCGGCCGATCTGGTCCGCCCGCGCGACATGACAGTCGCGGACGGCGCCCAGCGTGCCCGGGTCATCGAACAATATCGCTCTGGCGAAGATTCGAGCTCGAGCTTCGGCACCCGCGAATCAGCATCCAGTCTTTGAGGCGACCATGACAAATCTAGCAATGACCGATGAAGCCCTTGCCGAACCGACAGTCGAGTCGACGGCCAAGGATGCCCGCCCGATCCCGCGCATTACCATTCAGGCATTCTGCGATACGCCTGAAGTTGCCGGTACCATCGAAATGGCGGCAAACGACCGGCGCATGGCACGAGCCCATGTCAAGGTCCACACCGGCGGATTGAATGCGGCTGTCGAATTTTACGGATCGGCGCCGACGCCAAACCTGATCTTGATCGAAAGCCGCATTCCGCCGGCGCAACTGATCGGCCAGCTTGATGCCCTGGCGTCCGTCTGTGACGCCGGCACCAAGGTGATGATCATCGGCCACAGCAACGACGTTTCCACCTACCGGGAACTTCTGCGCCGCGGCATCAGCGAATATCTGGTGACACCGGTTGATGTGATGGCGCTGATCGGGTCGATTTCCGAAATCTACCACGAGGAAGGCACCGAGAAACTCGGCCATATGTATGCCTTCATCGGCTCCAAGGGTGGTGTCGGTTCGTCCACGGTGGCGCACAATGTCGCCTGGAC
>CAMYKZ010000015.1 GCA_947259045.1 uncultured Afifella sp.
GGGAACTGGCCGATCCGAGCGCCCATGCGGAAATGCTGGCCATTCGCGAAGCCGCCCGGTTGCTCGGTTCAGAACGCCTGAACGATTGCGATCTCTATGTCACGCTGGAGCCCTGCACCATGTGCGCGGCGGCGATTTCGTTCGCGCGCATCCGACGGCTCTATTATGGCGCATTGGATGAAAAGGGCGGTGCGGTGGAAAGCGGCGTGCGGTTTTTCTCCGCCGCCAGTTGTCATCATGCACCGGAAATCTATTCCGGCTTTTGCGAAAGCGAAGCGGCAGGCCTGCTCAAAGACTTCTTTGCAGAGCGCCGTTCCCGGCCGGATGACGCGGCTCGGTGACCCGAGCGCGTTCTGCCGGGTCACGGTCAAACAATTCTTCCGATTCGACCGCCAGTTCCAGCCGCCGTTTGAAATCGTCCTTGATGCCCTGATTGTTTTCCAGGATCTGTTTCGTCTTGAAGAAATCAAGCACAAAAACGCCGTTGGTATCGGGCTGAACCAGAATATCCGGCTGATACCATTTCAGTTTTTCCGACAGGATCGCATGCATGGAGATCTGCGCCGCACCGACGACCACTTCCAGAAGCGACGGGGATCTGTCGGGCTCGCCGACCGGCCCGCCGGCAACGTCGCTGGCGACCACGAGGTCGCAGTCTGCGACATGGTCATAGGGCAGCGGATTAAACGCGCCGCCATCGATCTGCATCCGGCCATGGATCAGAACCGGCGTGAAAACTGAGGGAATGGCAATCGACGCCGCCAGTGCCGGCAGCAGAGGCCCTTTGTCCATGACCGTTTCCGACCAGCCGTAAAAATCGCAGGCAACAGCCTTCAGCGGAATTTGCAGTTCCTCAAACGTTTCCGGCAGGATTTCCACACCGGGAACAAAGGATTGCAGAACGATTTCCGGATCGAACTGGGTCTGCATGGAGCGGCCGCGGATCAGGTTGGTGAACATGACCGGGCGGGCCTGCCAGAGCTTGGACAGAACGGCGCGGCGCTGGGAGTAAAATGAAACGGCGCGTTCGCGGATTTCTTCGCCCGACATGCCGGCGGCATAGGCCGCCCCCATCACCGAGCCGATCGATGTGCCCGATATCATCGCCGGTTTCAGGCCCAGTTCGTCGAAGGCTTCCAGCACCACAATATGGGCGATGCCGCGGGCGCCGCCGCCGCCGAGGGCCAGTCCGATCGTCTTGTCACCGCTCATTATGAACTCCGTTCATTACCCAGATGGGAAAGGTCAGCGCCAGGCGCAAGGCCGAATTGATAATCATAATAGGTTGGCATGATTAAAATTTGACGTAAAACCGATGCGATTGCCGAAACTCGTTCAACATTTGGTTAATTTTGCGGCGGAGGGCGGCAATCGCCTCGATCATGGTTCGTCGTGCAGAAGAAACGGCATCAGCGCATCAAGCAGGGCGGCAGGGTTTTCTTCATGGGCAAAATGCCCGGCGTCAATTCCGGCGCCGCTCACCGTCTCCGCCCAGCCGCGCCAGATCTCCAGCGGATCCCCGGCGAGCTCCGGAAATCCGCCATTGCCGTAGATAACATGCACCGGGCAGGTGATTTTCACGCCCGCATCGCGGTCGCGGCGGTCGGCATCGAAATCGCAGGTCGCGCCGGCACGGTAATCCTCGCACATGGCATGCAGCCGGGCCGGGTCGGCATAGTTGGCCCGGTAACATGCCAGCGCCTGTTCGCCAAAGGCCGACAGATCGCCGCTTTGCGACCAGCTTGCCAATGTCGTTTCAGCATAAAAATCCGCGTCATTGCCGATCAACCGCTCCGGCAGGGGGTGCGGGCGGGCAAGAAACATCCAGTGATAGGTCTTGTGCGCCAGCGCCGGGCTGATCCGGGTCCACACATCATAGGTCGGCACGATGTCGAGAATGCCAAGCCGGTCGAGCCGGTCGGGAAAATCGAGCGCCAGCCGGTAGGCCACCCGCGCGCCGCGGTCATGGCCGACAAGCCTGAACGTCTCGTGCTCCAGCTCATCCATCATGGCGATCACATCGACGGCCATAGCGCGCTTGGAATAAGCAAAATGGCCGGGCTCGTCGGCCGGGCAGGAACTTTCGCCATAACCGCGCAGATCCGGCAGGATCAGCGTGAAATGTTCCGCAAGCTTCGGCGCGATCCGGTGCCAGCAGACATGGCTCTGCGGATAGCCGTGCAACAGCACCAATGGCGGCCCGGACCCGCCGATGCGGGCATAGATGCGCGCGGCGCCGGTATCGAAGATCCGGGTTTCAAAACCTGGAAAGAGATCCTCTGTCATTCTCGCTGCCCTCTTATCCGGCCGATCGCCCGCCAGCCGATATCGCGGCGGCAGAACCCTTCCGGCCAGTCGATCAGATCGACCGCTCTGTAGGCCCGCATCTGCGCCTCTTCGATGGTCGCGCCGGTCGCCGTCACGTTGAGCACCCGCCCGCCAACGGCCAGCACCTTGTCGCCGTCGCGTTTCGTGCCGGCATGGAAAATCGTCACGCCCTCGACCGCGCCGGCATCCTCGAGCCCGCGAATTTCGCTGCCCTTATCATAGGCGCCGGGATAACCGTTCGCCGCCATCACCACGCTCAGCGCGGCATCGTCAAACCAGCGCACGCTCATCTGATCGAGCACGCCGTCGGCGGCGCCCTTGAGAAGCAGCAGCAGATCGTCCTTCAGCCGCATCATCAGCACCTGGCATTCCGGATCGCCAAAGCGGACATTATATTCAATCAGCTCCGGCCCCCTGGCCGTGATCATCAGCCCGGCAAACAGCACGCCGCGAAACGGTGTGCCGCGATCCGCCAGCGCCGCGATCGTCGGCTCGATGATCTCCGCCATAGTGCGGGCGACCATCGCCTCGTCGAGCACTGGCGCCGGCGAATAGGCGCCCATGCCGCCGGTATTCGGCCCTTCGTCGCCGTCATGGACGCGCTTGTGATCCTGCGCAGTGGCGAGCGGCAGCACCGTTTTGCCATCGGATATGGCAAAGAAGCTTGCCTCCTCGCCTTCAAGAAAATCCTCAACCACCAGCGATGCGCCGGCGTCGCCGAACGCGCCGCCGAAAATCATCTCAACCGCACCGCGGGCCTGATCCATGGTCTCGGCGATGATGACGCCCTTGCCGGCGGCAAGCCCGTCCGCCTTGATGACGATCGGCAGACTGCGGCCTTCAAGATAGGCGAGTGCGGCGCCCGCTTGCGTGAAATGTTCGTAAGCGGCGGTCGGAATATTCGCCTCGCGGCAGAGCGCCTTGGTGAAGTGCTTTGAGCCTTCAAGCTGTGCCGCAGCGGCCGACGGCCCGAACGCCTTGATGCCGGCGGCCTCCAGCGCATCGCCAAGACCTGCCACCAACGGCGCTTCCGGGCCGATCACCACCAGATCGATTTCATTGTTGCGGCAGAAGCTTATCACGGCGTCATGATCGTCAGCGTCAAGCGCGACGCATTCGGCTTCCTGGCAGATACCGCCATTGCCGGGCGCGGCATAAAGCTTTGTCATAAGCGGCGACGCCGCCAGCGCCCAGGCCAGAGCATGTTCGCGGCCGCCGGAGCCGATCAGGAGGATGTTCATCAGGCTGGGTGTCCCACTGTCTCGCAGGAGACTGAGATATCACGGGTTTGCCGGGGCCGGAAGCGGCGAGGGGGAAGTTATCAACGGGCTGATCCGGTTCGCAATCATGTCACCCTCATACCTCATACAATTACATCATCTGATTGACCCGCGCCATCGCGCCACCTTGACGTTTCATGCTCAACCCATGACATCTGTCACCATGAACACGCCCGCGCCGACAGCCCTGCCTGATGCCGCCGCCCGCAACTGGCTGGACCGGTTTGCGCCGGCCTGGTTGGTGCCCTATGGCCGGCTTGCCCGCTGGGACCGGCCGATCGGCTGGTGGCTGCTCTTGTGGCCGTGCTGGTGGTCGTCGGTTCTGGCGACAATCGCCATGGGCGAGCGTTACCCGAACCTCTGGCATCTGGCCTTGTTCATGATCGGCGCCATCGCCATGCGCGGCGCCGGCTGCACCTATAACGATCTGGTCGACCGCGATATCGACGCGCAAGTGGAGCGTACCGCCAACCGGCCGATTCCGTCGGGCGCGGTCAGCGCGAAACAGGCGGTGATTTTTCTTGTCCTCCAGGCGCTTGCTGGCTTTGTCGTACTCATCCAGTTCAATGCCTATACGATCTGGCTCGGCATCGCCTCGCTTGCCGTGGTCGCCGCCTATCCGTTTATGAAGCGTATCACCAGCTGGCCGCAATTCGTTCTCGGGCTTGCGTTTTCCTGGGGCGCGCTGGTCGGCTGGTCGGCTGAATTCGGATCCCTGTCGGCGGCACCCCTGCTGCTTTACGCCGCCAGCATCGTCTGGACCATCGGCTACGACACGATCTACGCCCACCAGGACAAGGAAGACGATGCGGTGATCGGCGTGCGCTCCACCGCGCTGCTGTTTGGCGAGCGTACCCGGATGATGGTGACGCTGTTTTATGGCGCAGCGATTGTCCTGCTCGGCACGGCGATAGTGCAGGCGGGCGGCGGCGTCGTCGCCGCGGCCGGGCTGCTGCTGGCGGCCGTGCACATGACCTGGCAGATCGTCACGCTGGATATCGACAATGCCGAAAACTGTCTTGAGCGGTTCAGGGCAAACCGCGCGACCGGCTGGATAATTTTCATCGCGCTAGTGCTGGAGGCGCTCACTCTTTGAGCAGCGGCAAAAACTCAGTCGCGCGCGATAATCTCACGGCCTGAAACGCGGGACCCCGCACGGCCATGGCCGTTCTTGCGCCTTGCCAGAAACCTTGGCCGGCGTTTGGCGGCCGCACTGCCGCGGCGCTCAAGCTGCGGACCGGCGATCACGCCGCCCAGTTTCATCGGATCACCGGATATCTCGCCGTCGCGCGAGATGGCAACAGCCGGCAGGCGCAACTGGCGGGCAAGATCGTCGCGCAGATCCATCGCCGCACCGAGTTTGGCGAGACCGGAAACCGTCATGGTCAGACCCGGATCGGCATGCATCAGGCGCACGGCGTAACTGCGCACCTCGTCATCGTCATGACCGCTTTCGCTGCCACTGATGACCAGCGCCACGCATTGATAGAAGGCGGCAGGCAGGGATATGCGGCAGGTCAGGCCGCCGACATTGCGGTCGACGATCAGCGATTTGCGATCAATGACAAACCGGCAGGTTTCGTCGTCACCGGCCGTCGCATTGTAGCCGCCGCCGGCCAAGGCCGCCGCAGCATTGGCCATTGCCGGCTTGCTGAGCAGAAGTGTGGAAAGCTGATCCATCCCGTTTTCCCCGTCTCGGTTTCGTTCGAGCCGTTCCCGTCGGCCCGATATTCCCCAATCGAGCGGCTAAACTACGCGCTGACCCTCGGAAGCGGCTTAACAAAGACGGTTAATTTTTTGTGCATTGGAATCAGGGTAAGGAAAGTCTAAACGCAGTGGATAAAATCGTGCCGATCATGAAAGGCCCTGGATGACCCATTCTCACGCGCAAGACCTGCAATTGCTGCAGGATGCCGCCCGCACCTCCGGGCGGATTGCCATGGGTTATTTCGGCAAGGATCCGGAAATCTGGAAAAAGCAGGGCGGTTCGCCGGTAACGGAGGCGGATATGGCGGTCGACGATTATCTGCGCCTGACCTTGCTTGAAGCCCGGCCGGATTATGGCTGGCTGTCGGAGGAGACGGCCGATACGCCGGAGCGGATGGGCAAAACCCGCATCTTTGTCGTCGATCCGATCGACGGCACCCGCGGCTTTATCAATGGCGATTCGCGCTGGTGCGTCAGTATCGCAATTGTGGAAGCCGGGCGGCCGATCGCCGGGGTGCTGATGGTTCCGGTCCAGGACCGGCTGATGGCGGCAAGCCTGGGCGGCGGCGCGACCTGCGACGGCAAGCCGATGGCCGCCAGCCATAAAGCCTTTGGCGCCGACGCGCTGGTCAACGGCCCGCAGAGCTGGCTCGATGGCAAAAGCTTTCGCAGCGTGCGCGCGCGCGGCGCAGATTATGTGCCTTCGCTGGCCTATCGTTTCGCCCAGGTCGGCCTTGGCGAGATTGATGCGGCCTTTTCCAAGCCCAATGCCCATGACTGGGACCTTGCAGCCTGCGATCTTTTGGTGCACGAAGCCGGTGGCCGTTTAACCGATTTGCACGATTGCGCGCCGCAATATAACCGCGCCGTGCTGAAGCACGGCATTCTGGTGGCCGGCAATGCACTGGCACAGCCGCAACTGGTCCAGGAATTGGCCGACAGTTCCGCTTAGACGACCCGGCCAGTTGTGAAACAGCAATAGAAACGGATACACAAAATGGCGGCTAACAAAGATTCTGATGACAATGCGGCCGAAACCGGCGAACAACTCCTCCATCTTGTCTTTGGCGGTGAGCTGGACAGCCTCGACAAAATCCATTTCAAGGATCTGGCCGGGCTTGATATTGTCGGCATCTATCCCAACTATGCCGAGGCCTACAGGGCCTGGAAAGACAAGGCGCAGATGACGGTCGACAATGCCGAAATGCGCTATTTCATTGTTCACATGCACCGTCTGCTTGATCCCGACAGTGCTGGCGAACACGGCTGAGAGCCAGGCGCGGAAAGATATAAATCATCGCTATGGGCGATCGCAGCAAACAATCCGGTGAAATTTCGCCGCCACTTGGCTCAAAGTTGCACAAGTCCGATCAGGGAGATCGCCAGCGCGACGATCTGAGTGCGGGCAATGCCAGCATGGGCGCGGTCATGAACCGCCTCGTGCGCGAGTTCATCGCACCGCACTGGCGCGTTCTGGCGGTCGGCCTGTCAGCGATGATCTTTGTCGCCGCGACCACCGGCGCCCTGCCGTATCTGATGAAACTGGTGGCTGACGAAATTCTCGAAGGCAAGAACGAGGCGCTGCTCTACACGCTGCCGCTGGTCATTCTTGTCGTTATGACATTGCGCGCCATCGCCGACTGGATTTCCCGTGTGGCCGATGCCTGGCTCGGCAACCGGGTGATCGCGGATTTGCGTATCCGCATGTTCGATGTGCTCGCCTATGCCGACCTGAGCTGGATCCAGGATACCCATTCCGGCCGGTATGTGTCCGCCTTCGTCAATGATGTGCCGATCGTCGACCGGGCCGGCGCCAAACCGCTGACCGCCCTTGTCAAGAACGGCCTCAGCACGGTCTTCTTGATGGGCATGATGTTCTACATGGACTGGAAACTTTCGATCCTGACCATCGTCGGCATGCCGATTGCGCTGATCTTTCTGCGCCGGCAGAAAAAACGCATCAAGACGGCCTCCCGGAAATCCCTGCGTGAAGCCGGCGATTTCGGCAGCCTGCTGACCCAGACCATCCAGGGGATCCGCGTCGTCAAGGCCTATGGCCAGGAAGACGCCGAGGCGGTGCGGGTGCGCAATGTCGTCAACAATATCATGTATTATCTGGTCAAGACGGCCAGGGCGCGCGCCGCCGTTGCGCCGATCACCGAGTTTGTCGCAGGCCTCGGGTTTGCCGCCGCGGTTTTTTATGCCGGCTGGCAGAGCATCTATGCCGATGTCACGCTCGGCGATTTCATGGGGTTCATCACGGCGGCGATGCTGATGTACCAGCCGCTTCGTTCGCTGTTCAACGTACAGGCCCAGATGACGGAAGGCGTCACCGCGGCGAACCGGATCTTCGCCATTATCGATCACGACCGCAAGGTGACGGAACCGGAAGATGCGCCGCCGCTCGCAGTTCCCGACGGCCGGATTACGTTTTCCAATGTGGAATTCGCCTATGAGGCCGACACGCCGATCCTCAGCGGCTTCGATCTGGAAATTGCGCCGGGCGAGAAAATCGCCCTTGTCGGCCCCAGCGGCAGCGGCAAGAGCACGGTGCTCAATCTGGTGCTGCGTTTTTTCGATCCCCAGGTCGGCCAGGTCAAGATCGACGGGCAGGATATCAGCCAGGTGTCATTGGCAAGCCTGCGCTCGCAGATTGCCTTGCTGACCCAGGAACCGGTCCTGTTCGACGACACGATTGCAAATAATATCGCCTACGGATCGGAAGGGGCGGACATGGACCGGATCGTCGATGCGGCCAAGGCGGCTGCAGCGCACGACTTCATCTCCGAACTGTCGAAGGGATACGACACAAGGGTCGGTGAGGATGGCAGCCGGATGTCCGGCGGCGAGAAGCAGCGCATCGCCTTCGCGCGCGCCATGTTGCGCGGCGCGCCGATCCTGCTGCTCGATGAACCGACAAGCGCGCTTGATGCGGAATCGGAAGCCAAGATCCAGCGGGCGATGGAATCCCTGCTTGAGGGCCGCACGGTGATCATGATCGCGCATCGCCTTTCAACGGTGCAGAAAGCGGACCGGATCTGCGTCATGGGCGGCGGCCGTATCGAGCAGCAGGGCAGCCATGACGAGCTTGTCCGGCAGCCGGGTACCTATGCGCGCATGGTCCAGGCCCAGACCGGACTTGACCTCAGAGTCGACGGGCCGGCACTGGTTGCGGCAAGCGAATAGATCACATGCTGCTGTCCCCTCCAAGGCCGCTGTCATGTCCGAGGTCAGCGAATTTCCGCCGAACATATCCGGTTCAATGAAAAAGCTGTTGAAGAGAATCGGACGCTCGCAGTTTGTGCTCGCGACAGCCGGGCGGCTACTGGCGTTCTACCTCAAGTTCGTCTGGGCGACGACGCGGTTCAAGACCGATCCCGATGACCATTATCTTCCGGTCTATGATCATATGCCCTTCATTCTCGCCACATGGCACGGACTGCATCTGATGGTGCCGCTGGCGAAACGCAAGGACCATCCGGTCACGGTTCTGGTCTCGCGTTCCGGCGATGGCGAAGTCAACGCGGCCGCGGCAAGATCCATGGGGCTTTCGGTCATCCGCGGCTCCGGCGGGCGGGCGCAGAAGAAAGCGGCCAGCAAAGGCGGCGCCGGAGGTTTCCTGCGCATGAAATCAACGCTGGAAAAGGGCGGCACTGTTGCCCAGACGGCAGACGTGCCGCGTGGGACGCCACGCCGATGCGGCCTTGGCATTGTTACGCTTGCACTGCATTCCGGTCGCCCCATTGTGCCGGTGGCGGTGGCGACCCGCCACTTCATCGAACTCGACAACTGGGATAAAACACGAATCCCGTTACCGTTCGGACGCGGCAGTGTTGCGGTCGGCCAGCCGGTTTACGTCATGTCCGACGAGAATGATCCGGATTTGCAGGCGGCACGCAGCGAAGTGGAAAAGGAAATGAACCGTGCGCAGCATACCGCCGACAGGCTGGCCGGCATCATGATCAGGCCGCAATGATCGGCCGGATTGCTCTATGGCTTTATGCCACCGCCGGCCATGTGGCCAAGCCGCTGGTGACGGTGATGCTGAACTGGCGGATGCGCCGCGGCAAGGAAGATGCCGCCCGTATCGGCGAACGCTATGGGGTCGCAGGCCTTCAGCGGCCCGCGGGCGAACTGGTCTGGGTTCATGCTGCAAGCGTCGGTGAGACCAATGCCGTTCTGCCGCTGATCGACTATCTTCACAGCAGGTCGTTCCGCGTCCTGCTGACAACCGGCACGGTGACATCGGCAGCGATCGCCGAACGGCGCCTGCCGGAAAGCGCTGTCCATCAATATATCCCGCTGGATCTGGTGCCGTTTATCGAGCCGTTCCTCGATCATTGGCAGCCGCGGCTGGCAATCTTCGTGGAAAGCGAGATCTGGCCGGTGATCATGAGCCGCCTTGGCCGCCGCAATATTCCTTTTGTGCTTGTCAACGGGCGGATGTCTGCGCGTTCCTATCGCGGATGGCGCCGCTCCGGCCCTGTCGCCCGGGCCATTATGCGCCATATCGCGCTTTGCGTGGCCCAGTCGGCCAACGATGCCCGCCGGTTCGGCAATCTCGGTGTGGCGCAGGTCGAAACCGCGGGAAATCTGAAGTTCGACGTGCCCGCTCCGGCTGCCGACGACAAGAGTGTCGCGGAGCTCCGGGTGCAGATTGGCGCCCGTCCGGTTTTTGTCGCCGCCAGCACCCATGATGGCGAAGAAGCAATCGTCTGCCAGGCACATCGCGATCTGCGGACGGAACACCGCGGCCTGCTGACCATCATCGTGCCCCGCCACCCGGATCGCGGTGCTGCCATTGCTGCCGATATTGTTGCAACCGGGACTGTTCTGTCGCAACGGTCAGCCGGTCAGCGCATCGAGCACGAGACGGAAATTTATCTGGCCGACAGTGTCGGAGAAATGGGTTTGTGGTATCGGCTTGGCTGGATTGTATTTCTCGGCGGATCGCTGGTGCCCCATGGCGGCCAGAATCCGATAGAGCCGGCCAAACTGGGAGCGCCGATCGTGCACGGACCGCATATATCCAATTTTGCCGATATTTTCGCCGCTTTGCATGATGCCAGGGCGGTTGCCGGGGTCGAGGGCGCCGACGGCCTGACGGACATTCTGGACCGGCTGCTGAGCGATGAAGGCGAGCGGAAACGGCTGGCGCGCGAAGCCCGCGCCTGCGTCGAACGCCAGGTCGGGGCGCTTGAACGGACAATTGCGGTGATAGAACCCCTCCTTGGGAATTCCGATGGTGCTGGAGATGCTTGACGCGCCTGATTTCTGGTGGCACCGCCGCCACCCTGCCGCCTGGGCGCTGGCGCCGCTGGGATTGATTTACGGTGCAGTTACCGGAGCACGGATGATGCGGCCAAGTCCGGCGACGGAACTGCCGGTGATCTGCATCGGCAATTTTGTCATTGGCGGTGCCGGCAAGACACCGGTTGCCATTGCGGTTGCCGAGGCCTGCCGCCGCATCGGCCGGAAACCGGCTTTTCTGACCCGCGGATATGGCGGTTCGGAACGCGGGCCGCTTCTGGTGCAGGAAAAGAACCAGACGCCGGATCAGGTTGGCGACGAGCCGTTATTGCTGTCGCGGGTGGCGCCGACGGTGGTGGCCGCAGACCGGCCGGCAGGGGCGCGGCTGATTGCGGAACTCGGCCACGATATCATCGTCATGGATGACGGCTTTCAGAATCCGTCGATCCGCAAGGATCTCTCCCTTGTCGTCGTTGACGGCGGGGCGGGCATCGGCAATGGCTGGCCGTTCCCCGCCGGCCCCCTGCGCGCGTCGCTGGCAACCCAGCTTCGTGCCACCGACGCGGTTGTCCGGCTCGGCGAGGGCGAGCCGGGCCAGGCTGTCGTCCGCCGAGCAGCCCGGGCTGCCGTGCCGGTGCTGACAGCGGTATATCAACCGGTGCGAAAGCGCGGTTACAGGACCAAGCGTTATCTGGCTTTTGCCGGCATAGGCCGGCCGCAGAAATTCTATGATTCGCTGGAAAACGCGGGGGCCAATGTCGAACTGACCGTCAGTTTCCCCGATCACCATCCTTATACGGAAGAGGATTGCCAGGTCCTGCTCGATCTGGCGGCCAATGACGATCTGGTGCCCATGACAACCGAAAAGGACTGGGTCCGCATCCGCACCGTTGGCGCCGCCGGCGAAAAGCTGCTTGAGATAACGGAGCAGTTTCCCGTCAAGGTACGCATGGAAGAAGAGCGTCGGCTGGACAATCTGATATCGGAAATGCTGTCACGCAGGCCCATTGAGGCAAAAACACACTAGGTCTTGCTGGCGGCCAATGCCAATTCGCGCTCAAGCGACGCCCGCGCGTCGATATAGGCTTCCTGCCGGTCAACCGACCAGTAGCGCAGCTCCGAAAGCGGAATTGGATCCCCCGTCACCGCGCAGGTGACATGGGCTCCCGGAACGACGACCTGAAAATCGCCATCGAGATACCTGACCTTGGCCGCCCCGCCGCGACCGGTTTTTTCCAATCTGTTCATGATGCCTTCTTACGCCAGATGAACCGGCTAGCCAAGATGGCTTTTGCCGGAGGACAATGGCGACATGGCAGGCGCGCCGATCGGCAGTGAAGGCGGGTCTGACGGCGGTTCCCGCTCAAGCCGGTTGGTTACTCGAAAGGCGGCCACGACGGCGGCAAGACCAAAAAACACACCGCCGACAGCCCAACCGCCGACGACACCGGGCGCTCCGCCGATCTGTGCGCCGAGCCAGACAAACGGAATGGTGCCGACAATAGCCCGGCCCCAGTTGAACAATGTCGAATAGGCCGCAAAGCCGAGATTGTTGAACGCGGCATTGGCAACAAACAGGGATCCGGAAAACAGGAACGAACCGGCGGCAAAAACGCAGAAAAACCGGACCAGACCGGCGGTTTCGCCGCTGACGCCAAACAGGGCAATGATCTGGCCGCTGAGCAGAAGCAGAATCAGCCAGATTACGACCGTGTAGGCGGTGGAAAACAAAAGGGCGTCCTTCAGCACTTGCCGGACCCGGTCGATCCGGCCGGCGCCGTAATTCTGGCCGAGAATAGGACCGACCGCGCCGGAGAGCGCAAACAGAGTCCCGAACGCAACCGGGATCAGCCGGCCGATAATCGCCCAGCCGGCAACCGCTGCGTCTCCGAAGACTGCAATGGCTGCGGTGACATAGGCGTTGCCGACCGGCGTGGCCACATTGGTGGCGACCGCCGGGATTGCAATCTTGCAGATTGCCTTGACGTCGGCAGCGAACGCCCTTCTGTCAAACCGCCCGATCAGGCGATGCACCCGCATCGCACCATGCAGTCCGACCGCAACCAGCACGCAACGCGACAGGACGGTGGCAATCGCCGCTCCGGTGACTTCCAGGTCAAGCCCGAAGATGAAGATCGGATCCAGGATCGCCGATGCCAGCCCGCCAGCCATTGTCACATACATGGCCCGTCGCGCATCGCCGACAGCGCGCAGAAATGCCGAGGTCACCATGCCCACCATCAGAGCCGGCATTGACGGGATAACAATCTGCAGAAAGCCGGTGGCGATCGCCTTGGTGCGGCCGGTTGCGCCCAGCCCGTCAAGTGTGACACCGATCAGCGGCCATTGCACGGCGATCACCACAAAAGCGACAATCAGCATGAACACCAGAGCCGAAATCGCCATCTGCCGGGCTCCGGCCCGGTCGCCGGATCCGAGCCGCCGGGAGACAAGCGCCGATGCGGCAATCGACAGCCCGATGCCGATTGCGATATTGAAGGCCAGCACCGTTCCTGCATAGCCGATGGCGGCTGCCAGTTCGGCCTCGCCGAGCAGGGAAATGTAAAACAGGTTGAGAAAATCGACGATGAATATCGCCATCAGGCCAAACGACCCGGTTGCCGTCATGACCACGACATGACGCATGGTTGAACCGGTGACGAACTTGGCCGCCTGCTGCGCAGGAGAGGTCTGCAACGGCTCTGATTTCATTCCGCCGCTGTCTTTTCCGCATCCCCGCGGGGGGGGATTTCTGCAGCCTCCAATGTTTGCTCGCTCAGCGATTCCGCCGACCGCCCGGGCTGGATGAGCGGTTCCGGTTCAACCGGTTCGCCGTGCATCAGATCCGTACCGGCCAGAATATCGCCGCTTTGCTGCAGCGCCAGCCGGTCGGCGTCGCGACGCCTGACATCTTCAATCGTGTCTTCAACCTCCTGGCTGTCAAACCCGAGCGCGCGCAGGGTCTCCGATCCGAAGACCAAAGCTGATTCATAGGTCTCCCGGGTTTCGAAATCGACGCCCTTGGAAACCAGTTCGATCGTGTGCGCCCGGTCCCAGGAGCGGACATACAATTTGGCGTTGGGAAATTCCGCCAGCACGAGATTGACGATCTGGTCGGTCGCTTCCGGGTCGTCGACGCAGACGCAGATAACCTTCGCCTTATCGGCGCCCGCCGCCCGCAGCACGTCGCGGCGCTTGCCGTCGCCGAAATAGATACGAAAGCCGAACCGGGCTGCCTGACGGATCCGGTCGGCGCTGGCGTCGATGATTGTGGTTTCGATGTTTTTGGCCAGAAGAACCTGACTGGCCATCTGGCCGAATCGGCCGAATCCAATAAGCAGAACAGCACCGCCGGCGCCTTCGAAGTCCTCTTCCATGTCCTCGTTTTCGTCTTCGCTAATCAGATATTTGGTCAGCCAGACGGAAACCGGGGTCAGCGCGATTGAAAGTGTCACAATGGGCGCGACAAAGGCCGTCGCCGATGGCCACAGCGCACGCACCTCTGCAGCCGACGCAAACAGTACGAAGGCAAATTCACCGGCCTGGGGCAGCAGCACTGCGACCTTGACTGCATCATTGTGCGTACTGCCGAACTGCCTGCTCAGAGCGTAAATAACGCCCGCCTTGACGACCATCAGCAGCGGCACTGCAAGAATGATCCGCCACCAATTGTAAACCAGGCTGTCAACATTGATCGACATGCCCACACCCATGAAAAATAACCCCAGCAGCAGGCCGCGGAATGGCTCGATATTGGCTTCAAGCTCATGCCGGTAGGAGGAATCGGCCAGAAGCACGCCGGCAATAAAGGCGCCCATCGCCATGGACATTCCGGCAAATTGCATCAGGCTGGCAGCAGCCAGGACGACCAGCAGCGCGGCCGCCGTCATGATTTCGCGGGCTTCCGTCATTGACAGAAGGCGAAAGAACGGGTTCAGCAGATACCGGCCTGCAAGCAACAGGGCGCCGACGGCAAAGACAATTTTCAGAAATTCCGAAAACCCGCTTGAGGCGAACCCGGCATCCGACGCCGGTGACAGAAGCGGGATCATGGCGAGCATCGGGACGATGGCCAGATCCTGAAACAGCAGAATCGAAAACGCCTTGCGCCCATATGAGCTGCTCATATCGTTGCGTTCGCCCAGGATCTGCATGCCGAAGGCCGTCGATGACAGCGCCAGCCCGAATGCGATGATCAGCGCGGGTTCAAGGCGCCAGCCAAAAACCGTCAAAAGCACCGTCAACAGCGAACCGGTCAGGATCACCTGTGAGGCTCCAAGACCGAAAATGTCGGCCCGCATCGACCAGAGCCGCGCCGGTTTGAGCTCCAGACCGACAATGAACAGAAAAAAGACCACGCCGAGCTCGGCAACATGGAGAATCGAATTGGCGTCAACGATCATCTGGGCGATCGGCCCGATCACGACGCCGGCGGCAAGATACCCGAGGACTGAACCAAGACCCAGCCGTTTGCAGATCGGAACGGCAATAACGGCTGCGGCAAGCAGGATCAGCGGTTCATTGAACAGGATCGCGCTTTCCGCGCCCGTTACACCTGGGGATTCCGATGCCGCCATGGTTTTCCGCTCTGATCTGCCCTTATTCTAATATAGCAACGCCACGGAAATTTGGCAGTCCGGCACGGCGACAAATATCAAGCCGCCGACAACACGCTGACCGTTCCGCAAATTACCGATGACAGTCGGTTTCAACCGGAGGCGGGCGAACCCGGTTCGGGGCGACGGCTCATGGCAGATTATCATAACCCGCGCCGAATCCGTTCAGCGAAATCGGAATGCCGATTCCTTCTTCCGGCGTCTGGAAAATCACGAATGTCGCAACCTTGCCGGTTTTCATCTTCTCCACAAGCGGATCGTCCATGATAACCTCGGCGACACAGCCATTGGGCAGGCATCTGACAAAACCTGCGGTGCCCATATTCTCCTGGTCGATATCAAGCCCGAGGCCGCGCGGGAGTAGAACACCAAGCGGCGCAAGGACGCGCAGAATACGGGCCTGCCTGTCTGCTGTTTTCAGAACGATGACAGTCAGTCCGACATTGTCGCGGTCGGCTGCCGTGACGAATTGCATGACGACACATTGTTCGCTGGCCGCACCTGGTGGTGTATCACAGCGAAGTTCCCAGTCATTGTGCACTGATTTCACGGCACCCTGAGCCATGGCCAGTGATGGAACTGCCAGAAAGAGGCAGGCGATGATGATGACAGACAGGCGCACTGCGGGACGTCTCCGATTTCTTCAGACTGGCGATGCAATTCCCTTGAGAAGTGATTCTCTTGAATTGCACTGCGTTTCAGGAAGCGGTAACAGACGGGTGAGATGTGTCAAGAAAACGGTGGCGTTTCGTGATTCTTGAGTCACGGAAGCGGCGGAGACGGGCAAAGCGCGCAAAAATGCCGCATAACGAAATGCTGGTTGCGCGTTGCGGCTGCGCCAAGTGTGTGATTGACAACGGGTGAACGAATTCGACGGTCCGGCAAATCGGTATCGGTCAACGCGCTGGCCTTGTCGGACGGATCAACGGAGCATTGAGAATGATTGCCAGACTAATGTCGAAAATCGGGTCGGCAGCCGCCCTATTGCTTGTTGCAGCAGGCGGGGTTGCACTTGCTGAGGTCAACGGGCCGAAACCCTGGCAGGCGACTTTCCAGGAACCAGCGACCCGGGTGATGGAGGAAATTGTCTGGTTCAATGATTTCACACTGGTGATTGTCTCGGTGATCACCCTGTTTGTGATGGGGCTGCTGGCGTTTTGCATCGTCAAGTTCCGCGCGTCGGTCAATCCCGAACCGGACCGGGTCACCCATCACACGATGCTTGAAGTCGCATGGACAATCGTGCCGATCTTCATTCTGGTAATCATTGCCGTGCCGTCCTTCAAACTGCTGTACGGACAATATGATCCCTCCAAGATCTATGACGATTTCGATCCGAAAACGGAAAAATTCCTGACGGTCAAAGCCATCGGCAATCAGTGGAACTGGGACTACGAATATCAGCCTGGTGACGACAATGAGGGTTTTGGCGTCGCCGGGGAGATTGTCTTCACGTCGATCATGCTGACGGAAGACGAACTGGGCCCGGACGACCAGCGTTTGCTGGCTGTCGATAACGAGATGGTGGTGCCGGTCGATACGTTCATCCGCCTCCACGTGACGGCCGATGCATCCGGCGTTTTGCACTCATTCGGCATGCCGGCGTTCGGTCTGAAGACAGATGCGGTGCCCGGCCGGTTGAGCGAAACCTATTTCAAGGCCGAGCGCGAAGGCATTTTCTTCGGCCAGTGCTCAGAGCTGTGCGGCAAGGATCACGCCTTCATGCCAATCGCGATCCGCGTGGTAAAGCCGGATCAGTTCAAGCAGTGGGCGGCGGCGGCGTCCGATGATGTCGACGCGGCCAACGAATTGCTGGCCGGGCTGATAGAGCACGAAAAAGCCAGGAAACTGGCGTCCGCACAATAAAGCGGCGACACGAAAGACACTAGGTTCAGGAGCTGAAAGACATGGCAACCGCAGCGGCACACGACGCGCACCATCCGACCGGATTGAAACGCTACGTCTATTCGACAAATCACAAAGACATCGGCACGATGTATCTGATTTTCGCGATCATTGCCGGGATCATCGGCGGATTGCTCTCCGTTGCCATGCGTATGGAACTGCATGAGCCGGGGATTCAGATATTCCATGGTCTTGCGGCGATGGTCTATGGAGTGGAAGGCACTGAAGCTCTCGACGTCGGCAAAAACATGTACAACGTGTTTACCACCGCACACGGTCTGATCATGATCTTCTTCATGGTGATGCCGGCGATGATCGGCGGGTTCGCCAACTGGTTCGTACCGATCATGATCGGCGCGCCTGATATGGCGTTCCCAAGAATGAACAACATTTCGTTCTGGCTGTTGCCCCCGGCTTTCATTTTGTTGCTGATGTCAATGTTCGTTCCCGGTTCCGCCGGCGGATATGGCGTTGGCGGCGGCTGGACGCTCTATCCGCCCTTGTCGACGTCCGGCCAGCCTGGCCCCGCGATGGACTTCGCCATTCTGTCGATTCACCTTGCCGGTGCATCTTCCATTCTCGGCGCGATCAACTTCATTACTACAATCCTGAATATGCGCGCGCCGGGTATGACGTTGCACAAGATGCCATTGTTCTCCTGGTCAATTTTGGTCACGGCGTTCCTGCTGCTATTGTCGCTGCCGGTACTGGCCGGCGCCATCACCATGCTGTTGACGGACCGCAATTTCGGTACCACGTTCTTCTCGCCGGAAGGCGGCGGTGATCCGATCCTGTTCCAGCATCTGTTCTGGTTCTTCGGCCACCCTGAAGTCTATATCCTCATCCTGCCGGGCTTCGGCATGATCAGCCACATCGTTTCGACATTCTCCCGCAAGCCCGTCTTCGGTTATCTCGGCATGGCCTACGCCATGGTGGCGATCGGCGTGGTCGGCTTCATCGTCTGGGCGCACCACATGTACACCGTCGGACTGGACGTCGACACGCAGGCCTATTTCGTGTTTGCCACGATGGTGATCGCGGTCCCGACCGGCGTGAAGATATTCTCGTGGATCGCGACGATGTGGGGCGGATCGATCACCATGCGCACGCCGATGCTGTGGGCGATCGGGTTCATCTTCCTGTTCACGGTTGGCGGCGTTACCGGGGTACAGCTGGCCAATGCCGGTCTCGACCGGTCGATGCACGACACCTATTATGTCGTCGCGCACTTCCATTATGTGCTGTCGCTGGGCGCTGTTTTCGCGATTTTTGCCGGTTGGTATTACTGGTTCCCGAAAATGACCGGCTACATGTACAATTCGATCATTGCGAAAACCCATTTCTGGATGACCTTCATCGGCGTCAATCTGGTGTTCTTCCCGCAGCATTTCCTCGGACTTGCCGGGATGCCGCGCCGTTATATCGACTATCCGGATGCTTTTGCCGGCTGGAATGCGATCTCTTCGTGGGGATCATACCTGTCGGCGGCCGGCGTCATCGTTTTCCTGCTCGGTCTGATCGAGGCATTCTCCAGAAAACGGATTGCCGGCAATAATCCCTGGGGTGAGGGCGCAACGACGCTGGAATGGCAATTGCCTTCGCCGCCGCCGTTCCATCAGTGGGAAGAATTGCCGCGGATCAAGTAGCCGAGGGTTCGCAAAACAGGAACTATCAGCCGGGAAAGCCCGGCTGATGGCCGCGCGCCATAGCAAAACCTTGAAATCCGGGCCCGCCGGAATAATGAGTTTGAGTGCAAATGAGCCTGACTGACGACACATTCCAGACGTCCCGTGCCAATCTGGTTTCCAGTGCGGACGTCATTGATTACTGGCAACTGCTGAAACCGCGTGTCATGTCGCTGGTGATCTTCACGGGGCTCGTCGGCATGGCCGTTGCCCCGGCAAGCCTGCATCCGGTTCTGGCAACCGTTGCACTGCTTTGCATCGCGGTCGGCGCCGGCGCCTCGGGTGCACTGAATATGTGGTTTGATGCAGATATCGATGCGGTGATGGACCGCACGGCCGGACGGCCGATTCCCGCCGGCAAGGTCAGGCCGGACGAAGCGCTGGCGTTCGGGCTGGTCCTGTCGGCCTTTTCCGTCTCCATTCTCGGCATCGCCGTCAACTGGCTGGCCGCCGGTCTGCTGGCTTTCACGATTTTTTTCTACGCGGTCATCTACACAATGTGGCTGAAACGCTGGACAGCGCAGAACATCGTTATCGGCGGAGCCGCGGGCGCACTTCCGCCGGTCATCGGCTGGGCGGCGGTCACTGGCGATGTCGGGTTCGAACCGCTGATCCTGTTCATGATCATTTTTATCTGGACACCGCCGCATTTTTGGGCGCTGGCCCTGTTCAGGCGCGATGATTATGGCCGCGCCGGAATTCCGATGATGCCCAATGTTGCCGGCGATCGCTCCACCCGCCGGCAGATCCTTGCCTATACGCTTTTGATCGCACCGGTTGCCGTTGCGCCATGGCTGTTCGGGTTTGCCGGACCCGTCTACGGTGCAGTTGCTGCGATCGGCAGCGCGCAGTTCATCCGCCTTGCCGTCCGGCTCTGCAAATCGGGCGATGCCGACAATTACCGGGCCGCCAAAAAGCTGTTCGGATTTTCCATCCTTTATCTGTTTGCACTGTTTGCGGTGCTGCTCGGTGAGGCCATGATCATGCGGTTTGGTGGATTGTGAATGATTGAGCAGATCAAGCTGACTGAAGAAGAGGTGCAACGCCGCCGACGCCGGTCGATCGCGCTGGGTCTCATTCTCGGCGGCCTTGCGATCCTGTTCTTTTTGGTCACGATCGCCCATATGGGCGCCGGTGTCGCCAACCGGCCGCTCTAGGAGATTGATCAGGTGAGGAACGAACCGGAAAGCCCATCGAACAGCAGCAATCGCCGGATGGCGACCGCGCTCGCCGGGATTGTTGTCGCTATGGTGGCACTGGCCTACGCGTCGGTGCCGCTTTACGATCTTTTCTGCAGGGTCACCGGCTATGGCGGCACAACCCAGCGTGCCGAGACAGGCAGCGAACGTGTCATCGACCGCGAAGTTGTAATTCTCTTTGATGCCAATGTATCGGGCCTGCCCTGGTCTTTCCGCCCCGAAGCAACCCAGTTGCACCTCAAGGTCGGCGAATTGGGTCAGATCAACTACATTGCGGAAAACAGGTCCGATGCCCGGAGTGCCGGTACGGCGGTTTTCAATGTGACGCCGGCCGCCGCCGGCGCCTATTTCAACAAGATCGAATGTTTCTGTTTTACCAGCCAGATATTGCAGGCCGGAGAGCGGATCAGCATGCCGGTTCAGTTTTTTGTCGATCCGGCAATGGATGAAGACAAGGATCTGAACGCAGTACGCACAATCACATTATCCTATACATTTCTGCCTGACACGGAAGCGGGACAACCGGTTGCGCTGTCGGCGCAGGACGAAACGGATAAAAAACTGTAGACAGGAAATACAGACCTCGTAAGTAGGTGTTACAACGAGGCGGGGATTTGAAGAGGACCTTATGGCCGAGTCACACGCACAGAACCACGATTATCATCTTGTCGATCCAAGCCCGTGGCCCTTCATCGGGTCTGTTTCGGCGCTCGCGCTTGCGATCGGTGCTGTAACCGCCATGCACGAGATGACGTCCTATCTTTCGATGCTTCCCGGCCTGATCGGCGTTATCTACACCATGTACGCCTGGTGGGTGGATGTGATCAAGGAGGCCAATTCCGGTCATCATACCCGTGTTGTGCAATTGCACCTTCGGTATGGCATGATCCTGTTCATTGCCTCGGAGGTGATGTTCTTCGTTGCCTGGTTCTGGGCGTTTTTCGACGCCAGCCTGTTTGCCGGCGAAGTGCAGCAGGTCGCGCGGGTTGAACACACCGGGGGGCATTGGCCGCCGACCGGGATCGAGGTTTTCGACCCATGGCACCTGCCGCTGCTGAATACGCTGATCCTGCTGACGTCCGGCACAACGGTCACATGGGCGCATCATGCGCTGCTGCACAATGACCGTGAGGGCCTTAAATGGGGCCTTGTCCTGACAGTGCTGCTTGGCGCCCTGTTTACAGCCGTCCAGGCCTATGAATATGTCCATGCGGCTTTCGGCTTCTCCGGCAATATCTATGGCGCGACATTTTTCATGGCGACCGGCTTTCACGGCTTCCATGTGTTAGTGGGAACAATTTTCCTGATGGTCTGCCTGCTGCGTGCGATAAAGGGCGATTTCACGCCAGAGCAGCATTTCGGCTTCGAAGCCGCTGCCTGGTACTGGCATTTTGTCGACGTGGTCTGGCTGTTCCTGTTTTTCTGCATTTACATCTGGGGTTCTGCCGGCGCAGTGGTGCACTGACGGCCCGGTTCGCCTGACAACCCGGCACAATGTCATCGCGACTGTGCCGGGTTCATGATCCCGGATTTCAGCGCGCGGGCGGCAGCAAGGCGGTCAAAAGAGCATGAGCGAAGACAGAGCGGATTTCCCGCAGCAGGACCCGTACCGAACCGGGATCCGCGGGCTTTGTCCCAGGTGCGGCCAAGGCCGGATGTTTTCCGGCCCTCTCACTCTGACCGATCGATGCGCCAATTGCGGTCTGGATTATGCCTTTGCCGATTCCGCCGACGGGCCCGCGGTGTTCGCGATCCTGATTGTCGGCTTTATCGTTGCCGGCAGCGCGCTGATGTTCGAACTGGCCTATGAGCCCCCGATCTGGCTGCATGTGGTGCTGTGGGCGCCCTTGATCGTGATCCTGTCGCTGGCGATCCTGCGGCCCCTGAAGGGCCTTGCCGTCGCCCTGCAATATGTCAATCATGCGAGGCAGGGCGAGATTGACCCGGACTAGATCACTCAACAGTCCTGCAACCATCATTGCCGTCTTGTTGGTTGCGGCCGCCTTTGTCACGCTGATCTCGCTTGGAAACTGGCAGTTGCGCCGGCTCGCCTGGAAGGAAGATCTGATCGCCCGGGTGGCGGAGCGTATGCAATCCGCACCGCTTGATCTGACAGCAGGGAGAATGGCCGATATCGACGGCGCAGCATTTCTGGCGGCCAACGAATACCGCCCGCTGAAGCTGCGCGGGCGATTCGTCGATGACGCCACGGTCCGGGTCTTTACAGCCCTGTCTGATCCGAAGGGACAGCTGCAGGGCCCCGGTTACTGGGTCTTCACGCCGCTGGTCACGGAAACGGGGCCGGCGATCTTTGTCAATCGCGGATTTGTGCCGTTTGAGCGGCTTGATGATGTGCCGCCGGCGCCGGGCGGGATAACTACGCTGAGCGGCGTGCTCAGAGCGCCTGAGACGGGCAATTTCGTGACGCCGGAGCCGGACCTGAAAAACCGCGTCTGGCATTCCAGGAACCCCGTCGCAATCGCGGCGGCGCTTTCGCTTCAGGGTGATACGATGCCGTTTTTCATCGACGCCGACGCATCGCACACGCCGGCCGGCGGAATACCCCAGGCCGGCGAAACCCGGACAATGTTTGTCAATTCGCACCTGCATTATGCCATTACCTGGTATGGCCTGGCGCTGGCGCTGGCCGGCGTGTGTGCCGTTTATGTATTCAAGCGGCAAAATGGCGCGACGGCTTGACGCGACCGGCCCTCAGACCCTAACTGCCTGCCATGAATGACAAGCCGAAACTTCATCTTTATCTCTGCGCCCCGCGCGGCTTCTGCGCCGGCGTGGATCGCGCCATCCAGATCGTGGAGGAAGCCCTCAAACGCTATGGACCGCCGGTCTATGTGCGTCACGAAATCGTCCATAACAAATATGTCGTGGAAAGCCTGCGCAACAAGGGCGCGATCTTTGTCGGTGAAATCAACGAAATCCCCGAGACCGGCCAGCCGGTGATTTTTTCCGCCCATGGTGTCGCCAAACGGGTGCCGGCGGAAGCGGACGCCCGCAATCTTTTTTATCTCGATGCCACGTGCCCGCTGGTCTCCAAGGTTCACAAGGAGGCCATGCTGCACCACAAAAGGGGCCGTGAAATCGTGCTGATCGGGCATGCCGGCCATCCGGAAGTGGAGGGGACGATGGGACAGCTTCCGGTCGGTGCCGTGACCCTGATCGAAACCGTGGCCGATGTTAGCGCGTTTACGCCGCGCGACGCTGAAAATCTGGCGTGGATTACCCAGACGACGCTTTCCGTCGATGACACGGCGGAAATCGTAGCGGCGCTGACTGAGCGGTTCCCGGCAATCGTCGCGCCGCACAAGGACGATATCTGTTACGCCACCACCAACCGGCAACAGGCGGTCAAGGCGGTTGCTCCTAAGGTCAGCCGGATGGTCGTGGTCGGTGCGCCCAATTCGTCGAATTCCAGGCGGCTGGTTGAAGTCGCCGAACGCGCGGGTTGCGAAAAGGCTTTTCTGGTCCAGCGCGCCGCCGATCTGCAATGGCATGACTTGGACAGCGCGTCTTCCGTCGGCGTCACTGCCGGTGCATCTGCGCCGGAGATCCTTGTTGACGAAATCATAGAAGCCTTTCGCAGCCGGTTCGATGTGACCGTTGAGACAATATCGACAGCCGATGAGGATGTTACCTTCATGCTGCCGCGGGCCTTGCGCGAAACGGCGGCCTGATCAATGGCCGTCTATACCGACGTTGAAGATACCGATCTTGAACGCTTCCTCGCCGATTATGACCTTGGCGAGCTGCTGTCGTGCAAGGGGATCGCCGAGGGCGTGGAAAATTCCAATTTTCTGCTCCACGCCGACAGCGGCTTTTATATTCTGACGCTTTATGAAAAACGCGTTCAGGAAGCCGATCTGCCGTTTTTCCTCGGCCTGCTGGAGCATCTGCACAAAAAGGGAATTTCCTGTCCGTTGCCGGTGGCCGCCCGCGACGGGGTCGCATTGCGGCAATTGTCAGGGCGCCCGGCGGTGATCGTATCATTTCTTGACGGCATCTGGGTGCGGCGGTCCAAGACCCATCATTGCGCAGCACTTGGCAGTGCGCTGGCCGCCATGCACCAGGCTGCCGGCGATTTTACCCTGAGGCGCGAAAATGCTCTGTCCTGTTCAAGCTGGCGGCCTCTGTTTGAAAAATGCCGCGACCGCGCCGATAGTGTCGAGCCGGGTCTGGCCGGGTTCATCGCCGCGGAACTCGATTTTCTCGAGGCCAACTGGCCCCGGGACCTGCCGGCTGGCGTCATTCATGCCGATCTTTTTCCCGACAATGTGTTTTTTCTGAAGGACAGGTTATCCGGCCTGATCGATTTCTATTTCGCCTGTAACGACCAGTTCGCCTACGATCTGGCGATTTGCCTCAATGCCTGGTGTTTTGAAGCCGACAACAGTTTCAACATCACCAAGGCGCGGGCGCTGATTCATGCCTATGAGACGGTCCGGCCGCTTTCGCGCGAAGAAAGAAATGCGCTGCCGATCCTGGCCCGCGGTGCTTCCGTCAGGTTTCTGCTCACCCGCCTCTATGACTGGCTGACTGTGCCCGACGGCGCCCTGGTCACGCCCAAAGACCCGCTGGAATATGTCCGCAAGCTCAGGTTTCACCAGCGCGTTGTCGGGCCGGAAGGCTACGGAGTGGATGACCCATGAGTGACGAGCGTGTAACGATCCATACCGATGGCGCCTGTTCGGGCAACCCCGGACCGGGCGGTTGGGGCGCGATACTGGAATTTCGCGGCGTGGAAAAAGAGCTTTACGGCGGCGAGCCGGAAACCACCAACAACCGGATGGAGCTGATAGCGGCAATTGAAGCGCTGTCGGCCCTCACCCGCCGGGCGCCGGTCGACCTCTATACGGATTCAAAATATCTGCGTGACGGAGTCACCCAGTGGATTCACAACTGGAAACGCAATGGCTGGAAGACGGCGGCGAAAAAACCCGTCAAGAATGTCGATCTCTGGCAGCGGCTTGATGAATTGCTTGGGAAACAGCCCATCGAATGGCACTGGGTCAAGGGCCATGCCGGCCACGACCTGAACGAACGCGCCGATGAACTTGCCCGCATGGGCATGGCGCCGTTTCAGGATTGAACGCGGCCGGCCTGGCAGCCAATATCAGAGTGCCTGGAGAATCCTCGCAGCGCCGGTTGCTGTCGCTTGCTGAGCGACGTCCTCAACCTCAAGCGTCTTGATGACACCGTCTTCAACGATCATCGAAAACCGTTTGACGCGGGTGGCGAGGCCGATGGCCGATCCATCCATTTCGAGGCCCGAGGCTTTGGCAAATTCTGCATTGCCATCCGACAGGAAATCGATCTTTCCCTTCGCACCGGTCTGTTCCGCCCAGGCATTCATGACAAACAGGTCGTTGACCGCAACGACGGCAATGGCGTCGACGCCCTTTGCCAGGATGTCGTCGTAATGTTCCAGAAAACCGGGCAGATGTTTGTTGTGGCAGGTTGGCGTGAAGGCTCCAGGCACACCAAAGAAAACAACTTTCTTGCCGGAAAAGACATCCGCCGTCGTCTTTTGTTCCGGACCGTCCGGGCCAAGTTGGAAAAATACAGTGTCGGGAAGCCGGTCGCCCACGGATACGGTCATGAAATGCTCCTGAATGGTCAGATGAATGTCTGTCGGGATATCGGCTGAACAATAGTCTTGCGGAGCGGTTCGTCCAGCCTAATTTGCAGGATGAATACGGACGTTTTTTGCAAACACGCCCTGATCGTCAGCCACCAGCAGGAAGTTAATCGCGCCGTCCACCTTGGCGTCCTCCGGCACGCCGTTCAGCGACAGCCTGAACAATGCGCCGCCGGCGCTTCGGCTGACCAGTTCCGGTTGGCCGATGAACCAGTCGGCCGGCGCCTCGGCAAAAAGATCCACATTATCAGCGGGGGGCAGATCGGCCTCGATCAAGAGCCCGCCCGGCTCCTGCCGGACAGACGAAATCATGAAACCGGAAGCCGGCGATTGTGGCAGCTGCCGGCGATATTCCGCGATGGCGACCCGGGCCAGCGGATCGGGCTTTTCGCCTGGCGCAAGCGATGCCGTCCGGGCTGCCTTGACCGGAATGCAGACATCGGCGCAGGCGCCGTAGAAGAAATTGAGTGAAAGCATGACGGGCAGGTTCGGGTCAACCGGCCGGACGGTGAGCGGAAAGACCACACGCTCCTTGTACACCACCGAAATTGATGCGCCGTCATCATAGCGGCGCGGAACCGGGTATCTTACGGAAACATCGGCAACATTGCGGGAGCCGGAAAAATCGAAATGGGGCGGAACGCCGGCGTCACCTGGAACGCGCCAGTAGGTATGCCATCCTGGCTCAAGCTGGATTTCCACCCCGCCATCGACATGTGCCGCATCTGCGGCCGGGCTGAGCAGTAGCCGGACACGGGAATAGTCGCTTTCATCCCATTGCGAACGGGCAGGCGGAGACCCGGTCTGGCTGGAGCTCTGCGCACTTGTCTGGCCCTGGAGGCCGGCGGCAACAATTGATGCGGCGAATGCAGCAAGAAGCCGACTGCGGGATAAAACACGTTTCATCATCTGTCCGATATAACGCTGATTGACTGCCAATTGGAAAAATCCGAAAACAAGAAAGCTCATTTTTACGTGAGCGCGATGATTCTGCATTAATTCCAGATGCGTGACATTTTTATCGGAAAGCCTTAATCTTTAGTGCCATGGCCCAGATGCCCGATACTGAAGATGCGATTGATGGCCAGATTTTGATCGCAATGCCCGGAATGGCCGATACCCGCTTCGCCAGAAGCCTGGTCTTTGTCTGTGCTCACTCCGTGGACGAAGGCGCTATGGGCATTATCGTCAATCAACTGGAACCGGAACTCAGCCTGAAGGAACTGCTTGTCCAGCTTGATATTATTGAGGAAGGCTGCGCCGATGATCTTTCAGGGTCCATCGGCGAAATGTACGTCCATCGCGGCGGTCCTGTTGAGACAGGGCGCGGTTTTGTTCTTCACACGTCAGACTTCATGCTCGACAATGCCAGTTTGAAAGTCGGCAGCAACATCTGTTTGACGTCGACGCTGGAGATCCTTCGCGCCATTGCCGCAGGCAACGGCCCGGAGGAGGCGATTTTTGCCCTTGGATATGCCGGATGGGCCCCCGGCCAGCTGGAAAGCGAAATCAAGTCCAACGGCTGGCTGCTCGCGCCGGCAGATGACGCGATCCTGTTCGACAACAATATCGACACCAAATATGACCGTGCGCTTGGTACGCTGGGTATCGATCCGGCCATGTTGTCCTCGCAGGCAGGTCACGCCTGAATTCCGGGTTCAACTGGCCTGCGACATTTGCGTGGCCTGCTGCAGAAGCCGCTGGACTTCCTGGCTGCTCATCGCTTTACCGAAGAGATAGCCTTGCGCGAATTCGCAGCCGATCTGCTGCAATTCAAGCGAATCCACTTCCGTTTCCACACCCTCGGCAATCACGTCCATTCCGAGATCCTGTGCAAGGCTGACGATCGCGCGCAATATGATCGGCCGTGCCGAAGACCCGTTCGGCCGCACAAACGACTGATCGACTTTCAGCGTATCGAACGGGAAGCGCTGCAGGTAGGACAGGGCCGAATAGCCTGTTCCGAAATCATCAAGCGAAAGTCCGACACCAAGTTCGCGGATCTTGGTCAGCATTTGCGCGGCATATTCCGGATTGGACATCACCAGCGATTCGGTCACCTCAAGTTTAAGCGTATCGGGAACAATGCCGGATCGCGCCAGAACCGATTTCACGTCGTTGATCAGATCATGGCGCAGCAGCTGGCTGCTGGACACGTTGACGGATACGAACGGAACAATATCCGCCTGGTGTTGCCCCTGCCAGATGGCCAGTTCCTTGGCTGCCTGTTCCATGGCAAACAGGCCCAACTGGACGATCAGCCCGTTGTCCTCCGCCACGGGAATGAAATCACTTGGCGGGATTTGACCGCGTTGCGGGTGATGCCACCGCATCAGGGCCTCATAGCCGGCGATGGTTTCGTCGGCCAGCCGGACAACCGGCTGATACATCAGATCGATATCGCCATTGTCGATGGCAATGCGCAAATCATGTTCGATATCCGTCCGGTTGCTGCGGGCGCCAAGCGACGTGCGATAGAATTCCGCCCGGCCGCCGCCAAGCCGTTTGGCATGATAACAGGCTGCCTCGGCCCGGCGCAGCTGGTCCTGTCCATTCGACTCGCTGTCGGCAGGGGCCACGCCCAATGATGCAGACAGAAAAATTTCCTTGTCGGTGATCGAAATTGCCGCCCGAATTGTCGACAGCAGGTCATTGGCAAAGGATTCGATCTGCACCCGCTCGGTTTCCGACAGAAGAATGAGTGCAAACCCGTCACCCTTCAGCCGGGCCAGGCTGTCTTGCGGCCGCATGAGCCGGGAGAGGCGTCTGGCGACCGCCAGGATGACGGAATCGCCGACAGAGATGGAGAATTCCTCATTCACGTCACGGAAATGATCCAGGTCGATGACGATCACGGTCGGGTGTACCACATCTTCGACGCCGGCTCTGGTCAGCGCGGTTTCCAGGCGGTCAAGCAGCAATTGCCGGTTCGGCAGGCCGGTCAGATTGTCATAGACGGAATCGTGCAGCAGCCGCTCTTCGGCAACTTTGGCGTCGGTCACGTCGCCGATCGTGCCGGCACACCGCATGACTTCGCCGTCGGATCCGACAATCGGCCTTGCCTGAAGCGAGAACCAGAGGAAATGGCCATCACTGGCGCGCATTCTGAATGTCTGGTTGATGCGGCCCCGGCGATGGTTGACGATGGTATCGAGCACCATGCGGAACCTGTCGCGGTCGCCGGGATGGACAAGCGCAAGCCAGTTGCGGGCCGGTCCGGCAAGCGCGCCGCGTTTCAGACCCAGGGCATCTTCGACTTCCGAGCCGACACTGATCTTGTCGCGGGCGACATCCCAATCCCAGACGGCGTGGCCTGCACCGACAAGCGCCAGCGCCTTGCGTTCCGCATCGCTGATCAGACCCTGCGCCAGTGCACCGCCGGCAAAGGCGTGTTGCATGATCGTGAAAGCCGTCAGCATGACGATCAGCACCAGCCCGCCGGCCAGAGCAGACTGGACAATCGGATTGTCGAGCCGCCCGGTCACCGCAAGCCAGCCGGCGCCAAGCCAGAACACAAAAACCAGCCAGGTTGGAATCAGCATGATGGCGCGGTCGTAATTGTGCAGTGCCAGATAGAAAACGATAAACAGGCCGACGATACCGGTGGCGGCAAGCGACATGCGGGCGATTCCGGAGGCAACCGGCGGATCGACTGCAATCACCCCTGACAGGATGGCGATACCCAGAAGCCAGGCGATCGTCACATGGCTGTAACGCACATGCCAGCGGTGCAGATGCAGATAGGTGTAGAGAAAGACCAGCAACGCGCCGGCCAGAACGACCTCGGTCGCCGCACGCAGGGACTGCTCGTCGGCTTTGATGGTGGCGAAGGTTTTGTCCCAGAAGCCGAAGTCGATCGAGATATAGGCAAGCACTGACCAGGCAAGCATCGCCGTTGCCGGAAACATCGCCGTACCCTTGACCACGAACAGAACGGTCAGGAACAGCGCCAGCAATCCGGCAATGCCGATGACAATGCCGCGGTAGAGCGTGAACGAGTTGACGGTATTCGTATACGCATCCGCTTCCCAAAGCTGTAATTGCGGCAGGTTGGGCGTATTCAGTTCCGCTACGAAGGTGATGATTGCGCCGGGATCCAGCGTGATCCTGTAGATGTCGGCCTGATCATCCGGCAACTGCTCAGGCGCAAACCCCTGGCTCGGCGTCACCGCTCTGATCCGCGCACGGCCCAGATCAGGCCAGATCAGGCCGGAACCGACGAGCCGGTAGCGCGGCGCCACCAGCAACCGGTCAATCTGTTCGTCCGATGTGTTTGCCAGCGCAAAGACGATCCAGTCGGACGTTCCGCCGGGCGTCTCCGAGTTGACTTCAATCCGTCTGACAATGCCGTCGGCGTCGGGGGCCGTGGACACTTGAAGCCGGTCGCTCTTGTTCAGATACCGTTCGGCAATATCTGTCAGATCAATTGTCGTCGCATTGAGCGGAACATTGATTGCCTCCACCGCGCTCGCACGGTCCGCCACAGCAAAGACAAATGCAAACAGCAGGCAGAAAAGTAGATAACCTGCACGCAAGGGGAACCTCTATCAATATACATGCCGAACCAGAACCACTACAGGCCCCGGGGCCTGATCACAAGACGGCAATTCATTCGTGGACCCGACAGGCCGCGAGACACCAACCGAGATTTGCGGCGCAATTGCGACGGAGCGGCCATGCGGGTGATTGTCATCCCCGGAATATGGCGGTATCGCTGGCGTTATGGCCAAGAGACAAAGACTCATGAGCGGCGATTTTGTCGTCGCAGCATTGTACCGGTTTGCACCGCTGCCCGATTACGCCGACCTGCGCGATCCGATCGAGCTTCTGTGCGCGGAAAACAGCGTCAGGGGCACGCTTTTGCTGGCGCCTGAGGGGATCAATGGAACGATTGCCGGAACCGCGCCGCAAATCCGGAAAGTTCTTGAAGGGCTGAAATCCAGGCTGCGGCTGCCGGACCTTGAACACAAGGAAAGCCTGACCGGTACGATGCCGTTTGCGCGCCTGAAGGTGCGGCTCAAGAAAGAGATCGTGACAATGGGCGTGACCGGCATCGATCCGAACCGGCTGACCGGCGATCATGTCGACCCGGCCGACTGGAATGCGCTGCTTGATGATCCCGATATCGTCCTGATCGATGCCCGCAATGCCTATGAAGTGGCGATCGGCACATTTGAGGGGGCGATCAGCCCTGACACCACATCGTTCCGCGAATTTCCGCAATGGGCGCGCACCAGTGAAATATTGCAGGACAAACCCAAAGTGGCGATGTTCTGCACCGGCGGCATCCGCTGCGAAAAGGCGGCGGCGCTGTTGCGCCAGGAAGGTTTTGACGAGGTCTATCAGCTGAAGGGCGGTATTCTGAAATATCTTGAATCCGTTCCCGGAGCGGAAAGCCGATGGAACGGTGAATGTTTTGTCTTTGACGAACGGGTTTCCGTCGATGGCGATCTGAAACCGGGAAAATATCAATTATGCCGCGCCTGCCGCATGCCGCTCAGCGGAGCCGATATTGCCTCGCCGCACTATAGCGAGGGAATCAGCTGCCCCCATTGCATCGACCGCCACAGCGACGCCGATCGCGCCCGTTTTGCCGAACGGCAGAAGCAGATGGCGCAGGCGAAGAAAGCGTAGGTCTTCAGGTCCGGCCCAAACGTGGGCCGGAATGTGAACTCCGCCGGAATAAAGTTTTCTGGCGGTCCGAACAGACCGGCGGAATTCAGGGCAAATCCGGAACCGGTGATCTCCTGGTCATCGCTCCGATGCCAGCCCGGCGTCCGAAAACGGCACCGGATGTCAGGCCCGAACCGCCAGGATAGCCGTTGAAAAACACGCCGCCGACAAGCTCGCCGCAGGCATAGAGACCGTCGATTGCCGAGCCGTCGGCGCGCAGGACCGCGCCATCCTCATTCACTTTCAATCCGCCATAGGTGAAGGTGATGCCGCCGGTGACCGGATAGGCCTTGAAAGGAGGCTGGTCGATGGCCTGGGCCCAGTTCGATTTCGGCAGCAGCAGGCCTTTTGTCGCTTTGCCGTCCCTGATTGTCGGATCGAACGGTACGGCATCGTCGATGGACTGATTGTAGGCCTCGACCGTTGCGCGCAAAACAGCCTTGTCCTCGATGTTTTCCATTTTCCGGTAAAGCGCATCGAGGCTGTCGGCTTCGACGAACGACGCGTCTTCAAATCGATATTCGTCGTATAGCAGCGGTTCGACCTTGGAATCGAAAATCTGCCAGGCGAACTGTTTCGGCTGGTCGAGAATAGCGCGGCCGAACTGGGCATAGGTGTAATTGCGGAAGTCCTTGCCTTCATCGACAAACCGATTGCCGTCAGCATTGACCATCACGCCAAGGAAGTAACAGATCTTGCGATATTTCTTCCGCTCCACATGCGGCAGATCAAGATTGCCGAAATCCTTCATATGCAAGTCCATCGGAGTGGCGTGGCAACCGCCGTAATAGCCATGTTCGGCAGCGCCTGCCTCCAATGCCATCAGCAGTCCGTCGCCGGTATTGTGCGGCGTCCCGCGCACCTTTGCCGCATCCCAATGTTCGCCGATATAGCGCTGACGCAGTTCCGTGCTGGCCTCAAAACCGCCGGACCCGAGGATGATCGATCTGGCGCGAAGTGTGTCTTGTTTGCCGGCATGGTCGACTGTAATGCCGGTGACGCTTCGCTCTTCAATCAACAGGCCGGTCGCCGCGCAATTGTAGCGAATTTTGCCGCCGCGGTTCAAAAACGCCGCAAGCTCCGCCTCGACAAGCCCGACACCCTCATTTTCAGCGGCAAGGGTCAGCCCGCCCCAGAAGATGTGTTTCCCGTCTTTCTCAAAAGACTGGCGCGAATAGATCGGTTGGAATTTCACACCTTGTTCCGCCAGCCACCGGACGGTCTCATGAGAGCGGTCGATCAGGGCGCGCTGCTCTTCGGAGATCGGCCGGCCATCGTTGAAACCGAGCAGGTCCCGTTCGAATTTTTCCGCACTGTAATTACCAAAATCCGTATCGGGAATGCGCGGGTCGTCCGGGTTTTGAAGCAGCGGCAGCAGGTCGTCGTTCGAATTGTAGACGAACCGCATCGCACCGGCGGTATATTTGCTGTTGCCGCCAGCCAGCTCTTCATCCGCCTTTTCAACGATCAGAACGCTTGCGCCGGCTTGCTGTGCTGCAAGTGCTGCACACAGAGCGGCATTGCCGGAACCGACAACAATGACATCGGGCTTGGTTTGGGTGTCTGTGATGGAAATTTCCCTATCCTTCCGGGTTTGCCGCTGCTGTCAGTTTGTGTTTTCGACCACTTCCGGATTGATCACGTTGGTCGGGCTTCCGGCGTCGAATGCGACGATCTGGTCGAAGATGTCGTTGAACTGGAGGTCGTATTCTTCGCGGGTGACATAACCGATATGCGGCGTGCAGATCACATTCGGCATCGACAAAAGCGGATGGTCTGCGTTCACGACCGGTTCGTTTTCATAGACGTCCACGGCTGCCATGCCCGGCCGGCCCGCCTTCAATGCAGCCACGAGGGCACCGTCCTCGATCAAACCTGCCCGGCTTGTGTTGACGATCAGCGCTGACGGTTTCATGCGCGCAAGATCGCTGCCGGTGACCAGTCCGGCTGTTTCCGGCTTCAGCCTGATATGAAGCGAAATTATATCGCTGGTCTCAAACAGGGCTTCGCGGCTCTCTGCTTCCTTGAAACCCTCCTTGACGGCTCTCGCCCGAGAGATTTCGCCGCCCCAGACCTGGACATTCATCCCGAACGCTTTGCCATAATTCGCAACCGCTGCGCCGATGCGGCCATAACTCCAGATGCCCAGGGTCTTGCCGCGCAGCGTCCGGCCGACGCCCATTTGCCAGGTGCCGTCCTGCAGCGCTGCCATTTGCTGCGGAATGTCGCGCATGGCGGCAAGGATGAGCCCGAAGGTCAGTTCCGCAGCTGCCCAGGAGGGGGCGCCCTGATGCATGTTGGAACACAGCATGACGCCGTTTTGTGTACACGCCGCAACATCGACATGCGGATAGACGCTGCGCTGGCTGATCAGTTTCAGCCCGGGCAGCCGCTCAAGCAGCGGCGCGCGGATCTCGGTGCGCTCGCGAAACAGAACAAGGGCTTCGGTCTGTTTCAGTCTGTCGGCCAGCATGGCGACATCTTGCACGTGATCGGTCCAGACCGTGACGTCATGGCCTTCCAGTTTGGCAAAACAGGGCAGGGTGCGAAGCGTGTCGAAATAATCGTCGAGGATGGTGATTTTCATGGCCGGAAGCTGGCTGAAAGACGATGTCGCGTCAATCGCAATTCGCGCGAAATCAGCGGCCCGTCATGGCCAGGGGTCGTTGTTGAGCAGCGCAAAGCGGATATGGTCGCGCCATTGCCCGTTGATGCAGACAAGCCCGCGGGCAAGGCCTTCGCGCTGAAAGCCCAGTTTCTCAAGCAGCCGGAGCGAACGCGCATTGTTCGGCAGGCAGGCCGCTTCCAGCCGGTGCAGATTGAGCGTACGGAACGCGTGGGGCACCATGGCCGCCATCGCCCGGGCCATGTGGCCACGTCCGGCATGCTCTTCGCCCATCCAGTAGCCGATCGTTGCCGACTGGGTCATGCCGCGGGTAATGCCGGAGAGCGTCAGGCCGCCGAGCAGGATGTCGTCTTCGGACCGGAAGATGAAAAACGGATAAGCGCTGTCGTCGCGAATCTCGTTTTGATAGCGGCGGAGACGCCGGCGGAACGCACTGCGGGTCAGATCGTCAACCGGCCATTTGGGTTCCCAGGGGGTCAGGAAATCGCGGCTGCGCGAACGCAATGCGGCCCATTGCTCGAAGTCGCCCGTGCCCGGCGCACGCAAGATGACGCCGTCGCCGGAAATCACCGGTCCGGGTTCCTGTGCGCTGTAAGCCCTTAAAAACGACATGACGTCCCGTCCACTTGCTTCGTCAGGCAAAAGCCGGTTCTGAGGAACCCAGCCGCTGTGTAATATGCTCTACACCGGGCAGGGGCGCAATCGGTCCAACGGCCGCCAATGTTGCCGGCGATGCAATAATCTGCGCCGCCAGTTCGGCAATATCATGTTCGCTGACGGCATCGATGTGGCCGACGATTTCTTCAAGGTCGAGTGTGCGGCCACGCACCAGGATTTGCCGGGCAAGCTGGCCGGCGCGCGATACCGGGCTCTCAAGCGCCATCAGCAATGTCGCACGCATCTGTGCCTTGGCGCGGTCAAGTTCCTTTGCGCTGACCCCGTCGCGTACACCTGAAATCGTATCGAGCATCACAGGCATAAGGGTCGGGATATCTTCCTTCGACGTTGCCGCATGAATGCCCAGCAGACCGGTATCCTCAAATGGCCAGTGAAAGGAATAGATGGAGTAACACAGGCCGCGCTCTTCGCGCACATCCTGGAACAGTCTCGACGACATGCCGCCGCCGAGGATGGCTGACAGTAATTGTCCCGCATAGAGTTCGTCCGCCAGGATATCGGGGGCCTCGAAGCCGAGCAGGATATTGGCCTCCTGCAGCGGCTTTTCGAGCAACAATTCACCGCCGCGATATTCCGCCGCCGGCGATTTGACCGGCCGGTCTGAGGAGAATGTCAGGAAGCGCTCTTCTGCCAATGTTACGAAATCATCGTGATCAAGCTGGCCTGCGGCAGCGATAACGGCGTTGGGGCCGCGGTAATGGGCCTTCAGGAACGTGCGGATATCGTCGGGCTGGAATTGCGATACCGATTGTGCTGTGCCCAGGATCGTGCGGCCGATCGCCTGATCGGGAAAGGCTGCCTCCTGAAACTGGTCGAACACAAGATCGTCCGGCGTGTCCAGCGCAGCGCCTATCTCCTGGAGAATAACATGCTGTTCGCGTTCAAGCTCGTCAGGGTCGAAGACGGATTCGGTCAGAATGTCACCCAGTACGTCGAGCCCGAGCGCGATATCCTCCTTCATCAACCGGGCATAGAAACTGGTCTGATCGATGCTTGTCGCCGCATTGACCTCACCGCCGACCGCTTCGATTGATTCCGCAATATCGCGCGCACTGCGCTTGCTGGTGCCCTTGAACGCCATATGCTCAAGCAGATGGGAAATTCCGTGTTCGCTTTCCGCCTCGTTTCGGGCCCCGGAACCGACCCAGAAGCCGAGCGCCACACTTTCAAGATGCGGCATTGTTTCCGTGACGATTGTAACGCCGTTTGCAAGCCGGCTTGTTCTGACTGTCATTCTGCTTTTTGTCCGTTCCTGTTCAAATCAGCTTTCCGCCGTTACGGCCCGGGACTGGTTCTCGATTGTAGCTTCAATCGTTTCAAGATTGGCCGGCAGAACCAGATAATCTTCCTCCAGATCCATCAGCCGGCCGGTCCAGTGCGGCAATTGCGGCCGTATCCCGCAGGCGGCCTCCACCGCATCGGGAAATTTGGCCGGATGCGCGGTCGCCAGTGTCACCATCGGCGTTGAGCCGGTCTGGTGCTGCCCGGCGACAGCCAGGCCGACCGCCGTGTGCGGATCTGCCAGATAGCCGCAATCTTCGAGCGTCCGGCGGATCCGGTCAGCGGTTTCCTTCTCATTGCAGCGGCCGGATGCAAACAGCGGCCGCATCGCATCCAATGTCTTTCCGGCCAGCGTAAAGGCGCCCGATTGCGCAAGCCCGGCCATGCCTTGGCGCACTTCTTCGGCCTGATGGCCGGAAGCCTCATAAAGCAGTCGTTCGAAATTCGACGAGACCTGAATATCCATTGACGGCGAGATCGTGCCGGTCACGCCGCGCACTTCGTACCGGCCGCTGCCGAGCGTACGGTGGAGAATGTCGTTCACATTGGTGGCAATCACCAGTTTTTCGATCGGCAGACCCATACGGCTGGCGACGAATCCGGCAAAAATATTGCCGAAATTGCCTGTCGGCACCGTGAAGGACACGGGCCGGTCCGGCGCACCGAGCGACAGGGCCGCAGTAAAATAATAGACCGACTGGGCAACGATGCGGCCCCAGTTGATGGAATTGACCCCGGACAGGTGTACCCGCTCTCGGAAGCGGAAATCGTTGAACATGGCTTTGACCAGCGCCTGGGCATCGTCGAAATTGCCTTCAATGGCGATCGCCTGGACATTGGCCGCGTCGATGGTGGTCATCTGCCGCCGTTGAACGGACGACACTTTGCCGTCGGGAAACAGGATGGCGATATCAACCCGGTCGCGGTTCTTGAAGGCATCGATGGCCGCGCCGCCGGTATCGCCCGACGTGGCGCCGATAATGGTTGCCCGTTCGCCGCGCTCGCCAAGCACATGGTCCATCAGCCGCGCCAGCAGCTGCATGGCGACGTCCTTGAAGGCCAGTGTGGGCCCGTGAAAAAGCTCCAGAACGAATTGGTTTGCATCCAGCTGGACCATTGGCGCCACAGCCGGATGGCGGAATGTGCCATAAGCCTCGTCAATCAGCTGTTTCAGAACAATTTCGTCAATCTCGCCGCCGGTGAAGCGGCGGATGATCTCAAAGGCGATTTCACTGTAGGGACGTCCGCGCAGGGCGGCAATTTCAGCATGGCTGAATGCCGGCCAGGTTTCCGGCAGGTACAATCCGCCGTCTCTTGCCAGCCCGGCCAGGATGGCATCGCTGAAACCGAGAACCGGTGCCTCGCCGCGGGTCGAAATATAGCGCACTGGACAGAACTCCGAACTGGCAGCGGCAAAAACGATCCGCAGCCGGGGATTAAGACAATTGCACCCTATCGCCCCGCAAAAAAACCGGCAAGCGGGCTTTGCGTTCGGAGACGCAACGGTTATGGCTTGCCCGGAAAAGCGCACGGGGGCTGATCCCCGCGAAAACGAATGGATCATCATGCTGGTCATCTTCGACTGCGACGGCGTACTCGTCGATTCTGAAATCATCGCCGCCCAGGTGGATTCCGGGCTACTGACAGAGGCCGGCTACAAGATCGGTGCCGATGAGGTCGGCCAGCGGTTCGCCGGCTTGAACTGGGACAAGATCGTCGAAGCCGTCGAAGCGGAACTGGGTCATTCGATCCCGGAAGAGATTCGGGACCGATCCGAAAAGGAACTCGATATACGCCTGGCGGCCGAAGTGCAGGCTGTGGCCGGCGCCGACGCGATGCTGGACCGGTTGGATTTCGCCCGCTGCATCTGTTCCAATTCCTCAGGCGAGCGGTTGAAGATGACGCTGACAAAAACCGGGCTTTACGACCGGTTTCGTCCGTACATCTTTTCAGCCCGCGAGGTGCGCGACGGCCATGGAAAACCCTCGCCCGATGTGTTTCTCCATGCGGCGGAAGAGCTGGAATTCGAACCGCACATGACGGCGGTGGTGGAGGATTCCGTCGTCGGGGTGCAGGGCGCTGTTGCCGCCGGAATGCGGGTTGTCGGTTTCACCGGGGCATCCCACAGCTGGCCGGGGCACGGCGAAGCGCTGATGGATGCCGGCGCCGTGACGGTTGTGCGCAGGTTTGCCGATCTGCCGCCGACTATTGAAGCGCTGGCGGAATGGGATACAAATGCACTGAACGTTTAGACAACATTCTGCACCAAATGCCAGAATGAGAGACGCACCGGAGGAAAAGCCATGTTCTGCACCCTTGCAAAGTCCACAATCCTTGCCGCAGCCGTAACATGTACTTCATATGCAATCGGATCACAGGCTGCCGCTGCCGAGCGTACCATCATCGTACTGGATGCATCGGGCTCCATGTGGGGTCAGATCAGCGGCAAGACGAAAATCGAGATTGCCCGCGAGACGCTTGACACGGTGCTGCAATCGGTGCCGGCGGACCGGGAACTGGGCCTGATCGCCTACGGTCATCGTCAAAAGGGCAAGTGCGACGATATCGAACTGCTGATACCGGCGGCAGCCGGCACCGGCGCGGCAATCGCCAGCGCGGCAAACGGTTTGAAACCGAAGGGCAAGACGCCGTTGTCGGCATCGGTCAAACAGGCCGCTGAGGCGCTGCGGTATACCGAAGACAAAGCGACGGTGATCCTGATTACCGACGGACTGGAGACCTGCAACGCCGATCCGTGTGCACTCGGCAGCGAACTGGAATCGACCGGTGTCGATTTCACTGCCCATGTTGTCGGCTTCGGCCTGTCGGAAGAAGACGGCCGGAAACTCGCCTGTCTGGCGGAAAACACCGGCGGCAAATATTTCCAGGCGGAGAATGCAGCCGATCTCGGTGATGCGCTGACACAAACCGTTGTCGCGGCCGCACCCGAGCCTGAGCCAAAACCGCAGCCCGAACCGGAACCGGCGCTTGAATTCAATTTGAAGGCCATCGCGACCCTGTCGGAAGACGGCGAGATGATAGACGATAACGGGCTGCGCTGGGATATCTGGAAACTGGATGCCAACGGCAAGCCGGACAGGAACTCCAAGGTCGATTATGGCCGGGTATTCGAAAAATTTTATGACCCCGGCCAGTACCGGTTAGGCGTTCGTTTTGGCAAGGCAACGGCGGAAACCGACATCGAATTGTCTGCAGATGAGATGACCGAGGTCAGCCTCAACCTGAATGCAGCTATCGTGACGCTGGTCGGGCGGCGCGCCGAAGGTTCCGAGCCGGACAAGGGAATCCGCTGGGATATCGGTTTACCCGATGGCAGTGAAGCGACGGATTACGGCGGCACGGTGAGGTTTATTGTTCCGGCCGGCAAACGCGCACTCAAAGCGCGGCTTGGCAAGGCAATCCTCATGGATATTGTGGAGCTTGCCGCGGGCGAACAGGTGACGAAGGAATTCATCATTGCCACCGGCCGCCTCGTTGCTTTTGCGCTTTATGCCGAAGGCGGGCCGGAAGTCGGCAATGACGTTCGCTTCGACGTGTTTGGCGCGACAAAGGATATTGCCGGAAAGCGCAAGGACTTTGGCACCGCCTATGGTGACGGCAAATCGTTTGATCTGCCGCCGGGCGATTACGTGCTGCACGCCAAGGCCGGGTCGGCGACCGCGGAAATACCGGTGACCGTGAAGGGCAATGAACGCGTCGAGCCGCGCGTGGTGCTTGGCGCCGGTGTCATCGCCATCTCCGCCCCGGGCGGCGACCGGATCGATATTCTCGGCGTCGAGAAAGACATTAGTGGCCGCCAGAAGCAGTTCGGCACCAATTACGGCGAGGCCTGGCAGACGGTGTTGCCGGCGGGCGACTATGTTCTCAAGGTCCGCAAGCAGGACAAGAACGTGGTTGAAGGTAAAGCCACAGTGACGGCCGGGCAGCGGACGGAAGTGACGGTGCAGTAGGTTGATTAGATTCAGCCGAAAAAATAACCGGATCGTGGGGTACCTCGCGAGGAACTGCAATTTTCGGAATGATCAGTGTCGGTTTCTGGAGGAATTTGCGCGCGGACATGATTGCTGATCGGGAAAGGAAATTTGACATGGTTTCTGATGTCAAAGTTCGCTTGAATAATTCGGTGAAATACCCGACGATGCGTTACCAATTAATCGATTATATCCTGGAACTCTCCGATCGAGATTATCAAGTAGAATATTGGTTGGGCGATGACAAAAAGCACGCGGATGTTTTTGCCAACCTGGATGAAGTTATCCACTTCCTGTTCGACGATTCCCTAATTGCAGAATGTGCGGAAAATTCTATTGGTTTTATTCTTGTAAACGAAACAGAGGCCGCTCTGATCTCGAAAATTACAGGAATTCTTGAAAAATTGATAAACGTACTCGGAGACGTAAGTGATCGTGCGTACTTGGAAAGGCCGGAGTGGGGCTTGGTAATTAAACTGGCCCAGCAATTGTTTGAGGTCATGAATGTGAATGACCGCATGCAAAACAATCAACTCTCCAGTTAGAAGATCTCACCCGTCCGTCGACATGGCAAGCGTCCTGCTGATCTGGGTGAGATTGCGGCCGCTTTCCGCCATCCAGCCGTTGAACGCCGCCTGCACCGCGGCCATCGCCTTCTTTGACGTCGGCGCCTTGTCAATGACGCCGGCCTCCATCAGCGCGGCGACGACGTGGGCGGAGAGGACATAGGAATCCACGCCCATGCCGCGCAGGAAATATTGCGCGGTGGTGCCGCCGAGCCGGCTGCCGCGGACTTTGAGCAATTCAAGCAGGCCGGAAAAATCGTCCGCGGGCCAGCTGCCGAACGCCTTGCCGGCCGAACCGTGTTCTTTCGCCAGACCGGCGATCAAAACGGCATTTTCGCGCACCGTTCGGATCTTCTGCGGATTGCGCACGATGCGGCTGTCCTTGGCGAGAGCGTCGAAATCCTCATCCGGCGCCAACACCCAGCGGCCGATATCGAACCGGTCGAATGCGGCTTCGAATCCGTCCCATTTGCTGTCAATGACTTTCCAGCTGAAGCCGGCCTGGAATATCCGCCGCGTCATATCGGCCAGCCATCTGTCGTCTGGGATGGCGGCGATTTTTGCCTTTGACAGCGGCTTCGTTTCCGCAAGCCTTTTTTCCAGCGCGGCCTCGCCGCCATGGCGGCCGGCCGCTCTGTCGAAGATGTCACTGTATGGCGTCATGATCGCATTTCAATTTCGCTTTTGCCGATTTGCTTGATGCTGCTACTCAGCCGCCTCCTCATAGGGCTCCGGCGGCGTCCATTTCAGCACCGGACTGCGCGCTGCGAGGGTTTCGTCGAGCCGCTTGCGTGGCGCAAAGTGCGGCGCACCGGTAAAGCGGTCGCTTTGATCTCCACTTTTGGCCGCCATCACCAGATCGCGCATTGTGGCGATGAACAAATCAAGGCTCGCGCGCGATTCCGATTCCGTCGGTTCGATCAGCATCGCGCCATGCACCACCAGCGGGAAATACATCGTCATCGGATGATAACCCTCGTCGATCATCGCCTTGGCGAAATCCAGCGTGCTGACGCCGGTGTCCTTGAGGAACGTGTCGTCGAACAGAACCTCGTGCATCGACGGATGGTCGGGGAAGGGCAGGCTCATCAGGTCTGCAAGCCCTGCGCGGATATAATTGGCGTTGAGCACGGCGTCTTCCGACGCCTGCCGCATGCCGTCGGAACCGTGCGACAGCATCCAGGCAAAGGCGCGCACGAACATGCCCATCTGGCCGTGAAACGCCGTCATTCGGCCGAACGGATGGCTGCCGCCGTCATCGTGCTCGTGTTCGACAAGGCGGTAGGTTTCGCCATCCTTTTCCACAAACGGCAATGGCGCAAAGGGCGCAAGCGCCTCAGACAGCACCACGGGACCGGCGCCCGGCCCGCCGCCGCCATGCGGCGTGGAAAAGGTCTTGTGCAGGTTGATATGCATGGCGTCGACGCCGAGGTCGCCGGGCCGCGTCTTGCCCATGATGGCGTTGAGATTGGCGCCGTCGCAGTAGAAATAACCACCGGCCTCGTGCACCGCCTCGGCGATCTCGGAAATCTGCGGTTCAAACAGGCCGCAGGTGTTCGGGTTGGTCAACATGATGGCGGCGATATCGCCTTCATGTTCGGCAATCAGTTTCTTGACATCGTCGACGGCAACCGTGCCGTCGGCGCGGGCCGGCACGTCGACAACGGAGTAGCCGAGCAGGGCCGCCGTTGCCGGGTTTGTGCCGTGCGCCGATACCGGAACAAGAACCTTCTTCGGCGTTTTCCCGGCGGCGCTCAATGCCGCCTTGATTGCCATCATGCCGCACAATTCGCCGTGTGCGCCGGCCTTCGGGCTCATGGCGACAGAGTGCATGCCGGTGATCGTCACCAGCCAGTGGCCAAGCTCGTGGATCAGCGCCAGTGCGCCCTGCACCGTCGATTGCGGCTGCAGCGGGTGGATATCGGCAAAGCCCGGCAGCCGGGCGACCTGCTCGTTGAGCCGCGGATTGTGTTTCATGGTGCAGGAGCCAAGCGGATAAAGCCCCATGTCGATGGCGTAATTCTTCTGCGAGAGGCGGACATAATGGCGCATCGCTTCCGGCTCCGACAATGCCGGCAGGCCGATCGGCGCCGTTCGTCCGTGACCGCCGAGCCGTGAGGCGAATTCATCCGGTTCCGCCAGATCGACGCCGGTAATATCCGTCCGGCCGACCTCGAAGATCAGCGGTTCTTCCAGTTGCAGCGCACGGTTTCCGGTAAACGTCGGCCGCGTCTGGCGGTTCTCGCCATCGCTTTCAGTTCCTGCAGGCCGGGTCGGACGTCCCTGTTTGTTCAGCATGTTACAGAACCTCCTGAAGGGTCTTTGCCAGACTTTGCATTTCGTCGGCGGTCGATGTTTCGGTGACAGTGACCAGCAGCAGGTCGGCCAGATCCGGTTTGCCCGGTTCCAGCCGCGACACCGGTACGCCGGCGACAAGCCCGCGGCCGGCGAGTTTCTCCGCGATCTTCGCGGCATCGCCCGGCAAACGCACGGTGAACTCGTTGAAGAAGTCCGGATTGAGTACGCTGACACCGGGAATGGCATCGAGCAGCCCGGCAAGGTGGGCCGCATTGGCGTGATTGATGCGGGCAAGCCGGGTAATCCCGGCCTCGCCGAGCAGCGTCATATGTACCGTGAAGGCCAGGCAGCAGAGGCCGGAATTGGTACAGATGTTGGAGGTCGCCTTGTCGCGGCGGATATGCTGTTCTCGGGTCGACAAGGTCAGCACGAAACCGCGATTGCCGTCCGCATCGACGGTTTCGCCGCACAGCCGGCCGGGCATCTGGCGGACATATTTCTGCTTGGTGGCGAACAGGCCGACATAGGGCCCGCCGAAATTGAGCCCGTTGCCGATGCTCTGGCCTTCGCCGACAACGATATCGGCGCCTTGGGCGCCCGGCGGTTCGATCAGCCCGAGCGACACCACTTCGGTGAACACGGCCACCAGCAGCGCACCCTTTGCATGGCAGGCCTCGGCAATCGGCTTCAGGTCAAAAAGCTGGCCGTAAACCGATGGCGACTGCACGACGACGCAGGAGGTTTCGTCGTCGATCGCCGCAATGATATCTTCAGCACCTTGCGGGTCAGGCGGCATCAATGTCAGCCGGTCATCGGCCATGTTCGACAGGTTTTCCACCACGGCGCGGTAGTGCGGATGCAGCCCGCCGGAGATCAGCGCCTTGTTGCGCTTCGTCACCCGGTGCGCCATCAGAACTGCTTCGCCGGTCGCCGTCGAGCCGTCATACATGGAGGCATTGGCGACATCCATCGCCGTCAGGTTGGCGACCTGGGTCTGGAACTCAAACAGCGCCTGCAGCGTGCCCTGGGTTACCTCCGGCTGATAGGGCGTGTAGGAGGTCAGGAATTCAGAGCGCTGGATAATATGGTCGACCATCGCCGGAACATGGTGGCGGTAGGCGCCGGCGCCGGCAAAAAACGGCGTCTCGGCGGCGGCGAGATTTTTCGCCGCAATGCCGCGCATGATGCGGGCCACTTCCATCTCGCCGCGATGAGCCGGCAGGTCGAGCGGGTCGCGCAGTCTCTTGTCTTCGGGAATATCGGCGAACAGATCGTCGATCGAGCCGACGCCGATCCGCGCCAGCATGTCGGCACGGTCCTGGTCGGTATGGGGAAGATATCGCATGGGGGCCTCGTTGGCTTGTCTCTACTGCGCGTCGACGTGGGCCTTGTAGGCGTCGGCGTCCATCATGGCATCGACTTCGGACGGGTCCGACAGCTTGATCCTGACGAACCAGCCATCGCCTTCGGCGGCTGCATTGACCGTCTCCGGCACGTCGGTGAGCACATCATTGACGGCAACCACTTCGCCTGACACCGGCGCAAAGACTTCACTGGCCGCCTTGACCGATTCCACAACGGCGGCGTCATCGCCCTTGGCCAGTATTTTGCCGACAGCCGGCAGTTCGACGAACACGACATCGCCGAGCTGCTCGGCGGCATAGACTGTGATGCCGAATGTGGCGGTGTCGCCGTCGACACTGACCCATTCATGATCTTCGGTATATTTCATGCTCATTGGATTGTCCTCACTTGATGATTTTGGATTTCAGGATCTGACATAATTGTGCGGTGTGAACGGCAGGCTGGCAATCTGCGCCGGTTCGGGTCCGCGGCGGCCGGAAAGCTGCACGGCCGATCCGCTCAGCGGGTAATTGGCGTCGATATAACCCATGGCGACGGGGCCGCCGACCGTCGGGCCAAAGCCGCCGGACGTCACCTTGCCGATGATATCGCCGCTTTCCGACAGCACCTCTGCGCCTTCGCGCACCGGCGCCCGGCCTTGCGGTTTCAGGCCGACGCGGATACGGGCCGGGCCGTTCTGCAATTCGCGCATGATGCGCTCAGCGCCGGGAAATCCGCCGCTTTCGCGGCGTGGCTTGGAGACAGCGAACAACAGGCTCGCTTCCACCGGCGAGGTGGTCTCGTCAAGGTCCTGACCGTAAAGCGGCAGGCCGGCTTCCAGTCGTAGCGAATCCCGGGCGCCGAGCCCGACGGGTTTGACATCGGGATCATAGAGCAGCGTCTTCACCAGCGCTTCGGCCTGATCGGCAGCAACGGAAATCTCAAATCCGTCCTCACCGGTATAACCGGAGCGCGAGACATGGCAGTCGATCTGACTGCCGCCGGCGAGGGTGAATTCGGCACTGGCGGCCGTCATGAAGGTGAGGGAGGCCGCCTTGGGGCAGACTTTGCCGAGGGCTGCGGCAGCGCGGGGGCCCTGCAGCGCAACCAGCGCCCGGTCATCCGCGGCTTCCAGGCTGACGCCATCGGGCAGGCGGTCACGGATATAGGCGTCGTCGACATGTTTGCGCGCGCCGTTGACGACAAGCATCAGCCGGCCGTCATCGGCCGCAGAACCCGGTCGGGTGACAATCAGATCGTCGACGATGCCGCCATCGTCGTTGAGCAGGATCGTGTAGCGCATGGCGCCGGGCTTCAGTTTGGAGAACGAGCCTGGTGTCAGTGTTTCGAGTGCTGCAACTGTTGCCGCGTGGTCGGGGCCAATGAGAAAACGCTGGCCCATATGCGAGACATCGAACAGGCCGGCCTTTTGCCGTGTCCAGTTATGTTCCGCCATGATGCCGTCGAACTGCACTGGCATGGCGTATCCGGCAAACGGCACGATGCGCCCGCCGAGTTCGCGGTTCAATGCCGTCAGCGGTGTTTCCAGAAGTGTTTCAGGATTGTCTTCGCTCATCATCAGCTCCTACGTTTCAGACAGCACGCAATCGGCCAAAAAAGCCCGTTCGTGCCCCCTCTGTCGCAGAACCTGAGAGATTCCCGCCAGACACCTCACACGATGTCTTCCGGTTACTCCTTCGGTGCGCTGCCGTACGGATCATGCCCGGTTGCCCGGCAGCCCTTTCCAGATCGTCACTCGCCCATGCGGTCCGTTTGCCTGAGAGTTTCCGGGGCGGTTGCTCCTTCGGCGTACCTACCCGAAAATCAGAGGGCGGCACTCTCCCGCGTGGCGTCGATACATTCGTGAATCGTGACGCCAATTCACACTTGCCATCATTCATGCAAGCTATCGGTCTGTCAACTCACGCAAATCCCGTCATTGCGGATCGGTCTGGTAATCCTCGTCGCTGACCGGCTCCAGCCAGTTGACATGGACGCCGTCGAGCGCCTCGTGGATGGCGATATGCACCATCGCCACTTTCGGCTCCGCACCGTGCCAGTGTTTTTCGTGCGGCGGGATCCAGACCGTGTCGCCGGGCCGGATCTGCTGCACGCTTTCGCCCCAGACCTGGACGCGGCCGGCGCCTGAGACGACATGCAGGGTCTGGCCGAGCGGGTGGGTATGCCAATTGGTGCGGGCGCCCGGATCGAAGCGGACGCTGACGGCGCGGGCGCGGGCCGGATCGGGCGTCTCGACAATCGGATCCTGCCAGACGGTGCCGGTGAACCAATCCGGGTTGGCCGTGATGCTGGCGCGGCTGCCTGCCTTGAAAATATCCATTCTCATTGTCCTTCGCCTGGAGTTGGCCGATTCAGATCCGGCCTTGTTCAGATGTGTTGCGGGCGGCTATTTGCCTTCGTCGAAACCGACATAAATCAGATAGTTGCGCTCGTCGCCCGGTGAGGGAACCTGAATCTCGTAAACCCGTCGGAACACCGATGAGAGGTTCGGCCCGATGCTGACGGTTTCATTGTGAAGTTCCGATTTCAGCACAGCTTCCTTGTACTTCACCACGGCGATGCGGATCGGCACCTTGACGTCGGACGGTCCGCCCCTTGGGCCGGCCAGGATCCGCCCCGACACGCCGACCCGGATGGTCATTGTGCCACCGGGGTCATCCTGGCATTCGCGCGCGGTATCGCCGATCGACACCTGCCAGATCAGCGCCTCCTCGGTCGGTTCTGCCCGGCGTTCATAGCGCCGCAGCACCTGTGTCCCGTCGCGCACTTCGATGACCGGGCAATAACCGGAACCGTAATATTTGCGCAGTTCGATCTGACCTTCGGGATTGGCCTGTGCCGTCTCTGTCGTGGCTCCCGTTGCAGGCTGATCGCCGCCGTTGCCGATGCCGATGCGGCTGAGCGTGCTGCCGCAGCCGGCAAGCAGAGCGGAAAAAATCAGAATTGTGCCGAACCGTGCGGCCGGAATGAAGCGGGTCACTGTTTTTGTCTTTGTCATTGATACGCCTGAACAATTCTAACTGGACGGAGTCTATAGCAGTGCTTCGTGGAAAATTCGAGCACCCGGTTAAGACTTTATTCACCACGTTCGCTAACGCGATGTTCACCCTGTTCGGTAACCATGATCACAGTTTGAAGCGGGTTTGTCTGGAGTCCCGAACGTCATGCGTCATCAATCTGTGAATAAAACCGCCCACAAGCCCGTAACGGCAGAACTGCCGCTGGATAGCATCATTCAGGGCGAATGCGTTACCGCGCTGGAAAAGCTGCCGGCCAATTCCGTCGATCTGATTTTCGCCGATCCGCCCTATAATCTGCAACTGGCAGGCGATCTCGTGCGGCCGGATCATTCCAAGGTCGATGCCGTTGACGATCACTGGGACCAGTTTTCCACCTTCCAGGCCTATGACGCCTTCACCCGCGCCTGGCTGATGGCGGCGCGGCGCGTGCTCAAGCCGACCGGTTCGATCTGGGTGATCGGCTCCTATCACAATATTTTCCGCGTCGGCTCGATCCTGCAGGATCTCGATTACTGGATCCTCAACGACATTGTCTGGCGCAAGACCAACCCGATGCCGAATTTCCGCGGCCGCCGGTTCGCCAATGCGCACGAGACGCTGATCTGGGCCGCACCGGGCGCCAACGCCAAGGGTTACACCTTCAATTACGACGCCATGAAAGCCTTCAACGACGATCTGCAGATGCGTTCCGACTGGGTGCTGCCGATCTGCACCGGCGAGGAACGGCTGAAGGACGATGACGGTCACAAGGTGCATCCGACACAGAAACCTGAATCGCTGCTCTACCGGGTCCTCCTTTCGACCTCCAGGCCCGGAGATGTGGTGCTGGACCCGTTTTTCGGGACCGGCACCACAGGTGCGGTGGCGAAAAAGCTCGGCCGCCATTTTATCGGCATCGAGCGCGAGAGCGATTATATCGAGGCCGCCAATGCCCGCATCGACGCGGTGCGCCCGGCGGAAGCCGCGACCTTGAAGGTGATTGAGGGCAAGCGGGCACTGCCGCGCATTCCGTTCGGCAATCTGATGGAGGCCGGGCTGATCGCCGCCGGCCAGACGCTGAGCGACGGCAAACGCCGCTACAGCGCCACCATCCGCGCCGACGGTTCGCTGACCTGCGAGCATGACGGCAGGACGCTGGAAGGGTCCATCCACAAGGTCGGGGCGCTGGTGCAGGGCGCGGACGCCTGCAACGGCTGGACGTTCTGGCATGTCGACGACGGCAAGACGCTGACGCTGATCGACGAACTGCGCGAGACGCTGCGCCGCGATATGGCGGCGTAGGGAGGCAGGGTAATCTCTGCGAATTAGGTATCGGAGCCTACGTAATGTTGGAAATAGCCTTTCAAACAAGGGCTTAAACCTGCGCCGTCAAACCCCCAGACGGAAATCTAAACCGGCCAGGTCACATGTTACTTGCGCCGGTCAAATCGCCTGTTACCGACATACGGCATTTTCAGTTTGACTTTCATATCAAACAGGGGTAAAACATGAACATACCGCGTTTCCTCTTTTAATGCCCGCATAACTGACCCGGCTGCCAGCCCAGGCGCCGGGTTTTTCGTGTTCACAATCGCTGGATGAGCCGGAACGAAGATCCGGTTTAACGCAGCGTCCACATTCGCCTCAAGCCGGCCGCCATGTTCCGTGGCGCGCCGGCTTTTTCATTGCGGCTTTTCTTCGCAGGCTTTTCGCGCGGTTTCGCTTTTCCAGAATTCCAAACTGATGAGGATCCTCCATGTTCCGCATACCAGATTATGTTGCTAACAACCGGCTCGATACCGGCGCCCAGCCCAATGTGCATGTCGATGATTCAATCGGCCGCAATGTCACCCGGCTCGGCGTTGCGTTTGGCACCGCCGGCGACAGCATGGCCGTGCGCCAGCGCCGGGCAGCGGCGCTTCGACAAGCTCAGGACCGGCTGGAGGCCGAGCGGCGCGAACAGGCCCGCCCGCTAACGGCAGACGAACGCCGGCTTCATGCGCACCGCAACAAGCGTCAGGTTGAGGCCGCCGGTTTCCGGACGGAACAGTCTTACCACGCTCTGCAGCGCCAGCGGGATGCAATGGAAGCTGAGGCCCGCGCTGAATCCGGCCCATCCGGCGAGGGCTTTACTGCACTCTATGAGCGCAAGCTCGGGCTCGATGATGCCTCGGCGTTTACCACCGCCTCCGCCGACCCGGTCACTCTCCGCCGCGGATCCGGCGGCATGGCAAACACAAGAGCCGGGTTGGAAAGAGGTCAAACCGCGCAACCCGGTCAAGCCGCATCCGCTGCCGCTCTGCCAGACGGCCTGCCGCCGGACCTCATTGCCGGCATCGGACTCCGGGCGGACGCCGACCGTGAACGCCGGCTTGCAAAAGCCTCCGCCGACGAGGTGCAGATGCGCCGTAATTGGACCCGGGCCGAACTTGGCCAGATGCAGAGTGAACTGCTGGCCGATCTGGCAAAGGAGCCGGACCGGTATGATGAGATCCTAGATCAGGGCACGGAATTTGTCATCCGCAATACACTTCCGGATGCGGAAAAAGTGCAGTTACTGGATGCTTGGCAGCGTCAGGCGCAGAAAACCCTGGCCGACAGACTTGCCGACACTGAAGACCCGCAGACGCTGAGGGTGATGTTCGGCTTTGTGCCCGCCGGCGCATCATCTCAGGCAGTTGCAGATGGCAATATCGGCGCTGCCGGTGCCCGCGTCCGTGCAGGTGCTGACGCCAACGCAAATGAAACTGCCGGGGCAGACAGGACAGGCACAAGCAGCACAGGCACAAGCAGAACAGCCGGCCCGGGCAGCGCACCAGCGCCGTTCGATCCGGCTTCCGTCGAGCCGCCACCCATCGACCTGGAAGACATCATTTTCCACCCGGCCTTTCTGACTGGCGACGACGAGACCCTGCGCCGGGAACTCGGTCTGGCCGAGCCTTTGAAGCGCTTTGCCGGTTTTGCCGTTCGGGACGGCGTCGCCGCCATCCGGACGGCGGAAAAGCGGCTTCAGATGAAACACGACCGGGCAGCGATCGAGATGGAGATGCTCCTGAAACAGGATGCCGTGCTGATCGTCGAAACAGGCCAGGGCGTAACAAGGCTTACCTACAAGGACATTGAGGCGACGCTTGGCAAGAAACGCGCCGACCAATGGCGCCTGGACCGGCTGACAGGACCCAGACTGCATCGTGTTCTGGCGGGGATAGAAACGTTGTCAGATCCGCAGATCGAGCAGAGGATCGAGGCGGAACGGCCGAAACCGGGCGCCGCAGATACTGAAATCAGGTCCATCGTCTATCGCAGCGCACGCCGGAAGGCCGACGCGATCATCAATCTGCGCCGGAACGATCCGGTGGCCGCCGTGGCCGGCAAACCCGGCCTGCAGGCGTTGCTGGACGCTCACCGGGACGACCCGGCTGCGGTCTCGGGCCAGCAGCTTGCCGCGGCGCTGTTCAAGGCCCAGGCAGAGGCGCATATTCCGGCCTTCCGGCGGACTATTTTCCGCCCTGGCGAAGCGGAGGCAATCATGGCGCCGATTCTGGCGCTTGAGGGCGAGGCCCGGCAAGCCGCTGTCAATTCCATGGCCGCCGGTTTTATCGAGATCTACGGCCCCTATGCCGATGAAGTGATGGCGAGCCTCGTGCCGCATCTGGCCGGCGATCGGCCGCTTTACGACCATGCCGTGCGCACGGTGCGGGCGTTGGAAGACATGGTGTCGCCAAGCGCCCAGGAGACGGCACTGACCAATATCCGCCGCCGGACCCAGGCGGTCGGTCTGGCGACAGCCGGCGCAAGTGACGGCGTGCCCGAGGCTGCCGAGCCGCCGGATTTTGCGACCATATTCCAGCATCAGCAATTGATCCGCCGCGCCCATGTCGCGCTGGTGCGGGATGCTGCGGCAACCGACCCGTCGCAACCGACTGCCTTTGCCGGTTACAGCGACGCCGAACTGGCCCGGCTTTATTCTTATATCGACCAGGTCAAGGACGAGCCGAAACTGAAGCTTGGCCGCGATTATCTGCAAAAGGGCCTGCCGACGCCGGGCGAGACGGCGATCCGCTATCTGCGCGACCACCCCGATACGCTGCTCCATTTCATTGAAACCTTCGGCGCGGACCAGGTGCCGCCCGGTTTTACTATGCTGCCGCAGTCGGCGGCGGAACTGATGACCCGATTGCAGGGCGACAATGGCAGCGGCGCGGTCAATCCCTATCCGCTGATTGTGCGCGCGCAGCTTGCGCTGGCGACCGAGATCGACGCCGGCGACCGGTTCGGCCTGAACAATGCAGAGGCTTTCGGCAATACCCTGGCCGGCGCCGGCGAGGCGGCGCTGGCGGTCGAAACAACGGACCGGCTGCCGCCCGGCCACCCTGAGGCCACTTTCGGGCGCGGGCGCATCATCGCCTTTACCGAAGAGGTCGCCGGCATGATCCGCGATGCGGAAGGGTTCGGCGAAGGCGCGGCCGGTCTGGGCGGAAGCTTTCTCGGTTCCAGCTCGTCGCCGGAAGCCCTGGTCGGGCCGCTGCGGCTGGTGGGTCCGGGGCGGACGGCGGCGAGCCGCGTCGGCAATGCGGCGCTGAGCGGCGCGCTTGCGGAGGGCGTTGCCGACCCGGCTGTCCAGGCGCTGCGCATCCGCGCCGGGCTGCAGGAGGATTACGAGCCCGGCCGGACGGTGAGCGCCATCCTGTTCGGCATCGGCGTGCCGCCGGCCCTGGAAGGGCTGGCGCAGGTCTATCGCAGAGCAAAGGCGGAGGTCGGGACGGGCTTTCCGTTGATGCCGGCGATCTCGTCGCGTGATGGGAGAGTGAATTCGCCAGGTCTGATCCGGAAGTTCAAGGCACGGCGCAATTTGGCGCGCTACAAGATGAACGCAGACCGGATATTTGCCAAAGCGACAGCGAGGGACTATTTCGCGCCGGTCTGGGACAGGCTGACGCCGGATGTTCAGGCGTTTCTGGAAAAGCGCTATCGCAATTTTTCCGGCCTTGCAGGTGAGAACATTTTCTACCGTGACCTGGACGACGCTGGGTTTAATTTCTTGCCGGAGAATCGAGAATTCGAACTGCCGGCGGGGTTTAAAACAGAAAGCCGAAAATTCGACAATGCGACGTCAGAAGAACTGAAGCTCATACTGAACGGTTTTTTCGCAGTGCCGAGAAAAGTGGACGGTATCGTTGGCATTGAGAAAAAGGTCAATAATTCCAAATACAGCTATCAAAAAGAGGTCGACGAATATCTGATAAGAGAGAAGAAAATTGCGGCTGCTGAACTTCTGCGTATTCCGGCAACCGAAATCCCGCCCGGAGATCTGGCTGACGTGCTTTTCAGCTGGCTGGAGAAACGGAAGAAAAAAACCAACCCGGGCGGAGTGCCAAAACAGGATATCGAAGATCTGATCCGTGTGTTGCGTGAGGAATCCGGTCCCGATGGCCGGCGATTGACAATCGGACAGGTCTCTCTGGCCGTGCTTGCAACTACTCTACCGCTGCTATATCCGGATGATGCCGAATAACCCGATGCGGTACGAAGCATCTACAATCGGATGCCGAGGCCATCTGCAAGTTTGCGGGCGGCCTCGGCTGCTTCTTTCATGGCGGCCAGGCGGCCACTTGCAAGCTCCGCGACCTTCTGTTCGCTCCAGCCACGGCTCCAAAGCCGTTGCAGCCAATTGCCACGATAGTGTCGGTGTAACTCCCGGTAGAGGTCTTCGTATGAAATTCCGGCCTCCTCGATCCGTCGACGAAGATAGAATGCAGCGCGGCCGTTATCGGCGGCCATGTGGCAGAGCGCCGCCAGAGCCAGATCGATGGCAAAACCTCTGCTCCCGTGCTTCTCCATCCAGTCGACGACAAACATCGGATCGTCACATTTTCGGTACCAGTCCGGCACAAAAGCCCGCCATTGTTCGTCGATGAACAGACCGAGTTCCCGAATGCCACGGTCCATTGCCCGCGTACGCTCCTCATCGCTTTGCAGCAGAGGGTCTCCCGATTCCGGCAGGGCCCAATTGCCACGTTCCTGATACCGCATGATCGGATCGCACTGTGCCTCAAGATAGGCTTTCGTCGGATTTCCGTAAATAGTGGTGTAATAATCATGCCCTTCGGGAATTTCCATGAGTTGGGGGATCGACGCCCGGACATGCGAATGATTGCGCGTCGATGCTTTGCCAAACCAGAATCCGGGTAGGCGTCTCTCCATGAGCGTTTGCAGTTCCGGCAAATAGACAGCCGCATGGGCCGAAAATTCCTGTCTGGGAGGCGCCATCTCCACTTCGAATATCCATATCCGGTCCGATCGCTCCAGAATGTAATCGCGGCGGGTCTTCCGGGTAAAGCCGAACTCCTTCAGCGTATCACGCAAAGCCACATTCATCACGTAGTCGTAGATCTGTTTCCGTGCCATGAAAGCTCCAAATGCTTATTAGAACAAAATAGGAACAATTGGATTTCGATACAACAAGAAAATTCTATGGCCGCCCGGTTTCGATATTCTGACAAGGCCCGTGGCGGAGCGGATGGCAGGGCGATAACGGCAGCGGCGCGGTCAATCCCTATCCGCTGCACCTATTGGCTACTTAGGCGCGCCCAGCTTGCGTTGGCGACCGAGATCGGCGCGGCGACCGATTCGGCCTGAACAATGCCGAAGCTTTCGTCAATACCCTGGCCGGCGCGCTTGCCGAGGGTCTTGCCGACCCGGCTGTCCAGGCGCGCGTCCGCGCCGGGCTGCAGGAGGATTACCTGTCCGGCCGCACGGGAGGGTCGGTACCGCGTCCGTCATTGGGGATTCAGCAATGAGGCATCACCGTAAATTCCCGTTGCGTCCAGGCGGGATCAAAACAGCTTGAGAACGATCCAGTAGACGACGAGCGCTGCAACCGCGAAGCCGGCGTGGAAGATGTTCAGTGTCATGGCGGGCACGTCTTTCGGCCCGAAATAGGCTTTTGAAGCGGCCGTCGGCGCCAGCATCAGCCACAGAAAGGCCAGGACCAGCCCGAACGGCAGGACGATCAGCAGCGGCACCGGAATCACGAAATGTTGGCAACAAATGCGGTCGCTACGCAGCCGACAATGCCGGCCAGGACGATTGCGACCCAGACGACGGGGAGGGAATATGCGCTTAACATTTGTGGTGCTCCTTTTTCGTATGAACCTTTCGCGCCACACTGCGTGATTGCGACGCGAGAGCGGCACAAAACGCAGTCGATGCAGATATGCGGTGGCCGCAAACTAGACCATTGCACAGCGCAATAGAAGGAACGCGCCAATATCCGGCGTCCGCGGCGACGATTACTCTCCTCAGTTCATCACCACCCGGTAGCGCACCACGCGGTTATTGTCGGAATCGGCGAAATAATAGGTCGTGCCGGAAATCGCCACGCCTTCCGGATCGTCGAACAGGTTGGGGCCTTCGCCCGGCTGGCCGGTGCCGAGCACGCCGACCAGCGCACCGTCCTTGTCGATCATCAAAATCCGGTGCGCGTCCTGATCGGCGACAACGAGGCGGCCTTGCGCATCGACATCGAGATAACGCGGTCCGCTAAAGCCGAATTTGGCATCGTCGAATACGCTGAGCAGTTCCAGATCGGGCGAATAATGCACGATGCGGCCATTGCCCATATCGGGTACCCACAGGCTGCCGTCCGGCCCGACGGCTACGTCGTGGGCGCCGGAATGGCCCTGGACGGTGGCCACGGCAACGCCGTCGTCAAAGGCGGTCAGTGCAAAGCCGGCCACATTGGCGTAGATCCGGCCATTGGGGTGCGCCGTTGCGCCTTCGGTGCGGGCAACGCCGATGATCTCGCCGGCAAGTTTTGCCGCGCCGGAGGAAAAATCATAGATCGCGACGCGGCTGTTGCCGCTGTCGGCGATGATCGCCCGGCCGTCATTGTCGAAGCTGATATCGCGCGGTGCAAACAGTTCGCCCTTGCCGAAACTGCCCACCACTTCCAGCGTTTCCGCGTCCAAGATGGCAATTCGGTTTGCCAGCTTGTCGGCGACATAAAGCCGGCCGTCCGGGCCGATGGTCAGATCGTGCGGATCCGACAGGACCGGTTTGCTGGCGCCGTCGAAGGTGGCGAATGCGGCAGGCGGCGTCGACTGCGTTTCCTGGGCCTGCACGGCGAGACCTGTGCCTAAAAGGGTGGCGAGGCTGAACAAAACACGCATGAACATCGCTGTCTCTCCGTGAAAGATCAAAAGGGCATATATTCACAAATCATGGTCACATTGAATTCACCTGGCGGCGTGTCGCATTTGGCGCAGTAGATGCCAAAGCCGGCTCCACGCCGTTCATTCAGAATGCCGTGGAATGGAGAGTTGGCCACGGGCATTATGTCTTGTAAAGCGGCGTTTTCCCATCCTCAGCATAGCCGATCACGCCAGGCTCCCACCACAATACGGGGTTGGCCAGGAACGCCGGGCGCGCCTCCATCCGGGCAACCAGGGCCCGGATTTTCGGATGTCGATCGAGTCCGGCGTCAAGTCCGATGGGCCGGCAAGCAATGAAGTTCAAGTGGCAGGTGAGAAAAATATCCTGCACCGAGACAACGCCTTTGAGAAACCCATCCGTCTCATCGGGCAGCCGACTTTCAAGCCAGCCCATCAAATGGGGCAGACGCTCGGCGCAGCGTGTCAGATAATCGTTGTCATCATGTGCGACGCCCGACCATTTCATCTGGCTGATTGTCGTCGCGGCGGTGCCAAGCGTCTGCACGGTCGCCAGTATAAGCCTGTCCGACCATTCGGCCCCGGACCCTGCAACCGACGTCGCCAATGGCAGGCCGATATCCGGCCGGCGGCCGTATTCAGACAGCAGATATTCCGCGATCAGACCGCTTTCCCACAATGTTGTATCCCCGTCCTGCAGCGCTGGCACCTGAAAGGTCGGCGTTGCACGCGACCGTTCTTCCGCCGTCGGTGTCGTTACCTCCTCCTGGCGTTCATAGTCGAGCCCGAGTTCATCAAGGATAATGCGCACACCACGCGCAAATGGGGATCCAGTGGTGAACAACAGCTTGCGCATATCTTTCCTCAACAATGGATGTGCTCGACGATCAGGTGATCGGCGCCGGCCGCCCCGGCAATTTACGATCGGTCAGTGTCTCTGATCGATCGTGGCAGAAAACGCCGGCCTACTTGCCGTAGACATAATTCGGCAACCACAGGGCAATCTCGGGAAACATCATGACAAGCCCGAGCGCCACGACCATCACGAAGACAAACGGGATGATCGACTTGTAGATGTCGATAATGGTGATTTCCGGCGGCGCCATTGCTCGCATCAGGAACAGATTATAACCGAACGGCGGCGTCATGTAGGCGATCTGGCAGGTGATCGTATATAGCACGCCGTACCAGATCAGGTCGAAACCGAGCGCCCCGACCAGCGGCACGTAAAGCGGCGCGACGATCACCAGCATCGCCGTATCGTCGAGGAACGTGCCCATCAGCAGGAACGACAATTGCATCAGGATCAGAATGACCCAGGGGTCGAGATGCAGCTGGCTGACAAACAGGTTTTCGATCGCCTTGACCGCGCCGAGCCCGTCAAACACGGCGCCGAACGCCAGCGCCGCCAGGATGATCCACATGAACATGCAGGAAATCGCCAGCGTCTGGCGCACCGAGGTCTCAAACACGTCGCGGGTCATCCGGCGCTTGATGACGGCGGCGGCGAACGCGGTCATGGCGCCAATGGCGGAGCTTTCCACCAGGCTGGTCCAGCCCTTCACGAACGGCACCATCATGGCGAAGAAGATCACCAGCGGCAATAGTCCGGCCCTGAGCAACCGCAGCTTTTCAGCCATCGGCACATTGCGCTCTTCCTCCGCCAGCGCCGGCCCGAGATGGGGCTGAAAATTGCAGCGGATGACAATGTAGAGGACAAACAGTCCGGCCATCATCAGGCCGGGAAAGACGCCGGCAAGCCAGAGCTGGCCGACCGGCTGGCGGGCAATCATCGCATAAAGCACCAGCACCACCGACGGCGGCACCAGGATACCGAGCGACGATCCGGCCTGGATGACCCCGGTGACCATCTGCTTGTCGTAACCGCGCCGCAACAGTTCCGGCAGCGCGATGGTGGCGCCGATGGCCATGCCGGCGACCGACAGGCCGTTCATGGCGGATATCAGCACCATCAGGCCGATCGTGCCGATCGCCAGTCCGCCATTGAGCGGTCCCATCCAGACATGGAACATCTTGTAGAGGTCGTCGGCGATGCGGCTTTCCGACATCACGTAGCCCATGAAGATGAACATCGGCAGCGTCAGCAGCGGGTACCATTTCATCAGCTTGATGCCGGCCGAGAACGGAATGTCAGACCCGCCGGTACCCCACAGGAAGAACGCCGAAACGGCGGCGACGAAGCCAATGGCCGCAAAAACCCTCTGGCCGGTTATGAGCAGAAGCATCATGGAGGAAAACATCAGGATGGCGATATATTCGTAGGGCATCAGGCCGCTTCCTCGGATGGTTCGGTCTGAGGGGCGCCGGTCCGCATGCGCTCGATATCCTTGAAGAGCTCCGCGACGGCCTGGAGCAGCATCAACACGATGCCGGTCACCATCACTGTCTTCACCGGCCACATATACGGTCGCCAGGCCGAACTGGACCGTTCGCCGAACTGGATGGCGTAAGTCAGGCTGTTGATCCCGCCGTAGAGCAGAAAGCCGAGAAAAACCATCAGGAACACCACAGTGAAGCTGTCGACGAAGGCCTTTCGCCGGTAGCTGAACTGCCCGTAGACGAGATCCATCCGCACGTTTGTATCGAGCTGGATCGAGTAGGGACCGCCGAGAATGTAGTAGGCCACCATCAGGAACTGCGCCATCTCAAGCGTCCACAGAGACGGCCGCATGAACGGCACGGTCTTTGTGAACGACGACCACAACAGCACTCCGATCATCACAAAGATCAGATACATCGTGAAGCGGCCGATCCTGTAGTTGAACCGCTCAACCAACCGGACATAGGCTGCCATAAAATCCCGCATCGTCGGCCTCTTTTGTCATTCACACACATCGGCCGGCCTCCCGGAAGAGGCCAGCCGGATTTTCAGGGAGCCTTCGTCACGAGGCAGTGTAGGGATAACCCGCGCTGTTGATGACTTTCCGGTAATCGCGGAACACCTGCACGAGCTTTTCCTCCACTTCGCCCTGCTCGGCGACTTCGTCCCAGAATGTCGCGGCCGCGTCCTCGACGGCCTTCCATTCCTCCTGCGGGATGGAAGTGAGCTCAAGCTTGTCGCCTTCGGCCCGCAGCCGCGCCTCACCGCCCCAGTACCACTGGTTACGGTAATGGTGGCCGCTTTCTACGCATGAATTGACAAGCTGCTTCAGATGATCTGGAAGGTCGGCCCAGCGCTGTTCGTTGACAAAGAACGATCCGATCCAGGCGCCGGAAATGTTGTTGGTCAGGAAGTAATCCGTCACATCGGCCCAGCCGACGGTATAATCCTCGGTGATACCCGACCATGCCATGCCGTCGAGCTCGCCGGTCTGAACCGCAACCTCGGCATCCTCATAGGGGATGTTCACCGGCACAACACCGAACTGGGCGAGGAATACGCCCGCCGTCGGGAATGTATAGAGCCGCAGCCCGTCAAGGTCGGCCAGCGACGTGACCTTTTTCTTGGTGTTGAAATTGCACGGATCCTGGCCGGCGGCCGAAAGCCACTTGACGCCGACCTTCTTGTATTCCGCGTCCCAGACTTCGGCGAGGCCGTACTGGCGGAACAGCACCGGAACGTCGAGCGCGTGGCGGGTTGCCATCGGGAAATATCCGCCAAACTGGCGCACCGGCGTCGGCGACGACATGCTGTCGTCATCGGAGTGGACAGCGTCGATGGTGCCGCGCTGGAGCGCCTGGAAAAGCTCCCCGGTGGGCACGATCTGATCGGCATAAAACAGCTCGATCTCCAACTCGCCATTCGAGGCCGCGTTGATTGCGTCTATGACCGGCTTTGTGACATGCTGGCCAAGCGTTGCGCCGGCATAGGTCTGAAACCGCCATTTGATCGGCGCCTGGCCGTGCACGGCAGGTGCTGCCAGCGCAGCCGTGCCGCCGACGGCCGCAATGCCGCCCGCTTTTTTCAGAAAATCGCGTCTGTTCTGTTTAACCATGACATTTCTCCCTTTTGTGATTGCAGACTTTTTCGGCCATCAGCCGGATGCAGTGTCGCCCATGTTCAGGGTTCCACCGGCATTTCAGTGTCAACGAAGGGCACTCCACCGTTGACCAAACTCGCCTTGTCGCTCGCCAGCCCGGCCTTTTCCTGAATGTCGACAATGGCAAGGATTGCGCCTTTACGTGCAAATATATCCGAGGCCGCGCAGCCGGCGCCGGCGGCACCGTCATTGATCACCGCATTCCATCCCGCGAACCTGCCCGACATATACGCCCCCGACACCAAACGCTTATCGCGTATTGGCCTGGAGTTTAGACAGGCGGATCACGATCTGACCAGCCCCCATGCTGCTGGAATTTCGATCAGACCGGATTCAGGCGGGCGCAGGAATGCGGCAAATTGGACAGGGACGGGCGCTGAAGGGTGAACTTTTCTGTCGGAGCGGACCTGTGGTAACGTATCGCCGCAGCGATAATCAATAATCAGAAAACAGCCGCAACGATGGAGACGAACCGGACAAGGGAGGTGGCGGTCATGGCCACGTTATTGATCAAAAATGCGCAGATCTGGGACGCCGATGCGGGCGCTTTGTTTGCCGGAGCTGTGGAAATCCGGGGCAACCGGATTGTCAAAATCCAGCGCGGCGATGTTGCTGCAACCGACAGCAGCGACGTTATCGATGCGGGCGGCATGACGCTGATGCCGGGCCTCGTCGAAGGTCATTGCCATCCCAGTTTCACCGGCGTCAACGACCCGACCGAACTCGGCCGCATACCGCCTGAGCAACACACATTGCTGACCGCCGCCAACGTCAGGCTTCTGCTTGAGCACGGCTTTACCTCGATTTTCGAGGCGGCGTCCGCCAAACCGATGATCGGCGTGACCATTCGCGACGCCATTGAAAGCGGCCTGATCGTCGGCCCGAGAATGCGGGCGGCGAGCCCTGAGGTGACGACCACCGCGGGCCTTGGCGACGAACGCCGACGGCACATTTACCAGGAAAGTTTCGGCCTTGTCGCCGATGGCGCCGACGAGATGCGCCGGGTCGCCCGCGAATGCGTGCGCGACGGCGTCGACAATATGAAAATCAACATCTCGGGCGACGAGTTCGTCAGCCATGCGCGCGCCGAGATCACGCCGCTTGAAGACGACGAACTGGCCGCCTTCATCAAGGTCGCGCATGGTTTCGGCAAGGTTGTGGCGGCTCATGCGCGCTCGTCGGAAAGCGTCAAGATGGCGGTCCGCCATGGCGTCGACTGTATCTATCATTGCGATTTTGCCGACGAGGAAGCCCTCGACATGCTGGAAAGCGTCAGGGATACCGCATTTATCGGTCCGGCGTTCGGGCTCGTGCACAACTCCACCCGGGAAGGCGAAATCGCCGGCATAACCAAGGAAGTCGCGCAGGAACTCGACCTGTTCCGCAAGTTCGATGCGACCTGCGGCGTCTATCATCAGATCAGACAGCGCGGCATCCGCGTGGTGATCGGCGGTGATTACGGTTTCGCCGTGACGCCGATGGGCCAGAACGCCCGCGATATCGATCATTTCGTGACCTATTTCGGCTACAGCCCGAACGAGGCGCTGCGCTGCGCCACGATCATCGGCGCCGAACTGATGGGCCATGGCGGCGAGCTTGGCGAGGTCAGGGAAGGTTATCTCGCCGACCTGCTGCTGGTCGACGGCAATCCGCTGGCCGATGTGTCTTTGCTGCAGCATCGGCACAATCTTGCGATGATCATGAAAAACGGCGAGATCTACAAGGATCCGCGCAGTGAACAACGCGGGCAGGCCGGTCTTATCGCCGCGGAATGACCGGTCTTCGAATGGCGGGTGTCCGGCGATCGTTTCAAGTCTTGTGCGGCTCGATGTTCGCCAGCATATGCAGGACGATGACCAGTGAACCCTTCGCCATGTGCGCGCCATCAAATGGCTGGCTTGAAATGCTGACGCCGCACCGTGTTGTCATGCGCCTGCTGCCGGCAGACGCATGTCTGGTTTCTGACGATCATTTATAGCCAGCACGCTCCCGTCAACCGCGTTGAAATCGGGCCGTCCGATCTGGCCGAGCGTGCGTCTGAGTTCGGTTTCCAGAAGGCCGAAGGCATGCCGCACTCCGGCGTCGCCGCCGGCGGCTGCGCCATAGGCAAAAGCCCGCCCGGCCAGCACGAACGAGGCGCCCAGCGCCTTGGCGCGGACGATATCGGCGCCGCGCCTGATGCCGCCGTCGAGCAGGATCGGAATCCGCCCGGCAAGCGCATTGGCGATCTGCGGCAGAACCGCGATCGAGGCCGGCGCGAAATCGGCCTGGCGGCCGCCGTGATTGGAGACGACGATACCGTCGCAACCGGCCTCCGCCGCCATCAATGCGTCCTGGCTGTGCAGGATGCCTTTCACCAGCAGCTTGCCCTTCCACTGATCGCGCAGCCGTTTCAGGCCGTTCCAGTCGAAGTCCGGCGCGATCATCCGCTGCTGGATTTCAGCCAGCGAGGGTGGGGCGCCGCCGGACCGGTCAAGCGAAAAGTTGCCGAATTGCGGCGCACCGGCGCGCAGCGTTCCGAGCGCCCAGCGCGGATGAGCAACCAGATCGGCGATCATGCCGGGCGTCGGCCTGAACGGAATTTGCAGCCGGTTGCGGATATCGCGGTCGCGTTTGCCCGGTTGCGGGATATCGACTGTGACCAGCAGAACGTCACAGCCCGCAGCTTCCGCGCGCGCCAGCAATCCGCCGATCATGGCTTCGTCGCCGGACACATAGAGCTGGAACCAGGCATGGCCGCCGGCCGCCTCGGCGATCTCTTCAAGCGGTGTCGACGAGGCCGTGCTGATGACATGGGGCATGCGCTTTTCCGCAGCCAGCCGGGCGATCATCAGGTCTGCGCCGGGCCAGGCCATGTTGAGGAAGCCGACCGGAGCCATGCCGAACGGCACCGCATAGGATGTGCCGAAAAGAACGGTTTCGGTGACCGGTTCCGATACGTCTACCAGATAGCGGGGCGTCAGTTCGATGGCCTGAAATGCGCTGCGGTTCTTTGCAAGGTTCACTTCGTCTTCCGCACCGCCGTCGACAAAATCGAAGGCAAAACGCGGCACGCGCTTTTTGCCCAGCCGGCGAAGATCGTCGATGGAGGCAGCGCGGGTGATCGACATAAGAAGCGGTTTCCGGTTTCTGACCAGCGGTCATTCTGGCACAGAGGCGTGGGTTGGAAAAGCTGACACCGGCAACTGTCCCAAAGGTTTACGACGGGACGAGACTCCAGCTTGGCAGGCGCAATTTCATGTGTGAGAGTGGGCACGAAAGTCAGCGCCCCGTGAAAACCGGGCATCACCGGGAGGGGACATGCGCACTATCGGTTTGCTGCTGTTTTGCCTTGGCCTGCTGTTCACCGCGTTTGACGGCACCGCCATGGCGGAAAAACGGGTCGCGCTGGTGATTGGTAATTCGGCCTATGAGCATGTCGCGCCGCTGGAAAATCCGAAAAACGACGCGGAAGCGATTTCCACCGCCTTGTCGGCACTTGGTTTCACCGTGATCCGGGGCATTGATCTGACCCGTGCCGACCTGGAAAAAAAAGCCCGCGAATTCGCTTTGACGTCGCGCGGCGCCGACGTTGCCCTGTTTTATTATGCCGGGCACGGGCTGCAGGTGAACGGGCAGAATTACCTCGCCCCCGTCGATGTCGAACTGACCGACGAGGCGGACCTGGATTTCCAGACCGTGTCGCTCGATACGATCCTGCGCAATATGGAGCGGGAACGGCGAACCAATCTGGTGTTCCTTGACGCCTGCCGCGACAATCCGCTTGCGCGCAACCTGGCACGCAGCATGGGCACACGGTCGGCCGCCGTCGGCCGCGGCCTGGCACGGACGGAGAGCGGCGTCGGCACGCTGATCGCGTTTGCCACCCAGCCCGGCAATGTGGCCCTCGATGGCGATGGTGACAACAGCCCGTTCACAACGGCGCTGCTGCAGCATATCGAAACACCCGACCTCGACGTTGCGCTGATGATGCGCCGGGTGCGCCAGGACGTGATGGCGGCAACCAACGATCGTCAGGTGCCCTGGAACAATTCCTCGCTGATTGGCACGTTTGCTTTCAAAAATACTGCGGACGGCAGCAAATCGGCGGCGCCGCAAAGCACCGTCAGTGCGGCGGCGGAGGCCTGGAATGCGATCGAAGACACGACCAGCCCGGCGGTCCTGAAGGCTTTTATCAGGGAGTTTCCGGACGGCATATATTCCGCTTTCGCAAAATCGCGTCTGCGCGAACTGGAAACGAAAACCGAGGTTGCGGCATTGCCGGTCAAACCTCCGGAACTGAATTCGGTCCGCCATGCCGCCCGTCCGCGCGCGGCCGGCGAGGACTGTTCGCGCCGCGGCGACATGGAATTCTGCGTCAGCTCGGTGCTTTCCTCACAGGGGAACAACTCCTATAGGGCCGCCAATCTCGGCGATGGCCACGCCCGGACCGCCTGGGTGGAAGGCCGGCCGGGGCAGGGGGTCGGAGAATGGATCCTCGTGGCCTTCGACCGGGTTCGAAACGTCCGCAGCCTGCAACTGCGAAACGGATACGCCAAAAGCGCGGATATCTTTGCCAAGAACAGCCGCGTCCAGGATCTGGAAATCCACCTGTCCAGCGGCAAGACGATCCACTGGACCCTGAAAGACACTGGCGAGCCGCAAATCGTTACACTTGACGGTGCCGGCGAAGCCGGTTGGCTGCAATTGCGGATCCTGTCGGTCTATCCCGGTTCTAAATATGCCGATACCGCGATCAGCGAATTGCAGGTGACCGCAGATTGAGCCGGTCCGGCACCTGACCGGCTATTGTCTAGCAGGGCACGTTGTAGAGAATGAAATCCGTCTTTGCAGCGTAGGTGTCATAGAGCGTGCGGGCGGGATAATTGAATTCCTGCGTCAGCCAGCGCACACTTGGAAGCCCTGCGTTTTTGGCAAATTCCAGAACGTGATCGATCATTGCCCGTCCGGCGCCTGAGCCGCGAATATCCGGGTCTACGTAGAGGTCGCTCAGATAACACACCATGCTGCCGCCAAGCGACCGGTGCATGAGCTGGTATTGGGTGAAGCCAATCACCCGGCCGCTGTCCGTTTCAGCGACGTCGCACCAAAACGGGTTGCCAGGATCAACTATCCACGCCCAGACCCTGTCAAAGCCGCCATCGGGAATCGCCGCCTTGTAGAATTCGGCATAGGCCTGGAAAAGCCGTTCCCATTCGGCTCTGTCGGTTTCGCCGACTGGTCTGATGATGACGTTCATATTCATGGTCCATTCGATGTTCGGTTATCGACCCGCCTGGGTCATGAAGTTCCGGTAAAGTTTGCCTGCGCTTGCAGTGAAGTCGGCCATGCTCGCTTCGGAGGCGGATTTCATGGTCTCAAATCCGTCCGGACCGGCTGACGCCATCAGGGCATCGTAATAAGCAGGAACCGCAGCCCAGTTTGTTATCGTGTCCGGTTCGAGTTCGACGTGATATTGCATCGACCAGGCGCGGGCGCCGAAACGCATCGCCTGAACCCGGCAATCCCTGGAACCCGCCAGCACGGTTGCCCCGTCCGGCGGCCGGGCAACCTGTACCGAATGCCATTGCAGGCATTTTTGCTGAGCGGGAAGGCCCGCGAAAATCGGATCGTTTCGCCCCGCCGCTGTCAGTTCAACATCCAGAATTCCTATTTCCGGCGGCCTGAGCGGGCCGCAGGTGCCGCCGAGCGCGTCGGCCAGCAACTGGTGCCCGAGACAGAGCCCGAGGAACGGTTTTTTCAGATCGCACACCCATGTGCGGATCGCCGCCTTTTCGGGAATGAGCCACGGATGGTCGTCAACGTCCCAGACATCCATCGGCCCGCCCATGACCCACAGCGCGTCATAGCCGGTCAGATCGGGGACGGGCTCGCCCTGGTCCAGATTGACAGCATCCCAATGGATGCCATCGTCAGCAAGGAACCTGCGAAGAGAACCCGGGTGCTCGCATTCAATATGCTGGAAGACCAGAAGTCTCATGGGCTTTGTCTCCGATCCGGCCGCTCATTCTAACCGGGATTTGTATTGCGCTTGCGCGACTGTGGCCTTGTTCCCCACAACGCCGATCCACAACGGCCCGTTCGATCGCGCTTCCGGATCGATTATGGATGATATCCGGTTATTCAGGATATCCAATCCGGAAATAATCAGGATACCAATTTGATAAAAAGTCGTCCGGGGGACCCTTTGCGGCAGAGCCGGTGAAATGATCCGGAGGGCCAGCCGCAATCATGGTTTCAACCGCTCCGATTTGAAAAATGCGACTGGCGGAATTTCCCGATTGCGATTACTGGCTTGGCGTAGCCGGTTACACCGATGTCCGGCACGATCAGATACGACGGGAAGCAGGGCGATGAACCAGGCCGGTATTTTGAAGACTCCAAAGAAAACCGGTTACGACGTCGTGATCGTCGGCGGCGCGATGTATGGTTCGTCGGTGGCGTGGTTTCTTGCCGACAATCCGGATTTCGACGGCTCGATTCTGGTCGTGGAGAGGGACCCGACCTACGAGTTCACGTCAACGGCCCACACCAACAGCTGTATTCGCCAGCAATTCTCCCGCGAGATCAATGTGCGTGTCTCCCAGTTTGGCGCCGAGTTCGTGAAGAATTTTCGTGCCTTCATGGGCGACGATCCGCGAGTGCCGGACGTGGCGCTGCAGAGTTTCGGCTACATGTACCTGGCCAACAATGAGGCGTTTGCCAATATATTGCGGGAGTGCCAGGAGGTGCAGGTCGCCTGCGGCGCCGGTACGAAAATCATGTCCGCCGAAGAGATCAAGCGCGATTACCCGTTCTACAATGTCGACGACATTGTCGCCGGCAGCCACAATCTGGTCGACGAAGGCTATTTTGACGGCAATACCCTGTTTGACTGGTGGAAACGCTCGGCGCGCGAAAAGGGTGTGGAATATCTCACCAACGAAGTCGTGGCGATGACAAAAAATGCAGCCGGAACAAAGGTTGAGAGCGTTATTCTGAAGTCCGGCGAGACGATATCCTGCGGCATTGTGGTGAATGCCTCGGGCCCGCGTGCGGTGCGCACGTCGCGCATGGCCGGGATCGAAATACCGGTGGAGCCGCGCAAACGCTACACGTTCATCTTCGATGCCGCAAACCCGCTGGATCGCGACCTGCCACTGACCATCGATCCCTCAGGCGTCCACATGCGCATCGACGGCGCCTATTATCTTGCCGGCTGCCCGCCGGACGACGACCCGGCAGTCGATTATGATGATTTCGTCCAGGATCACAGCATCTGGGAAGAGAAGGCCTGGCCGGTCATCGCCAATCGAATTCCGCAATTTGAATCGATCAAGCTGATCAATTCCTGGGCCGGACATTACGCGTTCAACACATTCGATCAGAACGCAATTCTGGGGCCGCACACAGAAGTCGAGAACTTCATCTTCGTCAATGGATTTTCCGGCCACGGATTCCAGCAATCGCCGGCCATGGGCCGCGGCACGTCGGAATTCATCACCTATGGCGAATACCGGTCTCTGGACCTGTCGCCGTTCAACTTTGCGCGTATCGTGGAAAACCGGCCGTTCGTCGAAAAGGCAGTGATATGAAAAAAATCGTCCTGACCGGCGCCGCCGGCCGTCTTGGCTCTTACCTGCGCGAGCCGCTGTCGAAGCTGGCGGATCAGTTGGTGTCGTCCGATCTGGCTGACGACATCGGCAGGCTCTATGACGGCGAAACCTATGTGCGGGCCGATCTGGCCCGATATGACGAGATCCGCGCGCTGCTTGAGGGCGCCGATATGGTGGTTCATTTCGGTGCTTACGGCGACGAGGCGCCGTTCGATACGATACTCGGCCCGAACATTATCGGCGCTTATAACATCTGGGAGTCCGCCTACCGCAATGGCGTTCGCCGCGTGGTCTATGCCAGTTCCATCCATGCCGTGGGCATGCATTCCAAGATGGACTTCATCGGCACGGACGCAGCCCACAGGCCGGATACGTTTTACGGCCTGGCCAAGTGTTTCGCCGAAGATCTTGCCAGCCTTTATTGGGACAAGCGCCAGGTCGAAGCAGTCTGCATGCGTATTCTCTCGTGCGCACAGGTTACCAATGCCCGCGCGCTTGGCTCCTGGCTGTCCTACGATGACCTGATCCATCTTGTCGAGCAGGCGATCTCGACGCCGACAACGGGCTTTTCCATCGTCTACGGCGTTTCCGACAATGACCGGGCGCCGGTTGACAATGCCAGGGCCAGTTTCCTCGGATACCGTCCCAAAGACAATGCGGAGCAGTTCGCAGGCAAAATCCTCGCCGAGGAACCGCCGCAGGACCTGTCGGACCCGGCCCAGCTGTACCAGGGCGGTCCTTTCGCGTCGGTCCCGCTCGGCGAAAGCGGCGTGGCGACGATGAATATCATCGACGACAAGAAAACCACATAGCTCGATTGCCGCTCGACCCGGCCGTCGGACTGGATTCGACATTTCGCGTCCAACCGACTACCAGCGCCTCTCGTTGACTTTATTGCCGTTGAAAGTTTTCCATGGCTGCGCCGCCGCTGATTCATTTACAGGATATCCATCTGACCTTCGGCGGCACGCCGCTGCTTGAGGGCGCCGAACTGGCGCTTGGCCCGCGTGAGCGTGTCTGTCTGGTGGGCCGCAACGGGTCCGGCAAGTCGACGCTGCTGAAGATCGCCGCAGGCCAGGTCCAGCCGGATGACGGCACCGTTTTTATCCAGCCTTCGGTGACCGTGCGCTATCTGCCGCAGGAGCCGGATTTCGCAGGCTTCGCGGATACCGCCGCCTATGTCGAGGCCGGTCTGGCGCCGGGCGACGATCCTTACCGCGCAACGACCTTGCTCTCCGATCTCGGCCTCACCGGCACGGAAGACCCGGCAACCCTGTCGGGCGGCGAAGCGCGGCGCGCGGCTTTGGCCCGTGTTCTGGCGCCGGAGCCGGATGTGCTGTTGCTCGATGAACCGACCAATCATCTCGATCTGGTGGCCATTGAAGCGCTGGAACAGACGTTGACGGGGCTGCGCTCGGCCATCGTGCTGATCAGTCACGACCGCCGGTTCCTGCAAAACCTGTCTGAGGCGACCGTCTGGCTCGACCGGGGTCTCACCAGACGGCTCGACAAGGGATTCGCCGCCTTCGAAGGCTGGCGCGATCAGGTGCTGGAGGAAGAAGAGAGCGACCGCCACAAGCTCGACCGCAAGATCGTCCGCGAGGAGCACTGGCTGCGTTATGGCGTCACTGCCCGGCGCAAGCGCAACCAGCGCCGGCTCGGCGATCTGCACGCGCTGCGCGCGGAGCGGCTGGCACGAAAGGCCAACCGGCCGGCCGGCGACGTGGTGCTGAAGACCCAGGAAGCCAGCCGTTCCGGCAAGCTGGTGATCGAGGCGGACAATATCGAAAAGGCCTATGACGGGCGGCCGATCGTCTGCGATGTCTCGCTCCGGGTGGAGCGCGGCGACCGCATCGGCCTGATCGGCCCGAACGGCGCCGGCAAGACGACCTTGATCAATCTGCTGACCGGAAAACTGGCGCCCGACAGCGGAACGGTGCGGCTCGGCACGGCGCTGGAGATCGCCTCGCTGGACCAGAATCGCGACAGCCTTGATCCGGATGCCAGCGTTTCGCAGACGCTGACGGAGGGCCGCGGCGACAGTGTGATGGTCGGCGGCCAACCGCGCCATGTGATCGGTTACATGAAGGATTTCCTGTTCAAGCCGGAACAGGCGCGCACGCCGGTCAGCGCGCTGTCGGGCGGCGAAAAGGGACGGCTGATGCTGGCCCGGGCGCTCGCCCGGCCATCCAATCTTCTGGTGCTGGATGAGCCGACCAACGATCTCGATCTGGAAACACTGGACCTGTTGCAGGACATGCTGGCCGATTATCCGGGCACGCTTCTGCTCGTCAGCCATGACCGCGATTTTCTCGACCGGGTTGTCACCTCGGTGATGGTGGCGGAGGGCGATGGCGTCTGGCGGGAATATGCCGGTGGTTATTCCGACATGGTTGCCCAGCGCGGCAGCGGCATAGGCGGTCGGCCGGCTGTCGGCGAAAAGGCGGAGCAGAAGGCCGCTGCACCTGATCGCAAGTCCGGAACCGCGAATGGCGGACCGGTTGATAAATCTCCATCACAGGAAGCCCGGAAAAAACTCACCTACAAGGATCAGCACGCTCTCAAGGTTCTGCCGGGCAATATTGAAAGCCTGACAACCGAGATCGCCCGGCTTGAGAAAAAAATTGCCGATCCGGCATTCTATGCCAGGGATCCGGACGGTTTCGCCGCCGCGGGCAAGGCGCTGGAGGAAGCCGCCGCCAGCCGGGCTGCGGCTGAAGAGGAATGGCTGCGCATCGCGATGTTGCGCGAAGAGATCGAAGGCGGTTAGGGCAGCGGTCTGCCAAAGCGCGGTTCAGGGTGGAGATTACAATGGCGGAGAAACGCTTTCTGATTGATGCGGACGATATTGAGTTGCTCGTCACCAATTATGGCGGCTGTTTCGCCACCGACCGGATCACGGTGGATGGAGCAAAAGTCGGTTTCTGTTACCGTGAGGCACCCGATAATGACGCCGACAGCGGCTGGCGGTTCATGGCCGGTGACGAAGACGATGCCTACATGGACGATACGGAAAATCACGCCGTTTATGCCGTCAATACCATCGCCAATTATGATCGCGGAATCATTGTCCTGATCGATGCTGCTATCGGCTCGGTCTTCGAGCGCGACGCCGAAAGTGCATTTGTCGATATCAGCGCTGTTTATGGCGCTGCGAATACGGAACAGATGACAGTATCAGGCACCCGAACGCTTGATCCCGATCCTGACTGAATCCGCCAGCTTTTGGGCGCGCCCTCTGATAGCCCGGCCGGCAGCGAATGCGGCATTGGCAAAATCATGCCCGCGATAAAGGTCTGGCCTGGGACCGACCAAGGTCCGATTGTAACGGCTTGGCGCCGGGAGTAGCATCCGCGCATGCTGCACGTATCGCAAACAGGGACTGAGCTGGCACCGGAAACGCGGACCGGTTGGCAATGGTTCAGATCGGCTTTCGACCGACTGAGCCTGTCGCAGCGCTTCGCCATCACCGGCAGCATCGTCATGCTGATCGGCATGTTTGTCATCGGATCCTGGGTGACCGGAAAAATCCAGGACAATGTGACGGAGAATACGGCTCAGGCGACCGCTCTGTTTATGGACAGTTTTATTTCGCCACTCGCCCAGGAACTGGAAAAAACCGACAATTTGTCAATTGGCCCGATCCGCGCGCTTGAAGAGATGCTCGACAATGCGGCTTTGAGGGATCGTGTCGTTTCAATAAAAATCTGGAAAACAGGCGGACTTGTTGCCTACAGCACCAATCTGGAAATGATTGGCAGGCGTTTCGAGCCAACCGAAAGCTTGCGGAAGGCATGGTCCGGAATGGTTGTCGCCGAATTCGATGACCTTGAACAAGAAGAAAACCAGGTTGATCGTCAGTCCGGCGTGCCGCTTCTTGAGATTTACAGTCCGATCAGGGAACCCTGGTCCGGACGGATCATCGCTGTTGCCGAATTCTACGAAAACGCCACCGAATTGCAGAACGATCTGCAGGAGGTCCGGCTGCAAAGCTGGCTGATCGTCGGCATTGTCACTTTGGCTATGGCGCTCAGCCTGTTTGGGATCGTTCACAGCGGTTCCGTGCTGATCGATCGCCAGAGAAATATCCTGCATAACCGGATTGAGGAGACGGCCCGCGTTGCAGACCAGAACCGGCAATTGCGGCAGCGGGTGGAACGCGCATCGGGGCGGATATCTGAGTTGAACGAGCAATATCTGCGTCGGATCAGCGCCGAATTGCACGACGGTCCGGCCCAGCTCATCAGCCTCGCCGCCCTACGCCTGGACAGTTTGCGGCGTGAGACGGATCGTCAGAGCCGGTATCATGAAATCAAGATTGTCCATAACGCGCTCGATGAAGCCATGCGTGACATCCGCAATATCTGTAACGGTCTGCGGCTTCCGGAAATCGAAACGCAGGATCTGCACGATACGCTGCCGCATGTCGCGCAAAGCCACGAGCAGCGCACGCAAACGACGGTCGAACTGGCGATCACGCCATCAGATTATCCCATCCCGCATGCCGTCAAGATTTGCGCCTTCCGCTTTGTGCAGGAGGGGCTGAACAACGCATTCCGTCACGCCGGCGGAGTGGGTCAGAAAGTGGAATATGCCGTCAAGGACGGCGTGCTCCGGCTTGCTGTTTTGGATGCCGCTGTAAACGGGCCTGGTGAAACGGACATTGCGGCCGGTGAAGGGCTTGGTCTTGCCGGGTTGCGGGAGCGGGTTGAAAGCCTTGGCGGGACATTCCGTTTCGAGCGGCTGGCGGGTCAAGGCAACCGGCTGGCGATGCGTGTCGATCTAAGAGGAGAGCAGTCTGATGGATAACGCAATTCGAGTCGTCGTAATCGACGATCATCCGCTCTTCCGCAGCGGTGTCGTCAGAACACTTGCGGAAGAGCCCGATATCATTGTTGCAGGCGAAGGCGCATCGGCTCAGGATGCTGTAGACCTTGTTGCCCGGCACAAGCCACACGTTGCCCTGCTTGATATATCCATGCCGGGAAACGGCATTGTCGCTGCACAGACGATTGCCGGGACGAATTCCGACGTCAAAATCGCCATGCTGACCGTATCTGAGAACGATCAGGACGTGATGAAAGCGCTGGAGGCTGGTGCATGCGGTTACGTGCTGAAAGGCGTCGGCGGGCCGGAGCTGATAGCCATGGTTCGCGGTGTTGCATCGGGCGAATCCTATATTTCGCCGTCTCTTGCCGCCAGGCTTCTCGTTGCCATGAAATCATCGGCACAGACGCCGACACCGCAATCCGCGCTTGCCAGCCTGACCGACCGGGAAGACCAGATCCTGAGACTGGTATCCAAAGGGTTGAGCAACAAGGAAGTCGGCCGCGAACTCGACCTTCAGGAGAAAACGGTCAAACATCATATGACCAGCATCCTGCAGAAACTGAAAGCCCGAAACCGCGTCGAAGCGGCGGTCATTGCAAGGGAAAACTGGAGCGTCTGAGGGCCGGAAATATCAAACCGGGCGGAAATCCGCCCGGTTGCTTTTTACATGAGCTCTCGCCAACATGGATATCAGAGCCTTGATGCGCGTGCTGCGGCGCTCAGGCGGTCGATATCTGCCTGGTCGGCCGGTCGTTCAATGACCGTGCGGTTCGCCGGGTTCTTCAACTCGTACTGCCCGTCTTCAACTTCTTCTTTCCAACCGTCGGAATATCCGATCTCAATATGGTTGCCGGCAATCTCCGCTTTGACGACAAAACCGAATTTTGCCGGAATTGAGGTATTCGAACGATCGCCGCCGTTTCTGCCGGAGACACCGCGCTCACCGCTGTCGCCGCTATCACCGCTGGCGCCGCTCTCACCGCTCTCGCCGCTTTCTCCACTCTCCCCACTTTCACCCGATTCACCGCTTTCGCCACTTCCGCCGGAACCGCTGCCGCTGCTGCTCGAGCCGCTGCCGGAATTGCCGCTCTCGCCGCTTTCACCGCTCCCGCCGGAGCCGCTGCCGCTGCTGCCGGAACCACTGCCGGAATTGCTTCCACTTCCGCCTTTCGCGTAGGCCGACGTCACATCGACCGACAGGCTGTCAATATCAAACGCCACCGGCACCGCGGTCAGCGTGGTTGCGAGCATACCGGTTCCAAACATGGCGCCGAGTTTCTTCTTCAGATCGGTTTCCTTGGACATAGATTTCTCCTTGTAAACGCCCGCGACATCTTCGCCGGCGATCAACGGGAAAATAGACTGCGCCCGAACGGCGAACCATCCGGCGGGGACCGATGCGGGGGGCTCTCAGACCTATGAATTTTCGCATCCGCCAATCGTCGGTACAGGAAACGGACGATCGGTGGACTTCGATTGCGAAAATCCGAAAAATGTTCCTTATCAGATAGTTAAAATGTGGCATTCACAAAAAGACCAGGCCGGACTATTCCACCCAGCGCCGCTTGAGATTGGCATAAATCTTAAAGCCCAGGTCGGTTTCTACAGCGTCGGGGGCAAGCTGGTGGAGTTTCTGGTTGACCTGATCAAGCTCAAGCAGGATTTCCCGGTCCTGCTCGTTCCTGATGTGGCTTTGCATCCAGGAAACGGCGACCAGCCGCTCACCTGATGTGACAGTCCGGACCTGATGCAGAAACTTTGACGGATAGGTGATCGCCTGTCCGGCCGGCAGCTTGAAAGCGGTTGCTCCGTAAGGGGTAATGATCTCCAGTTCACCGCCTTCATATTCGTCCGGCTGGCAGAGGAATATTGTCATTGAAATGTCGGACCTGTTCTTCGATCCGACCGCTCCGATCTGGGCGTCATCGACATGAAATCCATATCCCATGCCAGTCGATGATTTGCTGATCAGGGGCGTCGCTATCTCTTTCGGATGGCAGCATTGCACCAGTTTCTGATGCCGCTTGACGGCGTTCAGGATGATGCTCTGAACATCCCTGGCTTCCTTTTCATTCCATGAAACCTGTTTGTTGTTCTTCACCCGTTTGGCGCGGTAACCAGCCGTCTTTTTTCCGTCGATGAACTGAGATTGTGACAGCAGGGCCTGGATCGTCTTCAGCTCTTTGTCGTCGAGAACTTCCTGAAAGGCAGCGATCATCTGTATCCCCTGGCAGGTTAAACGCCACCGGCAGCCCGGAGACCACAGCCGATCCCGGTAGTGTTTTGGACCGGTGGCGTTTTGCGCCGGTGTTGTTTTGGCAATGCCAGGATATCCGCCGCACACAGCCGATGCCATGCAGGACGGACCAATGCCTGCGCCTGCTGGACCAATGCGGTAGCCGGACGGCCGAAAGTCAGGCTGTCGATGAGACCAAGGGCCGACAGTCAACCTCAACAGGTCCGGGTCCGGCTAGACCCGGATCCCGAACCCGCCCAGATCGGTCTTCAGTCTGTCCGCGCCCTCAAACAGAACCGCATTCCAGCCGGCGGCTTTGGCGCCGGCGACATTGGCGGCGCTGTCGTCGGTGAAGAATGTTGCCGCCGGATCGAGGCCGAAGGCCGCCGCATGATAGTCGTAAATCGCCTGTTCAGGCTTGAGCAATCTGACATCGGCTGAAACGGTGACGCCGCGTGGTCTTTTCAGGAACGGAAACCGCTCCAGGGCCTCCGCGAACGTGTCATCGTTGAAATTGGTCAGCATGGTGACATCGACACCGTTGTCGATCAGCCCGTTGAAGATCGCAACCACATCGTCATAGGCATGCGGCACCATTTCATTCCAGCGCGCCCGATAGGCCCGGATCAGCGGTTCTTCGTCGGGAAAGTCGGCAATCAGCTCAGCTTCCGCATCCGTCCATGAGCGGCCGCCGCGGTCCTGTTCCAGGTTCCATGCGCCGGTGCAGACCGTCTCCATGAACCAGCGCCGGCGGTCATCGTCAGGGATCAGCCTGCGGTAAAGCAGTTCCGGATCCCAGTGCAGCAGCACGCGGCCAATATCGAAGACGATGTGACGGATCTCTGTCATCGGCAAATCTTTCTGTCAGGAGAGTTGATGTGGCGACATAGAACCCATCGGACAGGGCAAGACCAATAAACTTGAGTGACGCTTCGTTACGTCACGGCTTCTTTGTCGCATCAGGCAAGGCTGCCTCGACGATCTTGGCCATCACGCTGGGCAGGCCGATCTCCGGCAGGTCGGCCGCCGGTGCCCACCAGCAGTCCGTTGGCGCCGCCGCATCTGCCGGGCAATCGGCGACATGGACCGTGGCGACAAGGCGGAAGTGGGTGAAAACATGCTCGACGTTTTTCGGGAGTTGCCGCCAGCCGGCGCTGAACGGCGGATCGGCCTCCGGCGCCTGCTCCGACCAGGTGCTGCCTGGCACCTCGACCATGCCGCCGAGCAGCCCCTTCGGCGGCCGCCGGCGCACCAGCACGGCACCGTCGGCGCGCTGCGCGACAAACGCCGCGCCATAGCGGGTCGGCCGCGGTTTTTTTTCAGCCTTGACCGGGAACGCCTGCTGGGTGCCCAGCCGGACGGCGGCACAATCCCGGTTCAGCGGGCAGAGCGCACAGGCCGGGTTCTTCGGAGTGCAGAGTGTTGCGCCCAGATCCATCATCGCTTCGGCGAATTCGCCGGGCCTGTCGGCTGGCACCAGAGGCTGCAGCCGGGCGCGGACCGTTTCCTTGCCGCCAGGCATGGGTTCATCGATGGCGAAAAGCCGGGTCATCACCCGCTCCACGTTGCCGTCGACGACCGCAATCGGTTCGTCGAAGGCGAGTGCTGCGATGGCAGCCGACGTATAGGCGCCGATGCCGGGCAATTCCGCCAGTGCCCTGGCATTGTCGGGAAACCGGCCCTGATGCTCCTGCGTGACCAAGCGGGCGCAGGCAATCAGATTGCGGGCGCGCGAATAATAACCGAGCCCGGCCCAGGCGGCCATGACGGCTTCGTCGGGCGCCGCGGACAGCGCCCCGATTGTCGGCCATTTCTGCAGGAAAGCCTGGAAATAGGGCGCCACGGCCTTCACCGTCGTCTGCTGCAGCATGACTTCCGACAGCCAGACCCTGTAGGGTTCGGGCCGCACGCCCTTCGCGCGGACTTTCGGTCCGGCCCGCCACGGCAGTGACCGGGCATGTCGCCCATACCAGATGAGCAACCGCTCCGCCGGTTGAGACATTGGCGGCCGTTCGTCCCGTATGGCTTTCTGTGACATGGGATCTTTCTGAATGTTCCTCAGGTTACTGTGCGTGTTTCGCCGCGCTGTTCAACCGGCCCGCCGGGTTTCCCCCAACGAAGCTCCACATGATGCTTCAACATGCGCCATCATCGGTTTACCTGCGGTACGCGGCACGATAGGTTTCAGCCATGGTGAAACAACGCAAAAGCTCCGCCAGGCCGATCGCCTCCCTGATCGGCAAGACGATCGATCCGGTTATCCGCAAACGCGGTCTGGCCAAAGCCGAGCTTCTGGCCTGGTGGCCGGAGATTGTCGGCGCAGACTATGCAGATGCCACCATGCCGGACCGCATCCGCTGGCCCAAGGACGGCAGCGCGGCGGTGCTTTTCGTACGCTGCGACCCGGCATTCGCATTGCCGCTGGAATATGAGCGTGAGGCTGTGCGTCAGCGGCTGAACGGGTTTCTGGGTTTTCCGGCGATCGGCGAAGTGCGTATCCTGCAACATCCGTTGCGCAAGGCGAAAGACGTTGAGAAACCGCCGGAACCTGATCCGCAGAAGCTGGATGATCTCGCCCGCCGCCTGGGCGATTGCGAAGAGCCGCTGAACGCGTCGTTGCTGGCGCTTGGACGGCAGATCCTCGCGCGATCGTGACAGGGACGTCAGGCCGGGGGGTTTTCTTCTGGCTGAACAGCCAATATGTGTTCACGCGACATTCATCTTGTCGGGGCGACAATCCGGTAACGCAAGGATAGAGACACAATGACATTGATCACACGACGCACCATTCTGGCCGGGTCGGCAGCATCGGCCGCCGCGCTGGCCGTGTCGCTTCCGCTGGCGACATCATCGTTGGCACAGCAGGCCGATGCCGTGCCGCTGGCGGAATTGCTTGTCCCGGGCGGGCTTGGCGACAAGATCCTTGGCGATGAGAATGCGCCCGTGACGGTGGTGGAATATGCCTCCATGACCTGTCCCCATTGCGCCAGTTTCCACAACAACACCTGGAAGTCGTTCAAGGAAAAATATGTTGATACCGGCAAGGTGCGATTCATTTTCCGTGAATTTCCGCTAGACAATGTCGCCATGGCGATCGCGATGGTGGCCCGATGCGCCCCGGCGGACAAATATCATCAGGTGATCGGCCTGTATTTCGAGCAACAGGAAGAATGGCGCCAACCGGGAAACATGTACCAGGCTCTGCTCGACCGGGCCATACCCTTTGGATTTACCAAGGAATCGTTTGATGCCTGCCTGTCGAATCAGGCACTTGTGAAAAGCATAGAAGAAATCAAGACGAAGGCGGCAGAGCAATTTGGCGTCAACAGTACGCCGACCTTCTTCATAAATGGCGTTAGAGAATCAGGAGCCTTGACCCTTGGACAGATGGAGGAACGCATCGACCCGCTGCTTTAACATGCAAGCTGCGCGCCGCCGGCCCGGACATGCAAACCGGGCAGGGGGCATCTGATGCGTCTGTCCCGTCTACGCCTTCTCGGCTTCAAGTCCTTTGTTGATGCAACCGATATTCCGATCGAGACCGGGCTGACCGGAATTGTCGGGCCGAACGGCTGTGGCAAATCCAATCTTGTCGAGGCATTGCGCTTTGTCATGGGCGAGAGTTCATACAAGGCGATGCGCGGCTCCGGCATGGATGACGTGATTTTTTCCGGATCCGCCAATCGGCCGTCGCGCAATACTGCCGAAGTCACCCTGTTTGCCGATCTTGCGGGTTCAGCGTCATCGACAGCCCTGGCCGCCGGTTTGCCGGCCAGCGATCAGGTCGAGATTACCCGGCGGATCGAGCGCGAAGCCGGTTCCGTCTACCGCATGAACGGCAAGGATGTGCGCGCCCGCGACGTGCAGCTTCTGTTTGCCGACGCCGCCACCGGAGCCCGCTCGTCGGCAATGGTCCGTCAGGGCCAGATCGGCGAGATCATTTCCGCCAAGCCGACCCAGCGCCGCGGTATTCTGGAAGACGCCGCCGGCATCACCGGGCTGCATTCGCGCCGCCATGAGGCGGAACTCAAACTGCGTGCCGCCGACCAGAATCTGGAGCGGCTTGAGGACATTACCAACGAAATTTCCGGCCAGCTCGATGCGTTGAAGCGCCAGGCCCGCCAGGCGGTGCGCTACCGCAATCTGTCCGGCGAGATCCGCAAGGCCGAAGCGACATTGTTCCTGATCCGGTGGCAGTCAGCCTGCGAACGCTATTCGGAAGCCGACGCGGAACTGACATCGGCGACAATTCTTCTGGCGGAAGCAACCGAAGCGCAGACGGTTGCCGCCAAGGATGAAGCGATTGCCGGGAGCCGGCTGCCGGAATTGCGCGAAAAGGCCGCCCAGGCCGCCGCGGCATTGCAACGGATCCAGATTTCGGTTCAGGAACTGGAGCGTGAGGAAGAGCGGCTGGCGGCACGGCGCGGTGAGCTGGAAAAGCGTCATGGCGAGGCTGCCCAGGACCTGTCGCGGGAAGTTGAGATTCAGGCTGAAAGCAAGGCGGCGATTGCCCGTCTCGACGAAGAGCAGGCCCAGTTGACGGCTGCCTCCGCAGAGGTGCGCGAACATGCCGACGCCAGCCGCCTCGATGCGCAGACCGGTGCGGCGGATCTGGCGGAGAAGGAGTTGGCGTTTTCCGACGCGTCGCTGGCGCTGGCATCCCAGGTCGCCGAGCGTGCGGCTCTGGAAAAGACCGTTACCAATACCGACAACAGGCTGGGGCAGCTTGCAGCCGACCGTCAGCGGGTCGACGAAGAGCGGCAAACGCTTGAAACAAGGTTAGCCGCCGACAGTGGCGTTGGCGCGGCAACGGATGCGGCCGCGCGGGCGGAAGAGGCGCTGGCGGAACATGAAGCCGCTTTGTCGGAAGCGGAAGAACAGCTGCAGGCGGCCCGGAGCGCCGAACAGGCCGCGCGTGAACCGCGCGAGGCCGCCGTTCGGGCATTGAGCGGGCTTGAGGCGGAGGCCCGGACACTCGCCAGGATGCTGGAAGGCGCTGAGCCGGACCTGTTTCCGCCGCTGATCGATTCTGTTGCCGTGTCGCCGGGTTTCGAACTGGCGCTGGCCGCCGCGCTCGGCGACGATCTGGAAGCATCGCTTGACCGCAACGCGCCGCGTTTCTGGATGAAAACGCCGGAACCGGGCAATGATCAGGCACTCCCGTCGCGGTCTGAGTCGCTTTCTGCGCATGTCGATGCACCAGACGAACTTGCTGCCCGGTTGGCTCAGATCGGTGTTGTCGATGCCGCTTCCGGCGATATGCTGCAGGCTTTCCTGCGGCCCGGCCAGCGGCTTGTCAGCCGGGAAGGCGACCTCTGGCGCTGGGACGGGTTCCGAATGATCGCCGGCGCGCCGACAGCGGCTGCCCAGCGGCTGGAGCAGCGCAACCGGCTGGCGCAGCTTGATGACGAGATCGCCGTCGGGCGGCAGGCGGTTCAAATGGCGGAAGAAGCCTGCAACAACCGGGTTGCGACCTGTCAGGCCGCCGAACAGCACGAGCAGGAAGCCCGCCGCAATGTGCGCACCGGCCGCGCCGAGCTTGATCAGCGGCGTTCCGCCCTGAGTGAGGCCGAACGCAGCGTTGGACGCACTGCGGAGCGCCTGTCGGCCGTGCAGGAGGCGCTGAAACGGATAGCCGCGGAAAAAGCCCAGCTTGCCGAAGACAGGGAAGCCGCGGCAACCGGCCTGTCGGCCTTGAATGATATTTCCGCTTCGGAAGACGAATTGAACGGGCTTCGTGCAAAGGTGGAGACGGCCCGGCTCAAAGCTGCCGAGGCCCGCGCCGTCGCTGAAGGGGTTGAGCGTGAGGAACAGGCACGCAAGGGCCGGCTTGGCCAGATCGGGGCCGAACATGAGCGCTGGAGCGAACGCCTCGGCAAAGCCGATCAGCGCATAACGTCGCTGGAAGAGCGCCGCAATGAATTTGCCGCCGAAATCAGCCGGCTTGACGATCAGCCTGATATTTTTGAGGACCGCCGCAGGGCGCTTTTGAGCCAGGTCGCCGACGCGGAAAATCAGCGTGGTGGAGCCAACGACGGTCTGACCAGTGCCGAAACCGCCCATCGCAAGGCGGCGGAAACTGCGCGCGAAGTTCTGGATATTCTGTCCGGCGTGCGCGAGAAACGCGCCCGGGAAGAGGAGCGGCTTGAAGCTGCAAGGGTCCGCCGCGATGAAGTGATCGCGCAGATCGGCGATCTGTTTGACTGCCCGCCGCAGGATCTCAGGGCGATTACGGAATTGAAGCCGGAAGCACCGTTGCCGGAGCTTGCCGCAATGGAAGCGCGGGTGGACCGATTGAAGCGCGAACGCGAACGTCTTGGCGGCGTCAATCTGCGCGCTGAGGAAGAAGCCGGCGAAATCGAAACCCGGCTGGAAATCATCCATACGGAACGCGCCGATCTTGAAGCGGCGATTCGCCAGTTGCGCAACGGCATCAATACGTTGAACCGCGAAGCGCGTCAGCGGCTGATCGACGCGTTCGATGAGGTCAATGGCCATTTCCAGAGCCTGTTCACCCATCTGTTCGGGGGCGGCACTGCGGAACTGACGCTGACGGAATCCGACGATCCGCTCGACGCCGGCCTGGAAATCATCGCCAAGCCGCCGGGCAAGAAACCCCAGAGCATGACCCTGCTTTCCGGTGGCGAGCAGGCGCTGACGGCAATGTCGCTGATTTTCGCGGTTTTCCTGACCAATCCGTCGCCGATCTGCGTTCTCGATGAAGTGGACGCGCCGCTTGATGACGCCAATGTTGAACGCTTCTGCGCCCTGCTTGAGGATATGCGCGATCGTACCGATACGCGCTTTGTCGTGATCACGCACAATCCGATCACAATGGCCCGGATGGACCGGCTGTTTGGCGTGACGATGGCGGAGCGGGGCGTGTCACAGCTGGTGTCCGTGGATCTGCAGACTGCGGAGGGCTTTCGCGAAGCGGTTTGACCAACCCGGCGATGACCAAATGCCGCACTGCCGGACAGGTTAAAAAAATCGTTTTAATTCAATGACTTATAGGGAAGTTTTGTTGCCTTGACAGTCCCCGCGGCCAGAACTATGTTGCGCGCGGTTTCGGAGGGGTGCGACCCGCCGGGTTCGGCTTGCCGATCTGGGCTCTTGTCATTTAGCGTTTTGATTATCGGCGTTATGGTGGTTTGAGCATGGTGAAAGACAAGACGACCGGCAATAAGGCGGGAAACAATCAGAACCGGAATGGTGAATTGGATCGGCGGCTTGAACGCCTGTCGCAGGCTCTCCAGAAGGAGCGGCGCGATCAGGAGGTCGAGAACCGTCCGCATCAGGCAAAAGCGACTGACTATGGTCAGGCGCTGCGGCTGAGCAGCGAATTTGCTGCGGCGATTCTGGTCGGAGCCATTCTGGGCTGGGGCCTCGACAAGGTGGCGGGAACGTCACCATGGGGTTTGATCGTATTCGTGTTACTCGGCTTTGTTGCCGGCGTACTGAATGTGATTCGCGCCTCCGGAAGCATGAAGACGTCGGGTCCCTCCGACCCGGAACAATAACGGCTCGATGCCGAAGATAGACAGGCGCAGCCGCGCCATGACAAAACAGGCGCGATCGCGCCATAATGAGACGGGGCGCCGCCGGCGCCAGCAAGAGGAAGAGTGACGTGGCTTCATCTGCCGACGCCGACAAATTAGATCCAATCCATCAGTTTGCCGTCCAGAATCTGGTTGAGTTTGGCGAATTCGGCGGCTCAGTGATCGCTTTCACGAATTCGGCACTGTTCATGTTGGCAGCCGTCCTGGCGATCACGGCGTTTCTGCTTTTGTCGACACGCAGCCGCGGACTGATCCCCGGTCGGATGCAGTCACTGGCGGAAATGTCTTATGAGTTTGTCGCCGGAATGCTGCGCGAGGCAGCCGGCCCGGAAGGCATGCGGTTCTTTCCGTTTGTCTTCTCGCTGTTCATGTTCATTCTGTTCCTGAACTTTTTCGGCATGGTGCCGTACTTCTTCACCGTGACCAGCCACATTCTGATCACCGCCTCACTGGCGCTGCTCGTCTTCTTTACCGTCATTGCCTACGGCTTTTACCGGCACGGTGTGGGTTTTCTCAAACTGTTCGTGCCAAGCGGCGTGCCTGCGGCCCTTGTGCCGATGATCGTGCTGATTGAAGTGATTTCCTTCCTGTCGCGCCCGATCAGCCTGTCTGTCCGTCTGTTTGCGAATATGCTGGCCGGGCACATTACGCTGAAGGTTTTCGCCGGTTTTATTCTCAGCCTCAGCGCTTTCGGTTTTGTCGGCGTAATCGGCGCGATCCTGCCGTTTCTTTTGACGGTCGCGCTGACGGCACTGGAAATTCTCGTCGCCTTCCTGCAGGCCTATGTCTTTGCCATCCTGACCTGCATGTACCTGAACGACGCAATTCATCCGTCCCATTAACGGGATCAAGATAACCAACCCGATTGTATTCACCTCAAGGAGCTTGAACAATGGAAGTAGAAGCAGCAAAACTCATCGGCGCAGGAATTGCATGCGTGGGCATGGCCGGAGCCGGTGTTGGCCTGGGCCACATTTTCGGTCAGTATCTTTCCGGCGCGTTGCGCAATCCGGCGGCAGCCGACGGCCAGTTCGGCCGTTTGATCTTCGGCTTTGCCGTGATCGAGGCGCTTGGCATTTTCTCGCTGCTGATCGCGCTGCTTCTTCTGTTTGCGTTCTGATTGGTCTGACTGAGACCTGAAACCGGCGACCGGCCATCCGGCGCCGGTCTGTTCACCCGATCATCGGGAACCGGATCATGTAGGAGACCGCAACGTGGCGGAAACGACTGAATCGATTGAGCAAGATGGCGGCCACAGCGATGTGTTCCCGCCATTCGACTCCACGACGTTCGGCTCCCAGCTTCTCTGGCTGGCGATTGCCTTTGGGCTGCTCTATTATCTGATGTCCAGACTTGCGCTGCCGCGGATCGCATCGATCCTGGAGGAGCGCAACGATCGCATTGCCGATGATCTTGCCGAGGCGGAAAAGCTGAAGCAGGAGACGGATGAGGCACTTGCCGCCTACGAGCAGGCGCTGGCGGAAGCAAAGCAGAATGCCCATGCCATTGCCCAGGAGGCGCGCGACAAGTCGAAGGACGAGGTCGAAGCGGCCCGCGGCAAGATCGAAGGCGAACTTGAAGCCAAATTGGCGGAAGCCGAAAGCCGCATCACTGCCGTGAAAGCCGATGCGATGACGGAAGTCGACGTGATTGCACGCGATACTGCGGGTGCGCTTGTCGACATGCTGATCGGCGCGTCGGGCAAAGCCGATGTGTCAAAGGCGGTCGACGCGGTGCTGGCGGAGAGGAAAAGCTGATGGACGCAACATCTTGGGCAACATTCTGGGTCTTTGTGGCCCTGCTCTGCTTCCTGGGCCTGCTGGTCTATCTCAAGGTGCCGGCGATGGTGACGAAAGCGCTCGACAAGCGGGCGGATGAAATCCGTTCCAGTCTCGAGGACGCCCGCAAGCTGCGCGAAGAAAGTCAGGCGCTGCTGGCGGAATATCAGCGCAAACGCCAGGAAGCCGAAGTGGAAGCCAAGGACATTATCGACCAGGCCAAACGTGAGGCGGTCGCATTGGCAGACGAGGCCAAGGTGCGGATGGAAGATTATGTCGAGCGCCGCACCAAGGCGGTGGAGCAGCGTATCGCCCAGGCCGAAAGCCAGGCATTGGCCGATGTCCGCTCCAGCGCCATCGACATTGCGTCGCTGGCCGCTGCCCGGGTCGCCGCCGATCAGGCTGAAGGCGAAGCCGGCAACAAGCTGATTGAGGCATCGATTGCATCGCTGAAAGACAAGCTTAACTGATAATCACCGGGCGGGTGTCCGGTGCCTTGATCTCCGGTGTGCGATGATGCGCATAAACCGCAGTTTCTGAGCCAGATTGTCGATAAATGCCACGCTGATTCTGTGCCGGGCAATCTGCCGCAAGCGCCCGTTAAATCGGTTCGTGCACGGCAGATCCTGCAGCAAATTTGCGACGTTCCAGTGGAATTTGATCCCGGAATGGATGTTCAGCAACATTGTGAATTCATCGACCTTGAAAGACCTCTTTTTAGCCCGACAATAGGTCGTGGTGGAAAGTGCGGAAGACGCTGGCCAATGTCATGTAACGTTGACTTGAGGTCTGGTTATGAATTCAAAAGCTTTGTTGTTAAGTTCGGCGGCCGCGATGATCGTCGCCAGCGGCACACAGGCGGCGGATCTGCCCAGCGCCGAACCTGTCGAATATGTTCGTGTCTGCGACGCCTTCGGGACGGGTTTTTTCTACATTCCCGGAACGGATACCTGTATCAGGATGTCGGGCTTCGCCCGTTACGAAGCCCACTGGGTAGAAGACGATCGCGAAGGTGACGAATTCAACAATTTCACCACACGAGCGCGTGGACAGGTGAACTTCGATGCCCGCACGATGACGGATCTTGGTCTTCTGCGGTCTTATATCGAACTGCGCGGCACGATCGGCCCGGCCGACACTGGCGGCTATTCCGATGGTTTCAACTTGAACCAGGCCTGGTTGTCGCTGAGCAATGACATGGGAACCCTGACGGCGGGCCACCATTTGTCATTTTACGATTTTTTCGGCGGTAAAGCGATGGATACCCGGATCGGGCTTGATGATCCGACCGATGAAGTCAATCTGCTGGCCTATTCTTTTCTGATCGGCAACGGCCTGTCGGCATCCTTGTCGATTGAAGACAAGACGTTTCGCCGCTACGGCGTATTGATCGGCGCCGGTGGTGGCGGCATCAGCCTGACAACGCCTTCCAGCAACAGCGATGGTCAGGAAATTCCGGATTTCGTCGCCAATATCCGTATCGATCAGGGCTGGGGTTCGGCCCAGATCATGGGGGTCGGCGGGCGTGTGGGAGCAACCGATGCCGGCGGGTTCGGCAGCGATGACGCGTTCGGCTATGCTGCGGGCCTCGGTCTGAGCCTGAAAGTCCCGATGACGGGCGTTACATTCAGTATGCAGGCAGACTATGCCGAAGGCCTTGTTCGTTATGTGACGACCGGCAACGACGCTTTGTTGTTCGATGCCGTGGAGAACGTCGCAGGCACGGGAATTTCCCTGACGGAGGCGTGGGCGGCCAAAGCCGGCCTGGGTGCAGATATCACCTCTACAATCAGCGCGTCGCTGGATGGCGCCTACGCCGATATCGATCACAACGGCATGGCGGCCGGCATTGATTATGACACCTGGATTGTCGCCGGGACAGTTCACTGGAAGCCGGTTTCGGGCCTGACGATTTCCGGTGAGCTGGCTTATGAGGATGTCAATTACGATGCCGGAGCCGGTGTTGACGACTTTGATGTCTGGGGTGCGATGATGCGCATAAACCGCAGTTTCTGAACCAAGCCTATAATTGTTGTGGCAAGCCCGGCGCAAGCGCGCCGGGCTTCTCAGATTCAGTCCTGCATTGACGTTTTAAGCGGTGCGAATGTCATTCTGTGAATCGGGCAGGGACCATGTTCGACGATGGCATTTCGGTGCGCTTTGGTGCCGTACCCCTTATGGCCGGCAAAGCCGAAACCCGGATAGATCCCGTCATAACGCATCATCAACCGGTCGCGCATTACCTTGGCGACGATGGATGCCGCGGCAATGGAGAGGCATTTGCCGTCACCGCCGACGATTGCGCTGGCATCGACCGCCAGCCCGTCAGGCACGTCGCGGCCATCGACCAGCGCAAAGTCGGCAGCCGCCGGCAGGCCGGCGACGGCCCGGGCCATGGCGTCAAGGCTTGCCTGGCGAATATTAATCCGGTCGATCGTCGCCGAACTGGAGAAAGCAACCGAAACCGAGGCGGCACGGCAGATCTGTTCAAACAGGATTTCGCGCCGGCTTTCGCTGAGCGTTTTGGAATCCGCCAGCCCGGCCGGAATATTGTCGGGATCAAGCACCACCGCGGCGGCCGATACCGGGCCGGCCAGAGGGCCGCGTCCTGCCTCATCGACGCCTGCGACCCGGTTCCGGCCATTGGCAATGTGGCCCGCCTCAACCCGGAAATCGGCAATCGGTCTGGCCCGTTTTTGACTGGACTGTCTTTGTCTGGGTGCAGACCTGTTTTGAACCATGCACCCCGATAAACGGCTCGCTGGCCGTCGGCAAGGCCGAAGGCAGACTGTTCCCGGCTTTCAGATCAGCCGCATCTGCCCGCCCGGCAATACCGGCGGTTTGAACAGATCCGTCCGCAGTTTGACCTTGGGCTGGTTGAGGCCGAGCCGGCGGGCCGCAAGTTCGAAACGCCGTCCCAGCATCCAGGCATAGGGGCCCTTGCCGCGCATCCGCTCGCCCCAGGCCGCGTCATAATCCTTGCCGCCGCGCATTGATCGCATCACCGACATGACATGGCTGTAGCGGTCCGGATAATGCGCCATCAGCCATTCCCGAAACAACGGCGCAACCTCGATCGGCAGCCGGAGCATGACAAACCCGGCTTCACGCGCACCCGCAGCCGATCCGGCGTCAAGCAGCCGTTCCAGCTCCATGTCGTTGAGAGCGGGGATGATCGGCGCCGTCATCACCGTTACCGGTATGCCGGCGGATGCAAGCTTTTCAATCGTATCAAGCCGCCGCGACGGCGTTGCCGCACGCGGCTCCATTGCCCTCGCCAGTTTGCGGTCGAGTGTCGTCAGCGAAATGGCGACTTTTGCAAGCCCGCGTCCGGCCATGTCGGACAGGATATCCACATCGCGCATGACAAGCGCCGATTTGGTGACGATACCGACCGGATGGTTGGCGTCAGAAAGAACCTTGAGCACGTCGCGCATGATCCGGTATTTGCGCTCGATCGGCTGATAAGGATCGGTATTGGTGCCGATGGCGATTGTCGCCGGCTGATAACCCGGTTCCGCCAGTTCCTTCTCCAGCAGCTTGGCGGCATCCGGCTTGACGAAAAGCCTGGATTCGAAATCCAGCCCCGGCGACAGGCCCATATAGGCGTGGGTCGGCCTTGCGAAACAATAAGAGCAGCCGTGCTCGCAGCCGCGATAGGGGTTGATCGAGCGGTCGAAGGAAATGTCCGGCGACTGATTGCGGGTGATGATTCGCCGCGGCGTTTCCACCTGCACATCCGTCTTCAGAACCGGCAGCGACTCCAGTCCGTCCCAGCCATCGTCGAACGATTCGCGCCGCTCGCTCTCGTAGCGGCCGCTGTGGTTGCTCTGCGCGCCGCGGCCACGCCGCGTTGTCTCAGGCGGAAAACCCGGATCTGGGCTGGTGTCCGCCGAATCTCGCCTGCTGGACGGGAGGGCCCGTAATTGCTGGTTCTGAACATTCATCATGATCGGAAATGTAATCTCTAAAATAGAACAATACAAGAACAAAATAATTGAATGGACTGTAGCATCAGTCCCGGCGACAAGGTATGCCGTTGGTATGATTAGTCTTTTGATCGAAGCTGATGCCCATTCAGGCGAACGCCTGGCCCGCACTCTGGCGGCACTGATTCCTGCCGTGGTGGAGGGCATTGTGCTTGATGCCATTATCGTCAACCTGGATCAGAGCCGTGATATTGAGCAGATCGCCGATGCCGCCGGTGCCGTTTGTCCTGCCGATGGCGACCTGGAGGCTGCTATCGGCCTGGCGCGCGGCGACTGGCTGATGTGCCTGGAACCGGGTGCCCGGCTTGTTGACGGTTGGGCCGATGCGGTTCTTGCCGCCCTTGCCCAGCGGACGACAGAATCAGGCGGTCAGTACAGGTTCCGGGTTGCCGGTTCCGGTCTGAGCGATCTGTTCCGTCGGCAAAGCGCGTTGCGCGCCGGTTTGCTCATCCACAAGCGCCAGGCGTTGGCAGCCAGGGTTGGAACCCTTGGGGACCTGGCCCGCGGCCGCGCCGCCCGACGACTTTCGGCCCGGATTTTGCCCGCAGCCATCTGATCAAATCCGTCGGCACAGCTGTTCTGCAAATGCAAATGCAGCAAACGTCCGATGAATTTTCCGGTTCTGCGGCGGCCGGCAGTGATCACGGAATCCGTATCGTCAGTTTCTGCCGATTCGCATCGCTCGTCCAAACCAATCAACAATACTGTAGCAGGAATGTTAAAAATATCGAGACAATATGAAATATACCGTAACGGCGATTTAATTCAAAAATGCGACGATCCCCTAGGTTCAATATAGTTTAGGGGGCGCCCATGTGGAAATACGTAAAGTTTGTTCTTGGTATTCTGCTTATGCTGGTGAGTTTGAATGGTTTGTTCACTTTATCAAAAGGTGATCTTCAGGAAGTTGGCCGGAAAATCGCTGAAAACGGCGTCAATACGGATGGCGTCATCAAAGATGTTTATGTGACCACATGGGGTGCGCGCAAGGGCTGGGTCGGTGCCTTCGGCCGCTATTACACCATGTCCTACCGCTTCACCACTTTGGAAGGCGAGACCTTTTCCAGCGAAATCGAGATAACGAAAGCGCAGGCGAATTCTGCTCGTAAAGGCCAGAAAATCCGTGTCCGTTATTATTCGCAGCAGCCCAGTATCAATTCGGCGCTGGGATTCAAGAGCTATATGAGCGCCAAGGACGCCAAGGACGTGCCGATCGGCATGATTATTTTCAGCATCCTGCTGTTCTTCCTTGGCGGAGCATGGCTCACCTGGTCGAACTGGCGGCGCATCCGGCCTGCACAGGCACCTCTGTCTGCCGCAGCGCGAATGGCAGCGACACGCACCCAGTCGCCAGCCAGCGCCCCTAGCGCGGCGGGCCGCTCCGGCGGTTTCGGTCAGCGCTAACGCTGGCCGGCCGGTCATCAGACCGGTTCAACCGGTCTGAAGTTTGCCGCGTTTGAGGTGTTCGTCGAGGCGCGGCATGATCTCAATGAAATTGCACGGTCGATGGCGGTAATCGAGCTGCGCTTTCAGAATGCCGTCCCAGGCGTCCTTGCAGGCGCCGGGCGAACCGGGCAGGCAGAAAATGAACGTGGCGCCGGCAACCCCGCCGGTCGCCCGCGACTGGATCGTCGATGTGCCGATCTTGTCGTAGGAAATGCGGTGAAAGACTTCCGAAAACCCGTCCATGCGCTTCTCAAACAAAGGCTCCAGCGCCTCCGGCGTGACGTCGCGACCGGTAAAACCGGTGCCGCCTGTGGTGATGATCACGTCGATATCCCTGTTGTCGATCCAGCCGCGCACGAGCGCCCGGATCGCCTCCACATCGTCGGTGACGATATCGCGCGCGGCCAGCCGGTGGCCCGCCTCTTCGATGCGTCTGACCAGTGTTTCGCCGGACCGGTCTTCGTCAAGGCTGCGCGTGTCGGATACGGTCAGAACGGCGATCCCGACCGCAACAAACGGTTTGCTTTCATCGATATTCGACATGCGGACAGCTCCTGGTTTCCGGGTTGCAGAGCGCACAAAGCGCATGATCTTAACGGATTATGACATATATGGGCATAGGAGACAGTTTTCAGGCCGGGAGTAAATCATGTCACGCAAACAAACTTACGAGGGCCGCGAACTGCGGGTCCATTTTGACGCCGGCCGCTGTATCCACGCCCGCGAATGCGTTCTCGGCCTGCCCGGTGTTTTCCGGCCGGAGGACCGTCCATGGGTCCACCCCGATGACGCATCGGCGGAAGAGATGACCGCAGTGATCCGCACCTGTCCGTCCGGCGCGCTGACCTATGAACGGGTCGACGGCCATCCGGGTGAAAGCGCCCCCGCCGTCAATCGCGCCCGGCTATGGGAACATGGGCCGGTGGAGATCCGCGGCGACTTGAAGGTTGAAGGCCAGGACGCCGGCACGAGGGCGGTGCTTTGCCGCTGCGGCCGTTCGAAAAACAAACCCTGGTGCGACAATTCACACCGCGAGATGGGGTTCAAGGCAACAGGCGAACCGAAAGCACCGGAAAAGCCGACCGAGCTTGCCGAGCGCGGCGGCCCGCTGTCACTGACGCCGCTGAAAGACGGACCTTTGCAGGTGATCGGCAATCTGGAAGTGATCACAGGCTCCGGCCGCACGCTGGATTGTTCCAGCGAAACCTATCTCTGCCGCTGCGGCGGTTCGGCTAAAAAGCCTTATTGCGATGGCAGCCACGCCAAGCTCAATTTCAAGGCCGACGGGGACTGATCGCCGAGCGGGAGTTTTTGGCCTCAGCTCTGCATCACCCGCACGATTTCCCGGGTTTCGGACTCTGCCGCCCTCAGTTGATCTCCGCCTAGCCCAAACTCTCCAGTTTCGCCTGCACCATCGCCGAAGCGCCTGAGCGCTCGCCGAGCCGTTCGCCCTGCTGCATCGCGCGGTGGCCGGCCGGTTCCGCCGCCTGTTTGCCGAGCGCCCAGTCGATATCGGCTTCCGCTTCTGCCGGCGGCATGGCAACGACGCCGCTGAAATCGCAGACAATGACGTCGCCCGGGTGAACGACGGCGCCGCCGCATGCAATGTCGACATTGAAACTGCCGCCGACGTCATAGAGCCGGGTTGTGATCGGCGAGGGTCCGCGGCACCAGACCGGCAGGTCATATTGTTCGATCTCCGGTACATCCGTGCAGGCGCCGTCAATCACCACGCCGGCACAGCCGGTCGCCTTGATGGCAACGGCGACCCCGCCGCCAAGGGCGGCGTGTTTGTGGTCGCCCAGCCTGTCGATCACCAGAATGTCGTCGGGCCGCAAGAACTGGATGACATGGTGCAACAGCGTCGAATCCTGTCCCGGCAGGGCCAGTGTGACCGCCGTTCCCGCAATGCGCCGGTTCGGCAGAATTGCCTGGATCGACGGATCCATGAATCCCATATGCCGCTTGTGCCCGATCGTCGCCGTTTCAACCCGCCGGGCCTTCTCCAGCAGGCCGGCATCGATCTGATCGGGCATGGCGGCAACAACATAGCTCATGATTTTGTCTTTCGGCTTCAAATCGGATTACAATGATGACCTGAAGGAAGATAAGCCATGAACCGGTCAGTCGAACAGTGGGTTGTTGAAAAAAAGGCGGTGGCGTCGCAAGGCGGCGTTGTCGCAGCCCAGCATCTGCTGGCCGCCCGCGCCGGCGCCGGCATGCTGGCGTCCGGTGGCAATGCCGTCGATGCTGCGGTGGCTGCGGCCTTCGCGCTGGCGGCCGTCGAGCCATGGATGTGCGGCCTTGGCGGCAGCGGATACATGGTGGTGTGGAACGCAGAAGACCAGACCGGTCACGTGCTGGATTTTCAGGGTGTGCTTCCGGCGGCCATCGACCCGGCGGCGGACTATCCGCTCGACCCGGCCGTGCCCGACAGCATTATGGGTTTTCCAGGCGTCGCCGACCGGCGCAATCTCATCGGGTACGGCGCCGTAACTGTGCCCGGCGCGGTCAAAGGTCTGTCGCGCGCGCTGGAGCGTTTCGGCCGCCTCGGGCTCGATACGGTGCTCGGCCCAACGATCCAGCTGGCCGAACGCGGTCTGCCATGCGACTGGTTTACCACCTTGCAGATCGCCCTCACGGCGGCGGATCTGGCGCGTGATCCGGCTGCCGCCGCCACCTATCTGCCAGGCGGCGTTCCAGCCGCACCGGAACAGTTTCTGCCGTTTGGAGCCCTGACTGAGACCCTGAAAACACTTGCACACAGCGGTCCGGACTGTTTTTACAGCGGGTCGCTCGGTGAGCGCATCGCAGCCGATCTGAAAGCCGGCGGCAGCCGCATCGATGCCGACGATCTGGCCGCATACGAAACCGTCGAACATGCGCCGCTTTGCGGTCAGCACCGCGGCGCGGTACTGCATACGGCCGGGCCGACCAGCGGCGGCCCGCGGCTGATTGAAACGCTGGACCATATTGAGGCTCATCTCGATCCTGCCCGGGGCATCGGCGCCGAGAGCTGGAAAATCTATGCCGACGGGCTCAACAAAGCCTGGCGAAGCCACAATGAGCGGATCGGCCGGGTGACCGAAGTCGGCGGCTGCACCAGCCACTTGTCGGCCGTCGACGCTGACGGCAATATGGTTGCGCTGACTTACACCCTGCTCAATCGTTTTGGTTCCTGCGTCGTGCTGCCGCAGACCGGCATCCTGATGAACAATTCCGTTTCCTATTTCGATCCGCGGCCGGGCTTCCCGACAAGCATGGCCGGCCGCAAACGCATCAATGCCAGCAATATGTGCCCGACAATTGCGACGCGCGACGGCGAGGCGATCTTCGCTGTCGGCGCTTCCGGGGCAAACTACATCATGCCTTGCACGACACAGATCGCCGCCTTGATGCTGGATTTCGGGCTGAGCCTGGAAGAAGCGGTCAACCATCCGCGCATCGATGCCTCCGACCGAGGCTCCGTCCGGGTCGATCCGCGCCTGGGGGATGAGATCATCGCAGAACTGTCGCAGCATTTCGAACTCGAGGTTGCGCAATTGCTGGTCTATCCGAAACTCTATTCCTGCCCCTCCGGCGTCAGCCGCGACCCTGCGACCGGTATCACCCATGGCATCAACGATCCGTCTCAGCCGGTTGGCGGCGCCGCGGCGGCAGCGCCGTTTGTTCTCGATGATGAGGTAACGGAAATTGGGGTTCGCCCGTAGGCACGCGTGGCGCAGATTGCATGATCGAAATCTGACTATGGAACATTAATTCGGGCGCTTCTTTACACCGCGAACCGAAGCGGACCTGCGCGCAAATGAATGGCGGTCCGAATGATCCGGAAAATTTGTGCCGCCGCGACATCCGACCGGCGATACACCGCGTCGCCGCTGCACGGTTCCAATGGGTGCCTATTGCAGTAAAAAAGGCGGTTGGTTACGCTTAACGTGAATTGGCCGGAGAGCTGGATGAAACGCACGCAAATTGGCATAGGCAGAGCAAGCCGGATGACCCTGCGCTGCCTCGCGGCAATCGGCGCGATGATTGCCGGTTCACTGGGTGCCGGGTTGTCGCCGGCCGCGCCGTGCGGCAACAATGCAGCAGGGTTTCCGGTCTGGCTGAAGGAATTCAAAGCCGAAGCGCGAAGTGCCGGTATCAAACGGCAGGTCGTGAACGCGACGCTCAAGGGTATCGCCTATCATCCCAAGGTCATCAGTCTCGACCGGAATCAGAAATCCTTCAAACTCTCCTTCGATCAATTTTACGCAAAACGGGTCAATGCCGCTCTGATCAAAAAAGGCAAGAAGCTGATCCGGCAGAATGCCGGTCTCTTCCGCTCAATTGAGGAACGCTACGGTGTCCAGGCTCCGGTTTTGGTGGCGATTTGGGGGTTGGAAACCGGTTACGGACGAAACGCAGGCAATATGAACGTCATCAGGTCGCTGGCAACGCTCGCCTATGATTGCCGGCGGTCCGAATTCTTTACAACAGAGTTGATCAGCGCGCTTGCCATCGTTCAGAGACGGGACATGAAGCCATCCCAGATGCGCGGAGCCTGGGCGGGCGAGATCGGCCAGACCCAGTTTCTGGCATCGTCCTATCTGCGGTTTGCGGTCGATTTTGATCGCGACGGCCGTCGTGATCTGATCGGCAGCGTGCCGGATGTGCTTGGTTCAACGGCAAATTACCTCAAAGCCCATGGCTGGAGACGCGGCGCACCCTGGGGGCCCGGAACGGAAAACTACAATGTTATCCGCGAATGGAACAAAGCGAGTGTCTACGTAAAAACCATTGCGATAATGGCGGACAAATTGTCCCGTGAGGTACAATAGCAGGCTGCTGAGCGACAAACTCGAAATCAATCGATGCCGTAAGCTGCTCATGCGATTGAGAAAAATGATCGCCTGATGAAAACCGTTACGCAAATGGTTAATGAATCCCTACCTTATTCACGCTGTTTCCTATAACGTTATTGAATAGTGCCCGACCCCGGTTGCGGAGAAGGGCTGCGTATGCGTTAGGCGTATCATGGTTCTGAAGACACAATTTAGCGTTGCGGCTGTGATTTGTATTCTGGCCGGTGGATTTGTCATCACTCCGGTTGAACCGGTTGCGGCTCAGGGTTTGTTTCAACAACTGTTCGGCGGGCAGCGGTATGACAATCACGATCGCAAACGGCTGCGCCGGTATCACGCGCGTGAGAATAAACGGCGAGCGAAATCACACCGAAAACAGCGTTCGGTAAAGTCCATCCGCGTCAAGAGTGCGCAATATTATGTCTACAAGCCTGATGCTCTGAAAACCATCTCGTTCGCCAGCCTGTCGGAACGCGTTGCATCGGCCGAACAAGCGGAAATGCCGCTTCAGACTACCCCGTTCGGCGAGGCGCGCATCCATCTGGCGTCGTTCAGGATGCGAACTCTTGCCGAGGTCGCCAGCGCTATCAAAGCGCATTATTCGGACAATCCGAAATTTATCTGGGTGACCGGCGGGCGCGTCAACGCCAAGGCCCGCACAGCATTGGCGACGCTTGAAAAAGCCGGCGATTTCGGACTGTCCGCCGACGATTATCGGGTGGCCATGCCCGAACCCGGATTGGAGGCCGTCAGCATGCAGCAGCGTCTCATCGAATTTGAGATGGAGCTGTCGGCGAAAGTGCTGACCTATGTACTCGACGCGACACGCGGGCGGATCGACCCCAACCGGATTTCGGGTTATCACGACTTTGCCCGAAAGAGGGTCGACCTGGCCCAGACGCAGCGCATCATCGCCGCGACGAACGATGTCGGCGATTACCTGGTGACGCGCAACCCGAACAATCCGCCCTTCAGGGCGCTGGTTGCCGAACTCGCCGATTCGCGCACCTGGGGCAATACAGGCCACATCGAGATCGCTGACGGCACGTTTTTGAAGCCTGGCGCAACCAGTCGTCAGCTTGTCAATATTATGGCGGCGATCGGTTTGCGCGGCACTGCATCACTCAAGGCCGATCACGCGGAGACATTACAGTACTATGACGGAGGCGAGACCTATTCGCCCAAACTGGTTGCTCTGGTTCGCGATTTTCAACGCGAGAACGGGCTGCGCGCGGATGGCATTGTCGGCAAAAAAACCCTCCGCGCTCTGAAGACCATGAGCGTTGAAGAGAAGATCGGCAAGGTTGAACTGGCGTTGGAGCGTCTGCGCTGGTTGCCGCGCGATCTGGGTGCACGGCATGTGTTCATCAACCAGCCGGCGTTCAGCGCGAGCTACATTCATGCCGGCGGGGCGCCTCTGTCAATGCGGGCAGTTGTCGGCAAGAAATCCAACCAGACAAACTTTTTCTCCGATCGGATCGAAACCGTAGAATACAATCCCTATTGGGGTGTGCCGCGCTCGATCATCGTCAATGAAATGCTGCCCAAGCTTTTCAGAGACCGGTCCTATCTTGACCGGCTGGGCTATGAAGTCACGACGGCATCGGGACGGCGGGTGTCATCGCGGTCGGTCAATTGGTATAATGTCGGCTTCAACAAGGCGCCGATCAATGTGCGCCAGCCGCCGGGCCGCAAAAACGCGCTCGGGGAGCTAAAAATCCTTTTTCCCAACAAACATTCGATCTACATGCATGACACTCCGGCCAAGAACCTTTTCAGCCGCGAAACGCGCGCCTTCAGCCATGGCTGCGTCCGGCTGCAGCGCCCCCGGGAAATGGCCGCCGCGGTGCTTGGCAAATCAACCGATTACATCGCCGCGCGCATCGCCGGGAATCGCAATACCGCCGACAAGGTCACAGTGGAAACCTCCGTCCATGTCGCCTATTTCACTGCCTGGCCGGATCCGCAGCAGGGCAGTGTCCGCTATTACGACGACATCTATGATCGCGACAAATATCTGTCGCGCGCCATCGAAAGCACCAGCGCGGCCCGCCATGTGGGAAGCTGATTCCGGGGCTGGCTGGAAGACCGGTTGTTCGCTCTGCGGTTCGACAATCTACCGTGCAGGAGACGAAACAACATCATGACATGGTCAATTATCGCCCGGGATCCTGACAGCGGCCTGTTCGGCATCGCTATCGCATCGCGGTTTTTTGCCGTCGGGGCGATTTGTCCCGGCGCAGAGGCGCATGTCGGAGGTGTCTGCACACAGGCCCTGATGAACCCGGTGCTGGCGCCGCGAAGTCTCGCTCTGTTGCGCGAAGGTCTCAAGCCGGCCGATGTCTGCAATATTCTGATATCTGGCGATGAGGGCGCGGCGCTGCGGCAGTTGCATGTGATGGACTGGCACGGCCGCGCCGCAGGCCATACCGGCGAAGATTGCATCGACTGGTGCGGACATGAATACGAGCATGACATATCGGTCGCCGGCAACATGCTGGCCGGCCCGGCAGTCGTTGCGGACACGCTCCAGACATTCAGCACCAGAACCGATTTGCCCATCGTCGAGCGTCTGCTCGCAGCCATGCAGGCAGGCGAGGCCGCCGGTGGCGACAAGCGCGGCAAACAGTCCGCTGCCATTCTCGTGCAGGGCGACGAGCCCTATCCGCGGTTCTCCATCCGGACCGACGATCACGAGGATCCGCTGGCTGAACTCAGGCGGTTATACGATGTCGGCCGGCAGCTCTCGATACCGTTTTCCAGCTGTTTCCCGACAGCGGAACGCCCATATGGAATTTATGACAGGGCGCAGATCGAAACCATTGTCGAACGCGACAAGGACAAGCCGTTGCGCAGCATGGCGGATACACAGCCGGTCTGAAATCATTGAACAAGCGGCCAATACCCGGTTCAGTATCCCTGATCCAGATCGACAAGATTGGCGACAGGCTCGCCTTTGATGAAGCGGCGCAGATTGTCGGCAATCGCCTGACCGCCGGCGACAGGGTCGATCAGCGAAGCGACATGGGGCGTCACCAGAACCCGCGGATGTTTCCAGAAGGCATGCCCGGCCGGCAGCGGCTCTTCATGGAAAACATCCAGCGTGGCGTATTCGATCCGTCCGTCGTCCAGTGCGACAAGCAGATCGCCTTCCACAAGATGGCCGCCGCGCGCCGCATTGATCACGCAGGCGCCGGCCGGCAGGGTTGAAAACAGACGGTCGTTGAGAATGCCCTTCGTGGCATCGGTCAGCGGCAGCAGGCAGACCAGTATGTCACTGCGCTTCAGGAACGGTTCAAACTGGCCGTCGCCGGCGAAATTCGTCACGCCTTCAATCTGTTTTGGCCGTCTTGACCATCCGGCAACATCGAAGCCGATGACGGCAAGGGTTCTTGCCGCATCGGCGCCGAGATTGCCCAGCCCCATGATCCCGACCCGGCGCTGATAGGCCGGCGGATTGACTGTCTGGCGCCATTCCCCGGTGTTCTGAATCTCGTCGATCTCCGGCAGCCGTCGGTGGTGGCGCAGCACATGCAGGCAGACATATTCGCGCATCCGCTGGGTCAGGTCGTCGCTTGTGGTGCGGATGATCGGCACATGGCGCGGCCGCTCCGGATCGACAAGCACATGATCGATGCCGGCGCCGACGGAGACGATGCATTTCAGGTTGGGAAAGCGCTTCAGCCCGCCGGCCGGCGGTTTCCAGACAACGGCATATTCGATCTCTTCAAGATCGCCCGGTTCGTCCCAACGCCGGCACTCGATCTCCGGCAGCAATGATTGCAGGTGATCCAGCCACCATTGTTCGCGTGCGGGTCCGATGCGAATAATCAGCGCCATGTGTCTTAATCCGGTCCGAGAATGAAATCAGGCAACCACAGGGTCAGTGCCGGCACATAGGTGATCAGCAGCAACACGATGATCAGCGGAATATAAAACGGGATTACCGCCATCGTCACCTTTTCAAACGATACGCCGCCGACCTGGGTGACGATATAGAGGCCGATACCCATCGGCGGCGTCGCCATGCCGATCAGCAGGGCGAAGGTGATGATCAGGCCGAAATGGATGCGGTCGATACCGAACTGGTCGACCAGCGGCAAGAGCATCGGTACCAGGATGAGTTTGGCCGGAATGCCTTCCACCACCGTGCCGATAGCCAGCAGAAACAAGAGCATCATCGCCAGAAACACATATTTGTTGTCGGTGGTCACCAGAACCAGATCGGCCAGCGCCTGGGGTATTTGCTCGATTGCCAGCAGCCAGCCCATGACCTGGGAATAGCCGATGATGATCATGATGATGGAAGTGATCGTCATCGTGTCGGTGAGTGCCTTCCAGAGCTTCTTCCAGGTCATCGTGCGGTAGACGAGCCCGAGCAGGATCGAATAGGCGCAGGCCAGGACGCCGGCCTCGGTTGCTGTCGTGAAGCCGGTGATGATGGCGCTGAGGATGATCGCCGGCGCCACAAGGGCCGCGACGCCGTCAACCATGGCGTGTCGCACCTGGGCAAACGTCGCGCGCGGCTCACGCGGGAAGTTGCGTTTCTCGGCGATTATCCGGTTGAACAGCATCAGCGCCAAACCGATGACGAGGCCTGGAACGATACCGGCAAGAAACAGCCGGGCCACGGACGTATTGGACAGGAAGGCGTATATCACCAGGCTGATGGAGGGCGGGATGATCGGGCCGATAACCGCCGAACAGACGGTCAGCGCGGCGGCAAAATCGACCGGATATCCGCGTTCGCGCATGGCGCGGATCTCGACCATGCCGAGGCCGGCAATATCGGCGACGGCGGCGCCTGAAACGCCGGCAAAGATCATCGACGCCAGGACGTTGACCTGGGCCAGGCCGGCCCGGAAGTGGCCGACCAGGGTCATCGCGAAATTGAAGATCTTGTCGGTCATGCCGACGGCGTTCATCAAATTGCCGGCCATGATGAAAAACGGTACGGCAATCAGCGACGGGTTTTCCACCCCTTCGACAACCATCAGCGGCAGGATGTAGATCTCGCCGGAAAAACCGGCAGCGATCAGCGAAATCAGGACAGCAATGCCGATCGCCATTGTGACCGGCACCCGCAGCAGCATCAGGCCGATAAATCCGCCGAACAGCAACCAGACCATACTCAGGCCTGCCACATCTTTGATCGGCCCGCGCTGTGCCGCATCAGTGGGCCGAATCTTCTATTTTTTGCGGTTGATGGGACGGCATCCGTTCGCCGCGCAATCCGTAAATCGCATCCACCAGGTAATTGAGAAAGATCAGCGCACAGGTGACGAACAGCGGCACCGCCATGGTGAAGCGTTCGACCTGAAAGCCGAAGAAATAGACCTGTTCGATGATGCCGGCCTGGCGTTCAATGATTTCCGGCGCGTGCCACACCATCACTGCCATCAGGCTGAGGATCAGCAGGTTGACGAACTGGCGGATCATCGTCTGTCCGACCTGTCCGAACCGGTCGTGGAAAAAATCGACGGTGATGTCGTTGCGCCTCCGGTAGACGACATAAAACCCGAAAAAACTCATCCATACGAACAGCACCGTGCTCCAGGGAAACACCCATTGCAGTCCGCGGTCCCAGATCGCCCGGCTGGCGATGTTGAGAACATTGATCGTCAAAAGGATCGCCAGACAGCCGTTTGCGAGCGCCAGAAACAGGCGCTCGCAAATGCCCAGAAGGCGGTCCATACGTTCGACTAGCCCCATTGAAGCGGCCGGTCAGCTCTTGGGCCGTGACGTCTCAACAGCATCAAGGAAGCCGGCCGGCAATTCGCCCTTGGCTTCGCGTTCCCGATAGAATTCACGCATCGACGCCTGGAAGTCCGACAGATCGGGCTCCGAATAGGTGACGCCCTTTGCCTTCATCCGGTTGAGCTGGTCGGCAAGAGTCGCGTCCGACAATTCGACGGAATAGGCTCCGCCGGCCGCATAGGCGCGATCGACCGCATCCTTCAGATCATCCGGCAGTTCGTGATACGCCTTGGCGTTCATGATGAAGCCGATGCCCTGCGGATATTCGTCGTGGCGGATGATGTGCGGCGCAACTTCATAGAACTTCATCGATTCCACCAGGCCGATCGGCGAATTGACCGCTTCGACGATGCCCTGTTTGATCGAGCTGTAGACTTCCGTCCAGCCGAGCGTGCGAACCTCCGCGCCAAGATGCGTCCAGACATCCGCGGCAAGCTGGTTGGGATGCATGCGCAGCTTGACGTCCTTCATCTCTTCCAGCGAGGTCCATGGCTTCTTAGTCACCATCACCCGGTAGGGCCCGCGCATATAGGCGGCTGGATCGCCGAGGATCGTCACGCCCGCCTCGGCCTCGATATCGCGCAGCCAGCCCTGAAACAGGTCGGTCTGCATGAACTGCGCCCAGTGATCGCGGCTCTCGAACATGAACGGCGCGGAGGAATATTTGACGTCATCGACCCATTTGGCGAGATAGGCGGAACCTTCCGGATATAGCTGGACGGTTCCGGCCTGGATCTGCTCCAGAATGGCTTCCGTCTTGCCCAATTGCTCGTTCGGGAACACCTTGACTTCCATGCGGCCGTCGGAAAATTCAGCAACCTTGTCGGCAAAACGCTGGAACGCCTTGCCCTCGTTGCTGTCGGCCGGCTGTTTGGTGGCCATCCGCCAGACAATGTCGGCGGCCTGCGAAACCGAAACCAGGCCAATGGAGGTCACAAGTCCAATGGCCAATATCCGGCAGAGCTTTATCAAACGCGTCATAATCCTTCTCCCGATCCAAGACGTTAGGCGACTAGTCAATATTTGAGTATGCCGTAAAGGCATGAATGCGTAAATACGCATGGATGTATAGCAATCGGAGGTTGATCGATCTGATCTTCTTCAATGTGAGGCCACGTTCGATCGATTGCGAACTGCCGTCATGGCGGCAGTTTCCATCACACCGCCGGATGGAAAAAATCAGTCCTGCGCCCTGGGATCCATTGCCACGGTTTCCGGGGTAATCGCCTTCTGCGCCGGGACGCCCTTGAACGCGCCGCGCAGTTCTTCCGACACCGGCGCCCGCCGAATGGTGCGGTAGATCGCGTAGGCCGCCATCACGAAATGGGCGCTTCCGGTTACGGCAAACAGACCTGACGGGCCAAGCCGTTCCATGACGAGACTGGCCGCCGTCGGTCCGATCATCGTGCCGATGCCGTAAAGCATCAGCATGCCGCCGGACATTGCGACAAAATCATTTGAGCCGGCAAAATCATTGGCGTGCGCAACCGCCAGAGAATAGAGCGGATAGGTCAGCGCCCCATAGACCGCGGTCAGGATCAGGATCTGGGTCGGATCCGTCGGTTGCAGGCTGACGATCATCGCGCCGGCGAGCGAGGCGCAGATCGCGCCGCCGGCCAGAACATAGCGCCGGTCTGTATTGTCGGACAGGCGGCCGATCGGGATCTGCGTAACCGCTCCGGCCATGATGGCGCCGCCCATCATGAGTGCAATCATGAAAGCCGGCAGACCGGAGGCGACGCCGAAGATCGGACCCAGCGATCCGAACGCGCCGTTGATGACGCCGATCAGAACGGCGGAGACGAAGGCGACCGGCGAATACCGGAACACCTGCCTCAGGTCGAGCCGCACCCGGGTCAGCGGTTTTGGCGTCGGTGCTCTCGACAGGGCCGTCGGCAGCACTGCCAGGCAGAACAGGATGGCGGAGACCATGAACAGGATATCGTTTGACGGATTTTCGGCCGCGACCAGAAGCTGCCCGCCGGTGATGGAGGCAAAGTTGACGCTCATATAGATGGAGAAGACGCTGCCCCGGGTCTCGTTGGTGGCGCGCTCGTTGAGCCAGCTTTCCACCACCATCATGCCGCCGGCCATCATGAAGCCGGAACAGCCGCGCAGGATCATCCAGGCAACCGGCGACACGACCATCGCATTGACCAGAGCGATGATCGCAGCCGTGGCGGCGAATGCGGCAAAGGCGCGGATATGCCCGGCCCGGCGCACCAGCCGCGGCGTCAGAATGCTGGACAGCACAAAACCGACCGCCCAGCCGGTTCCCATCAGGCCGATCTCGGTGGTCGAAAAGCCTTCAGAATTGGCGCGCAGCGGTAATAACAGCCCGTGCAGGCCGTTGGCGGCAAGCAAAAAGGCGGCGCTGGTCAGGAGCGCGGCAAGGGGCAGGACGTTTTTCATCTGATCTGGTTCGGTTGGGTATTGCGGGCAGGCCGATGCGGATATTCGTTAGACCCTGCAGAAAAAATCGCAACCTGTATTCCTGCCGAAAGAGCTGCTGTTATTGCAGGACAGCTATGCGCGGTCGTCAGGGAAGGTTCAGGGCATGCCGCCAAGACCGACTTCGCATTCAATCAGTTCGTAATGCAGATCATGCCTGCGCAACAGCGCTTCGGTTTTCTCCAGCTCTTCGCCCTGGACATGCGCCTGGAGCAGAAACCGGTCATTTTCTTCCAGATAGGATTTGATCGACATGTAGGTATCGGTTCTCTCAAAGTAGGGCGCGATGTCCCGCAACAGGTCTGCACGCACGCTCTTTGGCGAGATCAGATGCACGTCCTTGAACGTATCGGAAAAATGAAATTCGTGGGTGCCGATACGATCATTCCAATACGTCAGATAATAGAGAAAATAGATATATTTCGGTAGCATCGAAAAGCCGGTATGGGTCATCGTTCCCTTAAGCCTAACGTGCCCGGTATATCCAACCCAACTGCCGGCATAATTGTCGAGCTCGAGTGTCTCCAGACAGCGGATCGCCTCGTGATTGATCAGAATGCCGAAATGCGGTTCACGTGACCGCAGGATATCTTCGCTGTCGACAAGATGGCTGTAGACGCCGGATGCGATCAGAAAACCTTCAATTTCAACCGGGCGGGAATGGGCTTCATAGGGCAGGCGCGCCGCTTCCGATGGTTTCATCTCCGCTCTCCTTTTAACGCTGGCGCCGACGCGTTGGGAATAACAAAATTCTTGGAAACTTGAAATCGGGCCGCTGCGATGTTACATCCCAGCCGAATCCTAAGACAACCACAGGCAACGGAAATGATCCGGATCGAAACAATGATCGCAAGCGGCAAGCGCCATCACGCAGGTGATGCGGCGGCTGCTTATTATCAGGATTCATAAACCGAGCCTCTTTTTCCGGGGCCCGATCGGCCCCCGTTTTGCAGTTGCAACCCCGGTTGGCCGAACAGGCCTCCGGGGTTTTTTAATGGGGTTTTTTATTGGGCCGTTGCGACGGCACGGACGGAGAAAGAAGATGCGCGAAAAAACCTACGGATCGAACGCACAGGCTGAGAGCCTGGGCAATTCATGGTGGTTTTTCCGATAACTTCCGGACGATGTTCGCCCGGAGGATGAGGATCTTTCGGGCAGGTTTTCAAGCTCGCCAGGTCCCGTCCTGAGCGAGCTTTATTTTTGGGCGAACGGCCGGAGCCGGACGAGCCCGACACGAGATTGGCGCGCCAATGCCAACGGTTGGCCTGGCCGGATTAGCTATCCGGTCGGGCGGCCATCACTGAAGAAGGAGACTGAAACATGTCGAACAAACTGCATGTCAATGTCGGCACGATCGGACATGTCGACCACGGCAAGACAACCCTGACCGCCGCGATCACGCAGATCCAGGCGGCGCGTCTGGGCGGCAAGGCTCTATCGCTGGACCAGATCGACAATGCAAGTGAAGAGAAAGTCCGCGGCATTACGATCAATACCAGCCATGTCGAGTATGAGACCGAAACCCGGCATTATGCCCACATCGACTGCCCGGGCCATGCTGATTATGTCAAGAACATGATCACCGGCGCGTCGCAGATGGATGGCGCTATTTTGCTTGTCGACGGCACGGAAGGCGCGGCCAGACAGACGATCGAGCATATCCTGCTCGCCCGTCAGGTCGGCGTCGAGCACATCGTCGTGTTCGTCAACAAGATGGACATGCTGGGTGAGGCTGACCGGGCCGAGATGGCTGAACTGATCGAGATGGAAACCGGCGCATTGCTGGCCTCGCAGGGCTATCAGGACGTGGCGTTCATCTTCGGCAGTGCGCTGAAGGCGCTGGAGGCTGCCGGGCGCGACGACACCGATGGGCCGGATGTGCAGTGCGTCGTCGATCTGATGGCGGCGCTGGACACGAAGATCCCGGACCCTGTCCGCGATTACGACAGTCCGTTCCTGATGCCGGTTGAAGGCGTGCACACGATTCCGGGCCGCGGCACCGTTGTCAGCGGCCGGGTCGAGCGCGGCATCGTCCGGATTGGCGACGCGGTTGAGATCGTCGGTCTGAAGAACGCCGACGGCGAACAGGTCGTGGTCACCGGAACCCAGGCGTTCCACGCTGATATTCCCGAAGCCAGGGCCGGCATGAATGTCGGGCTGTTGCTGCGGGGCGTGAAGCGCAACGAGGTGCAGCGCGGCCAGGTGCTGAGTGCGCCGGGCGTGATCAGGCCGCTGCAGAAGGGGTCGGCGCAGATCTTCGTGCTGACCAGGGAAGAAGGCGGACAGCATACGCCATTTGCCAGCGGTTACAAGCCGCAATTCTTCTTCGGTACCACCGATGTGACCGGCGTGATCAGCGTGACCGGTGAAACCGGGCTCGTCGAGCCCGGCGCCCAGGCCGAAGTCGGATTTGAACTCGACAAGCCTGTCGGTATCGAAAAAGGCATCCGTTTCGCGATCCGTGAGGGTAGCAAGACGGTCGGTGCCGGATTTGTCACCGAAGTCTCGGCCTGAAAGTCAGGCTCTTCGTTTGGCCGATAATAATTGCCCCGGACCCTTGATCCGATTGGACTTGATCCGATCGGACGGGGCCCGGGAACCCAATTGCAAATTTGGACTTAACCGTGCCCGGGTTTTGACTTTTTCCGGTTCGGCTTGCCGGTCTGCGCCTTGGCGTAAGCCGGTTTGCCCGGTTTTCCGCCACCTGGCCTGCCGGCTCCGGTTT
>CAMYKZ010000016.1 GCA_947259045.1 uncultured Afifella sp.
GCCGGCACGTTGATGGAGGAGGCCGGCAAGCTGGCCGGCGTCGCCGACGAGGGCGGCTTCTGGCCGGATTTCGACGGCAATGAAGACGCACTGGCCATGCTGGTCAGGGCGATCGAGCGGGCCGGACTTGAACCGGGCCGGCAGATGGCCATCTCGCTTGATATTGCGGCATCGGAATTCGGCGCAGCCGGCCGTTATCGGCTTGCCAGAGACAATCGCGATCTGGACTCCGATGGTCTGATCGAAATGCTGCTCGGCTGGATCGACAGCTATCCCATCGTATCCATCGAGGACCCGCTTGGCGAAGACGATCCGGATGGGTTTGCCCGCTTTACCGCAGCCGTTGGCGGTCATGTGCAGGTAATCGGTGACGATCTTCTGGTCACCAATGCGGCGCGGGTCGGCGCGGCGGCGGAGCATCGCCGCTGCAATGCGCTGCTGGTCAAACCGAACCAGGCGGGTACTCTGAGCGAGACCAGGGCAGCCTTCGATGCGGCCCGCGCAGCCGGGTTCGGCACAATCGTCTCCGCCCGCTCCGGCGAAACGGAAGACGTCACGATGGTACATCTGGCGGTCGGCTGGGGCGCGCCGCAGATGAAGGTCGGCTCGTTCGCCCGTTCCGAACGCATGGCCAAATGGAACGAAGGGCTGCGCATCGCCGATGCGATCGGCCGGCTTGAAGGGCGCGGCGAACTCTGGCCGCGTTCCGCGTTTCCCTGGGGCGCGGCTTGAAGATCGTCTTCCATTACGATGCCGGCCCGGCGCTGGCAGCCCGTCTGGAGGACCTGTCGGGCGACGGTGTCCGGATTGACATCTGCCCGGTTGGCGAACCTGAACGCTTCCAGGCGCTGATGGGCGAGGCGGACGTGCTGTGGCATGTGCTGGAACCGGTCACAGCGGCAATGATCCGGTCCGCATCGAAGTTGCGGCTGATCCAGAAATTCGGCGTTGGCCTCAATACGATCGATCTTGAGGCGGCGCGGGCGCACAATATCCGCGTCAGCAATTTGCCCGGCACCAACAGCAGTGCTGTTGCGGAAATGACGCTGGCGCTGATGCTGGCCACGCTGCGGCTGATCCCGGTGTTTGACACGGCAATACGGGCGGGGCAGGGCTGGTCCTGGGATCCCGGTCTACAGGACAGGCTCGGCGAAATACGCGGGCGCACGATTGGCCTTGTCGGTTATGGCGCTGTGCCGCAGATGCTGGCGCCGGTTCTGGCCGCCATGGGCGCCGATATAATCTATACGGCGCGGGCCGAGAAACCCGATGCCGTCGGCTCATTCTGTTCTTTTGGCGAATTGATCGGGCGGTCAGACATTGTTTCGCTGCATGTGCCGCTGACGGCGGAAACCGATGGCATGCTGGGCAAGGACGCGATTGCCGCCATGAAACCCGGCGCGATCCTGATCAATTGCGCCCGCGGCGGTCTGGTCGATCAGCAGGCGCTTGCGGTCGCCCTTCGCAACGGCCATCTGGCGGCTGCCGGCCTGGACACGTTCGCCGAAGAGCCGGTCGACCCGGCCAATCCGCTGCTTGCCCTGGAGAATGTGGTGATGAGCCCGCACATCGCCTGGCTGACGCCGGAGACGATCGATCGCAGCCTGACAATCGCACGCGACAATGTCCGGCGGCTTGATGCAGGCGAGACGCTGCATCATCAGGTACAATGACAGAGTACGCCACCCCGCGTGTCGGTTGCCGTGCGACTGTCCGGCCAATAGACTTGCAAAGCAACAAGATACCTCAAAGCCTGTCACTGAAAGCTGAGTCATGACGAACGATACCGGCGGCACGCCGAATTTTGCTACCTTGTGGCCGACGACGATCATGCAGTTGCGCCTGCCCGGGGCCGATCAGGCCAATCCGCTGATTGCCGGCCTGATCGAGAAACTGGATACCGCGCGCGGCGACATGACGGCGGATTATCTTGACGGCAACCTGCTTGAGCATGAGCACCCGGCGGTCGGCTGGCTGAAAAGCTGTTTTGACCGGGCGGTGCTGGATTATGCCCGCGGAACCGGCGTCGATCACGATCTCGACTGGACGATCCAGGCCTGGCCGAATGTCAACCGGTTCGGAGATTACCACAATCTGCACAATCATCCCCATTCATGGCTGAGCGGCACCTATTATGTCGCCGTTCCGCCGCAGGAGGCGCTGCCGCAGGGCCGCTCCGACCGCAACCCGAATGCGATCAGTTTTTTCGATCCGCGCCCCCAGGCCAATATGCTGGCAATCCGCGGCGACCAGCAGGTCGATCCGGAACACCGGGTTCAGCCTGAAAGCGGCGATCTGCTGATCTGGCCGGCCTTTCTGCACCATCTGGTGCACGTCAACCTGTCGCAACAGCCGCGGATATCGATCTCCTTCAATGTCGTGCTGCGCTGGCGCGACACCTATCTGCCGTAAAATTGGCTTTGAATTCAGGCCCTGGGCCTGTACGTACGTGCCCTTCAATTCAATCACAATTGGCATTTTCTGCCACAGGACGGAGCACCATTTGACCAACGCAAAAGGCACTGACAGAATTGAAAGCCCGCCACTGATTGCCGAAGAATCCTTCACCGATGCGGCTGCGGCCGTTGCCCGGGCGCAAGAAATCTTTGACCGCAATACCAAGTTCCTGCGTGACCGTTTTGCCGCCATGGTGGCCGGCGATCTTCCGAAAGGCCGCGTGCGCGCCTGTTATCCGCATATTTACGTTCAAACCGACACCCATGCCCGGCTCGATTCCCGGCTCGCCTATGGGTTCCTCTCCGGCCCCGGCCGGCACGGCACGACGGTAACCCGACCCGATCTGTTTGAGGGTTATCTCAAAGATCAGATTTCACTGTTGATCAAGAACCACAATGTCCCGGTTACCGTCGGCGAATCGGAACAGCTGATTCCGTTGCATTTTGCGTTTTATGACGGCACCCATGTGGAAGGCGCCATCGCAAGCGGCATGCAGCGCCCGCTGCGTGATTATTTCGATGTGCCCGATATTGCCGACATGGACGACGCCATCGTCAACGGCGAGTTTGAAACCGCGCCGGGCAGCGAATATCCGCTGGCCCCGTTTACCGCGGCCCGGGTCGACTATTCACTGCACCGGCTGCAGCATTATACCGCCACGGCGGCAGAGCATTTCCAGAATTTCGTCCTGTTTACCAACTACCAGTTCTATGTCGACGAATTCTGCCGCATGGCGCATGAATTGCTGGCCGGCGGCGATACCAGCTACGAGGCGTTTGTCGAACCGGGCAATATCGTCACCAGGCGCGGCGCCGACAGTGTCGGCAGCGCCACGCCGTCCGGCCGGCTGCCGCAAATGCCGGCCTATCATCTGGTCGGCGAGCGCGGCTCCGGCATTACCCTGATCAATATCGGCATCGGCCCGTCGAACGCCAAGACGATCACCGATCATGTCGCCGTGCTCAGGCCCCATGCCTGGCTGATGCTCGGCCATTGCGCGGGTCTGAGAAACTCCCAGGAGCTTGGCGATTATGTGCTGGCGCACGGTTATGTGCGCGAAGACAATGTGCTCAATGCCGATCTGCCGCCCTGGGTGCCGATCCCGCCGCTGGCGGAGGTGCAGGTCGCCTTGGAGCAGGCTGTGGCGGAGGTGACCGGCCTTCAGGGTTACGAGTTGAAACGCATCATGCGCACCGGCACCGTTGCCTCCATCGACAACCGCAACTGGGAACTGCGCGACCACCGCGAGCCGGTGCGGCGTTTCTCGCAATCGCGCGCCATCGCGCTTGATATGGAATCGGCGACCATCGCCGCCAACGGTTTCCGCTTCCGGGTGCCTTACGGCACATTGTTATGCGTCTCCGACAAACCCCTGCACGGCGAGCTGAAATTGCCCGGTATGGCGACCGATTTCTACAAGCGCCAGGTCGCCCAGCATCTGGAAATCGGCATCAGGGCGATTGAAAAACTCCGCGCCATGCCGCTGGAACGGCTGCATTCGCGCAAACTGCGCTCGTTTGCGGAGACGGCGTTTCAGTAGGGCTATAAGTTCAAGGCCGGTAAGATTCCCACTTGCCGTTCAGACGGATTAAAGGGCGGGTACTTAAAGGGAATGGCTCGGTTTCAAAAGCCTCTCCGGCAATCCGCTTGGCGGTCTGCAGATCTTCATTTGGCTGCGATCCTGAAACGACAATCAGATTCCGCACTGGCACAATCGCAATAATCGGGCCTTCAGTGGATTTCTCTTCTTTATCCCAAAGCTCGCCCAATAAGAGAAGAGACGACGCATAATTGTCGTCGGCCAAAAACAATGAAACTCCATCTTGTGTACGCCGGACAATTCGGTCTTTCAGAATGGTTCGTAGATTGTCCACGGCCAGATTTCGAAGATCATCCAACCCGACACCAAGATCCTGTAGCTCGCCAGCTTCCAACCATGAGAACGAATCCGGAAAATCAAACGCATAAACAATTATGAAATCAGGTGTGAGATTTTCGAACAAAAAATCTTGGGTTCTGATCGGGCTTTCAACGCCGTTAGTCATAATTGACTCAGGTAGAGATTCCGCCATTCGAATCAGTGGGACAATTCGGTCAATAATTCGACGCCCTTTGTCAGATTTTTGCCAGTAAAAACGTAAAACACGCAGATGTGTATTAACAAGAAAATCAATGTCATTCGGGTTCTGTAGATATTGTCTGTACAGATTTCCCAGATCGAGAACATCCGCATCTTGACTTTCGAGTCGAATACGCAGTGAAAGAGGCGCGCGATTCAATACGGTAAGCCCAGGTTCCTCTTTTATAAGCGTTGTGATGAAGCGTCCAGTAAACTGATCCGGGTTTAGTAATGCTTCCGCCTGCACAGGATTAGTTGAGCCGGTGACGCCTAACACCAGCCAGAGATACGTTAGTGAAATTGCGACCGCCCTGCTCATATTGATTTGCTTGAATTAGATTGTAGGTATATTCGTTCATGAAACGTTCTATACGACGTAGCCGATGATTTCAAGAGGGTGAGTAAAATACTCAGTGTCGCTCACAGACAGATCGCATCAAACTCCTCGCGTAATGCCGCCATCCACGCGGATATTCTGCCCGGTGATGTAACTCGATCTGTCCGACGCCAGGAAGGCGATCAGGTCTGAGACTTCACTCGCCCGGCCGTAGCGCCCCATCGGGATGCGCTGGCGGCGTTCGGCGGTTTCCGGCAGGCTGTCGATGAAACCGGGCAGCACATTGTTCATGCGGATATTGTCGCCGGCATAAGCGTCAGTGAACAGTTTGGTGAAGGCGGCGAGCCCGGCGCGGAAGACGCCCGACGTCGGGAACGTCTCCTCCGGCTCGAACGCCGCATAGGTGGAGATGTTGACGATGGCGCCGGATTTCTGCGCCTGCATGACCGGCGTCACCAGGCGGGTCATGCGGATGACATTGAGCAGATAGACTTCCATGCCCGTATGCCAGTCCTCGTCGCTGATCTCCAGCACCGGACCCTTCGGGCCGTGGCCGGCGCCGTTGATCAGCGCATCGACCCGGCCCCAGCGTTGCATCGTACCGTCGACCAGATCTTTCAGATCGCCGACATTGCGGTTAGAACCGGTGAGGCCATAACCGCCAAGCTCAAGCGCCAGCGCCTCGCCCTTGCCGGACGAGGACAGGACGGCGACATCGTAGCCTTCGCCGGCCAGTTTGCGCGCCGCGTCCGCGCCCATGCCGCTGCCGCCTCCGACAATGATTGCTACCGGTTTTGCCATTTGATCGTTCCTTGGTCTTCGCTCTAGGCCGAAACCGGCCGGAATGTTTCGGCAAACGCCGCTTCGCCGCGGCGCGAGAAGCGGATGATCCGCGTATCGGGTATCCGCGCCGCCCATTTCAAGTCTTCAAAGCGCGTCAGCAGTGCTGCGCCGAGTGCGCCGGCCAGATGGCTGCGCCGGGCGCTCCAGTCAAGACAGGCGCGGCACAGCGGCCGGCGGCTTTTGCCCTGCACCGGCAGTTCGATGCCAAGCCCGGCCAGAAACACCTCGCCGGGTTTGCTGACTGCCAGAACCTGGTCGCCGGCGGTGAGAAATTTCCGGCGCATCAGACTGTCATACATCTGTACGCCGAAATCGCCGGCCAGATGATCGTAGCAGATCCGCGCCCGCCTCAGTTCCGGGTCTTTCGGGCCGGTGCGCATCCGCAGATGGCCGGCGCCTGCCGCAAGCCCCATCAGCGCTTCCAGCACGCCGGCGACATCGTCGTTCGACAGCCGGTAATAACGGTGCCTGCCCTGGCGGTCGGCTGCAATCAATCCGCCGTCTGCCAGTTTGCCGAGGTGGGAGCTTGCCGTCTGCGCCGTGATGCCGGCTTCCTGGGCCAATTCGCTGGCCGTCAGGGCCTTGCCGCTCATCAGCGCCGTCAGCATGTTGGAACGTCCGGGATCGCCGATCAGCGCGGCAATGCGGGCAATGTCAGGTCCAGCTTTCATCATTCGATATTAGTCGAAGTATGCCAGTTAGACAAGCCGGCCGAAGCCGATGGCGGTCATTTGTCCAGCACGGAAGGATTGAACACACAGTCGCGCCGGAGTTTGCCGTCGAAACAATCGAGAATGTTCTGCGCCACCATTTCCGCTGAGGCGCGCAATGCATTTTGTGAAGTACCGGCGGTATGCGGCGTGACAATCACATCCGCGCGGGCGAACAGGGGATGGTCAGCCTTTGTTGGCTCCTGTTCGAAGACGTCGATGCCGGCCGCCGCCAGATGACCGCTCTCAAGCGCTGCCGCCAAAGCGGTCTCGTCGAGCACGGAGCCGCGGGCGCAATTGATGACGATGGCGCCGGCTTTCATCGCCGCAAATTCCGGCGCTGACAGCATGTAACGGGTCGAAGCGTTCAGCGGCACATGCAGGCTGATGAAATCGGCGTCCGCAAGTTCGGGCCGGAAATCCTCCACCGCCCGGCAGCCGAGTGCCGCGGCATGCTCGCGGTCGAGCGCAATGTCGGCCACCGTCACCGCCATGCCGAAAGCCCGGCACATGGCGGCGATCCTGCGGCCGATGCGGCCAAAGCCGATGATCAGCGCCGTTCTGCCAAAAAGGTCGCCGCCGATGATCCGGGTGCGAACGGCGAAATTGCCGTCGCGCATGGCCTTGTCCTGGGCATAGAGCCGCCGCGCGGTCGCCAGGAACAGCATCAGCGTATGTTCCATGACCGACTGGGCATTGGCGTCGGTGGCAATGGCGACGGGGACGCCGCGCGCCGTGAGATAATCTACGGCGATATTGTCGGTGCCGACGCCGTGGCGCGAAATCACCTGCAGATTGTCCGCGCCGGCCAGAACCTCTTCGCTCAATGCCGCCGTCCGCACGCCGATCGCATGGGCATCGCGGGCAGCCGCCCTGAGCGTTTCCATGCTGATATCGCTGATCTCAATGAGTTTAATGTCGGCCCTGCCGCGAAGCAGCGCCATGCCGGCCTCGTGCATCGGCTCTGTGATCAGGACGTTTTTCATGGCGCGCGCAATCGGTGCTTTGTTGCAGATGGAACGGTGCGGAATGTCTGACGATCGGGGCGGTTTGGCAAGCCGGTTTCTATTCGGATTCGCGGCAATCGGAGAACATGCTTCGATCCATATCGAATCATTCCCGGGCACTTGTCGATTAAACCTGCAGGATACGGCAAAAGGAAAAGACCATGATCACCTGCTTCATCCGCTACCGGATCGATCCATTCAAAAAAGCCGAGTTCGAGCAATATGCCCGCACCTGGGGCCAGGCCATTCCGCGCTGCGGCGCGGATCTGATCGGCTATTACGCGCCGCATGAAGGCTCCAGCACACTGGCCTACGGCGTCTACAACATTGCCAGCCTGGCCGAGTACGAAAGTTACCGGGCGCGGCTTGCCGCCGATCCGGATGGCCGGGCCAATTATCAGTTTGCCAGAGACGGACGGTTTATCCACAGTGAGGAGCGGGTTTTTCTCCGTCTCGCATCTGCGCCGCATGCCGATCCGGAATTGCCACAAGCGAAACACCACAAGGGAACGCCATGATTGCCGTGATTTTTGAAGTCGAACCCGCCGAGGGCCACCGCGAAGCCTATCTCGATCTTGCCGCAAAGCTGAAGCCGATGCTGGAAGAGATCGACGGTTTCATCTCCGTGGAACGGTTTGAAAGCCTGATGCAGCCGGGCAAGATTCTGTCGCTGTCCTTCTGGCGCGACGAGGAGGCGGTGGCGGCATGGCGGGCGTTGAGCGCCCACCGCGCGGCGCAATCGCGCGGCCGCAATGAACATTTCGCCGATTACCGGCTGCGGGTTGCCGGCGTGATCCGCGATTACGGCATGAACGAACGCGAACAGGCACCGGCAGACAATCGCGCCATACATGGGTAATGGGTACGGGTGAGGGGGCGGTCAAAGCCCGAGCCGCTCCCGCATGGCAAAACGCGTAATCAGTGTCACAGCGGCAAATGCCAGGCCCGCGGCAAGGCCGAGCCAGATGCCGATACCCTCCAGCCCGGCGGCAAATCCGAGCAGCCAGGCAACCGGCAGGCCGACGGCCCAATATCCGATGATTGCAATCACCATCGGCACCGTCGTATCGCTCAGGCCGCGCAGCACGGAGGCTGCGGCCACCTGCGCGCCGTCGACAAGCTGAAACAGAGCAGCAATGCCGAGATAACCCACAGCCAGCGCAATCGGCGCGGCATTTTCCGGCCTGGCCGGATCGAGGAACCAGTGGATCAGCATCTCCGGCGCCAGCCAGAACAACAGCGCCGTTGATGACATGAAGCCTGTGGCAATTCCGATGGAAACCCAACCCGCCTTGCTGATGTCGGCGGCATGGCCGCGGCCACAGGCCAGGCCGACCCGGATCGTCGCCGCCTGGCTGATGCCGAGCGGCACCATGAAGGCGATCGCCGCCAGCTGCAGGGCGACCGCATGGGCTGCGAGCTGTGCCGTTCCCAGCCAGCCCATCAGCAAGGCGGCCGCGGTGAACAGGCTGACTTCCGCCGTCAACATCGCGCCGATCGGCGCGCCGAGCCGCAGGATGGCGAAAAAGCGCGCCCAGTCCGGCTTCCAGAACCGCATCAGGATCGAATAGCGTTTCAGCCGCCGGTGCCTGACGGCATAGATCAGCAGCAACGCGACCATGGCCGCGTTGACGATGCTTGTCGTGATGCCGGCGCCGCGCAGTTCCAGCCGCGGAAAACCGAAATGGCCGAACATCAGCGCATAATTACCGGCGGCATTGAGAAAAATCCCGGCAATGGTGATCCACAGGATGATCTGGGTGTGTCCATGGGCGGAGACCAGCCCCCGCAAAACGACGAACAGCAGCGAGGGAATAAACAGCCAGACCGCATAATCCAGATAAGACTGCGCCAGTTCGGCGTTTTCAGGGGCTTGTCCGAGCCAGCCGAAGATCCACTCCGCCTGCAGCACCAGCGGGATGGTGATGCCCGCCAGTGCAAGCCCCGCCCAAAGGCCCTGCCGCGTCGTGCGGCGCACGGAGCGGTATTGCCGTGCGCCGACGGCCTGGGCGATCATCGGTGATATCGCCGTCAGGGTGCCGAAACCAAACATCAGGAAAGGAAACAGGAAGGCCGTCGCCAGAGTGCCGCCGGCGAGAAATTGCGGCCCCAGCCAACCCATCATGATGACATCGGTCGTGTGCAGGGCCATGGTCGCAAGCTGCGCGACCACCAGCGGCCAGGCGAGCTTCAGCGTGGCGCGGACTTCCGCGCCCCAGCTCAGTCCCGGTTCAGCCGTACCGCTGGTTCCGGTGAATGTGTCAGCCTGTTGCATCGTCCGCTGCTCTTATCATGAGAGGGCGGTGTTTGCGCTCGTGGATGGATGTTTGTCAATGGAAGACTATCGCCGCAATCGGACGTATCGCAACAAACAAAAAGGGCGGCCCGAAAGCCGCCCTTGATCTTGTGCAACTGAATGGCTGAGCTTAGAAGCCCATGCCGCCCATGCCGCCCATGTCGCCGCCCGGCATGGCCGGTGCGCCGCCGCCGTCTTTCTTCGGCTTCTCGGCGACCATGGCTTCGGTGGTGACCAGCAGGCCGGCAACGGAGGCCGCATCCTGCAACGCGGTGCGCACGACCTTGGTCGGATCGACGATACCGGCAGCGATGAGGTCCTTGTATTCCTCAGTCTGGGCATCGAAACCAAAGTTGTAGGTTTTGCTTTCCAGAAGTTTGCCGACAACGATGGAACCTTCAACGCCGGAATTTTCGGCGATCTGGCGGATCGGCGATTCAAGCGCGCGCAGCACGATCTTGATGCCGGCCTGGATGTCTGGATTGTCGGATGACAATTTCAGAACCGCAGCCTTCGCCCGCAGCAACGCAGCGCCGCCGCCCGGAACGATGCCTTCTTCCACGGCCGCGCGGGTCGCGTTGAGGGCGTCATCGACGCGGTCTTTCTTTTCCTTCACTTCGACTTCGGTCGCACCGCCGACGCGGATCACGGCAACCCCACCGGCGAGTTTCGCCAGACGTTCCTGCAGTTTTTCACGGTCGTAATCGGAGGTGGTTTCCTCGATCTGCGCCTTGATCTGGCCAACGCGGGCTTCAATGTCGGCCTTGTCGCCGGCGCCGTCGATGACGGTCGTCTCTTCCTTGGTGATCGACACTTTCTTGGCGGTGCCGAGCATCTCCAGGGTGACGTTTTCAAGCTTGATGCCGAGATCTTCGGAAATCACTTCACCGCCGGTCAGCGTCGCAATATCCTGCAGCATGGCCTTGCGGCGATCGCCGAAGCCCGGAGCCTTGACGGCAGCAACCTTGAGGCCGCCGCGCAGCTTGTTGACGACCAGGGTCGCCAGCGCTTCGCCTTCGACATCCTCTGCGATAATCAGCAGCGGACGGGACGACTGGACGACGGATTCCAGAACCGGCAGCATCGCCTGCAGATTGGAAAGCTTCTTCTCGTGCAGCAGGATGTAGGGATCTTCAAGTTCCGTGGTCATCTTGTCGGCATTGGTGACGAAATACGGCGACAGGTAACCGCGGTCGAACTGCATGCCTTCAACGACTTCCAGCTCGGTGTCCAGCGACTTGGCTTCTTCTACCGTGATGACGCCTTCATTGCCGACCCGCTGCATGGCTTCGGCAATCATGTTGCCGACGTCTGCGTCGCCGTTTGCGGAAATCGTGCCGACCTGGGCAACTTCTTCCGACGTGCTGATTTTCTTGGAACGCTTTTCAAGGTCGCGGACAACCTCGACAACGGCCATTTCGATGCCGCGCTTGAGGTCCATCGGGTTCATGCCGGCAGCCACGGCCTTGCCGCCTTCCTTGACGATCGACTGGGCCAGGACCGTAGCGGTCGTGGTGCCGTCACCGGCGATGTCGTTGGTCTTGGAGGCAACTTCGCGCACCATCTGGGCGCCCATATTCTCGAACTTGTCTTCCAGTTCGATTTCCTTGGCAACCGTAACACCGTCCTTGGTAATGCGCGGTGCGCCGAAGGATTTGTCGAGGATGACGTTGCGGCCCTTCGGGCCAAGTGTGACTTTCACGGCATTGGCGAGGATATCCACGCCGCGCAGCATTTTCTCACGGGCATCGGCGGAGAATTTGACTTCTTTAGCAGACATTTTGATTTACTTCCTTGAATTGCAAGAATTTCGGAATAACGGCAACCGGGGTGTTACGCGGCCTTCTTCTTTGAAGACGGAGTACCCTCGATAATGCCCATAATGTCGGTCTCTTTCATGATCAGCAGCTCTTCGCCGTCGATCTTGACTTCGGTGCCGGACCATTTGCCGAACAGGATGCGGTCGCCGACTTTGACGTCGAGCGCGATCAGTTCGTTATCGTCGCCACGGGCGCCCGGGCCAACGGCGACAACTTCGCCTTCCTGGGGCTTTTCCTGGGCGGTGTCCGGAATAATGATGCCGCCGGCTGTTTTCTCTTCAGAACCAACGCGGCGAACGACAACACGGTCGTGAAGCGGGCGGAAATGCATCGTGGATAATTCCCTATTCTCTCTGGGGAGGCGTTTTCGCCTCTGTTACGGTACCTGTGTTAGCACTCACATCAGTTGAGTGCTAACAGCGCAGCGTTGAGATAGGAAACGGAGCCCGTTCTGTCAACGGTCCGGCAACGATTCATTTGAAAATTGATCCGTAACAGTTAAGCGCGACCGCCGATTGCGGCTATTCCCAGCGGATACCGGCCACCTGACGCGAAAGGCCGGCGATTGCGCCTTCCAGATTGGCCATGATGATCTTGCGGTCATCGGCCGGCGGCAAACTGTCGCCGATCACCACATCGCAGAAAAACGGCACTGGTATCCACGATCCGCGCGGCAGCACCCGGCCAAAACCCTGCATATAGACCGGCACGAGGGGGACATCGGGCCGGCGCTGGCTGACATGGGCGATACCGCGGCGGAAATTCTGCAATTGTTCCGGCTCGCCGCGCGTTCCTTCCGGATAGATGATCAGGATTGCGCCTTCGTCAAGCGCGTCGACAACCGGCCCCAGCGGGTCAGATCCTCCTCTGGCGCTCCGTTCGATAGGTAAAATGCCAAGCAGATTGCGGGCAACCCAGCCGACCAGCGTATCTTCGCCGAAATGATCTTCGGCAGCGACTGCCCGGACATGGTGCAGCCGGCTGAGCGGGAAAAGCGACATCAATGCCAGTGTATCGGCATGGGAATTATGGTTGGCGACGATGACCGCCGGCCCGGACACGGGCAGTCCCGCGCGGTTGCGCACGCTGAGACCGACCGCGATCAGCATGAAAGGGCGGACAATCATCAGGTTGAAGGCGATCCGCAATCCGTGTTTCCAGCCAGCCTTCATCGATCAGGCGCCGTGCAGGTAAAACATGGCGTGAAAGAATAACGGTGCGGTAAACGTCAGGCTGTCGATCCGGTCAAGCAGGCCGCCATGGCCCGGCAGCAGCGAGCCGGTATCCTTGACGCCGATATCCCGTTTGATCGCAGACATTGTGATATCGCCGAGAAAGCCTGCAACCGGCAACAGAATGCCAAGAATTGCCGCCTGAACCAGCGTCAGCGGGGTCAGGAATGTGTAAAGGGCAAGTGACAGGGCAAACGTTGCCAGCACGCCGCCGGCGAAACCCTCCACCGTCTTGTTCGGGCTGACTTTCGGACTGATCTTGCGCCGCCCGAAGGTTTTGCCGGCCATATATTGGGCAACGTCGTTGAACTGGGTCACCAGCAGCAGAAAGACCAGTGGCCCGACGCCGAAGGGCTGGCCGGTCGCAGCATCGGCGGCAACCGTCAGATAGGCGGCGTGGCTGATGGAGAAAACGCACACCATCAGTCCCCAGTGCAGGGTTCCCGCCGCTTTCAGAAAGCCGTCCGTTTCGCCGCGCAGCACCATCGCCGCCGGCAGGCCGAGGAACATGTAGACCGGGATGAAGACGATGAACACGCCGTACCAGGCGATGCCGGCCCAGTAATATTGCACCGGCACGGCCAGATAGGCCATGAGCAGGATCAGCCGGTCGGTCCGCCGTGTCGGAACGATGGTAAAATATTCTTTCAGGGCAATGAAACTGATGATCGCGAACAGTGCGATCGTCGCCGTGCGGCCAAGCACGATGGCGAGGCCGACGATCACGACCATCACCCACCAGCTCTTCACCCGGTCAAGAAATTCGTTGGATCCGTCCGGTTTGGATTTTGACAGCCCGTAGAGCGTGGCGACAGTCAGAATGGCGATCAGATTGCCGCCGATCCAGAATCCGGCGGGCGTAAAAACGTCGCTCATGTGACGCCATCCTTCAGGGCGCGGACGGCCCGGTTGCGCGCGCCGAGCGCGGCGAGCGCCGCCGCCGCCACAAAGACTATATCCAGCCAAAACCCGCCGGGGAAACCAAGCGCCAGAACGAATGTCACAACACCGACCAGCAATGCCCGGTCCGATTTGCCCATCGGCCCGTCATAACGGCGCGTCGATCCGACCTGCGGCCCCATTATGCCGACAAATTCGCTCAGGAAGCCCATGAATGCGAACAGGATGAGCGGCGCGATGCCGGCGCCGAACGGCGCCAGCGCGACAATCAGCGGCAAGACGATCGCCGCGTCGGCGATCACGTCGCCGGCTTCATTGAGGATCATGCCCTGGCGGCTGATCTGATCATGTTCGCGCGCCAGCATGCCATCGACGGCATTCAGCGCCATGCGCAGAAACAGCACCGGCCCGACAATAAAAAGCACCAGCCGGCTTCCGGCCGACATCCAAAGCGCCAGTCCCAGCGCCAGCGACAGCATGATGGCGGCGAGTGTCACCTGATTGGCCGTGATCCCGCGCTCCGCCAGCTTCCCGGTGAGCGGCCTGAGCTGCGCCTGAAACCAGGGTTTGATGTCGTAAAGCGTCGCCATTCGGTCAAAGCCCCCTGCAAACCTCTTTGCCGCCGGCTGGCCGCCAGCTTGCGAAGGGCAGGTATATAAAACTACACTGGCGTTGTTAAGCAGGGAAAATCCGATGAAAATTCCAGGCCCCGATCATCCCATTTCGGTTGAACCGTTTGCGGGCACCGTCAGCGTCACGATTGCCGGCGTCGAACTGGCCAGATCGGAACGCGCCCTGGCCATGCAGGAAGCGAGCTATCCGACCGTCTATTACCTGCCGCGCGAGGATGTCGCGATGGAGATGGTCCGGATTTCGCATAAGGTGACCCATTGCCCCTACAAGGGAGACGCGGCGCATTATTGCGTCTGTGTGGCGGGGCAGGACGTCGAAGACGCCGCCTGGTCCTTCGAAGCGCCTTATGAAGCCGTGGCCGGGATTTCCGGCCACCTGGCGTTTTATGCCGGCAAGGCGGAGGTCAGTACGTCCTAGGGCAGCTCCATTCAAGAGTGCACCTAACAAATGAAGTGCATCTCGCTGAATTGCGCTCTCATCCTCGCCACCTCGGCGCCGAGCGACGCGAGATCGTCTGTTGCAAGTCCGCGCGCAATCAGGCTTGCGAGTGTCTTTGTGTGTTTTTCGGTGACGCCCCAGCGCACAAGCTCCGGCGTTCCGATCCGCAAACCGTTCAGATCAGCCTCGACCGGTGCAACGGGAAGCCCGATGCCACAGGCCAGGAATCCTGATTTTCTCAGCGTTTTGGACGCCGCCTGTCCGCCGCCAAACGGCGCCGCTTCCACTGCGAACTGATGCGAAGACGTAAAATCCCGATCCTTGGCAAATACCGGAACGCCTGCTGCATCGAGTTCCTTTGCAAGACTTCTGGAAACATCGACCATCGCTTGGGAATAGGCGGCGCCATGGGTTTTCCAATCCAGCATGGTCATGGCGAGCGCCGCCGATTTTGCCGCATCGAAATTGGCGGTCATTCCCGGAAAGGCAATCGCGTCAAGCCGTTCGGCGATATCCGCCTCGTTGCTGACGATGAGCCCGCCCGCCGGTCCCGCCAGGCTCTTGTAAGTGCTCATCGTCATCAGATGTGCGCCTTCCGTCAGCGGATTCGGCCATGCGCCGCCTGCAATGATGCCGCACTGGTGGGCGGCGTCAAACAGAACCTTTGCTCCCGCTTCGTCTGCAATCTCACGGATTTCCCTGACCGGATGGGGAAACAGGTTCAGGCTTCCGCCAATTGTAATAAGTCTTGGCTTCAGCTTTGCTGCAAGTTCTCGCAGCGCGTCGATATCGACGGTATACCCGTCCGCATCGACCGGCGCTTCATGGATATTCAAACCGTACAGACCGGCACAGCCGGCATTGTGGTGCGTGACGTGCCCGCCGATCGAAGCAGGCGGAACGATGACCGTATCACCCGGCTGACAGATGGCCATGAAGGCATAGAGGTTTGACAATGCACCCGATGCGACTCGAATCTCGGCGTATCTTGCCTGAAAGACTTCGGCGCAGAGTTCTGCGCAGATCACTTCGATTTCCTCGATCGCCTCAAGGCCCATTTCGTACTTGTCGCCGGGGTAACCCAGCGACGGCCTTGAGCCCAGTCCGGCTGCCAGAACGGCTTCCGCCTTCGGGTTCATCACGTTGGTGGCGGGATTCAGATTGAAACAGTCCCGCTCGTGAATCTCACGATTGCGGGCAATCAGGGCTTCAATGCGGTCGGCTATGATGGCCGTATCCGACCGGGCCGTTTTGTTGGCCAGGTCCTGAATGTGGCTTTCGCAATGTTGCGGAACCCACGCGCGCTTTACCAAGGCAGCCATGTCAATCTCCTGAAATGTCAGTTGCAGGAAAACAAATCTCCTTGCCCCGCGCAAACTAGTTTTGCTATTGTGTAGGCCTAGAAAATCTATGGGTAAACGATGCCGGTCGCTCCGCCCCGTCCGAAAATGCCGCCGCTCAATACATTGCGGGCATTCGAGGCTGCGGCAAGATTAACCAGTATATCGGCCGCCGCGGACGAATTGTTCGTCACACCCGCAGCAGTGGCACAGCATGTCAAATCGCTTGAGGCATGGGCCGGTGAAAAACTGTTCAAACGACATCCGCAGGGCATAGAGCTGACGCCGCTGGGGGCGAGCGTTCTGGCAGATTTCAAATTGGCGTTCGATAACATTGGCGCCGCGGTTCAGAAGTTGCGAACAAACGCGGCCCCGCTCGAAATCCGAATTGCTGCATTGCCAAGTGTCGCCCAGCTTTGGCTTTCGCCGCGCCTGCCGGAAATCCGCGTGGCTATGCCGGAAATTTCCATTTCCGTGAGCGCTGTGGAACAGCCGCCCAACCTTGTTCGCGAGCCTTTTGATCTGTCCATATTCTACGAGGATCACGGACACTCAACCGATGCCATCGTCATCGAACAGGACGTGATATTTCCCGTATGTTCGCCGCCGATTGCAGCCGGCCTGGAGAGGCTGGCCGACCTGGCCGATGCGGTTTTCCTTTATGACAGTGCCTGGAAGGATGACTGGAAGACCTGGCTTTCGAAGGTGGGGCCGGACGAAAACCTGAACAAGAGCGGGCCGGAGTTTTCGCTCTATTCGCTGGCACTGGAGGAGTGCAAGAACGGCGCCGGTATTCTGATCGGACACGAAGGTCTCGTCCGGGCACATGTTGAGGCGGGAGCCCTCGTTGCCCCGTTTTACGACAAAGTGGCTTTGCCACGGAATCTGACGATCGGCACACTGAAAGCTCCGCAGGCGGGCTCCGTCCTCGAGAAAATCGTGAAGATGCTTTTGGCGAAAGACTGACGCTGTGATCAAGGCGCATGGACCATAAGCTTTTGGTGCTTATGTTATCCGCCACAACCCATTGCCGGACTATCCATGGTCGGGCCACATCAATCGGACAGCCAAACACATATATCCGCGCACTTAATTCGGCTGCGACCGCGAAAAACCATCCTTCTCGTCGTTTGTTTGAACACGTAGGCTCAGTTTTAAGAAAGGTAACAATATGCCCCAAGCGTCGGCTCATCCGGGAGACCCTCACTACATCACGCGCAGCGGCTGGTTGCGCGCTGCAGTTCTTGGCGCAAATGATGGGGTCGTTTCCGTCTCGTCCTTGATAGTCGGGGTAGCTGCGGCCGATCCGAACCCAAGCACGGTCATAATCGCAGGCATTGCCGGACTCTCCGCAGGTGCAATGTCGATGGCTGCAGGCGAATATGTATCCGTCTCTTCGCAATCCGACACGGAACGGGCCGACATCGCACGGGAAACCAAAGCGTTGCAGGAGCTTCCAGACGCGGAACTTGCCGAACTCGCAGCCATCTATCAGGAAAAGGGGCTTAGTGAAGAGACTGCCCTTGTAGTTGCGAAAGAGCTCACTGACAAAGATGCACTTGGTACCCATGTTCGGGACGAGCTTGAGCTGTCAGAGGCACACGCGGCCAACCCGCTTCAGGCCGCGTTTACGTCGGGTGTGACGTTCAGCATTGCCGCAGCGATCCCATTGTTGGCTGCGTTTGCGGCACCCGCAGATTCGATTATTCCGATTGTCCTTATCGTCACTGTCATCACTTTGGCCGCTCTTGGCGCTTTGGGAGCAAAAGCGGGCGCCGCACCCGTTTTGCGCGCTACTCTGCGTGTGGTGATGTGGGGCGTGTTCGCAATGGCTGTCACGGCAGGCGTCGGCTGGCTTTTTGGTGTCAGCGTCTGAGTGAAGCCGGCACCTTTTTCAGCGCGATATGCATCGCCGATACCGTCATCTTCGGGATCAATCAATGAGTCCTGACCTACGACAGTTCAGCCAGAATATCGGTGTGTTTCGGCGACCAGCCAAGCACTTTCATCGCTTTTGCGCTACTCATCTGCTGGTCAAGCCCATAGCATTCCGCCCAGCACCCGCTGGTTGGCACGCATGATGCGTCCCGTTTCGCAACCATTCCCGATTGCCGCGAGCGACGATGCTCTCGCCGGCCCATGACATCTGAAGTCCTGTCCTCAGAATATGCCCCTAAAACCGTTCCACCCAGGGCCTCACTTCCATCTCCCACGACCAGGCTGACCGGTTTTGCGCCAGCACGGCCATGTAGGTCTCCGCAATGGCGTCCGGGTCGAGCATGGAATCGGGCTGGTCTGCCGGCTCCGACCGTTCAGGCCGCGCGGCATTTCTGATGCCGCCGTCGATGACGAAGTGCGCGACATGGATGTTTTGCGGCTGCAATTCCCGGGCGATCGACTGGGCCAGTCCGCGCAACGCGAATTTTCCCATCGCAAACGGCGCCGATTGCGCATAACCCTTGATGCTGGCCGATGCGCCGGTGAAGAAGATCGCGCCGCCGCCGGCCGGAACCATCCGTTTTGCCGCCTGCTGGGCGACAAGAAAACCGCCAAAGGCGGAGATCAGAAGCGCTTTTTCCACATCGGTCGGATCCAGTTCGATGAACGGACCTCGGGCGCGGGCGCTGGAATTGTAGAGCACGAAGTCCGGCGCACCGAAATCCTCGTCAACCGCTGCAAACAGCGCCTCGACCTCTTCCCGCTCACCGGCGTCGCAGCGGTAGGCGCGGCCATCCAGCGTCTCAGCCAGTGCGGAATTGGTCTCAAGCGACCGTGCGGCAAGAGCGACTTTGGCGCCCTGGGCTGCCAGAAGGCGGGCGACCGATGCGGACAGGCCGGCACCGGCGCCGACAATCAGGGCTGTTTTCGGTTTCATCGCGATGATCTCCTGCGTTCAACTGCGTCGCCCGGCAGTTTACACGTCAGGCGCCGATATTGAAGGGGATCCGGAATTCGCCAGTCTTGCCGGAGACCTGATCCTTGACGGCAAACACGCCGACATAGGATCCGGGCCTGAGCGCCGGAAGAACCAGCGACAGCACCATGTTGAAATCGCGGTTCTGCGATCGCGACCTGTGGGTGACGGAAAACAGATCATCGCTTCGGGTCAGCACCTGCCCGGATGATGTTTCAATGGCGAAGTCCGTGTTCAGTCCGATCACGAACCGGTCGGCCTGACGGTCGATGCCGAATCCGACCGGTTCCGCATAGACGGTCAATGTGTCGCCGGTTTTGAAGTCGGACCCGGCGCGGACATCATAATCGCCAAACCCGGCGGCCCGGTCGACAAGCATGGCTTTTTTGAACACCAGCGGGCTGGCCTGCCAGAAAGCGTGCAGCGCGGTGTTGAAAGCCGAATAGGCCGGCATGGTCTGGCCCTGTGCCAGAAGCTCTTCCGCTCGCCCAGCCGCATCGCCTGCCGGGCCGGCAAGTGCGATCTGGCTTGAAAACATTGCCGCAAACAATGCGGCAGCGACGTTTTGGACCCGCATCAGACTGTCCCCCAACTGATTGTTTTCTGACTAATGGCGGATTTCATGATGCGGTGCAATGCGCTCTTAAGAGATTGTCATACAACGAAAAAGGCGCGCCCAGCGGACGCGCCCCAAGTCAGACAGGAGTTTGCTTCCTACATATTGCGCAGGAATTCGTAATCGCCGCCGTCAGCACCGGAGTGGCAGGCGATACAACCCGCATCCATGCCTTTGGCGATCTTGCCGGCCAGTTGCATGCCCTTCGGGTTCTTGTCGAGCGAACCGTCGCCAAGAAATTTCGCCCAGAAGATGTTCTTGTTGTCGTCGTCATATCCGGCTTCGCGGAAAAACATGACGGTGACGGCAGCAGGCTTCTTGCCGGCATCGTTATTGACCTGTTCCGGCGTCAGACCTTCCGGGCCGTAATTCTGTTTGACGATAACCGTGCCTGTATGTTCGCCAATGGTCACCTGACCGTACAGCGTTTCAAGAACGAAACCATGCGGCTCCGTGCCTTCGTAGGCAACCGTGCGAATTCTGCCGTCGCCGACAAGTTTGGCATCAGTCAGCGCCGACCAAAGCTGTTGTGAGTAGGCGACATCCTCATCGCCGCCGAACGGCGCCATCTGGCTGTTGGCTGTTCCGACCGCCAGGCCGACAGCTCCGGTTATCCCCGCGACCGCGGCCAGGGCGATCATTCTTTTTTTCAAGACAGACATTTTCGACATCGATATTCCTCCGGCTGATTCCAACCGAGGAACCTTAGCTTCGGCGCGTCGATGCCGCACGTCACACTCTCTCACAACTTGTTGACCCGGGCGTGAAATCTGGAACGTGAGTAACGGGGTCAGCTGGTTTTATCGCCCACCGTCACGACGGAGATCGAACCGCCGAACAGCCTGGCGGCTGCCCGCTTGACGTCCTCTAACGTCACCGCTTCGATCAGGCTGTTGCGTTCGGCGATATAATCCATGCCCAGTTTATCGAGCTGGATGCCGATCAATTGCCTGGCGATCTTGCGGGACGCGTCAAAACGAAGCGCGTAGTTGCCGGTCAGGTAGGCCTTAGCCTTCTGCAGTTCCTCAGCACTTGGCCCTTCGGCGGCAAACCGTTCGATTTCAGCCTTCATAATGCCTATGGCTTCGTCGGCGGCATCGGCGCGTGTGGCGGCGGCGGCGACGTAGGCGCCGGAATGGTCATAGGGGATCAGACCGGTGCCTACCGAATAGGCGAGGCCACGCTTTTCACGGATTTCGTTGTAGAGCCGGGAGGAAAAGGTGCCGCCGCCCAATATGTGATTGGCGATATAACCTGCGATGAAATCAGGATCGTCGCGCTTCATGCCGGCGCCGCCGATCCGGATCACCGTCTGCGGCAGGGCAAGTTCGACATGCTCCTGTTTGCCGGCCGCCGGCGTGATATCATCGACCTTTGCCAATTCAGCACTCTCAGGCAGGCCGCCAAACATCAGGTCGAGCGTGCCAGCCAGTTCCTCTGCGCTGATGGCGCCGACAACGGCGACATGGAGGTTATCGCGCGCCAGCAGACGTTTGTGGAATGTACGCAGATCGTCGGCCGTTAGCCCGCCCACGGAATCCTGCGTTCCCTCGACAAACTGGCCATAGGGGTGATCTCCGAAAAGCGATTTGGCGAAAGCCTTGCGGGCCAGTTCCTGCGGATCGGTCTGGCCGCGTTTCAGGCCGGAAATGATCTGTCCCTTGATCCGCCCGACGGGTTCGTCGTCGAACCGGGGTTCGGTGATGGCAACCCGTGTCAGTTCGAACGCTTCGCCCTTATTGACCTGAAGTGTCCGCATATTGCCGTAGAAGGCGTCGCGCCCGGCGTCGAATGACAGATCGACATTGAACTTCTGCAGCCGGGCCTGGAATGCCCGCGAATCAAGGTCGCCTGCACCTTCGTCCAGCATTCCCGACAACAGATTCGCCAAGCCGGATTGCGAAGCATTCTCCTGTGCCGCGCCGCCGCGGAAGGCGAAATTCACGGTGATGATCGGGACCGTATAATCCTCCACCAGCCAGGCGGAAATCCCGCCTGGGCTTTTCACTTCCTTGATATTCACCGCCTGAGCGGCTTCCGGAACAAGAACGGCGATAGACATGAATACTCCTGCAAAGACCTGCAGCGCGATGGCCGGAATCCGCATCATGATTTCCCGTCCTGTTCTGCTTTTTTGACGATTGGTTTGAGATAACCTGTGACCGATTTCTCAGGTTTCAGAAATTCTGCCGCGGCCTGGCTGACCTGCTCGGCAGTCACCGCCTGAATGCGCTCAGGCCAGCTTTGCACCTTATCCAGCGAGCTGCCGTTGGTCAGCGCGGAGCCGACGATCCGGGCAAGCGACTGCTGGCTGTCCTGGCTGTAGATCGCCTGGGCGACGACGGAACTCTTGGCCCGCTCCAGTTCTTCCTCATTGACGCCGTTTTCCACCAGATCGGCGATCACCCGCTCCATCTCGGCTTCAAGATCGGTCAGGCTGATGCCGGGTTTGGGAACGCCGTAGATCACGAACCGTGTCGCATCGACGCCCGACGACTGGTAATAGGCGCCGGCATAGGTCGCCAGACCCTTGCCGCGCACCAGCCCGTCGTAGAACCGGCTTGTCGAACCGCCGCCGATAATATCGGCCAGTACGCTCAGCGCTTCCGCCCCGCCGGAATCCGCCGTTGTGCTGGAGGGTGTAATAAAAGCGCGCTGCAGGGTCGGTTCGCGCACCTTTTCATCGCGCACCGTCAGCGTATGCGGCCCGACCATCGGCGGTTCGGCCGGGCGCGGCGCACGAACGGCTTCCGGGCGGGCCGTGATCCGGCCGTATGTCTTTTCCGCCAGCGCCCGGACTTCGTCGGGCCCGACATCGCCGGCCACGACCAGCAGGGCATTGTTGGGCGTATAATAACGATTGTAGAAATCCAGCGCCGTCCGCCGGTCAAGCGCACTGATCTCGTGCTGCCAGCCGATCACCGGCCGGCCGTAGGGGTGGTTTTTGTAAAGCGTCGCCGAAAGCGCCTCGCTCAGCAGCGAACCCGGATCGTTTTCAATCCGCTGCCGGCGCTCTTCCAGCACCACATCGCGTTCGGGAATGACGACCGCGTCACTGAGTACCAGATTGGTCATCCGGTCGGCTTCAAAGGCCATCATCTCGCCCAGATGCTCTTTCGCGACACGCTGGAAATATGCGGTGTAATCAGCTGATGTGAATGCGTTTTCCTCGCCGCCAATCTCCGAGATGCGTTCCGAGAACGCGCCGTCCGGGTGCGCGGTTGTGCCCTTGAACATCAAATGTTCCAGAAAGTGGGCAATGCCCGACTGGCCCGTCACCTCGTCGGCTGCACCGACCCGGTACCATATCATGTGCGTGACAACCGGCGCCCTGCGGTCGGGAATGACAACCACGTCAAGCCCGTTTTCAAGACGGAATTGCACGGCATTGGGGGCGATTCGCGGTACGGCGGCGGCTTCGGTTGCTGTTTTCTGATCGGCGGCATGAACGGGAACAGCGGTCATCAAAACTCCTATCATGACGCTGGAGGTGGCCAGAGCAAACATGGATCGTATCATCGGCTCGCAATCTCCTTGGCGGACGGATTCATCCTATATAGGCATGGTCATCGTTCAAGGCGAATGAACATTCGGTCATAATCCTGTTGGTTTCTGGTTAACGGCAAATCGGCCGATTGCAACCATTGACCGGAACGCCCTGGCCCGATAGGCGCTGTCTGTCAGAAGTCGGAAAGATCCTGCACATGAATAAACGGCCGGAACAGATAAATGGACTGAGCGAAATCGCCGGCCGGTATGAGAGCCTGTTTTGCGATGTCTGGGGTGTGTTGCACAATGGCGTGGCCGCCTTTGCGGGCACCGTTGAAGCCCTGAGTGCATTTCGCCGCGAAACCGGAGGCTCTGTCATTCTGGTGACCAACGCGCCGCGTCCGGCCGCCGCCATTGCCGTTCAGCTTGCCGGGTTCGGAGTGCCCGACGATGCCTATGACCATATCGTCACCTCCGGCGATGTCACCCGGTCAGCCGTCGCCGCCCGGCCGGGGGCCCGGGTCTTTCACCTCGGCCCGGAAAGAGACCTCGGCTTTTATGAGGATCTGGATATCACCCTGGTCGGTGCCGAAGACGCCGATCTGATCGCCTGTACCGGCCTGTTCGACGATACCGTGGAAACGCCGGACGATTACCGTGAGCGATTGCAGGATTTCAGTGCCCGCAAGCTGCCCATGGTCTGCGCCAATCCCGATATTGTGGTTGAACGCGGCAACGCTCTGGTCTGGTGCGCAGGTGCGCTGGCGCGTCTTTATCAGGAGCTTGGCGGAGAGGTTATTCTGGCCGGCAAACCCCATGCGCCGATCTATGATGTGGCGATGGAAATGGCCGGTCTTTCAGACCGAAGCCGTGTGCTGGCGATCGGCGACGGCCTGCCGACCGATATAAAAGGCGCCTGCAAGGCCGGTATTGACGCTCTTTTTATCACCGGCGGTATCCATTCCGCCGATTTCGGCCCGCTCATGTCCCCCGATCCTGACAAGATCAGAGCGCGGCTTCTGGCTGAAGGGCTTGGCGCCGTGGCGTTCATGCCCATGCTGGCCTGGCAGGATGCATCCGGACACGGTGACCCGGCATGAACGAACAGGAGCAGACATTGCTTCTGGCCAGCCTGGAGACAATGCCGCCGGGCTGGCGCAATGCGGTGGTGGCAATCGGTAATTTCGACGGCGTTCATACCGGACATCAGGCGGTTCTGGCTGCCGCGCGGGCTGAGGCCGCCCGCATCGGTGCGCCGCTGATCATGATGACGTTCGAGCCGCATCCGCGAACATTTTTTGCCCCGCAGGCACCGATATTCCGGCTGACCGACGCCAATGTCAAAACCGCAATTGCCTGTGCCGCCGGCGTCGATGGCGTACTTGTGCTGCCGTTTGACGGCGAATTGTCGGCCATGAGCGCGGAAGATTTCGTTCGCGGGATATTGCTGGAACAACTGGCGATCCGCCATGCCGTGACCGGATATGACTTCCACTTCGGCCACAAACGTCTTGGAACACCGGATTTTCTCAAGCGTGCCGGTGCGCAGCACGGATTTGGCGTTACCATCGTTGCCGAACACGGGGATGAAGGCGGTGCGGTTTCGTCGTCGCGAATCCGCGGCGCGCTGGCCGATGGCGCGGTAGGCGAGGCACGTGAAATGCTTGGCTGGACATGGTCGGTTGCCGGCGAAATCCGCCATGGCGAAAAGCGCGGTCGCGCGCTTGGGTTTCCGACCGCAAATATGATCCTCGATCCGGCCTGCAATCTGCGGCACGGAATTTATGCCGTGCATCTCACGCGCAGAGACGGCAGCGTGCAGGACGGTGTTGCCAGTTTTGGCCGCCGCCCGACCTTCGACAATGGCCCGCCCCTGCTGGAGACCTATCTGTTCGATTTTTCAGGCGACCTCTATGGTCAAACGGTTCTGGTGTCACTTGCCGGCTGGATCCGGCCGGAACTGAAATTCGACGATGTCGAAGCCCTGATTGCGCAGATGACCAGGGACAGCGCCGAGGCGCGAGCCTGTCTTTGCGGTGAGCAGACGGCGCCGCTTGACAATGATGTCCCGCGGGTCTGGCTGCAACTGGCCACCGGATGAAACAATGCTGAACATCTTTGAAGGCCGCCGCATCCTGGTCACAGGCGCGTCCGGCGGGATCGGACTGAGCCTCACCCGCAAAATGGCGCTCGCCGGCGGTGAAATTCTCGGCGTTGGCCGCCGGCCGGCATCCGAACTGCCGGGTGATTTTCCGGCCATAACCTATTGCCAGGCGGATCTGGCAAAGCCGGACGTCGTTGGACAAATCATTGCTGCAGCCGATGATCTTGACTGGGATACGCTGGATTATCTGATCCTCAATGCCGGGACCGGGCGTTATGCCGGCATTGAGACCGAAGATACAGGCAGCATTACAACTGCTGTTGCCGTTAACCTGGCCGCGCCAGTGCAGACGGTCCACAGCTTTGCCGACCGGCTGCTGGCGGCGCACGGAAAAGTGGTTCTGGTCGGCTCGGTGGCCCGCAACGGGTCTGCCGGGTTTCCGGTCTATGCCGCAACAAAGGCTGCGCTGAACGGATTTGCCCGCTCACTGCGCTCGGAATGGCAGGGCCGCATCCGTGTCCAGATCCTGCATCCCGGACCGACCGCCACCGACATCCACGCCCGCGCCGGGTTTAATCCGGGCTGGATCGGCAAACTGTTTCTGAAACCCGCCGACGTGGCGGAGGTGATGGCCCGGCAGATGGCCGGCAACCGGTCGCCTGTGACGATCGGATACCGCAGGGTGATGCGGATGAAGGAAACCCGTCTGCTGCGGGGCGGCGGCTGATGACCGGTTCACGCAAAGCGCTGGTGACCGGAGCTGCCGCCGGGCTGGGCCTTGCCATGACGCGGCAATTGCTGGCGTCGGACTTTCACGTCGTCGCCCTTGACCGGGACGGCGCGGCATTGGCGCGGTTGCGCGATCAGGCGGGCGGGCAGTTGGACCCGGTGACCGCCGATCTTTCTGATCTTGCGGCGCTTGATGCGCTGGGCGCCGACCTCGCCAGCCGCGGCCCCTATCAGCGCGTCGTGATGAATGCCGGCATAAACGCCACCGGCGCGTTCGAGACCATTCCGTTTCAGATTCAGGACAGGCTGATTGCCGTCAATCTGACGGCGCCGATGACGTTGACAGCGGCGCTGGTGCGCGAAGGCGCCATCGGTAACGGCGGCTGCCTTGTTTTTGTCTCCTCGCTGTCGCGGTTCGTTGGTTATCCGGGTGCGGCGACTTATGCGGCAACAAAAGAGGGGATCGCGGTGTTCGCCCGCTCATTGCGCAAACCGCTCGCGCGCCGCAAGATCAAGGTGCTGACGGTTTGCCCGGGGCCGCTGGATACTGCTCACGCGGACGAACACGCACCGCAAGGCGCCGACGTGTCAAAACGCATGAAGCCGGACGAGGCTGCCAGACATGTGCTTGCAGCCGCCAACCGGCCGGGATTGGCAGGATTGTTTCTTGGCGGCGGGGTATCGGTGCCGGGAATCGGGCCGAAGTTCATCGCCTTGGCCGGGCGGTTGTTGCCCGGTGCGAGCACAGCAATGATGCGCCGGATCATTTTCGAAAAATTCTGACGGAACCCTCTGCAACCAATCTGCCGCCCCGGCGTTGGAATCTATAGATCGGGGACGTTGAGTTGGAAATCACAGAAAATTTGACATTGGATCCTAAAACCGGGGATCCTGACATTGGCGCTCCGGAAGCGGAGTCGGCGAATGTGGAAGGGCAACAGCCAGCTTCCGAAAGCAGGCAGATCGTCCACATTAACGGTGGTGTTGCCCGCGCTATTTATCTCATCGCGATTTTTACCGGGTTCATGGTATTTTATTTTGCCCGCAGCCTGTTTCTGCCGATCGCCCTGTCTCTCGTGCTGACGCTCACGCTCAGCCCGATCGTAAGATTTGGCCGGAAGCGCGGTATTGCTCCCGGGTTTATTGCAATCGTTTTGACCACCGGCCTTGTTATCTCGCTAATCCTTGGCATTTCGGTATTGGCCAAGCCAATCGCCGCGTGGATAGACGATGCTCCGTCAATCGGGCGGCAGATTCAGTGGAAACTCAAGAATATCCGTGCACCGCTGGAGGCCGTCAGTGATGTTGAGAAAGAAGTCGACAAACTGACCGCTCCGGACAATCCGGCCGTGCAGGAGGTGGTTGTCAAGCGGCCCGGGCTGTTGACCCGTGTGGCAGACGATTTCGTCGCCATGCTGTCGATGGCGTTCGTCACATTCGGCCTGACGACATTTCTTCTGGCCTACAGCAACCTGTTCTATGAGAAGCTGATGCATATCATGCCGCGGCTGAGCGACAAGAAGCGGGCGCTGCGACTGGTATACGAAATCGAAAAGGTCGTCTCCAACTACCTTTTCACCATCACGACGATCAATGTGACACTGGGCGTTGTTGTCGGTCTTGCAATGTGGGCGATCGGCATGCCCACGCCGTATCTGTGGGGTATCGCGGCGGCCTCGTTGAATTTTTTGCCCTATATCGGTTCTGTCGTCGGCGCTGTCCTGGTTGCAATCGTGGCGCTCGTGTCATTTGACACTCTGGGAAGCGCGCTGATCGCACCGATCACTTATCTGGTCCTCACAACCATCGAGGGCCATTTCGTCACGCCAATGGTGCTGGGGAGACGGCTTGAGATCAATCCGGTGGTCGTTCTGCTGTCGGTGGCGCTATGGGGTTTCGTATGGGGTATTGTCGGTGTGCTTCTGGCTGTGCCGATCGCCATAATTGTCAAAGCGTGCGTTGATCATATCGACCAGGCATCGGCATTTTCAGAATTTCTCTCCGCAGCCCGCCCGACCCCGGACACCGGCGCATAGATCTCCTTTTCGTTGTCACAGCTTTTGTATAGCCGCACTTCGGGAGCCTGAATGGGCCGGAGGTTCTGCTGCCGCATGCAGCCCCTTTGCCAGCCAGCGTAACGAAATCGGAAAATGTAAAATTTTTGCGGAACCTTCAGCGGTTGCGTGCGTTTGATTACGGAGAGGCGACGATAAACTTAACCATGATGAAGGAGGCGTAAGACTATCATGTCAAACACGCAAACACATACCGGTGCAGCCGGGAAAGCGAACACCAGGACTGAAAACGGCGGCGGCGAAAAGCCGATTAGCGCTGAAGCTGCTGACAACCTGGATGCCGTCAAACGCGACATGGAGCATCTTGTCGACCGGGCGTCCGAAGAAGCGGAAAAGCTCAGTTCAGCTGCCCGGAAATACGGCGCGGCGTTTGCCCAGCAGCGTAAAGCGGGTACAGCGGATACAATCTCCGATATCGCCCAAAATCTTCGGGAACTCAGCGATAAGATGAGCGACCGTCCCAACCTTCTTTCGATTATGGAAAATGCGGCAGACAGCCTTGAGGATGTTGCAGACGGGATCAGAACGCGTTCATTCTCTGATCTTTACAACGACGCGGAAGCATTTGCTCGCGAGCGGCCGTTGACAGTCGCCGCCGGTGCGGCGGTGGTCGGACTGCTGGCCGCCCGTTTTCTGAAAAGCTCCAGTACACGGGCGAGTGAGGTTCGGCGCGATCGGGATTGGGACGATTATGATCCTGCTTATCCCTATAACGGCCGGCCCGGAAGGTAATCAGCGATGACCCGGGACCCCAAACATACACTGCGGCCAACGGTGGCAGAGCTTATCAGCGAAGCTGCCCGCAACGCGACCGGCCTGTTCAGCAGTGAGGTCAAGCTGCTCAAGGCAGAGACGAAAGACGGTATCCGGCAACTCGCTACAGGATTGGCGTTGATGCTTCTCGGCGTTGTGTTTGCCGTTGTGGCTGCAACCCTGATTGTTGAGGCGGCTGTGGAAGCGCTTGCGATCTATGTCGGCTCAGAGGCGCTGGCTGCTGCGATCATGGCCGTAGTGACCCTGGTGCTGGCAGGCGGCTTGTTCTTCTACGCCATGCACAAAATCTCAAACTTCAGTCTGACTCCGGAAAGGACAATTCGATCTGTCCGCAAGGATAGCCAGATTGTGACGGAAAAGGTGGCATGATGTCAGATGATATTCGCGAAATAGAGCGAGAGACAGAACGGGCTCGCGCCCGGCTGGATATTTCTCTGGAATCCCTGCAGCAGCGGCTAACGGTGTCGGGACTGGCTGATGAAGCTCTCGGTGCTGTGAGGCGGTCGGAATACGGGCAGCTGTTTGATGACACGGTTCAGGCTGTGCGGCGAAATCCGCTTCCGCTTGTTCTCGCGGGTGCGGCGGTCGGTCTATTCCTGATCCAGCTTGGCGAGGAACGGACAAGCAGCAGCCGAGCCGTTCACCGCGGCCGACGACCGAAGCGCGGAGTTGATCCCAATCCGTCGCCGGTCGACCGGATGCCGGAAGAGCCGCACCTGAATGGCTTGAACCCGGCTGCAAGTCATCACCAATACACATCTTAAATTCCGATAAGCGGAGGTAAATACAATGACCAATTCAGATAAGACACATACAACTGGAAAGACGAGCGATATGGGCAAATCTGCTTCATCATCCGTGAACGCTGACCCGCGTACGCCAGACAGGCCGACATCCAAGGATAATGCCGGCGCACTGGAGGCCGCTAAACAGAAACTCGGCGAAGCAGGCGAAACGGTGAAGGAAACAGCAATGCACGCTGCGTCCGACGTCCGCTCGACGGCGTCGCAGGCCGCCGAAACAGCGAAGGCCTCGGCGGCGAAAGCAGCATCAACCGTCTCCGAAAGCGTCGAAGAGGGCTATGAGCGTGTCCGCTCGAAAGCAGAAAGCGCCTATCGGTCATCCAGGAACGCTGCACACCGGACAGCCCGCAGCGTCAAATACCGTTCTGTCCGCACGGGCCAGAACATCGAATCATATTTCGAAGAGAATCCGCTGATGATCGGCGCTGCCGGATTCTTCGGCGGGCTCGTCCTCGGCTCATTACTGCCGCGTACCCGCAGCGAGGATCGTAACCTCGGGCGCTGGCGTGACGAAGCTGCCCGGAAGGGCATGGCCTATGGTCGCGAATTTGCAGACAGCACTGCCCAGCGGGCGGAAGACATGCTGGTGGAGACACGACGCAAGCTGGAGCCGGATGCAGAGGGTGCAGAGAGTCCCGGGTACGGGCGTCCTGCGTATAACGGCCGAAACTGAAGACCGGATCATCAGCCCGGCGGACCGGCACAAACCAGGTCCTGTCGCGCGATTAACCGAATTGCCCCCGCGTTCGACGCGGGGGCAGCATCCGGCGGCAAATCCACTTATTGAATGTGGCAGACGACAGGGGCGCACTGAAACGGATGAATACAACGATCAGCGAGACAGATGTCGACGAGCGGGTGAGAGATTACCACACGGCCGAGGCCGGACGCGGCAGGACTGCCAAGACACCCGACAGAATCCCGCTTGCAGGATGGCGCGACATCCTGTTGCGCACCGTGAAGGAAATTTCAGAGGATCAGGCTGCCTTCGCGGCTGCCGGCGTAACGTTTCTCGGCCTGCTTGCGATTTTCCCCGCCATCGCCGTTTTCGTTTCCCTCTATGGGCTGTTTGCCGACATCGGCACGGTTCAGGATCACATCAATGCCCTGAAAGGCGTGATACCGGGCGATGTTCTCGACATCGTCGCCAACGAGCTGAAACGGTTATCGGAAGCGAAGGACACCGGGCTCAGCATCGGACTGGTAATCGGGCTTCTGCTGACATTGTGGAGCGCCAACAGTGGCATGAAAGCGCTTTTTGTTGTTGTAAACCTGGCCTACGACGAAAAGGAAAAGCGCGGTTTTGTCCAACTCAATCTGACGTCTCTGTCTTTCACGCTGGGCGCGATTGTCTTGGCAATACTGATCATGAACGCTTTGGTCTTGCTGCCGCTTGTTCTTGAATTTCTCTGGCTCGGACCGGTTGCAAAATGGATTATTGCCATAGCACCGCCGTTGTTTCTGTTTGTCCTGGTCAACATCGCGATCGCGGCATTGTACCGCTACGGGCCAAGCAGAAACGCTGCGGAATGGAGCTGGATCAGTGTCGGCTCCATACTCACCTCAGTCGTCTGGCTTGCCACATCGCTGGGCTTTTCGTTCTATCTTGCGAATTTTGGCGATTACAACGCGACCTACGGGACGCTTGGCGCAATCATCGGTTTCATGATGTGGATGTACATTTCAGCTTTTATCCTTGTGGCGGGCGCTGAACTCAATGCCGAGATCGAACATCAGACCGCAGTCGATACCACCGTCGGTCCTGACAAGCCGATGGGTGAGCGCGGTGCCTATGTGGCCGATACGCTGGGCGAGAAACCCTGACCGGTTCCGGCCGGCGGAATATTATCCAAAATATTATTCAGGCCTGAGCCAGCACGACCGCATCGACAATTGCGGCAAAATGGCAGGAAGCGGCGGCAAGCACAAACAGATGCCAGATGGCATTCTGGTAGGGCAGATCCTTCCACAGGTGGAAGACCACGCCGATCGTATAGAGAATGCCGCCGGAGCCGAGCAATATCAGCGCACCGGTTGGAACGGACTGGGACAGCGGTTGCAGAACGGCGAGCACGGACCAGCCCATGCCCAGATAAAGCGCCACGGAGAATCCGCGCAGTCCGTCTGTCAGAAACAGTTTTGCAAGCGCACCAAGCAGCGCCACCGACCAGACTGCGCCGAGCAGTCCATACCCCAGGAATCCGCCGAGACTGACCATCGCAAAGGGCGTATACGTGCCGGCGATCTTGACGAAGATCGCCGCCTGATCCAGCCGTCTCAGGCCGGCTTTCCAATGGGGTACGGGGATCAGGTGATAGGCGGCGGAAAACGAAAACATCGCAACCATCGCCAGTCCGTAAATCACCAGGCTGATGGCAGAATGCGCGGGCAGGGACGGCACGGCCATGGTCAGCACGATGATCGTTGCGACCAGGCTGCCGCTGACGCCAAGCGCATGGACAATACCGTCAGCAACGCGCTCTCGCACGCTATAGACCGGACAGTCGGGATGTTGATGTGTCATGTTCTTCTACCTTAGAGCACAGTGCGCATCGGGCAATGCGGCGCCTGTCCGGGCCATGCGCACAGGTCAGCCGGGACAGGTCAACCGTCATCGGCGTTACTTGACGATCCAGACCAGGCACTTGCCACCGGCAGGCCAGCCGCCGGGATTGGCGTTGTTGACAAACACCTGCTGGTTCGGCGCCAGCGTTGGCAGCACATAGGAGCCCTGGACGAACGAGTTTTCCATCCGCCAGTTGATCTTCGTGCCGGCTGAAAGCGTTCCGCCGCCCTTGTTGACAATCACCAGATCGTCGGGAAACTCGACCGGAGTGCCCTGGGCCCTGCAGTCGAATTTGGCAATCAGTTGCGGCCGTAGCGGTTTGACCTTCTGCAGCGTTGTCGATGTGTCACCTGAGCGCTGATAAGTTCCGGCAACCGCCCCAGTGGCCAGCGCTGCCAGGATTGCGGCAAATGCCGTTGTTTTGTATGCGAATCTGGTCATTTTTTTCTCCTTCGTTTGTTGAAATTGCGGGCTTTCCTGTCAATGGACTGAGATCGTTCCATGTCGGGTTAGACGCGCTTTTCAGAACAAAGGTTCATTGCCGCAAGCGTCCGCAGCAACGATATTGAGATCGGTATTCTGAATGATTTGGTGAATTTATTGCGTTGAATTCTGCGTGTTTACAGGTTTGAGCATCAATAGCGGCATGATGTCGGCGCACGGCATACACCGGCAGCGCCACGTCTGACGGGGGCGGGCTCCCGGAACCGGCGTTTCGATGCCCTAATCGTCCATGCCCCAATAGACACCGTCGATCACCAGGCCGTCGCAGACCAGCCGGCTGTTGGAGGTTATCCGCTCTCCGACCGTATCGAAATATTCAAACCGGCCTTCTTCCAGATGAAAGATCGTCGCATCGCCTTTGGCGCCGACATTCAGATGGCCGAGGTCGGTCTGGTCGATGGCGCGCGCCGGGGCAATCGTTGCCTTGGCGACGATCGTCTCAAGGTCCATCCCCAGTGCGAGGAATTTGGACATCACATGCAGTAGGTCATGGGCGGGACCATCGATCGACTGTGCATGGACATCGGAACTGATGACATCGGGCTCAAAGCCGTGTTCCAGCATCTTGATGGCGGATTCAAAGCCGAACGATCCCTTGCCGTGGCCGGTGTCGAACACAACGCCCCTTTCGCGCGCCGCCAGGACTTCTTTTTTCACCATGCCCTCGGCAGTAACCGGCTGGTTGGGAAAGGGACGGAAACAGTGGGTCAGAATATCGCCTGATCCGAGACGCTGCAGCACGGCTTCGATGGAGGGTGGCGGTTTGTCGATATGCGACATCAGCGGTTTGCCGAGTTTGTCGGAAGCCTGCTTGGCGATCTCAAGCGGGGAAATGCCGTTGGCGCCGGATGTATTGTGTCCGACCCGGACTTTCACGCCGATGATCCGGTCGCCGAATTCCCTGGCCTTGTCCAGTGTCTGGCCGGGATTGCACAGATCCAGATCCCGGCACTCGCCGACATTGACGTCGAAGCCGAAAATTCCGGAAAATGAAATATTCAGAAACGCCAGGATACGCGATCTTGAGCGCTGGATGATATGGTCATGGAAACCCAGGAAATTACCGGCGCCGGCGCTTCCGGCATCGACAAAAGTGGTGGTACCGGCGCGGCGGGCCAGATTGTCCGGATGGACGCCAAGCGACGTTCCGCCATGATAGACATGGGTGTGCAGGTCGATCAGCCCGGGAGAGACAAATTTGCCGCTGACATCGATCACGCTACGCGCGTCTTCACGATTGATTGCGTCTTCGACATGCGTGACCCGGTCGCCCGAAAATCCGACATCGAATTTGCCCGATTTGGCCGCGTGCGGATCGATCAGGTGTCCGCCGACTAGTGCTAATTCCATTTCACACTCCATTCTTTCTATCGTTGCAGACCGTCATCCGCCGCTTTCCTGTTTGGTAAGAAAACAGGCCTGTCCGGGAAAATGACAGGCAACCAGCCGCCCGCCGGCCGATGTTTGCAATGGTGGCGCCTGGGACAGGCATATGTCCCGGCTGATCGGGCAGCGGTCCGAATAGGGGCAGCCGTCCCTGAGTTCGAGCCTGCTCGGCGGTTCGCCGCGCAAAACGTCTGCGCTGATCCTGCTTGACGGGTCCGGCTTCGGGATCGCCGCAATCAGCGCCTGCGTATAGGGATGGGCCGGATTGGAGAACAGTTCTCCGGCATCGGCCATTTCCACGATCCGCCCCAGATACATCACCGCGATCCGGTCGCTGATCTGGCCGATGACGGACAGGTCATGGGAGATGAACATGATCGTCAGCTGAAGCGATTTTCGAAGATCCATCAGGAGGTTGAGGACCTGTGCCTGAATAGACACATCAAGCGCGGACACCGGTTCGTCGGCGATGACGATATCGGGTGTCGGCAGGATCGCCCGGGCGATCCCGACCCGCTGCCGCTGGCCGCCGCTCAGCTCATGCGGGAAGCGGCCGGCAAATGACGGGTCGAGGCCGACGCTGTCCAGCGTTCGGGCAATCTGTTCTGCCCGCTGTTTGCCGTCGCTGAAACAATTGTGGATGTCACCGGCTTCGGCAACGGAATCGCCGATGGTTCTGCGCGGATTCAACGACGCATAGGGATCCTGAAAGATCATTCTGACCTTCAACCGGATCGCTCTCAGCCGGCTTTGCCGTACCGCCAGAATATTTTCCCCTCCGAATGTCACGGTTCCGCCGCTGGATTTCGCCAGCCCGACGAGGGAGCGGCCGACGGTCGTTTTACCGCAGCCGGTTTCTCCGACCACGCCGAGTATTTCGCCGCGATGAAGATCGAACGACACGTCGTCGACGGCGCGCAGTTCAAACCGTTTTCCGCCGCGTTTGACGAAGAACGAGGTTTTCAGTCCGGCGGCTTCCAGGATGACATTGTCGTTCATGCCGGGCCGCCATTATCTGTTGCCGCCAGCGGGTGGTGGCATTGCGCCTGGTGGCCCGATGATAGAACCACCGCCGGCACTGCGCCCGACCGGCATTGCGCAGTCGTCAGGCTGCACCGGGGAGCGAAGGCGCAACCATCGGCAATTTCGCTGATCAGCGGCGCCTGGCCCGGGATCGGACTGAGATAGCCGGATTGTTTTTCCGGATCAGGCAGGCACGAAAACAGGCCTTTTGTGTAGGGGTGGGCGGGATTGGCGAAAAGGTCATGCACGGATGCGGTTTCGACCAGCCGGCCGGCATACATGACTGCGACATTATCCGCCAACTGGGCAACCACGCCGAGGTCGTGGGTGATGAACAGCACCGCCACCGATAATTCCTGGCAGAGTTCCCGGATCAGGCTGAGGATCTGCGCCTGCACGGTCACGTCAAGCGCCGTGGTCGGTTCGTCGGCAATCAGCACCTTGGGATTACAGGCCAGCGCAATGGCGATCATGATGCGCTGGCGCATGCCGCCGGACAATTCATGCGGATAGGCGTCAAGCTGGTGTGCGGCGTCGGCGATATGGACCAGATCCAGCAGCTCCCGCGCTCTGGCTTGAGGTGACCGGTCAGCCCCGACATCATGAATACGCAGGGCTTCCATGATCTGCTCGCCGACCCGCATGACCGGATTGAGTGAGGTCATCGGCTCCTGGAATATCATCGCGATGCCGCCGCAACCGGCTTCGATCCGGCGGTAAGGCGCAAGATCGGTCACGTCCTTGCCGTCGAGCAGGATCTGTCCGCCGCGGACATTGATCAATGGTTTCGGCAGCAGGCCCATGATCGCAAGCGACGTCATGCTTTTGCCGCAGCCGGATTCGCCGACGACTCCGAGAATTTCACCCTCATTGATAGCAAATGAAACGTTTCTGACGATATCGAGTGGCGTCGGGTCGCCGGCAATTGAAACGGTCAGGTTCTGAACGCTGAGCATCTGCAATTACCCCTTCGCCGCCAGCGCATCGCGGAAGCGCGGATCGAGTCTGTCACGCAACGCGTCGCCCACCAGATTGAGGGAGAATGCCGTCAGCACGATCATGATGCCGGGGTAAAACAGCAGCCACGGCGCACGGGTGATGAACCGCCGTGATTCAGCCAGCATATTGCCCCAGCTCGGAACCTCCGGAGGCGCGCCAAGACCAAGGAAATCCAGCGAGGCAGCGCCCAGTTGCGCAAATGCGAACACAAAACTCGCCTGGACAAGCAACGGCGATACAAGGTTCGGGATAACATGCCGGGTCGCCAGCCACCAGATCGTGCCGCCCATGCTGGCGCCGGCTTCCACGTAGGTCTCTGCCTTCAGCCGCAGGGCGACAGAGTAGGTGATGCGCGCGGTCGTGGTCAGGTAGACAACGCCGATCGCCAGAATGGCGTTCACGACGCCCTGCCCCAGAATGACGATCAGACCCAGTGCGAGCAGCAGAGCGGGAAAGGCCATCAGCAGGTCAACAATCCGCATCAGCACCAGCCCGAGACGCGGAAACAGGGCCGAAGCGACGCCGATCGGAACACCGGTCGCCAGCGCAAATGCGACAACGCCGGTGCCGATCAGCAACGCCAGTCGGGCGCCGTAGATGACCCTGGAAAACGTATCCCTGCCGAAATGATCGGTGCCGAACAGATAGATGCTGTTGGGCGGCGTCAGCCTGTTGATCGGATCGATCTCCAGCGGATCGAATGGCGCGATCCAGGGAGCAAACAGGGCGGCGATGATGACGGCCGCGAGAATGATCAGGCCGAACATCGACAGCCGGCGGTTCAGGAACGGCGTCAGCCATGAAGCGAGCACATTCATCAATCCAGCTCCACCCTCGGATCAAGCATGCGGTTGGCCAGATCGACGAGCAGATTGATCACCAGATAAAGCATCACGGTGACCAGAATGACGCCCTGAATGACCGGATAGTCCCGCCGCAGGATGGATTGCACCACGAGCCGGCCGATGCCGGGCAGCGCAAACACGGTTTCCGTGACCACCGCCTCCGAAATCAGAGCGGCGAATGTGAACCCGAAGGCGGAGACCACCGCCAGAAGTGCATTGCGGAATATGTGCCGGACCGTGACCTGCCAGGGACGGATGCCCTTGGCGCGGGCTGTGCGGACATAATCCTGCCGCGCCACGTCAAGCATGCTTGAGCGCGTCAGGCGCACGATCAAAGCTGCGTTGGGCGCAGCCAGAGCAAGGCTTGGAAGCAGCAGGTAGCGAAGGTTGGCAAGTCCGCCATCTTCGAAGATCGAAGGATAACCCGAGCTTGGCAGCCAGCCGAGCCAGGCGGCAAAAATCAGGATCAGATAAAGACCGACCCAGAATGTCGGTACGGAGGCGAAAAACATCGCCAGACCCGAAGCGCTCTGATCGATAAAAGTGCCCTGGCGTGTTGCGGCGATCATGCCGATCGGGATACCGATCACGATCACCCAGATCATGGTAATCGTAGCCAGCAGGATGCTGGTCTCCGCGCCGTCGGCGATGACGTCGAGGACAGGCGACTGAAAGAACAATGAGGTTCCGAAATCACCTTGCAGGACATTTTTGAGCCAGGCGAAATACTGGATGTAGATCGGCCGGTCGAGCCCGAGTTTTGCGCTCAATGCCTCGGCCTGTTCCGGCGTTGCGCCGTCGCCGAGCAGCACATAGAGCGGATCGCCCGGAATCAGGTGTATGAACGTGAATATGATGATCGATGCGGCCATCATCGTAACGATGGCCGCACCAATTCGTCTCGACACATAGGATGTGACGAAGGCTGTCAGCATCCTATTTGGACACGCCCCAGAAGTTCGGCCAGAACATCGTTTTTTCCGGCAGTCCCTGCAGCTTCGGCGAGGCAATGTTGTAGGAATAGACATCGCCGGTCTTGATAGCCGGGACCTCGTCGTAGATCAGGCCCTGCAGCTTCGACCAGGCATCGACGCGCTTGGCGACGTCGGCGGTGCCGGTGAATTCGGCTTTCAGGCCCTGTTTGGTGTCGGTCGTCCACCAGCCGGGATAGGAATCGTTCAACACCGTGATCAGCGCCGGGTCGGGCACCGTGCCGTGATGGGTGAAGAAAATATCCCACTGGTCAGGCTCGGCGCGTTTCTTGAGCAATGTCGCCCAGTCGACAACGACCATCTGCACGTTGATGCCGGCCTCTGCCAGATGTTTGGTGAACACGGCGGCCTGGTCGTAGTGGAACTGGTAGTTGGTCGACACCAGCAGCTTGATCGGTTCGCCATCGTAGCCGGCTTCCTTGGCCAGCGCCTTGGCGCCCTCCGGGTCAGCCTGGCTGAAGGCATCGATACCGGATTCTGAATACCAGGCATTGCCTTTCGGATAGAACGATCCGTTGGCGTCCCACAGAAGTTCCGGTCCGATGGAAACCCGCAGCGCCTCTTCCTTGTTGAGGGCCATCTGCACTGCGCGCCGCAGTTTGAAATTGTCCTTCAGCATGCCCTCTTTGGAATTGACGAACATCAGGCCGAAAATCGGTGCGCCGTTGACATGGATCTTGACCGAAGGGTCGGCAGACAGATCGTCGTAAAGATCGCCGGGCACGAACTCTGCATAATCGAAATCTCCTGCCTGGACGCCGCTGACACGGGTGCCGACATCGGGAACCGGCATGAAGTGGATCTTGTCCAGCTTGGCGATGCGTGCGCCGGCCAGCCCGCTGGCGGGTGTGGAGAGCGCGGCATAATCGTCAAATTTCGACAGTTCGACATACCGGTTCGGACGCCAGTCGGTGAACTTGTAGGGGCCTGTGCCGATATAATCTTCCTTGGCAATCGGCTCGGCGCCGGCCTTGGCGGCGATTTCTTCCGGATAAATCACCGGTCCGCCGTTTGGAAATGCCAGCAGATTACGCCAGGCGCCGTTTGGTTCCGCAAGCTCGATGGTGATTTCGTAATCACCTGTTGCGGCCACCGACGAACCCGGGCCAAACAGCAGTTTGCCGCGCGAGCCATGCTCGGCCCAGCGCTGCAGCGATGCCGCAACATCCTTGGCCGTCAGCTCTTTGCCGTTGTGGAATGGAACACCCTTGCGGATCGAAATGATCAGTTTCTTGCCGTCATCTTCGACTCTATCGCCTGAGGCCAGCAGCGGCTGCGGCTCGAAGCCGGCGTCAAAGGCATACAAGGTTTCCAGCATATGCATCGAAATGGTCGAGGCGATGGACGCCGTTCCGACCTGGACATCCAGGCTCGGCGGCTCGCTGATCGTTGCATAGCGCAGTATCGTCTCCGCATATGCCGGGCCCGCAAAGGCCATTGCTGCAGCAATGGCAGCGGCTTTCATAGCATTGAGTTTCATGATTTCCTCCACTTTGTTTGAACGTTTTTCGTCTGATGTCTTGTGCTGCTTCGATCTCCTTCCATGATGAGTGTCCGCATCATTTATCGTCTGCGGTCCGCAGGCCGAATTCTAGTCTCCGACAGGCTGCGGCCCGGTCTGATTGTGAAGCGCCGTCAGCGATGACCGAATGCGGCGCAGATTTTCGCGTGACATGTTGGGACGGCCGCGCGCGACGCCGGTGGCCAGAACATCGATGATCGCATTGAACATGAACCGGGAAGGCGACGGCTTGTAGATGTCGCCGTCTTCCCGGTTGTCGACGACAATCGCAATGTCACAGGATTGCGCCAGCGCTGACCCGCGCTGGGTCAGGGCAATGGTCGTTGCGCCATATTGCCGGGCAATGGCAACGCTATCCAGCAGTTCCTGCGGCCAGCCGGTAGACGAGATGGCAAACAGCACATCTTCCGCGCCCATTGTCGATGCCACCATGCGCTGCTGGTAGCCGTCGCTGATCGCCTGACAGGGAATGCCGAGCCGGAAGAACCGGTTTGCGCCTTCGGCTGCAACATTGGACGAGCCGCCGCCAACACCCAGGAAAACAAGCCGGTTGCAGTGGGCCAGCGTCTCGATGCAGGTTTTCAGGACATCTGAATCCAGTTGCGCCCGCGTCCGGCTGAGCGTGTTTGCCAGGGAATCGAAGACATAATTGACAAGGTCGTCGGAAAACGGCGCCCGGTCGATCGGCTGCTGCATATACTGGATGCTGACCGCGACATTCTGCGCCAGGCGGATCTTGAAGTCCTTGAAACCCTTGCAGCCGAGCGACTGGCAAAACCGGTTGACCGTCGCGATGCTGACACTGGAAGCCGTTGCGATATCGTTCAGGTTCATGTGAACGGCAGCTTCGAGATTTTCCAGGATATGGTCGGCGACCTTCTGCTCCTGGCTGGAAAATGTGCCATCCTGCTTGCGCAGCTGGGAAATCAGGTCGATGACGGCAAGGTCTGACATTATCGTAATCTTTTACATCAAGGCAGGGGCTTGTAGGCGATGACATCCGCCTCGATCTTGGCATCAACCATGATCAGCGACTGCACGGTGGATCGCGCCGGCGGGTGGTTCTGGAAATAATCCGAAAACACCTTGTTGAAGCTCCAGAAGTCGCGGGGATCGTCGAGCCAGACATTGACCTTCACCACGTCTTCAAGGCTGCAGCCGGCTTCTTCCAGAATTTGCCTGATATTTTCGAAGGTTATCCTGGCTTGTTCGACAATGCCGCCGGCGACGATTTCACCGTCGCGCATCGCCACCTGGCCGGACACATAAACGAAATCTCCGGCCCTGACAGCTTTCGCGAAAGGCAGCCTTTGTCCGCCGGCGCCCGGTGGCGCCATTGCAAACCGCTCGATGGGTCGGGATTCTGACATTTTCGCTTCCTGAAAATTTTTTACATAAAGAACGAAAAAAACCTATCATGTAAAATATCTTTACATCAATTGTGTTCGATGTAAAATTATTTCACATGTGAATGTGATGCGTTTCAGGTCAGCCGGCCAGGCTGATGTCTGGCGGTTCCTTCATCCGCGATGTTGGCGGTTCGCCATTGCGGCGTCGAAATCATGCAGATCGGAAGAGAGCGGATATGAGCTATCTTGAAGTCGAAACGCCGGCAGTCTTGATCGATGTCGAACTGGCGGAGGCCAATGTCCGCAAGTTCCAGGATTACTGCAATCAGCATGCGCTGAACGTGCGGCCGCATATCAAGACTCATAAAATTCCCGAACTTGCCAAACTGCAAATGAAAGCCGGCGCAGTCGGCATCAATTGCCAGAAGATCGGCGAGGCGGAAATCATGGCCGAGCAGGGGCTGGACGATATCCTGATCACCTTCAATATCCTCGGCGACGCAAAGTTGCGGCGCTTGCGGGCTCTGTCGGACAAGGTTTCAAGCCTTGCCGTGACGGCCGATTCCAGCACGGTGGTGCGTGGCCTGTCGTCCATGTTTGCCGATGCCGTCAAGCCGCTCGGCGTACTTGTGGAGTGCGATACCGGAGGGCATCGCTGCGGCCGGCAGTCGCCGCAGGACGCATTTGATCTGGCACAGGAAATCTCCGCATTGCCCGGTCTCCGGTTCGGCGGCCTGATGACCTATCCTGCACCGGGCGGCGCGGCCGCAGTCCAGTCGTTCATGAGTGAAACGATCGGCCTGCTTGAGAATTCCGGTCTGGCTTGCCCGACGGTCAGCGTTGGCGGCACGCCGGATATGTGGCGCGCGCACCTGGTACCGGCGGCCACGGAGCACCGGCCGGGCACCTATATCTATTTCGACCGATCGATGGTGGCGCGCGGCACCTGTTCGGAGGCCGATTGCGCGATCAATGTGCTGGTCACAATCGTCAGTACCCCGGCGCCGGGCCGCGCGATCATCGATGCCGGCTCGAAGGTGCTCTCTTCGGATCTGCTTGGGCTCGACGGCCATGGCTATGTTATCGGCCGCCCTGATGTCAGCATCGCCAAACTGAGCGAGGAGCACGGCCATCTGGAATATCCCGCCGACAGCGAACCGCTTGTTGTCGGCGAGCGGTTGCGCATCATTCCAAATCATGCCTGCGTCGTCAGCAATCTTGTCGACGCGGTGCATTTTGTCAAAGCCGGCCGCGTCGACCGGGCTGTCGCCGTCAGCGCCCGCGGCAAGGTGACATGAGGGTCGTTTCAGCGGCAAACATGCTGCCGCAGCCTGCCGAAATATATAAACCGATCTGAGCCCTTCCCACCGCCGCCTGCCTCGGCTAGAAACGCGGCGATGAACAAACGTCGCCGCATATCGATTCGAATTAGCTGCCCGGCCTCCATCTGAGGCCGGGAACCGATTTGCGCCGGGCTGGATTGAGCCCGTTTGATTTCAAGACATTTTGCGCCAGATGAGCCTGATATGAGCGAACAAGACACCGCCTCCCACAAAACGGGTGGCAAGGAAAAAAAGACTGCAAACGGCAACGATAAAGCCGGCGGCCGGGATTATTCCAAGACGCTTTTTTTGCCGAAAACCGATTTTCCCATGCGAGCGGGCTTGCCGAAAAAAGAGCCAGAGCTTCTGAAACGCTGGGACGATATGGATCTCTACGCCCGCCAGCGCGAAGCGGGCAGGGGCCGGAAGAAATATGTCCTGCATGATGGTCCGCCCTATGCCAACGGCCATTTGCACATCGGCCATGCACTGAACAAGATCCTCAAGGACGTCATCACCCGGTCGATGCAGATGGCGGGTTACGATTCCAACTACGTTCCGGGCTGGGATTGCCACGGCCTGCCGATCGAATGGAAGATCGAGGAACAGTACCGCGCCAAGGGCCGCGACAAGGACGATGTACCGATCAACGAATTCCGCGCCGAGTGCCGCGAATTCGCAGAACAATGGGTGGCAACCCAGACCGAGGAGTTCAAGCGGCTCGGCGTCGTCGGCGATTTCAAGAAGCCCTATACGACGATGGCGTTTGACGCCGAGGCGGCGATTGCCGGCGAATTGATGAAGTTCGCCATGTCCGGCCAGCTTTACCGCGGTTCCAAGCCTGTCATGTGGTCGGTGGTTGAAAAAACCGCTCTGGCCGAGGCTGAAGTGGAATATGAGGATTACGAGAGCGATACGATCTGGGCGAAGTTTGCGGTTGGCGGCGATGGCGAACTGGCCGGAACCGATATCGTCATCTGGACGACTACCCCCTGGACGATCCCCGGCAACCGGGCGGTCAGCTATTCCACCCGCATCGGTTACGGCCTTTATCAGGTCACCGAAGCGGCCGACGACAATTGGGCGAAGGCCGGCGACAGGCTCGTGCTCGCCGATGCGCTGGCGGATACCGTCATGCAGAGCGCCCGGGTTGAAAAATACGAAAAGATCCGTGCCGTCGGCGCCGATGAACTGGCCGGTCTTGTCTGCGCCCATCCGCTGCGTGACGCCGGTCTCGGCGGTTACGATTTCGATGTGCCGCTGCTGGAAGGCGATCATGTCACCGATGAGGCCGGTACCGGGTTTGTCCACACCGCGCCCGGCCATGGCCGTGAGGATTTCGAGGTCTGGATGGACAATCGCAGCGATCTGGAAGCGCGCGGCATCAGTTCTGCCATTCCCTATACCGTGGATGAAAACGGCGCATTCACCCAGGATGCCCCGGGTTTTGAAGGCGCCCGGGTCATCAACGACAAGGGCAAGAAGGGTGACGCCAACAAGGCGGTCATCGATGCGCTGGCCGCCGGCGGCAAGCTGATTGCGCGCGGCCGCCTGAAACATCAGTACCCGCATTCATGGCGCTCGAAAAAACCGGTGATCTTCCGCAATACGCCACAATGGTTTGTGCATATGGACCGCGACATCGAAGCTCATGGCGATACGCTGCGCGCCCGGGCGCTGAACGCCATCGACAAGACGCGGTTTGTGCCGGCCGGCGGCCAGAACCGGCTGCGCGGCATGATCGAGAACCGGCCCGACTGGGTGCTGTCGCGCCAGCGCGCCTGGGGCGTGCCGATCACCGTTTTTGTCAACAGGGAAACCGGCAATCTGCTGCCATCGGCTAATATCCAGGGCTCGATCGCGCTGATCAAGCGCATCCGCAAGGCGTTCCGCGAAGAGGGCGCCGACGCCTGGTTTGCCGAAGGCGCGAGCACCCGTTTTCTGGATGGCGTGGTGGAAAATCCGGCTGATTGGGAGAAGGTCGAAGACATTCTCGATGTCTGGTTCGATTCCGGCTCCACCCATGCTTTTGTGCTGGAGACGCGCGACGATCTGAAATGGCCGGCCGATCTCTATCTGGAAGGCTCCGACCAGCATCGCGGCTGGTTCCATTCCTCGCTGCTGGAAAGCTGCGGCACCCGCGGCCGCGCGCCCTATGACGCCGTGCTGACCCATGGTTTCGTGATGGCCGAGGACGGCCGCAAAATGTCGAAATCGCTGAAAAATATCGTTGCGCCGCAGGAGGTCATCGACCAGTCGGGCGCCGATATTCTCCGCCTCTGGGTGATGTCGGCGGACTATTCGGAGGATCTGCGCATTGGTCCGGAAATCCTCAAGACCAATATCGACGCCTACCGCAAGCTGCGCAACACGTTGCGCTGGATGCTCGGTTCGCTGGCCCATTTCGAGTCCGGCGACGCCATTGCGGAAGCGGAGATGCCGGAGCTTGAACGGTTGATGCTGTCGGAACTGGCCCGCCTCGACGCGATTGTGCGTGACGCTTATCTGACGTTTGATTTCAAGCGCATCTTCGCCGCTTTGTTCAATTTCATGACGGTGGATCTGTCGGCGTTCTATTTCGACGTTCGCAAGGATGCGCTCTATTGCGATCCGATTTCCTCAACGACCCGGCGATCCGCGCTTGCCGTCATCGACCGGCTGTTCGACTGCCTGGTCAAATGGCTGGCGCCGTTTCTGCCCTTCACCATGGATGAAGCCTGGATTGGCCGCCACGGCGAGACGGCCTGCGTGCATCTGGAAGAATTTCCCGATGTGCCGGCGGACTGGCGCGACCTTGAGCTTGAGGCGAAGTGGGACCGGATCCGCGCCCTGCGCCGCGTCGTCACCGGCGCGCTGGAAATCGAACGGCAGGAAAAACGCATCGGATCCTCGCTTGAAGCCGCGCCCACCGTCTATGTCAGCGACGAGGCGATCCTGGCGGCCATGGACGGCATCGACCTTGCTGAAATCGCCATCACCAGCCAGGCGGTCCTTGAAAGCGGCAAGGGGCCGGCCAAGGCGTTCCGGATGCCGGAAGTGGCCGGCGTTGCCGTCGTGTCTGGCATGGCGGAAGGTTCCAAATGCGCCCGCTCGTGGAAATTCGGGACAGACGTCGGCTCCGATCCGGATTATCCGGATATCACACCGCGCGATGCCGAGGCCATGCGCGAGCTAGAGGCCGCCGGCCTGCTGGCGGAGTAGAGCCGTTGAAATTTGCGCGTCAAGTCGGCGTGGCGGCGGCCCTGCTCGGCCTGGTCATCGACCAGGCGCACAAATGGTACATGCTGGGGCCATATGCGATCCAGCAGGGCGAGCGTATTCCGGTGACATGGTTTTTCGACTGGACCCTGGCCTGGAACAGGGGCGTCTCTTATGGCCTGTTTACCCAGGATTCCGATCTCGGCCGCTGGCTGCTGATCGGCGTCGGTCTTGCCGCGTCGGTGTTTTTTTCCGTTTGGCTGTGGACCAGCGCCCGCTGGCTGAGTGCGCTGGCGCTTGGGCTGATTGTCGGCGGCGGCCTCTCCAATGTCATCGACCGGATCGTGCACGGCGCGGTGGTCGACAATTTCCTGCTGCATTACCAGGGATTTGAATGGTACATTTTCAACCTTGCCGACGTCTGGATCGGCGCAGGGGTGGTTGGAATCCTGCTGGCCTGGTGGACCGAGCGCCCTGAAAAAGCCGCAGAGCAGTGAAAAACAGAGAATCGCGGTCTTTAATCATGCGCTATGGCAGGTTCGCAATTGTTAATTTTCTGTGCTATAGCCGAAAAATTCCGGTGATTCCGGGGCTGCATCGCGTTTGGGCGGCGGGTTGCGGATTGGGACAAGTTTTGAAAACGAAATTGCTGGGTTGATTTGTCATGCGTCAGATATCGGCGGCTAGAAGTGTCATCACCGGAACGGTTTTGCTGGCTTTCAGCATGGTCGTGTCCGGTTGTATCTCCACAGCCACTTACGGCACCGGCGAAGCCCCGGAAATGTCCATCATCAAGGGTGTGACCGGCGGACTGACGGGCGTTGGCAAGGCAAAAGAGAAGGTTGAGTACAAGCCGCGGGCGCCTCTGGTCATGCCGCCTGAAAACAGCCTTCCGGCACCCGTTGCGACCGCAGCAGCCGATCCGAACTGGCCGGTGGAGGCCGATTCGGCCGGAGCAGAAGCAGAGGTCGATGCCCTGGGTGATACCAGCCGGTCCGACCCGAACTATGTCCGCAAGCTGAAGCCGCTGGTTGGCGCATTGCCGGCGAACAAGCGTCCGGCCAGCTATGATCCGGAACGCGAATCGGACCGGGCCCATCTGGAAGGCCTGCGCAACCCGGATGCCCGCAAGAAGTTCAAGGCGGCGCTTGCCGATGCCGAGGGCACCAATACCACCGAACGGCGTTACCTGACCGACCCGCCGACCGCCTACCGGGAGCCTGCGGAAACCGCGCCGCAGGAATTTGACGATATCGACGAGAATGGATCGGGATCGTTCTTCGCCAAAATGTTCAAGTGGCGCAACAAGAACAAATAAAAACAGAAAACCGACGATCCGGCCGGGATTGATGCAAGCGGTCTCTTCCGCTTGCGGCGATTGTGCGCAACATTGCCGGCATTGCTGATTCTGCAAGCTGAACCGATGAGGGTTCCGTGGCCGTTCGCGTTCTGCCAGATCATATCGTCAACCGCATTGCTGCCGGCGAAGTCGTCGAGCGCCCGGCCAGTGTCGTCAAGGAACTGGTGGAAAACGCGCTCGACGCCGGCGCCGCCCAGATCGAGATTGTCACTGCCGGTGGCGGCAAGAGCCTGATCCGCGTGTCCGACGATGGCAGCGGCATTGAAAAGGCCGATCTGCCGCTCGCGGTTGCCCGTCATTGCACCTCCAAACTGGATGATGACGATCTCAGCCGGATCGCGACACTCGGTTTCCGCGGCGAGGCGCTGGCCTCGCTGGGCGCGGTTGCCCGGCTCGATATCGTCTCCCGCCATGCCAGTGAAAGCCATGCCTGGTCGCTCAGCGTCAATGTTGGCCGGATCGGCGAGCCAGAGCCGGCAAGCTGGCCGGCGGGCACCCGGATCGAGGTTCGAGATCTGTTTTTCGCAACCCCCGCACGGCTGAAATTCCTGCGCTCCGACCGCGCCGAGGCAGGCGCCGTGAGCGATACCGTCAAACGGCTGGCGCTGGCCCACCCGCACGTGCGGTTTTCCGTATCCGGCGCCGACCGCACACCGTTCGATCTGCCGCCGGCGCGCGGCGAAGACGCGCTTCTGACCCGTGTGACACAGGTTCTCGGCAAGGATTTCCATGACAATGCCATGGTGCTTGACGGTGAACGGGAGGGCGCAAGGCTGACCGGATTTGCCAGCCTGCCGACCTTTAACCGCGCCAATTCGCTGAGCCAGTTCATGATCGTCAACGGCCGGCCGTTGAAAGACAGGCAGTTGACCGGCGCCCTGCGCGCTGCCTATTCGGATGTCCTGGCCGGCGGCCGCTATCCGCTGGCAGCCCTGTTCATCGAACTTGATCCCCTGCAGGTCGACGTCAATGTCCATCCCGCCAAGGCGGAGGTGCGGTTCCGCGACCCGGGCAATATCCGCGCATTGATCATCGGCACCATTCGCAAAGCGCTTGGCGAACATGGCGCACGTGCAGCCTCGACGGGCGGCACCGATACGATTTCGGCTTTCCGGCCTGGCGGCGCGCCATATCAAGGTGCAAACAGGCCATCCGGTTTCGGATCCGCCGGTGGAATGTCGTCAGATCTCGGTGGCCGGGCCGCAGCCCATGGTGCAGGCGGCGATGAACCGGGCGGCGGGTTTTCTGAGACGCTGCAGGCGGATTATGGGCCGCAATCGGGACTTGCCGGGCTTAATCAGCCGACGGGACAGGCCGAGACGGGTGACGCAGACGCTTCCGCTTCAAACCATCCGCTTGGTGCGGCGAGGGCGCAATTGCATGAAAATTACATTGTCGCCCAGACCGAGACGGGGCTGGTGATCGTCGATCAGCACGCCGCCCATGAACGCATCGTCTATGAACGGCTGAAGGCGGCGCTGGCCGGCGAGGCTGTGCCGCGGCAGGGTCTGCTGATCCCCGACATTGTCGATTTGCCCTCTGACGATGTCGCCCGAATTCTTGATCGCAGCGATGAACTGGCGGAAATCGGTCTGGCCGTCGAAGCTTTTGGTCCCGGAGCGATCGCCGTCACTGAAACGCCGGCGCTGCTCGGTGAGATCGACGCGGCGGCGCTGTTGCGTGATATAGCTGACGACCTGGCCGAATGGGACGACAGCACACGGTTGCGCGAACGGCTTGATCATGTTGCGGCAACGATGGCCTGTTATGGTTCGGTGCGCTCGGGCCGCAGGCTCAAGCCCGATGAGATGAACGCGCTGTTGCGCACAATGGAAGCAACGCCGCAATCGGGCCAGTGCAATCATGGCCGGCCGACCTATGTGGAATTGAAACTGGCCGATATCGAGCGGCTGTTCGGCCGGCGGTAGCCGGTGGAATCAAAAAAAACGGCCCCCGGTGAACCGGGGGCCGTCCGAAATTCGTGCCTATGTGGTTAAACGATCAATCCAGGCCTTCGCCCCAGGGCGCAGCCCGCGCCGGCAGTCTTGGCAGGTCCAGCGTCGCACCAAGCCGGTCATTGTCTTTCAGCGTGTTCGGGCCGAACAGAATGTTGACGCCGGCCAGAAACATGTGCTCGTCCCCGCTGTCACCTTCGCTGGTCGCATCATAATCGGCGCCGCGATAGGCGGCGGTCGCGTAAACCGGGAAATCATCGAGCACCCGTATCTTGCCCTGAATACCCCAGTTCCAGATATGCCCATTGTCGACGCCGTCGACAAACATGTGTGTCGAACCATAAGACACTTCGGCTTCGATCAGTGAATCCATGGTCGGGAACCAGCGCCCGACGCCGCGGACGAACCAGCCTTCGTTGAAACCTTCCGGTTCGTTGTCGGCCTCAAAATCGCCATAGCCGGCCTGGGCATAGAGCGTGAAGTCTCCAAAATAGACCTGACCTTCCGCACCGACCATGTAGCCGATTTCGTAATCATTGGAATTGTCGAAACTGGTTTGAAGTCCGTAACCGGCTGCACCAAAGACACCAAGCAAACCGAGCGAGGGATCGCGCCAACTGGCGTGGCCGCCTGCAAGCCAGAGGCCAAGCGGTTCATAACTCTCATTGTCATCGGAAAAATAAACTTCGAGATCACCGTCAAGCTGAACGGAAAACCGGTCCATGAACGGGATACTGACCCGACCGGCGCCGGAGACCATGCCGCTGCTCATATTGACGTAATCTGTCGATTCGGCAATTCGGTAGCCGCCCGTCAGTTCGCCAAGCGCGGCAAACATCAGGCCATATTGCTCAGGCGTCGTCACGTCCGCAGCAACAGCATCGGGCAGGTCGGCTGCAATCGAAGGTGTTGACAACAATGCTGTTGCCGCAAAGCCGACAAGCGTTTTGCGAAAAATGTTCATCTAAATGTCCTCAGGCGCCAGATATTCAATTGCTATCCAAAACCCTGCTATCCGATTTGGTTAAAGAAATGAGAATACAAATTTATGAATTTCCGCGCCCTGTTGCGGTTTTGACACAGAATTGCGGATGCAACGGTCAGGACCTATAAACGCCTTTGGCCGCCGGTTCCCTGGAAGGATCGATGGTCCTTGCCGGGCACTGATGGAAAACCAGATACGCCGGTTTCCCAACCCTCCAATACTACGTAAACACGCGCCCGACGTCCTTGCTATTCCGTTACGTAAACCGCAAACTGTGCTGTCCTGACCAGGAACCGGGACAGAGCGGGAGAGTGGAAATGTACAGATCAGTATTGACCGGATTATCGGGTTTGATTGCCGCCATCGGCATCGCCCATGCAGATACCAGCGATGTCAAATGGCAGAACCGGGTCGTCATCGAAAAACAGGGCGCCCATTGCGTCGACGATCCGAACTGTTTCAATCGTTATCATCCGGCGATCCCGCCGGTCTCGCGGGCAAAACCCGGTGACATGATCGTCTACCACACAAGGGACGCGCTGGATGCCGATCTGACGCTCGACTCAAATGCTGACGATCTCGCCGCCGTCGATCTCAATCTGGTTCATCCGATGACCGGGCCGGTTTTCATCGAAGGCGCGGAGCGCGGCGACGTGCTTGCCATTACACTGGTCGATATCGAGCCGGATGAATATGGCTACACCGTCATCGTGCCGGGTTTCGGATTTCTGCGCGATATCTACACCGAACCTTTCCTCGTCAACTGGAAGACGTCGCGGACTCATGCGGTTTCCGACCAGATGCCGGGCATCAAGGTTCCTTTCGAGGCCTTCATGGGTTCCGTCGGGGTGCTGCCGGGTGAGCCGGAAGTGGATGCCTGGCTGGAACGCGAAACCGCCCTGGGTGCGGCCGGCGGCGTGGCCTTGCCGCCGCAGCCGACCGGCGCATTGCCGTCCGCCGTTTGTGGTCCGGACGGCAGCAACAAGGACAAATGCTTGAGGACAATCCCGCCGCGCGAGAACGGCGGCAATATGGACGTGCAGCAGATGCAGATCGGAACCACTTTACTGCTGCCCTGTTTCATTGACGGCTGCGGCCTGTTTGTCGGCGACGTTCATTATGCCCAGGGCGACGGCGAGGTTTCCGGCACGGCAATCGAAATGGGCGCCGTGGTGACGGTTCAGACGGAAATACGCAAGGGGCAGGGGTCCGCGATCACCGGCCCGGAAGTGGAAGGCGGCGCGCAGATCAAGAAGATCGAGCCGTCGAAATTCTACCAGACGATCGGCCTGCCGCTGAAGAAGGCCGGCGAGGTGCCGACACAGCACACCTATCTAGAGAGCGAGAAAATCGAAAACCTCGCCAACCTGTCGGAGGACCTGACGCTTGCCGCGCGCGATGCCCTGATCAAGATGATTGCCTATATCCAGCGCGAACACGGTCTGAGCGCCGAACAGGCCTATATTCTGGCCTCTGTTGCTGTCGATCTGCGTGTCGGGCAGGTGGTCGACGTACCCAATTATGTCGTCACGGCGATCCTCAATGAGGATGTGTTTGACGAGTGAACCGGCGCACATTCGCACAAATGGCTCTCCTGGCCGCCGGCGCTCTGGCGCTCGGCGGCCACACGCCCTACGGCCAGTGGGTCGTCTACCGCAAGAAACATCTGCTGATCGGATGCCACAAAGCCGATCCGGAAACCTACGATCTGGCCAAGGCGGCCGTCGCGGTCCTGGCGGAACATCTGCCGGCGGCCAGCGCCCGGGTCGCGCGGGCTCCCGATGCCCGTCGGCTTGCCAGCCTGATTGGTACCGATCAGATGGAGACCGCCATCCTGTCGCCCGCCGATGCGGCGGCCATGGCAACCGGCGCCGGCGGATTTGAGCCGTATGGCGAAATTCCGCTCGGCGTCATCGCCCCGGTAGGCAGCCGCCTGCTCGTTGCCCATGGCGATTTCCCGGCCAAACATGCCTGGCTGCTCGCCCGTTCATTATTCGGGCAGGTCCCGGCCGGCGGGCAGCAGTCGGTGGCGTTGACCGTCGGCTGGCATGCGGGTGCGCAGGCATTTCTGAACGGCGAGGGGGAGCCGACGCTCAAATAGAGCCGAGATTGCGCAGAAACAACATCTGTGTCTCGCCGGCCGCGCGCCTGTCGAGCAACTCAAACCCTTCCGGCATGGCGATCTCCTCGTCTGCCGCCTCCTCCAGAATGCACAGCGCCTGCGGCTTCAGCCAGCCGCCGCCGCGCGCGGCGGCAAGCGCCCGTTCGCCAAGGCCCTTGCGGTAGGGCGGGTCGCAGAACACCAGATCGAAAGCTTCGATCGTGCCGGCCGTGCCCGGTTTTGTCGCGTCGCGTCGAAAAATCCGCGCAATCCCGGTCAGGCCGAGGGTTTCGATATTCTGCCGGATGATGGCCCGGCCTTCGACGCCGGTCTCCAGGAACAAAGCGGAAGCCGCGCCGCGTGACAGCGCCTCCAGCCCGAGAGCGCCGGTGCCGGAAAACAGATCCAGCACCCGCGTCGAATCTTTCGGCAGGCCGAAACTATGGGTCAGGATGTTGAACAGGCTTTCGCGCATCCGGTCGCTGGTCGGCCGGATGGCGTTGGTGCGCGGGCCGGCCAGCGGCCGGCCTTTAAACTGTCCGCCGACGATGCGCACGCGTGGCTTTTCCCTTGGCCGCCGCACCGCGCCTGCGCCCGGCGGTAGTCTTGTCTGAACCCTTTCCTGCGCCCTTGCGTTTGTCTGCATCCGGCCGGGTGCCGGGCGGCCGTGTATCCAGATCGTGCATGCCGGACCGTCCGCGTTTGCCGGCGCCTGCTGCCGAACCGGGTTTTTTTCCGCCCTTCGGTCCGGCAGTCTTCGGTCCGCGCGTATGTTTCGCCGAACCGGGCGTTTTCGTCTGCTGCGGTTTTGCCTTGCCCGGCATTGGCGGATTGCGGATGTCGGAATCGAAATCCAGCCCGGCATTGGCGATCAGTTTTTCGCCGAGTTGGTCGCGCAGCACCCGGCCGCGAATCTCGCGCACATCGCCCTGCGCCAGATCGCCGAGCAGGAACGGGCCGTATGAGATCCGGATCAGCCGGTTGACGGCCAGCCCCAGATGTTCAAGTACCCGTTTCACTTCGCGGTTCTTGCCTTCGCGAAGCCCGATTGTGAGCCACAGATTGGCGCCCTGTTCGCGGTCAATCACCGCCTCGATGCCGCCGTAGATCATGCCGTCGATGGTAACACCGTCTTTCAGCGCCTCCAGCGCCTGCGGCTCGACCCGGCCATGCGCCCGAACCCGGTAGCGCCTGAGCCAGCCGGTTTTCGGCAGTTCCAGAAGCCGTGCCAGGCCGCCGTCATTGGTCAGGATCAGCAACCCTTCGGTATTGATGTCGAGCCTGCCGACGGTCACCGTGCGTGGCAGATCCTTCGGCAGGGCGGAGAATACGGTCCGGCGGCCTTCCGGGTCGGAATTGGTCGTCACCAGCCCGCGCGGCTTGTGATAGAGCCAGAGACGAGTGCGGTCCTTGACCGGCAGCGGATTGCCGTCGACGGTCACCTTGTCGCGGCCCGTGACGGTGATGGCAGGCGTTGTCAGTTC
>CAMYKZ010000017.1 GCA_947259045.1 uncultured Afifella sp.
GGCGAGCGCATCGTCGCCGGCGGTAATCTTTTCGTTCGCCGCGATCGCCTTCAGATGATCGATCAGCACATCCGGTTCGACCCGGCGCAGATCGAAGCGCTGGCAGCGCGACAGCACGGTGACCGGGACCCGGCGGATTTCCGTTGTCGCAAAGATGAATTTCACATGCTCCGGCGGTTCTTCCAGGGTTTTCAGCAGGCCGTTGAAGGCAGCCTTGGAGAGCATGTGCACTTCGTCGATAATATAAACCTTGTAACGGGCCGAAACCGGCGAATAGCGCGCTGAATCGATAATGTCGCGGATATCGTCGATGCCGGTGTGGGACGCGGCGTCCATCTCGATCACGTCCGGGTGCCGGCCCTCCATGATCGCCTGGCAGTGCACGCCGCCGCCGTCTTCGGCAGCAACGGGCGGCAGATCGACGCTCGGCGATCCGTCATGGCGGCCTTCACCTTCTTTTGCGAAATTCAGCCCGCGCGCGAGAATCCGCGCCGTCGTCGTCTTGCCGACGCCGCGCACGCCGGTCAGCATCCAGGCATGGGCGATGCGCCCGGCTTCAAAAGCGTTGCGCAGGGTGCGCACCATCGGCTCCTGGCCGATCAGGTCGTCAAACCGGGTCGGACGGTATTTGCGGGCCAGAACCTGATAGCCGGGAGTGCTCATGCCCTTTGAAATAGACCCTTGGCCGGGGCTTGGCAATCGGATCGCAGCGGCCGGCCGGCGGCCTCAACAGGCAATCGTTCGCAGACGATACACGTCACAGGGCCCGGGCCTCACGCAAACTGATCACCGGCCAGCCGCGTTCGTCCGCCCGGGCTTTCAGCCGGGTATCGGGATCAACGGCCACCGGATGGCTGACGCGCTCCAGCAATGGCAGATCATTGTGGGAATCGGTAAAAAAGCTGCAACGCGGCGACAAAGCTGTTGGCGGCGGTAATGATCAGCAGGAAATCGCCTTTCGCGCGGTGTTCGGCAAGCAGTTTGTCCGCCTTGGCCAGACGGATCGGTTCGAACGTCTCAGTCATGAACTCTCGCCGCCAATCCTCCAGATTTTGCCGATCGTGCCGGCCAAGCGGCTCCAGCACGAACCGCATCGATTCCACGATATCCAGCCGGCCTTCGCGGTAGTCGCGGTTGAAGCGCTCCATGGCATGGTCCAGTTGCTGGCGCCGGTAGACGCCCTTGCCGATCAGGAATTCGCACCAGGCCGATTCGCTGTTGCCGGGAATGAGCGTGTCGTCGAGGTCGAATATGGCAAGGCTCAAGGCGGGGCTCCGGGCGGGCGTCTGGGATCAGCGATCAACATGGGCGGTCAACGCCGGTCGCCAAACCGGGCACATCACAAGGCATCATATCGGGAGAGAATAGGAGACCGGACACCGACCCGCGCCGAAATCGTTAGGGCTGCTTCCTTCCGGATCTGACCCGGTTGGCGAATGGCGCGTCCGGGCCAGTCTCCCGGCGCCTATATGGCGCGCGGGCGTGGCTGATGCAAGGGGCTTTGTGCAGCGGCGATCGAGCGAATTGATATGGCCCGACGGGTTTTTCATTGCGTTATTCCGATGCTAGGTTGTGTGAAACAACCAAACTCAAATCATGGGTTCCATTCCGATGTTCCGGTACACAGAGCAAAAACTGGCGAATGAGGTCATCAAGATTTTTCGCGATATCGACCCGTCGCTGACGGCCCGTTACCATCCCGGCCCGCAAGACATACAGTTTTATGACGATGCCGGCGATGAGAAGGGCGGACGGGTATACCTTGGCAACCTCTACATCCAGGCAAAGCAACTGGGATTTTTTGAGCGTCGGAATTGGCTGCGGACCGTTATCGGCGAAATTTCAGATGAATTGCTGCTCAATAGCGATGAATTTCTGGCTTCACTGAAGCTGCGTGTCCGTTCCCGGTTTGAGATCGATCTCCGAGAAAAGATAGCCGCAATTCGCGGCTCGAAAGTGCAGTATTTGAAGATCAAGGCAGGGGACCTGATTCTGGAACTGGTATCCGATCGGGAAAAAACGGTTGCTGCGGTTGGGCCGGAGAGACTGGAGAAATTTGAAATCACGCTGGACGAGGCATTTCGTCATGCCCGCGCCACGCTGACACGGGCAACCGAGCCCGACCAGTGGACTTCGGTCGAGCCAGGCATCTGGATATCAACTGCGGCTGACGATTTCGATTTTGCCAGGCTGGTGGCATCGGCAGCGGATGCCCAATTGCCGTTCGACGAGACGCCGATTGCATATGCGCCGAGCCATTCAACGTGTGTGATAACAAATTGCGAGGATGAGGATATTCTTGGCCGCGTCGTCGCCATCGGCCGGAAGGCTTCCGAAAATCAGCGGCACTTGTCACATTTGTTGTGGATCCGAAATGCTGCCGGAGACTGGCAGGAATATCGGCCTGAAGACGACACGCCAGCAGCAGCCATTGTTGCAATGGCAGGACTGGCGGAAGAGAACCAGCTATATGACGATCAGAAATATTATCTTGAAGAGGTTCTGGAGAACCAGGAAGAGGATTGTTTTGTTGCCAGCTTCATGATCTATGAAGATGACAATGGACCATTCACTGCCTGCGCCTATACTTTTGATATTCCAAGTTACCTGCCGCTGACCGACCGTGTCGCCATCATTGATCCGCAACTGCCTGAGCACGGCATGTACTGCGTGATCCCATGGCAAACCTTTGCAGATGTCATCGGGCCGGCTTCGCTTGTCATGATGCCAGATGAATATCCGCCCCGTTTCAAACTGTTGCCAGCACTGACGCCAGAGCAGAAATCAGCATTCAGGGCGCTGGCGGACCCGTCAGACGATTGACGATCGCCAGAAGTTCCGGGGAAGCAGCATTGAACCATTACGATGTCATCATCATCGGCGCCGGCGCGGCGGGCATGATGTGCGCCGCCGAGGCCGGGCGGCGCGGACGCTCGGTGCTGATCGTCGAACACGCCAAGGCGCCCGGCGAAAAGATCCGCATTTCCGGCGGCGGGAGATGCAATTTCACCAATCTGCACACAACGCCGAATAATTTCATCTCGCAGAACCGGCATTTCTGCAAATCGGCGCTCAGCCGATATACCCAACAGGATTTTATTGCCCTGGTCGATCGCTACAATATTGCCTGGCATGAAAAGACACTCGGGCAGTTGTTCTGCGATCAGTCTTCGAAACAGATCATCGACCTGCTTTTGGCGGAAATGCAAGAGGGCGGCGTCGAACTGCGCCTTCGCACAAGCGCCGACGTGGACAGCGTGGAGAAACAGGACGACGGTTTCCGGCTGACACTGATGTCCGGCGGTTCGGCGCAATTTCCGGTAACATGCAATTCGCTGGTGGTTGCCTCAGGCGGCAAGTCGATCCCCAAGATGGGCGCCTCCGGCTTCGGTTACGATCTCGCCGAACGGTTCGGTCTGAAGATCGTCGAAACCCGTCCCGCACTTGTGCCATTAACGTTCGATCCGGCGTTGCTGGAGCGTCTGAAGCCGTTGGCCGGTGTTGCCGTCGACGCGCGCGTCTCCTGCGGCAAGACCATATTCGACGAGGCCATGCTTTTCACTCATCGGGGCCTGAGCGGCCCGGCGATCCTGCAGATCTCGTCCTACTGGCGCGAGGGCGATGAAATCAGTGTCGCCATGGCGCCCGGGGTCGGTGTCTATGACAGGCTGCGCGCGGCACGCTCCGACAACGGCCGGCAGGCGCTGCAGACCGTGCTTGCAGACATGCTGCCAAAAAGCCTCGCCCAGCATATCGCCACAGCCGAAAAGGCGACCGGCAATATCGCCGATCTCTCCGACAGGCAGTTGCGCCGCATCGATCAGGCGGTCAATCATTGGGCGGTCAAGCCTGCCGGTTCGGAGGGTTACCGCACGGCTGAAGTCACCCTTGGCGGCGTCGATACCAATGATCTGGATTCCCGCACCATGCAGGCCAGGTCTGTGCCCGGTCTCTATGTCATCGGCGAAGCGGTCGACGTCACCGGCTGGCTCGGCGGCTACAATTTCCAGTGGGCCTGGTCGTCCGGCTGGGCCGCCGGGCAGGCGGTTTAGCCAAGCCGTCCGGTGAAAATCCGATTTGATCTGCCTCAAAGTGATCTCTGGCACTGACGCTTAATCTTGCATTCCATCAGGTCACTGGAGAGAGCCATGTACAAGAAGATCGTCGTCCCGGTCGATATCGGCCACGCTGACAAAATCGAGAAGGCTCTGGCGGTTTCGGCCGACTGCACTATATCGGCGTGACGTCGACCACGCCGGGCGCGATCGCCCACACTCCGGCCGAATTTGCCGAAAAGCTGAAAGCGTTCGCCGCTGAACAGAGTGCCGCCCGCGGCATCGACATCAAGGCCGATGCCGTCACCAGCCCCGACCCGGTGCGCGATCTTGACGACACCCTGCGCCGCACCGCCGAAGAGCTTGGCGCAGACCTGATCGTCATGGCTTCGCACGTTCCGGGATTCGCCGAATATGTCTTTTCATCCAACGCCGGCTATCTGGCCAACCACGCGAGCGCGTCGGTTCTGGTCGTCCGGTAGTGACTGCTATTTCACCAGCGCCGGCAGGGTCAGTGCCACGTCTTCGTCTGCGACAGCCGCGGAGATCCGCATTCCGGGCTTGAAGTTCAGAGCATGGTAGCGGGCTTTATTGCCTGCCGATGAAACGGTCCGGGGCAACCAGAAATGGAGACTGTTCCTCATGACGATTGAAGTGAAGGCCGGCGAGCGCAAGCGGATACTCCACCGGCTCAGCAACGCCATGCAGGCAACCTATCGGTTTGCGGCCGAACCCGCCGGCGGCGGCGAGCATTCAGGCTCCGTCGAGGTCGAAGGGTCGAGATGGATCTTCAGGAAACCAGCGGTCATACAGGCTTTGCAAAGCGACAATTCGGTTGAAAAGGGCATGTGGGACTCACGCTACAGCGTTTATGTAATCCCCGACAGCGATGTCACAATCACCATGAAGAACTCGGGTTATCCGAAGCTCTGGCTCTACATTCTGATCGCCGTGGTGATTGTCGGAGCGGCTTCGAGCATTTTTGTGATCAGCCTGAATTGACGCAGGTTCGAATGTTGAACCTGTCGAGTTGCCTCGTCATCGGGCAATTACCGTTCTTGCTATATCGGTGAAAAGTCCAGCCGGCACCCGACCGCACCAACTTTCTGCGCCCATATCTGACAATTGTGGCGAACCGGACCGGGTCATGTCCGGATCGGCGTTTTTGCATTTGACCCGGCCTCGAATGGAGCTAAGGCTTACCCCATCCGCCGAACGTGCGGGCGGTGTGATCGGGGAACATGATATGCGGCAGGCCGGGTTCGACAACAGGGTGCTCGGCATTGCAGCCATCGTCGCCGCGATCATTGTGCTGTCGGCGCAGGATGCGTTTATCAAGGCGATCAGCACGGATTATCCGCTGCATGAAATCATCCTCGTCCGCGCTTTTGTCGCTTTGCTTCTGATCAGCCTGATCGTCCGCTGGGAGGGCGGCCTGTCGACGCTGAAATCAGCAACTCCCGGCCTGCAGGCGCTGCGCGGCCTGTTGATCGTTGCAGCCAACAGCTTCTTCTTTCTCGGCCTAGCGGCCCTGCCGCTGGCGGAATCGGTGGCAATCTTTTTCATTGCGCCGCTGTTCATTACCGCGCTTGCAGCGCCGGTCCTCGGCGAGCGCATCGGGCTTTACCGCTGGAGCGCCGTCTGCATCGGCTTTCTCGGTGTGCTGGTCATGGTGCGGCCCGGCACGGATGCGTTTCGCCCGGAAGCGTTCTTCCCGGTCTGTGCGGCGCTTGCCTATGCGATGATGCAGATGCTGACCCGCCGGCTTGGTGTCACCTCAAAGGCCTCGGCGCTGGCATTTTATATCCAGATCGCCTTCCTGATCGTCAGTCTGACCGTCGGGCTTATCGCCGGTGACGGGCGGTTTGCAGGCTCTGGCCACCCAAGCATGGAGTTTCTGCTGCGCGCGTGGACCTGGCCGGCGATGCCGCATCTGGCACTGATGATCCTGATCGGCGGGCTCAGCGCGGTCGGCTCCTATATGATATCGCAGGCCTACCGCAAGACGGAAGCGGCCGTCGTTGCGCCGTTTGAATATTGCGCCGTGCCGCTCAGCGTCATCTGGGGTTATGTCCTGTTCGGCGAACTTCCCGCCGGTACGGCCTGGGTCGGCATGGCGCTGATCGTCGGCGCCGGCCTGTTCCTGTTTTACCGTGAAATCCGACACGGCCGGCCGCTCGCCGTCGAGCGGCCGATGCCGCGCAACAGATAGACGCAATCAGCTTTTGTCATTGCCGAACACATAGACATCCCAGATCACCGCTTCCTCGCCGCCAAGCAGGAAACCGTTATACTGGTGCGCCGATTCAATCGTGATCAGCTCGCCGGTCTGGCCGACATCGATGGAAAGCGTTGAACCGGTCTTGTAGACCAGCGTGTCGGCGATCGCCTTGCCATTCACCTTGACGACCAGGCGTGAGCGTTTTGTCTTGCCGATATTGTCATGCGCACTGAGCTGGATAGTGCTGATCTGCGCCGGTTTTTCGAGTTTGATGGTCAGGCTTTCGGTCGGCTTGCAATCCGCTGTATCGGCCTCGCAGAATTTTGAACACAGAACGCCACCGATACACATCTTGCCGCCATCGCTCTGGTGAATGATGTGGCCGTTGATCGGCGCCGGCGAATTGGCCGGGTCAGCGGCCGGGGCCGTCTCATCGGTCTTGCCGTCGGCCTTTGCAGTGGTCACCGCCGAGGGTTGCGGCTTTCTCTGCTCGACGGCCTGCGTCATCGTTGCTTTCGTTTTTGCCGCTTTCAGAACCTTCGGATCATCGACCTCCAGCGTCAGCATCTGAGGTTCTGCCGATTTCGGCTTCATAATCTGGGTATTATCGGCGTGCGGCTGTTTTTGGACGGTCTGGCCGAATGCCGGTGTGGTCATCATCGCGGCTGCAAATGTAAGTGTCAGGATGGTATGGCGCATATCATGCTCCCCAATTATTCTGATTATCTGCAGGCGAACGATATCGTCTGCAGCGTTCATGCCCCACATGCCCACACTGATATTTCGCTTTGGAATTAGACGTCAGTGCGGCGCACCGTGGGTAAGAATCGGTGAAATAAGGCGAAGCCTTGGCGGCAAACCAGGCCGGACAACAAGATTGGACAACAAGACTGGGCGCTATTGCAGTGCCGTCTTTCGAGCCCTTCCAAGCCGCGGATGCAGTTTTGCGGCGATGATCCATGCCAGCCCGAGACCCAGGCCCATGGCCGCAAATACGGCGGGAAGAGGCGCGAAGGCCAGAACCAACCGCCCGACACCGGGTGCAATGATCCCGGAGACATCACGGTATGTCGCGTAGACCGCCGACATTTCGGTTCGTTCACCCGGCCGCACCGCCATCAGAAACGGCAGCCCTGCGCTGAGGTCGAGCAGGATCAGAAAGAAAGTTGCCGACAGCAGCAGCCCGATCACGGCGACGGGTATGGAGGAAAGCAGCGAAGCCAGGGAAAAGCAGAGCGCAGACATGGCAAAGCCGGTTCGGATCGCAGAGCGGACCGATCGGCCGTTCATCCATTTCAGCATCAGTGGTGTCAGGAACAGAAACCCGTTCGAGATCGACAGCAGGGTTCCGCCGACTTTTTCGTCAAAGCCGTTCTCGACTGCGAAAATGGGCAGGTAGACGATATAGACCCACCAGCCGACAGAGCGGGTCACGGCAAACAGCCATCCGGCGACCAGACGCGGCTGGGCAAAGAAGCGCGGCAGATAGGCGAGCGGATTGGCCGACGGTGCTCTGGCGCGCATGATCTGCCGGCCGTCGCTGAGGCGCAGATACCAGAACGCAGCCAGAATACAGGTCGCCAGAACGCTCGACAGCAGAAACGGCGCAGGTGGATAGATCTCCAGCAGCGTTACGCCCAGCGCCGGGCCGACGGTCCACGAAATTCCGCTGTAAAAAAGACGCTGGGTTTCCAGCGCTCCCATTGTGGTGCGTTTGACATGGTCCATCACATAGGCGTTGAAGCAGACGAACATGATCACGACCGCGGCCGTGTTCAGCGCCAGCCCCATTGGCACCATGATCTTGCCGCCGGTGGACGCCAGCAGGGATCCGGTGATCATCGACACCGCACCGATTGTGAACATCCAGCGCCGGGCGATGAAACGGGTCAGCCATGGCACCAGAAGTCCTGTCGCAAGCGAGACAATCCCGATGGCGAAATAGATTTCCGATACGGTCTCCGCATCGCCCATGGTTCGGTACATGACGATTGGAAACGTCGAAATCAGTACGCCGCGCGCCGCTGCTTCGAACCCGGCCAGAATCGCGAAACTGCGGACATTCGGAGTCGGGCTGTGACGCAGCCAGTCCGGCATTCGGCGTTGGAACATTTTTCGCAGCCTTGAAGGATCGGCGTGAGATTAGCGCGACGGATTTGCCGGTGTCTGTATCAAATGCGCTATCGGAGGTCGGATTTGGCGGCAATCCGCAACAATGAAGGACCGGTATTCGGTTTGCCGGTCCTGATTGTGCGTTCTTCAGGCAAGCGGGTTTCGAATGCGGCTTGACATGAAACCATATGGTATTATAAATAATGATACCAAATGGTTTTATATGGAGTTTCAGATGTTTCGCGCACGCAACCTCTTTTCCGCGCTTCCAATGGTCCTTGTCATTGTTACCGCGCCGTTCTCTTCCGCTGCGGAGACGGACATCATCAACCGTCCGGGCGAAAATCTGACCTGGGAGAAAACGCAGGAAGGCGTCGCCTTCGCTTCACTGGTCGGGGACCGGTTTGCCGAGCCCTATATGGCGATGGTGCGGCTGCCGGCCGGACTGGTGAGCCCGGCGCATACAAAAACGGCAAACATGTTCGGGGTGATGATTTCCGGCGCGATGGTTCATACCGTGCCCGGCGCCGACCCGGCGTCAGACATCGTGCTCAGGGAAGGTTCGTTCTACAAGATCCCGAAAAACCTGCCCCATGTCAGCAAATGTGTTTCGACGGTCGATTGCGTGACCTTTCTTTACCAGGACGGCAAGTTTGACTTCCTGCCGGCTGCACAATGATTGCCGGACCGCAGGCAGTTGAATTGCAGAGCGTGTTCCGGGCGCTGTCCGACCCGACCCGGCGCGATATTCTGGTGTTTCTCAGCCGGCAGGACATGACCATCGGCGAAGTGGCCGATCGTTTCGATATCACCCGTGCAGCCGTCAAAAAGCACCTGACGGTCCTGGAGCAGGGAGACTTGATCTCCGTTCATCCAAGGGGCCGCGAACGGATCAACCGGCTTGAGCCGCTTGGCCTGAAAACCGCCAACGACTGGCTCAACCACTTTGACAGATTCTGGGACCAGCGCCTGCACGCATTGCAGGACGCTGTTGAAAACAAGGAAAACGACAACAATGACTGACGTGACCACCATCTTCAAAACTGTCTTCTTCAACGCTCCGCGCGAAACGGTGTGGTCGTTCCTGACAGACAAGGACCGGCTGGGCGAATGGTATCATCCGGCTGAAGCCGATCTCGTGCAAGGCGAGGATTATGCCCTTGTGCGCAAAACAGACGATGGCGCAAGCGTTCGTCAGGTCTGGGGCAGGGTTCTCGCGATGGATCCGCCGAACAAACTGGTGACGACCTTTGTCATCGGCCCGTTCGGCGACGCGGAAACGACGGTGACCTGGGTTCTGGAGGAAGCGGCCGGCGGCACACGTCTTTCGCTGACCCATGAGGGCATCGCCGAAGCGGCCGGCCCGGCCGCCATTCAGTTGCTGATGGCGCTGGATCATGGCTGGGACAAGCATCTGGATACGTTCCGCCAGTCGGTCGGATGACAAATCGGAGTGGATAAGCGTCACTCGTTTTAGAGGCAGGCGCTGCATGTCCCGCAGCGCCCATCCGATTTCAGTCATCAGCTCAGATGATGAACCGGCGCCAGTGCATAAACCGGTGTCGGGATGCCTTCCATGCGCGCCTTGATCTGCAGCGACAGGAATTGCGAATAATGCCGCGACTGGTGCAGATTGCCGCCGTGGAACCACAGCGCATCCTGTTGTGTCGGTTTCCACATATTGCGCAGTTCGCCTTCCCACGGGCCGGGATCCTTTGTTGTATTTGAGCCGAGCCCCCAGCATTTGCCGACCTTGTCGGCCACTTCCTGCGAGATCAGCCCGGCCGCCCAGCCGTTCATCGAACCATAGCCGGTGGCATAGACGATGAGATCGGCTTGCAGTTCGCTGCCGTCGTCGAAGACCACGGCATCCTGCTTGATCTCCTCCACCGCGACACCCGGTTTCAGCTTGACCTTGCCGTCGGCGACGAGTTCGGAGGCGCCGACATCGATATAATAGCCTGAGCCGCGGCGCAGATATTTCATGAACAGGCCGGAGCCGTCCTCGCCGAAATCGAGCATGAATCCGGCTTTCTCCAGCCGGTCGTAAAGGTCGGCGTCGCGCTTTTTCATCTCGTCATAGACAGGCACCTGCAAGGCCGCCAGCGCTCCGTAGGGCAGCGAGGCGAAGATCAGGTCGGCGGTATTGGTATCGATGCCGTTGGCCACAGCGGCTTCGGAATAAAGCCCGCCCAGTGCCAGGTCCATCAGCGTGTCGGATCTGGCAATATGGGTGGAGGACCGCTGCACCATGGTGACGTCGGCGCCGGCCTCCCACAAGGCCGCGCTGATATCGTGCGCGGAATTGTTGGAACCGATGATGACGCATTTCTTGCCGGCATATTTGTCGGGGCCGGGATGTTTGCTGGAATGGTGCTGGTCGCCCTTGAAGGTTTCCGCGCCGGGAAATTCCGGGACGTTTGGAATGCCCGACATGCCGGTTGCCAGGATCAGCTGCTTCGGCCTGAGCGTCACAGTCTCGCCATCGCGGTCGACGACGACTTCCCATTCGCCCTTGGCCTCGTCATAGCGCGCGCTGGTCGCCTGCGATCTGGTCCAGTAATTCAGCTCCATGATCTTGGTATAGGTTTCCAGCCAGTCGCCGATCTTGTCCTTGGGCGAAAATACCGGCCAGTGATCGGGAAACGGCAGATAGGGCAGATGGTCGTACCAGACCGGGTCATGCAGGCAGAGCGACTTGTAGCGCTTGCGCCAGCTGTCGCCCGGCCGGTCGTTTTTCTCAATGATGATGGTGGGGATGCCAAGCCGCTTCATGCGCGCGCCAAGGCCGATGCCGCCCTGGCCGCCGCCGATGATCACAGCATAAGGCTGGACCGAATAACCGAGTGTTGCCGCCTCTTCCTCGCGGCGTTCCTTCCAGCTCTTGCGGTCCTGGAGGGCGCCGTGTTCAACACCCATCTCCCGCGTCTGGCCCTTTTTCTCCTCATGGCCTTTCAGTTCCACCATGGTGGTCAGCAGCGTCCAGCATTTTCCGCCGATCAGCCGGACATGGCCGCGTCCCCGCGCCACCGCCGTCTCAAAGGTAAACCAGCCCTCGCTGACGCCATCGGCTTGCGATCCTTCGCCGTCGATCCTGAAGTTGGACGGTTTTGCATCGCCGAGCACCGCGTTCAGCATGTCGGCAATCGCCGGCCGGCCTTCCGCCGTCTTGATGTTCCAGGTGAACGATACCAGATCGCGCCAATAGCAATCCTCGCCAAACAGTGCCGTAGCCGCATCCACATTGCCGGCCTCCAGGGCAGCACCCAGGCTGCTCAGCCAGTTGGAGACGTGCTCGGTCGGTGTTTCGCTCATTACCGTGTCCTCCGCAAAATCTTGCCTAACCTGGCCGCTGGTTCTGATCAGCAACCATCGGGCGAAGGCTAGCACCGGCTGATGCGCAAATACAATGACGTTACGGGAGGAGGGGGTGATTACCTGAACGGCAGATGAACGACGCGTTGCAGTGTGGTTCAGATGACGTCGCGTAAGAGCTCCTCACCGACTTGGAACTGGCAATTAAACCGATTGATGGAGGGATTGATGAAAACTGCAATTTTGACACTGGCTGCATTCGCAACCGTTGCAATCGCCACGGCAACCGGCGCCCAGGCGCTGCCCGTCGTTGGCAAGGGCGATCTCAATCGCCACTGTGTTGCAAAGTACCAGCCGCGCGGCATCTATGCCGTCGCCGATCCATACACGGCCGCACTATCGGGCCAACTGCGTTGCCGCCTTTCCAGCCTTTACGGCTTTACCAACGAAAACCAGTCGAACGGCGAAGTCTGTCAGCGTCTGACGGGCAATGCCCGCTGGTCCAATGCCGGCAACCGCGTTCGCTGCGGCGGCGCGACGGCGACGCCGGCGACAAACCCGGTCATCCGTTACAATGTGCCAAACCAGCCATTTACCCGGCGCTGTGCCAGCTGGGTCTGGAACGGGCGCGCCTATATCTGCCGTTAGAACTGTCACTCCGGCACACGCCGGCGGGCTGCGCGCCACCCGGCATTGATACCGGGCGGCAGCGCTTCAAAGCCCACCTGCAATCATGCGCTGCCGACAAATGACGTAACGGAAGCTCTGTCGTGCGGTACGTTTGCCGCCATCGCTTCCGGGTGTCCGCGCTTGCGCGCGGCTCGCCCTACGTCAGATTCAAGGGGCCCTGGGGGGCTCATGACATGAACCGATTTGCAGCCATTGCCGCTGTATGCAAAGGGGAATCAATCCGCCATGTTTCAGAACACATTCTTCGCAACGTGCCTCGCGGCCGGCCTGACGACCAGCATAGCACAGGCTGACACAAATATACTTTTCATTCTCGACGGATCCAACTCCATGTGGGGCCAGATCGGCGGCAAGGCCAAGATCGATACCGCCAAATCAGTGCTTGGCGACGCGCTTTCCGGCTTGTCCGGCGACGTGACGCCGGGACTGATGATCTACGGCCACCGCCGGAAAGACGATTGCGGCGATGTTCAGATCGCGGTGCCGTTCGGTTCCGGTTCGGTGAGCAGCCTCCAGGGCGCGGTCAACGCGGTCTCGCCGCGCGGCAAGACGCCGATCGCTGAAAGTCTGAAAGCAGCCGGCGGCGCTTTTGCCGGCCGCGAGGAAGACAATAACAATATCCTGCTGATCTCCGACGGCATCGAGACCTGCGAGGGCGATCCCTGCGCGGTCGCCGCCGAGCTTGTTCAGCGCGGCATCAATGTCCGCGTCCATGTGGTCGGCTTTGATGTCGATGCCGATACCAAGGCGCAACTTCAGTGTATCGCAGACAAGGGCAACGGCGAATATTTCGATGCCAAAAACGCCAGCGATTTCCAGACTGCGGTCAACAAGGCGCAGGAACTTGCCAAAGCACCGGAACCGGAGCCTGAACCTGAGCCTGCCGACACCGGACCGGAACTATATTTCGAGGACAATTTTGACGGCGAGGATCTCGGTCCGGATTGGGAAATCGTCAATCCGAACCCCGATTCCTATCTGGTCGAGCAGGGTATCCTGACGATGATTGCCAAGGACGGGAAATCTGCCACCTACGTGGACGCAGAGAACATTCTCCGGTTGAACAAGCCGATTCCCGACGGCGACTGGACGATGACAGTGCGGGTGCTCTTCACACCGCAGACCATGGGCGAGCAGATCCGCGTCGGTGTTGCCAAGGACAACGAAAATTCGCTGCTGACGTCGCTGCGAATGAAAAACTACAATTACGCGTTTACCGAGACCTTCGTGCACGGTGACAAGCTTGCCCGCGGCGAGGCGACGGGATTTGCCCGCAGCCTGCTGAACATCGAAGCCCGCGATCTCGAAGTCCGTTCCGGCCAGTTTTCCGACCGGGTGAAGGCGGTCCAGCTGCGGCTTGAAAAATCCGGCCGAAACTACGTGTCGGCCATGCGCTTTGAATCGACGAATCCCGGTGCTGAAGGCGCAATCAGCGAAGAATGGTTTACCGTGCAGCAATTGTCGTCCCTGCGGGCGCCCGGCGACGCCTTCACCATCGTTTTCGGCAGCAACAGCAACGATTATACGCCAGGCGGCGGGGAAGGTCTCATCGAAGTGGACTGGGTCAAGGTCGAGGTGCCGAAATGAGGCGGCTTCCGTCGACCGGGAACTTTCAAAAACCGAACAGAAGGAGCGAACAATGAACAAGCTGACATTTGCATTGCTGGCCATCGGACTGATCACGGCAGGACCGGCCATCGCCCAATCGTCTGTCTATTTCGAAGACCAGTTCGACGGTGAAGACCTGGGCGAGGATTGGGAGATCGCCAACCCCAACCCGGATGCCTATCTGGTCGAAAACGGCATTCTGACAATGCTGTCGCCCGACGGTACTGCAGCGACATATGCAACGGCGGAAAATATCCTCCGGCTCAATAAACCGGTGCCCAAGGGCAATTGGACGATAACGATGCGGGTGTTGTTCAAACCGCAGACAATGGGCGAGCATATCCGCATCGGCGTTGCCAAGGACAACGAAAATTCGCTAATGACGTCGCTTCGACTGAAGAACTACAATTACGCATTTACCGAGACTTTCGTGCAGGGTGACAAGCTTGCCCGGGGCGAGACGACAGGTTTTGCCCGCAGCATTTTGAACATCGAGGCCAGGGATCTAGAAGTCCGTTCCGCCCAGTTTTCGGATCGGGTGAAGGCCGTCCAGCTACGGTTGGAGAAAACCGGTCGAAACTATGTGTCGGCAGTCCGGTTTGAATCGACGAATCCGGGCGCGGAAGGCGCAATCAACGAAGAATGGTTCACCGTGCAGAAACTGACTTCGCTCCGAAGCCCGGGTGACGCGTTTACCATCGTTTTCGGCAGCAACAGCAATGATTACACGCCGGGCGGCGGCGAGGGGCTGGTCGAAATAGACTGGGTGAAGATCGAAGTCACGGAATAGACTGTCGACACATCAGGGCCTGGCGGTGAAACGAATGTCACCGCCGGACGGATGGACGAAAACCATACGGAGTGCGCCGGCATCAGGATATGACAATTTGGGGCAATCGACGGCAATAGGGGCACGTGTCAAACCAACGGCGATATCTGCCGCCCAGGCGGTTGTTTCCGGCCCCGACAGGACGAACAGGAGAGATGGATGTTCCTTTCAAAGACTTATCGCGCTGCATGCATCGGTCTGCTGATATCGCTGTTGATCCCTGTTGCGGGCGATCGGGCCCGAGCGCAGGACCTGTCCGGCGTCTGGGAAGTGGATGGTTTCACCCACGCCTATGGCGCATTCCGGTTTTTCGTTGAGATCAAAAGCGAACAATCGCGCTGGGTCGCAACCAAGCTGAATTCGTCGCGTTATGTCCCGACCGGAAATACCCATTTCACCGCCCAGGTCGACGGCGACACACTTGACGCACGGGTGCAGATCGCTTTTCCCGGTTTCAGCAGCGCCGAATGGCGGCAGCATAGCTTCGCCCTGACGAAGGACAGTACCGGAAAGGTCACCCAGATCCGTCTGACATCCGGTGAAAGCCATGTCATGGGGCACGATGGGGAAAACTCCATCAGCGACAGCTGGGTTTACCGGCGGTGGCCGGCCGGGCAGTTCCGGCTGCTTGGTCCGATCGTCAAGGATTGGGGTTACCGCAATGCCCGTCTCAGCGCGCAGACGGACTTGAACAGTGCCGAGGACAGCGTGAAACGATGGCAGACGGCGCTGAAAGAAGCCGAAGCCCGTTTCGACCGGGCCAAGGAAGACTATAACCGCAAGCACGGCATCCGCCTGGCGCGTCAACCCGCCTATGAAAAGTCCTGGAAGGGTGCCGTAACCGCCAGGGCACGAGTCGGTCGCGACGAACCGGCCGACACGACCGAGATGCCGAGCCGGCTGCGCAACCTCTACCGCAATCTGGAAGCGGAAAAGGCGTCGATCAAACGCCGGGAGCGGATCGTCCTCGACCATCAGAGCGGCAAGGCGCTGCAGTCCTCGGCAACGATAGCCGCGTTATTCAGCGCCATCGATTCAAGCCGCGCCAATATCAGCAGGCTGCAGCGCACAATCCGCAATGTCCGCCGCGAGCTTGGCCTTGGTCCGGAACGCGACCTTCAGGCTGACCAGCGCGCCGCCGCCGAAGCTTCCAGGCGGAAGTACGAGGCGACAATTGCGCCTTATGACGCGGCCCGGCTTGCCGAACGCGGAGCCCGGACGGAAATGGACCTGGCGCGCGGTCAGATCAGCTTGGCGCGTTCGGAAATCGACAAGAGCGAAATTCGCAAACGGGATATCGAGGCCCGCATCAAGGGCCTGGAGGATCGCGGCCAGCTCGTCCGGGTCGAAGCGTTTGTCGGCGGCGATCCGGCAAAAGTCGTCTATCAGGCCATTCCAAGCGGTCTCGACAAGGATCTTCGCGGTCTCCGCAAGGCCATGAAGGAAACATATGAGCTGATGAAGAAGGCGGAGGGGCAGCGCGACAAGTTCCGTGAGAAGTTCAAAGAGAAGTTCGACGAAGGAACCCGCCTGCGCGACGAGGTCAGCGAACTGATCTGGAACAATGCTTTGGAAATGGCCGCGGCGAATGCGCTGACGAAAACCACTGAATTTGCGGTCGCCTTCGGCACTGGCGGTCCGGCCGGCCTGGCCATCGAAATGGTTTCAACGCCCATCTTCCAGAACGCCTTCTACGAAAGCCGGGGCGATATCAACGGTCCCACTGATATCATCACCCAGGGGGGAGTGATCTTTTCCAATTACGATGAACGGAACCTTCGCAACGCCTACCGCCAGGCACAGAGGGATAGTGCTGCCGGCGAACCCGATCCGGCCGATGCCTGCCGTGATCTCAATTTGAGGATCAGCAGGCAAATCGCTCAGCGTGTCTTCAACGCCACCTCGATGAACCGGGAGGTGCAAAGCGGTGTCCGCAATTTGCCCGGCCAGGCCGGCGGGGTTGGAAATCCCTCACAGCGGATCAGCACAAACTGGCAGCATTATTCGCTGGTCACGATGTCGGAGATTGAGAAGAAGCTGGTCGGGGATCTGGCTGGCCAGATGGATATTTTGCAGCGCGGTTATCTGGAGGCCGAACAGGCGGCAGCCAACCGCGTCGCGTCGCGCGCGGGTCTCGCCGGTCAGCAACAGGCGCTCCGGGAACTGGCTGAGCTGGATGCCAAAATTGCCTCGCAGACGATCAACCATACTGAACGGGTCGCTGCTGCAAGCGCTCGTGCCGCTTTGCTCAACCGGCTTGCGGCCAGCAATCCGGACCTCGCCGCTCAACTCACGCGCAATTCAGCGGAAATCACCCGCCAGATGGGCAAACTGGCCAGATTGCAGAGTCTTGCCGCCGCTGAATCCGGCGCAACGGCGGGAGAACGCACTGCAGCCCAGGCCGCGATCCGCCGTACGATGGCGCGGATCAGCAGTGAACAGTCAGCAACGCGAACCGCATTGCAGCGGGCTGCCTCCAACATCAATTGGGGCAGCACGCTGGCTCATCAGACGGATCTGGCCGCCAGTCTTGGACGCGAGTTGAGCAAGCTTGCGAAATTCGAGCAGACCGTGGCGCGGCTTGGATTGCGCAACACCGTGAAAGGCTCAGCCGTATCGGTTGCGATCAGCGTCGCCTTTGCATGGGCCAACAGCGAACTTCAGGACAATCTGCAGGCCCAGGAAAAGGACCTGTGGGTGCGTATCTTTTCCGCGGAGCTGGAACAGTCGCTGAGGCTGAAGGCGTGGCAGCGCTCCAGTTGCATCTACTGGGCAGTATACGACCAGTATTTCGCGCTTCGGCGCCATTACGCCAAGCTCTATCAGGCCTATGATCCGGAGAGCGGTTTCGAACTGAAACAGAATGAGCCGGTCCGTGATCACGAAAGCCTTGATCTAAAACTGGTCTACGAGCCGGTCAAGGAACACCGGCTGGAAGTCAAGGTCGGCACGGTTGCCTGCCCGGAGACGGTTCGCAACGGTTGCCGGATTCCCGCCGGCGGTCTGAGCGGACAAGGTGGACCCTACCTGCCGGTCGATATCGTTCTGTTCCCACGCCGCGAATAGACGCCGTCGCCGGCCGCGCCGGAATCCAAGATGTGAGGATCGATCATGTTCACTGAAATGACGCTGCAAACTGGACGGAAATCAGCCCGCTTGTTTGCCCTCGCGGCAGTCATCTGTCCGCTGCCGGCGACAGTTGCGTTTGCCGATCGTGTGCCGCCCCATCTTGCCGGCATGGCGGCGACGCTCTTCAAGGCGGTGGCTCCGGAGTTCGAAGATGCCGATGCTGAAAAATCGCACGGCTGGGCCACGATCCGCGCCCATGAGGCGCTGCGCGACCATGACGTTCACCGCTGGCGGACGAATGCGCCGCCGAATTGGACTGGCCAGCAGCAGATCGCCGAATTGCTTGAACTTGATCTTGTCGATCCCGCCCATGTGGAACTGCTCCGGGCATTCCTCATTCAGGCCCAGGCGGAGGGTGCCGAGGCCGCTCTTCTGGCGCTCCTTGAGAAGCTCGGCCGTCCGGTGCCGGATCCTGAACCGCTGGCCACTCTGATCGGCAAGCTCGATCAGGCGCTGACGGCCGGATTCGGCGATCTTGCCCGCGAACACGTGATCGATAATGACGATGGCGGGCCGGAAATCGCTTTGGACTGGCAGCCGGAGCGCGGCCGCTTCCGCATCGACGTGGAAGAACCTGGCAGCGAACATGTCGCCCCCTACCGGACAACACTTGAAGGGCAACTGCAACCCATGCCGCAGGAGGAAGCCGGCGCGCCGGTCAGCTTTGATCTGACGCCGGCGCCCGTTCCGGTCCGGAGCCTGGATGCTCAGGATATCAGCCAGATCCGCATCAACGTGTTTGGCGAATGGTATGACCAGGAGGGTACCCGGTGGCTGATTGCCCCGCTTGGCGGTGACGACGGGCAGGAGGAAGAAGAAAGGCCGACCGCCAACCCGCGCGCCGAACTGTTGGACCGGACTGCTGCGGCGGAGGCGGAACTGGCGGAATTGCGCGGCGACAAGGTCTTTGTCTGGGAAAATCCGGAAACCGGAGAACGCGAAGAACAGAAACGGTTCCGTCGCAAGACGGAGCCTTGGGAATATCGCGGCGAACAGGTGGGCCGTGAGGGCGGAGCAGAGCGAATATCTGCCCTTGAGCAGGAAATTTCGCAACTCAACAGCCAGCTGACAAGCGGCCCGCGCGTCCAGCCGGCACCGGAGTTGCCCGATCCGACGGATGACGGCCGGGTGCAGTCGATTCGCGTCGCCTATGCGCGTGAGGACGGTTCACTGGCCGTGATGGAACAGGCGCGGCTGGCGGGCAGCACGATCACTGCCAACCGGACAATCGATGATCTGAGGGACATCAGCGACTTGCCCGACAGCGTCATCGGTCAACTTGTCAGTGACTGGTCTCCGCCGGAATGGATCGATTTCGAAGTGGTGTCCTCTGACGATGGTTCGCTGCAGATATCCGGCAGCCGCTACAGGTTGCATGTCACCTACAGCGGCGATACGTACAAAATAAAGAGCATCCACACACCCTATGCCCGGCCCCGCACGCTGACCCGTGACGACCGCCGCAAGGCGCCTTAACAGGAAAACTGAAATTGAAATATACGATTTTCAGATATCGTTGTCGCAGCGCCCTCCGGTTTGTCGCCGTTTTCCTCTTTGCCATGATCCATACCGCACTTCCCGCCTCCGCCGCCGCACCGCCCGCCTGCCCGGAACTCGACCGCGCCGCCTGCACCGCATCGCCGGCCTGCATTTCGGTTCTCGCCGAAGACAAATCCTATCAGTGCAGGCAGATCGCCAATGAATGCCAGGCCTTCCGCCAGAGCCGTTTTCACGCCAATGGCGCGCTGGATACGAGCTACGACGTCAAGGCGGCCTGCGAGGCCCGCAATGGCTGCAGTTTCGTGCCGGGTGGGCCGTGTTATGGCCCGCCGGGTGTCACCTGCGTCTGTGGCGGCGGGCCGCCGCCGGACTGTGTCCCGGCTGATGCCGGCCCGTCCGTTCCGCCTACTTGATGATCACCTCCGGACCCATCGCCAGGGTCGGCAGGAACGTCGACAGCCAGGGCACATAGGTGACCAGAATGAGAAAGACGAACAGGATTCCGAGCCAGGGCAGGGCGGCCTTCACCACGTCCATCATCGGCATGCCGGCGACCCCGGACGTGACGAACAGGTTGAGCCCGACCGGCGGTGTGATCATGCCGATTTCCATATTCACCACCATGATGATGCCGAGATGGATCGGATCGATGCCAAGCTCGATGGCGATCGGAAAAACCAGCGGCGCGACAATGACGATCAGGCCGGACGGCTCCATGAACTGACCGCCGATCAGCAGGATAACGTTGACGATGATCAGGAACATGATCGGCCCGAAATTGGCGTCCAGCATGCCGGCGGCAATCGCCTGGGGGATCTGCTCGTCTGTCAGAACATGTTTCAGGATCAGCGCATTGGCGATGATGAACAGAAGCATGATTGTCGTCTTGCCGGCTTCAAACAGCGCCTTTTTGGTATCGGGATGGAAAAACACCAGCAATCCGGCTCGCAGTTTCTGCAGCGGCGACATGTCGGCGCCGGCGCCGTTGGCGAACGGCCCCATGTCGCGATAGGCGAAATTTGCGATCACAAAGGCATAGACGGCCGCCACGGCTGCAGCCTCCGTCGGCGTGAAGATGCCGCCATAGATGCCGCCCAGAATGATGACGATGAGGAACAGACCCAGACCGGCATCAAGCCCGGATTGGGCAATTTCGCGAAAGCCGGCCCATTCCTGCGCCGGCAGCCCGCGCCAGCGTGCGGCGACATAAATGCCGATCATCAGCATCAACCCCGCCAGCAGGCCGGGGATCACGCCGGCCAGAAACATCCGTCCGACAGAGACGTCGACCGATGCCGCGTAGACGACCATGACGATTGACGGCGGAATCAGAATGCCCAACGTTCCGGCATTGCAGATCACGCCGGCGGCGAAGTCCTTGGTGTAGCCGACCTGGGTCATGCCGGCGATGACGATGGAACCGACGGCCACGACCGTTGCCGGCGACGAACCGGACAGGGCGGCAAACAGCATGCAGGCGAAGACGCCGGCAATCGCCAGCCCGCCACGCAGATGGCCGACGCAGGCAATGGCGAAACGGATAATGCGCCGCGCGACGCCGCCGGTCGACATGAAAGTCGACGCCAGTATGAAAAACGGAATGGCAAGCAGGGTGTAGTGGCCGGCAAAGGCATTGAACAGCGTCTGGGCGACGGAGCCCAGCGAACTGTCGGAAAAGGCGAGCAGAAAGATGATCGAAGACAGGCCGAGCGAGACGGCAATCGGGACGCCGATCATCATGAAGGCGATCACCATGCCGAAGAGAATGATCAGGCTCATGTCGCATTCTCCCCGCTGCGCTCGTCGGCTTCGCGGGCGGCTGCTGCTTCCTCGACCATCGCCTCCGCTTCGTGGCTGGCGATTATCATGTCCTGCCTGCCGGTGAATACCGACCAGGCGGTTTGTGCAAAGCGCAGTGTCAGCAGCGCGATGCCGAGCGGCAATGCAAAATAGGGGATGAATCGCGGCATCTTTTCATACGGTTCCCCTTCATTCACCAGATCCGCGAAAAAGCTGAGGATGCCCGGCATCGGAATGTCATTGACTTCATACCAGGCGTTCTTGCCGGCAAACGGCGCCCAGTACTGCCACGATCCGATCAGCAGCAGCACGCTGAAGACCAGGCACAGGCTGACGGAAATCATCGCCAGGATCCGGCGTGCGCCCGGCGACACCATCATCAGCATGGCGTCAACGCCCAGATGCGCCCGCGTCTTGACGCAATAGGATGCGCCGAGCAGAACCAGCCATGCAAACAGAAAAACCGTTGTCTCCAACGCCCACAGGATATTGGAATTGAAGATGTAGCGCGCCACCACATTGGCGAAGGTGACCAGCGTCATCAGCCCCAGAAGCAAGGCGATGAGTGTTTCCTCAATCGAATTGACAATCCGGTACAACCGGGTTTTCGTCCCGCTCATCGCGTTTCCCCCTTTGTTATCCGGCCCTGCATTATCCGGCCCTGTATTATCCGGACGTCGCGGATCTTGTGTCCGTCTTGCCGCTGTCATGGCGGCGGCCCGGCTTGCCGGACCGCCTGTTGTTGCCGAACGGGACGTTCGTTCAGTTTGTCGCGTTGTATTGCTGTGCGGCTTCGATCAGATCCGCGCCGATGTCATCTTCGAACTGGGACCATACCGGTTTCATCGCGGTGATCCAGGCGTCGCGCTGTTCCGCGGTCAGGTTGAGCACCTTGCCGCCGGCCGCGATGACCGCAGCTTTGGCTTCTTCGTTGACCTTTGTGGATTCCGCATTGCGGACTTCCGTCACCTCCTGAAGGATGGTCGCGAGCTGGCTGCGCACATCATCAGGAAGGCCATCCCAGAAGTCGACCGACGTCACGACCAGATAGTCGATAATGCCATGGTTGGATTCGGTGATACCGTCCTGGACTTCAAAGAATTTCTGGCCGTAGACGTTGGACCAGGTGTTCTCCTGCCCGTCGACCACGCCGGTCTGCAGTGCGCCGTAGACTTCCGAGAACGCCATCTTCTGCGGGTTGGCGTTCAACGCCGCCATCTGCGCAACCAGCACGTCGGAGGCCTGGACGCGGAACTTCAGGCCGGCGGCGTCTTCTGGTGTCAGAAGCGGCTTGTTTGCCGAAATCTGCTTCATGCCGTTGTGCCAGAACGCCAGACCGACAAGGCCGCGGCGCTTCATGGACTCTTTCAATGCCTGGCCGGCATCGGACTGCTGGAACTTGTCGACCGCGCCGATGTCGGAGAACAGGAACGGAAGGTCGAAAAGGCGGAATTTCTTGGTGAATTTCTCAAACTTCGACAAAGATGGCGCCGCCATCTGCACATCGCCGGCCAGCATCGCCTCAAGCACCTGGTCGTCATTGTAAAGCTGTGAACTCGGGAAAACCTCCATGCAGGCCTTGCCGTTCATCTCATCGTTGATCCGTTGGGCCAGCAACGATGCGGCGATCCCTTTGGGATGTTTGTCCGTGTTTGTGACATGGCTGAACTTGATGACGGTCTCACCCGGATCGCAAGCCGCCATGGCGGCCGATGCCGAAAGCGCCAATGCCCCGGCGAATGCTACCAACAGAGTTCCTGAACGCATGATATCCTCCTGATTTTTGATTGAACGTGGCACGGAGAATGCGAATACGGTTGGTCAATGTCAATTCGGAAAAATCGTTGCAGCGAGCCGCGCTTTTCCGGCAATGTGTCGATTGATACCCGATGCGCGAAGCATCGTGTTGCGGAAATCACCCGTCACCCGCAATCCGGCTGCCTGCGGCTTCGGTGCCCCGGGCGCCCGTCAGGGCTGAACGGCAACCACATCGCCCACCGCGCCGACAAAGACCGTCAGGTCGTCGGTGACGAAATCGACATGGGCCGCATCATGGCCCTCGGCTTCCCAGTCCTGCTGGAAAACCTCGCGCCCGGCCTCCGCGCCCAGCACCTGGGGCACGATGAGAATTGTGCGCATGCCGATGGATTTCGGAACGCTGAGATTGCGCGACAGGTCTTCAAACATTGCCGCCTGTTGTGGGAAAACGTCAAACCGGTTGATGAACCGCTGATAGGTTTCCCGCTCCGGTTTGGGTACCAGATCGGCGGCGGCTATATCGAAAATGTCCTCAAAATGATCGCTGACGCCAAGCCGGGCCGCCACTTTTTCAGCATGTACGCGGGATCCGTTGGTGAAAATGAACTTGCGGCCAGGCAGGCGGGCAATCGCCACGCCGAGCGCCGGGTCCGGTTTGACCGGCGTATGGTCGATGTCGTGGACGAATTCCAGGAAATCGTCCGGGTCCACTTCATGTTCGCGCATCAGCCCGGCAAGCGTCGTGCCGTAGCGCCGGTAATAGCCCTTCTGGATATTGTGCGCTTCTTCGTGGCTGACTTTCAGCACCTGCTTTACATAGTCGCGGATCTTGCCGTCGATCTGGGCAAACAGGTTGGAATGGCGCGGATAGAGCGTATTGTCGAGATCGAAGATCCAGGCTTCGACATCGGCAAAGACGGCCAGGTCTTCCGGCGGATGATGGTTCAGCTTTTCAGCGGTTTGTGCACACATGGGAGAGCGAATATAGGGTGTTCGGGTTAACGTTTCGCCCCTATTCGTCCGCTTCACGCGGGATTGATCCCGCCGGATCACCCGAAACCGCCTAGATCTCGCCCTTGCCGCCGTGCGCCGCCGACCAGGCCAGCGGATCATTGAGGAAATTCTCCACTTCCTGCAGCGTATCGGCATCGAAATAGCCGCCGGCGCGGCTGACTTCCAGCACATCGCGCCAGGTGGCGAGATAATGCAGCGTCACGCCGTGCTGCGAAAGACGCTCCCGGGCCTCTGGAAAAATATCGTAGAAGAACACGACAATGGCGTCGGTCACGTCCGCGCCTGCATTGCGCAGCGCATCGCAGAAGGTGATCTTGCTGCCGCCGTCGGTGGTCAGGTCCTCCACCAGCAGGATGTTCTGGCCTTCTTCCAGATGGCCCTCGATCTGCGCGTCGCGGCCGAAACCTTTCGGTTTCTTGCGGACATATTGCATCGGCAGGCCGAGCCGTTCGGCAATCCAGGCGGCAAACGGAATGCCGGCCGTCTCGCCGCCGGCTATGCCGTCGAATTTTTCAAAACCGCCGTCGCGCATCAGGATGGAGGTTGCGAAATCCATCAGCGTGGAGCGGATGCGCGGATAGGAAATCAGCTTGCGGCAATCGATATAGACCGGGCTGGCCAGACCCGACGTCAGCATGTAGGGCTCGTCGGCGCGGAAATGCACGGCCTTGATCTCCAGCAGCATCTTCGCTGTCATCTCGGCAATCAGCGCTCGGTCGGGGAAACTGGTGACGGCCATGGTCGGCATCCTTTTCAGGTGTGTGTTCTTCGCCGGTCTCGCACGATTCGCGATTTGGGGCCAAAGTGAATTCATGTCGAATTGCAGCGCAAATCGGAAAGACCCCACCCCGTCGCGCCGGGGTGGGGCCTGCACAAACGGTCCTGAAATACGCCGGCGATTCCGTCCCAACTCACAAGTCGCGGTTCACTCACGCCCTCTCGCCGAGATCTTCAACCCGCCAGTAAAGCGTCACGCCGGGATCGAAAACCACGACCGGTCCGGCGCCGGTTTCAATTGACGGCGGATAATCGACCGGGCTGTCGCCGCGCACCAGGCTGATCCGCTCCTCGTTGGCCGGAAGGCGGTAGAAGGCCGGGCCGTTGAGTGAAGTGAAAGCCTCGAGCCGGTCAAGCGCACTCTCTTGCTCAAACACATGCGCCAGACAGCTCATCGTGTTGGTGGCGGTAAAAATTCCGGCGCAGCCGCAAGCGTTCTCCTTGGTTTCCACACTATGGGGCGCACTGTCGGTTCCGAGAAAGAATTTTTGTTCGCCGGAAACCGCCGCGGCGCGCAATGCCTGCCGATGGCGCTCGCGCTTGGCCACCGGCAGGCAGTAATAATGCGGCCGGATGCCGCCGGCCAGGATATGGTTCCGGTTGATCATCAGATGATGAGTGGTAATGGTCGCGGCGAGATCGTCATTGCCGGAAAGGGCATAATCGACGCCGTCGCCCGTCGTCACATGCTCCATCACCACGCGCAGGCCCGGGACGCGCCGGCGCAGCGGATCAAGCACGGTTTCGATGAATACTGCCTCACGGTCGAAGATGTCCACATCCGGATCGGTCACCTCGCCATGGACGCAAAGCGGCAGGCCGATCTCCGCCATTCGCTCCAGCACCGGGATCACATTGTCGATGTTGCGCACGCCGGAATCGGAATTGGTCGTCGCGCCGGCCGGGTAAAGTTTGACAGCCGTGACCAGCCCGGACGCGGCGGCCGCGGCCAGATCGTCCGCATCGGTGGTCTCCGTCAGGTAAAGCGTCATCAGCGGCTCGAAGGTCGCGCCGTCCGGCAGCGCGGCCATGATCCGCTCGCGGTAGGCCGCCGCATCGGCGCCACTGACCACCGGCGGCACCAGATTGGGCATGATAATGGCGCGGGCGAAATGCGCCGCTGAATGAACTGCGACGCCTTCCAGCATGGCGCCGTCGCGCAGATGAAGGTGCCAGTCGTCGGGCCGTCGGATGGTGATCCTGGTATCGGTCATGATGTCATCAGGGTTTGATCATTGTGCCGGCGCCCTGATCGGTGAACAATTCCAGCAGCACTGCATGGGCGGTGCGGCCGTTCAATATGACGACGCCTTCAACGCTTTGTTCCGCCGCACTGATGCAGGTCTCCACCTTCGGGATCATGCCGCCGGAAATCGTGCCGTCGGCTATCAGCGCCCGCGCCTGGGACACCGTCAGTTCCTTGATCAGCTTGCCGTCCCGGTCAAGCACACCGTCGACGTCGGTCAGAAACAGCAGCCGCACGGCCGACAGGGCACTGGCAATGGCGCCGGCAAAGGTGTCGGCATTGATATTGTAGGTTTCGCCATCCCGGCCGGGCGCCACCGGTGCGATCACCGGCACCAGCGCCGATGCGGCGACCACATCGATGACCTGGCGGTTGACCTCGACCGGCTCGCCGACAAAACCGAGATCGACGACCTTCTCGATATTACTGTCGGGGTCGGTGACGCGGCGCTCCAGCTTTCTGGCGAACACCATATTGCCGTCCTTGCCGCACAGACCGATGGCCCGGCCGCCCTCGGCATTGATGGTCTGGACGATATCCTTGTTGATCGACCCGGCAAGCACCATTTCGACGACCTCGACCGTGTTTCTGTCGGTCACCCGAAGGCCGCCGCGGAATTCGCTTTCAATGCCGAGCTTGTCGAGCATTGTGCCGATCTGCGGCCCGCCACCATGCACCACGACCGGGTTGACGCCGGATTGCTTCAGCAATGCGATATCGCGCGCAAAGGCTTTTGAAAGAGCCGGATCGCCCATTGCATGGCCGCCATATTTGACCACGATCGTACGGCCGTCATAGCGCTGCATGAACGGCAGCGCTTCGGCGATCATCCGGGCCTGGTCGGATCCGTTGTTCGTGCCGGCAATATTGGCATTTTGCGGCGCGTCATTGTCTGTCATCAGCCCCGTCCGTCTGGCTCTGGTCTCAAGCGTTTCTTCCTGAGGTTCTAGCGGTTTGCTGCGGCAAGCTCAATCGGCGAGAAACGCCATAATCGTCTTGCGCAGATCGTCAAGTCCGACGCGTTTCTCCGACGAAGTCGCGATAATCTCCGGAAACGCAGCCGGGCGTTTCTTCAGTCTCTCCAGCGTTTCGCCGGTTATCCGCGCCAATGCCGGCGGTTTCAGCTTGTCGGTCTTGGTGAGGACGATCTGGTAGGACACGGCGGCCTTGTCGAGGAGCGCAAGAACCTCCTCGTCGTTCGCCTTGATGCCGTGCCGGGCGTCGATGAGAACGAACACCCGCCGCAGGCTCGGCCGGCCGCGCAGATAGGCCATGATCATCCGCGTCCAGGCTTCCACCTGCGCCTTTGGCGCCTTGGCGTAACCGTAGCCCGGCATGTCAACGATCGCGATGGCCGGCAGCACGTCTTCAGCGCCCTCTTCGGCAGTAACATTATCGGGCACGAAAAAATTGAGATGCTGGGTCCGGCCTGGTGTATTCGACGTCCGCGCCAAGCCCTTCTGGCCGGTCAGGGCGTTGATCAGCGACGATTTGCCGACATTGGAGCGGCCCGCAAACGCCACCTCAAGCGGTCCCTCCGGCGGCAGTGTCGCCATCGACGGCGCCCCTGCGACAAAGCGCCAGGGCCTGGCAAACAGTTTCTCATGCGCGCTCATGCCGGTTGTTCATTCTCAATCATCTGGCGCAATCATCTGGCCGGCATCATCACTCGGCAGGGTCCTTGCCTGCTTTGCCGATCATGCCCTTAAGATTGTCGAACAATTCGATCTTGACCCCGTGCCGCCGCATGATGAGGCCCTGCTGCAGGATCGACAGGAAGTTGTTCCAGGCCCAGTAGATCACCAATCCGGCCGGGAAGCTCGCCAGCATGAAGGTGAAGATGATCGGCATCCAGGCAAAGATCATCGCCTGGGTCTTGTCCGGCGGCTGCGGGTTCATCTGCATCTGCACGAACATGGTTATGCCCATCAGCAGCGGCCACACGCCGACGAGCAGAAAGCTCGGCACGTCATAGGGCAACAGCCCGAACAGGTTGAACAAGGATGTCGGATCCGGCGCCGAGAGGTCCTGGATCCAGCCGAAGAACGGCGCATGGCGCATTTCGATAGTGATCAGCAGAACCTTGTAGAGCGCGAAGAAGACCGGGATCTGGATCATGATCGGCCAGCAGCCCGACAGCGGATTGATTTTCTCTTTCTTGTAGAGCTCCATCATCTCCGTGCGCAGCGCCATCTGGTCGTCCTTGTGGCGCTCCTGCAGTTTTTTCACCTCAGGCTGGACTTTCTTCATCTTCGACATGGAGGTGTAGGACCGGTTCGCCAGCGGAAAGAAGAATGCCTTGACGCCGACGGTGATCGCAAGGATCGCCAGCCCGAAATTGCCGAGGAACTGGAACAGCCAGTCGATGGCGAAAAACAGCGGCTTGGTCAGGAAATAGAAGTAGCCCCAGTCGATCATCAGGTTGAAGCGGTCGATCTTGTCTTGCTCCTCGTAGCGGTTGATGACGTGCACTTCCTTCGCGCCAGCAAACAGGATCAGCTTGTGCTCGCCCGTCCCGGCCGCCGGTATCGTGACGCCTGCACTGCCCAGATAATCCGCCTGGTATTGCGGCTTGTCATCGGTGCCGCCGCGGAAAAATCGAGGCGAAAAGGCCGTGTCGCCGCTCGGGATCAGCGCGCTCGCCCAGTATTTGTCGGTAATACCGAGCCAACCTGATGTTACCGTTCCGCCATCCGGCTTGATTTCGCGCGATCCGTTCGCACTCAGGTCCGCATCATCGAGATCGCCATAATCGAGCTCCTCGAACTGGTCCTCGCCGAACGCACCGATCAGGCCTTCGTGCAGGATGAAGAATCCGGTGACCTTGGGCTGTCCGATCCGGTTTATCAGGCCATAGGGATAGAGCGTGACCGGCTTGCCGGTGTTATTTTCCACGCTCTGGGCGATGCCGATGCGGTAATCGTCGTCGATGGAAATAATGCGCTTGAATATGAGGCCTTCACCATTGTCCCAGCTGAGCGTAACCGGGTTGGCCGGTGTCAGCATGTCGCCGTCTGCGCTCCATAATGTCGTCGGTTTGGGCGTTGCGATATCGGCGGCGCCGGTCCACCCGATCTGGGCATAATAGGGATGTTCGCTGCCCAGCGGCGAATAGAGTTTGATCAGCGGGCTGTCCGGGTCGATCGTCTCGCGGTATTTGGTCAGAAGAAGATCATCGATCTTGCCGCCGGTCAGATTGATCGAACCGATCAGCGACGGGGTCTCGATCCTGACCCGCGGACTGGTGGCAAGCACGGCCTCGCGGGATTGGCCGGTTTCGACCTGAATCTCGGTTCCGGGAACATTGGCGGCGCCGGGGCTTGTCTGTACGCCGACATTCGTCCCGGGCTGCGTCCCGGTTTGCGGGTCCGTCTGTACGCCGGGCACATTATTGCCGACACCACCGTCCTGCGGCGCCAGCACGCCGCTTTCGGTTGTTTGCGCCTGCTCAGCCCGACGCTTTTCCGTTTCCACTTTGCGCGGCAGGTCGATCAGCACGGTCCAGCCGAGCACGACCATCATCGAAAGGACGATGGCCAGAATGGTGTTGCGGTTGTTGTTATCCATCTGCAGGTCTCCGTGCCGCGTTGCGCGCAGCCGTTTCCGACGGTGATCCGGATTCCGCCCGCGCCGCAAGCTCAGCCAGAGCGGCAGACAGGTCGGATTTAAGGTCATTGAACGGAATTGTAAGGGCTGGTCTGCGCCCGATCAGAACGTGGTCCGTCCCGGTACGGTCAAATTCCCCGGCGACAGCCCGCGCGACCTCTTTCAGCCGCCGCCTTATCCGGTTGCGCTCGACGGCTTTTTTTGCCGTACGTTTTGTCACTGTGAAGCCGATCCGGGCGGGCAGGGTGTCGCCGCGATACCGCGTCTGCAACACAAACGCCCGCCGCGAGACCTTCCGGCCCCGTGCGGCGGACACGAAGTCCCGCCTGACCCTGAGGCGTTCCACAAGCCGGTATCCGCCTGGTCAGGCGGACAGCTTCTTGCGCCCGCGGACCCGTCTGCGGTTCAGGATTTTGCGGCCGTTTGCGGTCGCCATGCGGGAGCGAAAACCATGCCGGCGCTTGCGCACCAGGTTGCTCGGTTGAAATGTCCGTTTCATGTCTCTTTGCCGCGGTTCGGTGCGGCCCTCATCTGTTGGAACGCCAGCGCTGGCCGGAGCGACCTGTCACGCTGCAATAATGTCCGGATTTATGGCTCAACGGACCAGGCAGTCACGGTCCATAATTGCGTGCGCGGTATAGGGTGAAACCGCCGCGCAAGTCAACGGCCAGCGATAATTTTCCCGCATCGCGGATCACGCGGCGGTGAACGCCTGCCGCCACTGCATCACTTCACGGTGAAACCGGCACATTCCGGCTTTCCTTTGCCTACATAGCCGGCTGAAAACACGCAATGACGAACCAGTTGATCTGTCGAACAGGATTATATGACCCAATCCAGCCCATATCCGGACTTTAACCCCGGCTTCGATAATGACCGCCGCCGTTTCATGGCAGCCTGTGCCGGCGCCGGCCTTGTGGCGCTCGTTCCCGGCAATTCCCTGTCCGCCGCACAATCGGCTGATGAGCTTTATGCTGAGCTTCTGAAGACCTACGTCAAGCGCGGCTCGGACGGAGTGAACCGCGTCAGCTATGCGGCATTCCGGAAATCCGGCCACCGGGATCTGAAAGCCTATCTGTCCGCACTGCAGGCGATGCGGCCTTCGGCAATGGCGCGCGCCGACGCCATGGCCTACTGGATCAATCTTTACAATGCGCGGACGCTTGATGTCATTCTTGACCATTACCCGGTCAAATCCATCAAGGATATCGATCTCGGCGGCAGTTTCTTCGCTAGCGGGCCGTGGAAGGCAAAACTTGTCACGGTGGAAAAACGCCCGCTTTCGCTGGACAATATCGAGCACGACATCCTGCGGGCGCAGTTCGGCGAACCGCTCGTCCACTATGCGCTGAACTGCGCCTCCATCGGTTGCCCTGATTTGCTGACGTCCGCCTGGGCCGCCGACAGTCTGGCGGCGCAGTTCGATCTCGGCGCGCGCGCCTACATAAACCATCCACGCGGAATCAACATCAGCGGCCGCCGTTTTACCGCCTCGAAGATTTACAGCTGGTACGGCGATGATTTTGGCGGATCCGGCGGACTGAGGTCACACTGGCAATCTTATGCCGATTCCGGGCTTGCCGCCGAACTTGCAAGGCTGGCTTCGCCGAAATCTTATGTTTATGACTGGGCCCTCAACGATGCAGCATGACGAAGCCCTCGAGCAAGAACCGGAAATGACGGCCATGCAGAACAAGAGCGAAGAGGACGCCGGTTCCGGTCAAAAGGCGCTGCTGAAACGGTTGGCGCCGGTTGTGGTTGTCATTGCAGGACTGGCTCTGGGCTATATTCGGGGCTGGCACGAATATCTTTCGTTTTCCATGCTTGTGGAAAGCCGGGAAATGCTGCTCGCATTCGTGGCTGAGAACCTGATCCTCGCAGCATTTGGGTATATCGCCGTCTATATTGTCGCCGTGGCCTTCTCGTTTCCCGGCGCATCATTGCTGACCATCGGCGGCGGGTTCATGTTCGGCTGGCTGCTGGGCGGATCGCTGACAGCGATCGCCGCGCCGATCGGAGCGTCGATCATCTATCTTGTCGCCAAAAGCGCCGTCGGCGATTTTCTCGTCAACATGATGAAGAAAAATGCCGGGCCGCGGATCAAACAGCTGGCGGAGGGGTTTGAGGAGGATGCTTTCAATTATCTGCTGATCATCCGGCTGGCGCCTGTCTTTCCGTTCTGGGTCATCAATATTGCACCGGCGATCTTCAATGTGCCGCTCAGAACCTATTTCACGGCAACAGCAATCGGCATATTGCCCGGCACCTTTGCTTATGCGTTTCTGGGGCAGGGGATCGACAGTGTCATTGAGGCGCAGCAGGCCGCGGGGGCCGAATTGTCGGTCAGCGATCTGGTGACGCCGCAAATCACGGCAGCATTCGTTGTCCTTGCCGTTGTCGCGATGATCCCGACTGTCATCAAGAAAATCAGAGCGCGACGGGCTGCCGCGCTCTAAGGTGCATTTCCAGAATCTCCAAAAATCAGATCAGACATCAGTTCAGACATCAGCTCAGGGGCGACAATCATGACAACTACACTGAAGCCGGACATTTGTGTCATCGGCGCGGGGTCTGCCGGGCTGACCGTCGCGGCGGCAGCCGCTGCCTTCGGTGTCGACGTGGTGCTGATTGAAAAAGGCAAGATGGGCGGCGACTGCCTGAACTATGGCTGCGTCCCCTCCAAGGCCCTGATTGCGGCCGCCAAACACGCCCATGCCATCCGCGAAGGCGCGGCGTTCGGTATCAATGCGCCCGAACCGGGCGTGGATTTCCAGCGTGTGCACGATCATATTCACGAAGTGATCGACGAGATCCACAAGAATGATTCCGTGGAACGTTTTACCGGCCTTGGAGTCAAGGTGATCCAGGAGGCGGGTCGGTTCGCCGATGCCCGGACCGTCGTCGCCGGCGATTATGAGATTCGCGCCCGCCGGTTCGTGGTAGCGACCGGATCCGGCCCGCTGGTGCCGCCGATTCCGGGTCTTGACAAGGTTTCCTATCTGACCAACGAGACGATTTTCGACCTGACGAAACTGCCGAAACAGCTGATTATCGTCGGCGGCGGGCCGATCGGCATGGAAATGGCCCAGGCATTCCGGCGGCTTGGGTCGGACGTCACCGTTCTGGAGGCCCTCAAGGCGCTCGGCAAGGATGACCCGGAACTGGCGGAGCGGGTGCTGGAAAGCGTCCGCGCCGACGGCGTCGTCATTCGCGAGGGCGCCAATGTGACGAAGGTTGCCAAGTTCGGCCGTTCGGGCGTGCGGGTGACGGTGGAAACCGAAAACGGCGAAGAAACGATTGACGGTTCGCATCTGCTGATCGCCGTTGGCCGCAAGGCCAATGTCGATGATCTCGGCCTGAACGAAGCCGGGATCGATCATTCCCCGCGCGGCATCGATGTTGACAACCAGCTGCGCACGAGCAATCGCAAGGTTTATGCCGCCGGCGATATTACAGGCGGGTTTCAGTTCACCCACTGGGCCGGTTACCATGCCGGTCTTGTCGTGCGCTCGATCCTGTTCCGTTTCGGCGGCAAGGTGAACAATGACCTCATTCCCTGGGCAACCTACACCGATCCGGAAATGGCCCATGTCGGCCTGACCGAACAGCAGGCACGCGAGCGGCATGGTAAAATTCATGTGCTGCGCTGGCCCTATGCGGAGAATGACCGCGCCCAAACGGAGCGGGCGCCGTCCGGCACAGTCAAGGTGATCACCAGACCGAACGGCCGGATTGTCGGCGCAGCCATTGTCGGCCGCAATGCCGGCGAACTGATCGCCCTCTGGGCGATGGCGGTTTCCCAGAAACTGACGGTCAAGGCATTGACGGCAACGGTCCTGCCCTATCCGACCCTGTCGGAAACGGCCAAAAGGGTGGCTGTCACCTATTACACGCCGAAACTCGACAGCCCGTGGCTGAAGCGGATGATCAGGTTCATGCGCATGTTCGGATAAAGTCTGGAGAATGCCCGGTGACGGTCTTTGCTTTGGCCGCCTGATCGCCTATGAGCAGGAGAATACAGTCCAGGGCCGACGGGCGCCGTCGGCAGAACAACAGGCACCGGTCCGATGAGATCAAACAGGCCAGCCGCAGGGTCGACAAAGCAAAACGCTGTCGCGCGCGGACTTGAGCTTGCGTTTCAGCTTGAAAAAAACGGCGATCTTCCCGGCGCCTGGGACGCCTATCAGCAGGTTCTGAGAACAGACCCCCGGCAGCCGGATGCGCTCAGCCGGCTGGGCATTATTGCCAGTGAGAAGAAGGATTTCTCAGCCGCAACGCTGTATTTTGCCGAAGCCGTCCGGGCTGCCCCGAAGAACCCGGCATTACGGACCAATCTCGGTATTGCCTGTCTTCGGGCCGACGATCCGAAAACCGCACTTGTCCATCTGCGCAAGGCCCATGCGCTCAGCCCGCGCTCGGCTGAGGCCGCCTGCAATCTGGCTGATTGCTGGCTGCAGCTCGGCAAGCCGCAGGATGCTTTGAAACTGGTTGACCGGGTTCTGCGCGCCGAACCGGACAATCTGCGCGGCAATCTTCTGCGCGCGCGTATCCTGGTATCGCTCGGTCAGATGGACGATGCGGAGGCGATCTACCGCGATCTGGTGGCCGCCGGGGCCGGACTGGCGGAAGCCTATCGCGGGCTGGCGTCCGTGCGAAGACATGACCGGCAGGCGCCGGAACTGTCGGAGATTGAAGCCCTGCTGCAAAGCAGTGATATCAGCCGCCCGGAGCGCACCGATCTTTGTTTCGCCGCCGGAAAGCTGGCCGATGATTGCGGCCAGCATGAGCGCGCATTTTCGCATTTTGCCGCCGGCAAGGGCTGCTACGAAAGCAAATTCGATATTTCCGCCTATTCCGAACTTGTTCTTGGCATGCAGGAGATTCTGACGCCGGAATTTTTTGCCGAGCGGCGTGATTTTTCATGCCCCTCCGATCGCCCGGTTCTGGTGTTCGGCATGCCGCGCTCCGGCACGACGCTGACGGAACAGATGATCGGCAGCCATCCGCAGGCGAAAACAGGCGGGGAACTGCCGTTTTTCAGCCATATCATGCAGGAATTCGGTTTTGACAGGCAGCGGCCGGACTTTTTCCTGAAGAATATCGGCAATATCAGCCGGCGGGACGGCGCGCGGATTGCCGAGGACTATCTCGCTGTTTTACGCAGGCAATCGCGTAGTGCGGATCGTGTCGTCGACAAGATGCCGCATAATTTCGAACATATCTGGCTGATCGCCCTGCTGTTTCCCGATGCCACGTTCATCCATGCAAAACGTCAGCCGATGGACAATTGCCTGTCCTGTTTCACCAATCCGCTGAATGAAGCGCACAATTATACCGCAACACTGGATATGCTCGGCCGCTATTATCGCCTTTATGACAGACTGACCGCTCATTGGGATGCCGTCGTGCCGGTGACGATTTTCAACAGCCGGTATGAGGATCTGATCGCCGATCCGGAACGGCAATGCCGCAAGCTGATCGATCATGCCGGCCTTGAATGGGATGATGCCTGTCTGCGTCACGAAACGGCTGACAGTTCGGTGCGGACGCTCAGCAGCTGGCAGGTCCGCCAGCCGGTCTACGGGTCTTCGGTAGCGCGGTGGAAAAATTACCGGGAATTTCTCGACCCGCTGAAGGATGCGCTGGGAGATCTGTACCGGGAGAAATAATCGGGTTTCAGTCAGGCGCACATGGTACCTGAACTGTCATGCGCCGGTCGCGCTGCAGCAAGAATATTCTTTTCCGCTGCAGTCTGATCGCCTATTTGCAGTATGATATTGTGTTAAACGGGTGGGATCCATAGCCTGCCAATCCGGAAAATCAGGAATATTCAATGCGAGCAAACAGAGCACCGGGGAAAACGCCGTCCAGATCGCCGGCAGGCGATATTGCGATGCAGCAGGCGATCGCAAGGGCGCTTCATGTCGCCATCCAGCTTGAAGAGAGCGGTGACCTCGACGCGGCCAAGCAGCGCTATGAACAGATCTTGCGTGCCAATCCAAGCCAGGCCGACGCTCTCAACCGGCTTGGCGCGATGGCCGGGAAAAACAAGGAATATGATCTCTCCGCCCGGTATTTTGCCGAGGCGATAAAGACGGAACCGAAAAATGCCCTGCTTCGGAGCAATCTCGGTATCGCCTATCTGCGCAGCAACGACCTTGGAAATGCGCTGATCCACCTGAAAAAGGCCCTGTCGCTCGACAAGCGTTCGGTCATTGCGATGTACAATCTCGCCGATTGTTATTCCCAGCTTGAGAAACCCCAGGATGCGCTGGACTGTATCGAGAAGCTCTTCAAACTGTCGCCCGGTCACAAGCGCGGGCGCCGTTTGCACGCGCGGGTTCTTGCCTCGCTTGGCCGCATGGACGAAGCGGAGACGATCTACCGCGAGCTGATTGCCGAAGGCGGAAACGTCGCCGCCGCCTATCGCGGGCTGTCTTCGATCCGCAAATACAAGGAAGAACCGCCGGAACTGGCCGACGTGGAAACCCTTTTGGCTGATGAAGACCTCGACCGTTCCGAAAAGGAGACGCTGCATTTTGCCGCCGGCAAGTTTGCCGACGATTGCGGTCAGCATGACCGGGCGTTTCTTCACTTTATCGCCGGCAAGGATCAGTACGAGGACAAATTCGATATCATTGCCTATACCGAGCTTGTCCGCGGTATGACCGAGATGATGACGCCTGACTTTTTTGCCGAGCGGGCCGATTTTGCCAATCCGTCCGACCGTCCGGTTGTCATCTTCGGAATGCCACGCTCGGGCACGACACTGACGGAACAGATCATCGGCGCCCATCCGCGCGCCCGGCCGGCCGGTGAACTGACCTATTTCAACATGGCGATGCGCGAGTTCGGGTTCAATCGCCAGCGTCCGGACAGGTTCTTGAAAAAAGTTTCAACGATCGGCCCGCGTGATGCGGCGCGGATCGCCGATGGCTATCTGGCCGTGTTGCGCAAACAGTCGCGCACCGCCGACCGGGTTGTCGACAAGATGCCGCATAATTTTGAACAGGTCTGGCTGATTCATCTGCTGTTTCCGGGTTCTTCGCTGATCCATGCCTACCGGGATCCGATGGACAATTGCATCTCCTGTTTCACCAACCCGCTCAACGAAGCGCATAATTATACCGGATCGCTCAAAACGCTGGGGCGCTATTACCGGCTCTACAATGACCTGGTGCGGCACTGGAAGTCCGTCATGCCGGACAGCATCCTGACCAGCCGTTACGAGGAACTGACTGCCGACCAGGAAGGCCGGAGCCGAGGTCTGATTGCCCATACCGGACTGGAATGGGATGACGCCTGCCTGAGGTATTATGAATCCGACGCCTCGGTTCGGACATTGAGCCGTTGGCAGGTGCGCCAGCCGGTTTATAAATCCTCCGTTGCCCGGTGGAAGAAATATGATGCCCATCTGGATCCGCTCAAGGAAGCGCTGGGAGATCTGTACAGGGATCCCGGCGAGACGAACTGATGCCCGGCGGAAAACATCCTGACGACATTCGGCCGGACGCCGCCAAGAGCGTTGACCGGGGCTCTGATCTGCCGGCTGCAAAATTGCAGGCGGATTCCGAACCGGCTGCACCACATGATCCGGCCGGCGGAAATCCAGCCGCGGATTCTGCCTCGGGTCCGGCCGCGAAATCAGCCGGTATTCTTCGCACCGGCCGCGGCCTGTCGGACAAGGTCCTGATCCTGACGATCCTGTTTGTGATGCTGGCCGAAGTGCTGATCTACATCCCGTCTGCTGCAAACTTCCGCAATGTCTGGCTGCAGGACAAGCTCGATTCCGCCGCTGTGGCGTCGATCGCGCTCACCTCCGGCATGCCGGAGGAGATTTCCGCCGCAGCCCAGACCCGGATGCTGCAGTCGATCGGTCTGGAAGCGATCGCCATGGGCGTGGACGGCAAACGCATCCTGCTTGCCGCCGGCAATATGCCCGATGCCATCGCCATGCACCATGATCTGACGACGCTTGATCCGATCGGATCGGTTTTTGCGGCATTCGCGACATTGCTTGGCGGCGGCGAAAACCATGTCCGGGTGACCGGCCGTCCGCCCGCCGGTACGGATTTCTTCGAAATTGTCCTGGCGGAGTCGGATCTGCGCAATGCCATGCTGATCTATTCGCGCAATATTCTGCTGATCTCCCTGGTCATTTCCGTCATCACCGCCTCGCTGGTCTATGCGGCGCTCAGGGCGATGATCGTCAAGCCGATCGAGCGCCTGACCAGCAACATACTGGCCTTTACGGACGCACCGGAGAACGAGGGCTCGATCATCGTCCCGTCAGGCCGGCGCGACGAAATCGGCATTGCCGAAGAACAGCTGGCGGCGATGCAGATGGCCATGCGCGGCACATTGCAACAGCGCCGGCATCTCGCGGATCTCGGCCTGGCGGTATCGAAAATCAATCACGATCTGCGCAACATCCTGGCGTCTGCCCAATTGTTCACCGATCGCCTCGGCGATGTCGAGGATCCGCTGGTCAAAAGGTTTGCGCCCAAGGTGATCGGCGCCATCGACCGGGCGATCGGCTATACCCGCGCCGTGCTGGCCTATGGCCAGGCGACGGAGGCGGCGCCGAAACGCCGTCACCTGTCATTGACCAGACTGGTCGATGATGTTTCCGACATTCTTGATCTGCCGGCGGAAAAAGCCATCCAGCTGGAAAACAGGGTTCCCGCGGATCTGGAGATCGATGCCGACCCGGACCAGTTGTTCCGGGTCATCATGAATATCTGCCGCAATGCTATCGACGCCCTTTGCCAGGGCAGCGATCCCTCGATCGTCCGCCGGCTCTGGGTCGAGGCCGAGCGCCGGGGCAGTGTTGTCACCTTCTGCGTCTGCGACAATGGACCGGGTGTGCCGGCAAAGGCCCGCGAGGCTTTGTTCAAGCCGTTCCGCGGTTCCGTCCGGCCGGGCGGAACCGGTCTCGGGCTTGCCATCGCCGCAGAGATCGTCGCGGCCCATGGCGGCACGATTGAGCTCACCAGCCGCGCCGGCGCCGGTGCTGTTTTCCAGATCCAGATCCCCGACCGCCCCGTCGATCTTGAAGCGGTTCGCAGCGCAGCGGAAGCGTGACTGTAAAATGCATCAAAGCTGTTGCAATCGCGCCGTGTTGGCATTAGGACCATGCGGCTTGGCGGCATTGTTCCGCGATGGCTCTGGCACCGGTAGCTCAGCTGGATAGAGCACCAGACTACGAATCTGGGGGTCAGGGGTTCGAATCCTCTCCGGTGCGCCAATCTTTTCAATGTCCGACCCGGAGACATGGGTTAGCAGATTTTGTAAAATCAATAATTCGCGCTAGTAAGCACATAGTAAGCGCGCTGGGCGAGTTTCACTCCAAAACGGAATAGACGCTTCGGCAGATCAGTGATGGAGCCTAAGACCTTCAAGATCGATGAGATTTATGTGCCGGTAAAGCGGCGGAAGACACTCAACATGAAGGTCGTGAATGAAATCGCCGAGAACATGTTGGAAAAAGGTCAATTAACCCCGATCTTGGTTCGTCAGGGCCACGAGAGGTTTGTGCTTGTTGAAGGGCTCCATCGCCTGGAGGCATGTAAGGCACTAGGCGAAGAGACCGTTGTGGGTCTTATCGTCCAGGCTCGACTGCACTAGGATACACCCATTTTGAAATTAACTCCTGATAACTCCAGACGCTAGGTCTCATTTTCCCAGAGAACGCGCTGTCCGGGATTAAATGAATTGGATTTCCGTGGTGAGATACCCACGCCTTCGTGAAACCCGGTATGCGTCCAGATGTATTGAATATTCTTATAGCCCGTATTGCGAAACGCCTTCTTCTTCTTAATATCCAAACATGTTGATTAACATCATCGGGATCGGACATGGCAAAAATGGTGGATGTGCAAAAATACGCGAAACGGTTGAAGGGACGCCTGCTCGAGTTGAATGAAAGGTTGGAGGACATCGAACAAGACCTGGATGAGCCTGTTAACCCGGATGCTGAAGAACGCGCGACCGAACGAGAAGGCGATGAAGTGCTCGAAAATTTGGGCAATGCCGGTTTGGTTGAAATAAAGAAAATCCAGGCTGCATTGGCTCGGATCGATAAGGGCACTTTTGGGGTTTGCGTCTCGTGCGAGGAGCCCATTTCTAACGAACGTCTTGAAGTTCTGCCTCATGCCGCGAGATGCCGACATTGCACATAGCTTTCTCTGCCTAAATGTTTAGCACCTAAGTCATTTCATCCAGAATCGGTTTAATAAGCCGTAGCGATGCCCTGACAAATTGAGAAGCGGCCATTGCCTCGTTTGTATAGGCCCCATGCCGGTATGACCCGTTGCGCTGGCCGATATCTTGACTGTCACCTTGGTTTGTCCTCCGGTTCGCTGGTCTCGCCATAAGGCCGGGCGGAGCCCAGCCTGGCAGGACGCGTTGCAGAAAAGTGGCCGACATCGGCAGTGCACTCCTTGCGCCAGATCAAAGGACGCAAAACGTAAAAGCCCCGCCTTGCGACTGAGGGGGCCAGATCAGCAAGACGGGGCATTTGTCCATATCAAGGCTGCAGATCTCTCTTCAGCTCGACATGTTCAAGACGGATATAGATATCGCGGGAAAGGATTCCAATCAGGCGGCCAGAGAATTGATCGTCGTCAATTCTGCACTTCCTAACCGCGTTGCAACGCGAAGGGCAACAGCGGCACAAACGACATCGCATTGATGACTGATACGCGCAAATCGTTGTCTGCCTTCGCCCTTTGGTTCTAGGGCTTTCGTCTCGTAGACAAAAGCCGCATTGCTCGACCATTTGGGTTCCCCTAAAATCCCGAAGCTCGAATTTGTATCTTTGCAGGAAGACCGTCAACGAAACCAAAATACTCATAGTGAACGGCTTTCTACAAAGCTGAACCTACACAGTCTGACCGTCGAAGAATCCTTGCACCTGCGACACATGCAAAATTCGGAAATTTCACGTGCATGCGGCTGTTTTCGCACATAAAATTACGGAGGAAAAATGCCCAATTCGAGTGTTGAAAACGTCGTCCTACATATCGCTGACGTCCACAAAAGTTTCGGGGGATTGGCTGCACTCAGCGATGTTGATTTGACTGTGCATGAGGGAGAAACGCATGCAATTATCGGCCCAAATGGTGCCGGAAAATCAACTTTGCTCAACGTGGTGATCGGCCGACTGAGTCCCGACCGGGGTTCGGTTACTTTTGACGGCGAGATTCTCACCGGTAAACAACCCCACGAGATCAATCAGCTTGGCGTGGTCCGGATCTTTCAAACACCAGAGATTTTCCCCGATCTTACCGTGCTTGAAAACGTCATGTTGCCTGCGCTGGCGCGTCGGGACGGCCATTTCAAGCTCAATTTCCTGTCGCGATTTGAAGCGGAAAAAACACTCCGCGAGGAGGCGTTGAAGGTCATCAAAAATGTTGGCCTTCATGCTCATGCGTCTGCTCTAGCATCCAGTATGTCGAGAGGTGATAAACGCCGTTTGGAACTGGCAATGGGGTTGATCCAACATCCTAGATTGCTCCTGTTGGATGAGCCAACAGCGGGCATGGCCCGTCATGACACCAACGCGACGATAGACCTGCTTAAAGAAATCAAATCGACCGGCATGACAAAGGTCATCATTGAGCATGACATGCACGTTGTGTTCTCGTTGGCAGATCGAATAAGCGTGTTGGCAGGTGGTCGTATCATCGCCCAGGGGACGCCTGATGAAATCAAAGGGGATCCGCGAGTGGTGGAAGCTTACTTGGGCGAAGAACAAGTATGACGTTCATTTGCGTTTTCCGCAGTTACAGAAGCAATTCTTGCCTCATTTCGCACCATTGAAATGTAGGAATGCAGGAGCATTAAGATGGCAGACATAGATTTTGCAGATCGCCTGGAATTCCACGCCGACAACGACGTTATGGAGGTGGATTTCAGAAATATGACCTTCAAGGTGTCTGACGACGTTCACAAGGTCTATGATGAAGTCGAACGGCAGTTGAAGAGCAGGGGAAAGAAGTGGTTCTTTCTGGTCAACTACCATCAATGCAAGATCATGTCCGAAGCCTGGATCGCTTTTGCCCATCGGGGCAAGATCGTTAACATTGGCTATTCTCTAGGCAGCGCTAGGTTTGCAGCCGGTAGCGAAACCGGAGATGAAATACTGGAGCGATCAAGGGAAGAAAAATTTGATCCTAATCTGTTTTCCTCCCGCAAGGAGGCGCTGGACTATCTGGCCGGACTTCGCTCGAATATTCCGGAAAGCGAATTCGAGGACAGGCTCAAACCATCCCTTCCAGACGACCTGGCGACATTCACAGACCGAATTGCTTTCCATGAAGAGATGCAGGTTATGGAAGTTGATTTCAGCAATATTTCATTCGCTACAAGCTCGGTTGTGAACAGAGTGTATGATGAAATAACTGACCAGATCGCTCAAACGCGGAAGAATTGGTATTTCATTGTGAACTACGCGAACACCGAAATACTGCCTGAAGCGTGGTACACGTGGTCGGAGCGCGGCAAGAAGTTAAACCAGGAATTCTCCCTAGGAACCGTCAGGTTCGATCCACGCGAGGAAACGAGGCAGAAGATTCTGAAGCGAGCACGCGCTGATGAGTTTAATCCAAATCTGGTAGCCAATCGCGAAGACGCCTTGAAACGTGTCGATGAAATGAAGCAGCAGTAAGCCGCGCATTGTCGGCGGCCGCGCAATTGTCGCCAGGCCGCGTGATCAGATTCCTAGTTGACTTACCTTCGTGGACACCGGGGTCATCCTCAGCTCCCGATCGTCAAAGCTGCCGACGATTCTGCGAATTTCACCGCGATAAATTCCGATATCGCGCAAAAGCCGGTCATCGAGGGCTTCGAGCGCCGCGATCATCCTGCGGCGCTGCCAGCGCCGCAACGAAGCCTGAAACCATCGGCGCAGGACACCGAGCGTTGTAACGCTGCGGTCGCGGAAGCCAGGAGTTGGACGCTGAGATGCGAAAGAAAATTTTTCATTGGACAGGTAAGGATGCATGACGCTCTCCATATCGAGATTGTTGAACCACGACGTCTGCGCCACAACCACCAATCGGCCCGTGCAGTCGCGCACGGGAACGATCTGGCAGCGCAAGCGCCTCCGTCATTCCGATTGATTTGTGAAAGGTCGAGATGATCCCCGAGGCATGGACAGGCAATACGCCCGGTCCCGCCCCGGGGCTACCGGCGGTTCAGCAGATTTCCCGCGTAAAGCAGAAACCTCGTATGAAGCGTGAACTTGGTGATGATTCAGAAATGGGCATTGTGGCAGGTGTAATCAAGTATGCGAAGCAGCCCTGCGACATTCTGGCACCAAGAGCCAAAATACAATGGTGCTGAACGTTGGGGCCAAGGCGTCTTGCCTTGCAACGATGCCCGGAGGCGGGCCAGTTTGCCCGCCCTGGGAATGATCTCGGCCCCGATTTATCGCAAATCCGCGCCTCAAGGATGATTGTGTTTGCACTGCAATGACCGTTGTGTTCAAATCTGGCTGCTAGGACTCATGACATTGACTCATGTCATGGAGCGACGCCGGACAACGCAGCTAGAATAATTGCGGCTTTGACGCTTCCCTTTTGCCAACGACAGGCTCGGGCGGCGCCAAGTGCGGCTGCGTCGCCGACTTTCGCATTGCTGTCCGCCTGACGCAGTCTGCGTTCCAAAAAGTACGAGAAAACAATGGTGGAACGTCAATTCTGAAATTGTGCGAGCGTTTTTGAGGAGGAATTCGTCATGCCCAAGCTTGATTATCCGGAAGATCGCCTGACCCGTTTTGTGCCCGTCCCCGCTGCTATCAGCCGACCGGGCTTCCATCACGTGATGGCCTGTGTGGATTCCTCTGCCTTCGCACGCTCTGTGCTGGCGCACGCCGCGGCTGTTGCAGAGACCATGGGAGCGCGGCTCACGGTCATGCGGGTGCTTGAACCGACATCCCGGCGCCATACCCCGACCGATCCCGTGGAATGGCATCTGCGCCATCACGAGGCCATGGCGGACGTGGAACGCCTTGTCTCGGGAACCGACCGTAATATCGGCGCCGAAGCGCTCGTCCTGGAGGGCGCAGCCGCCGAACGCATCTGCGCATGGGCGTATGAACATAAGGTTGATCTGACAGTGCTGGGGGCCTGCGGCGAAAGCCGTTTGAGCGAATGCGGACTGGGCGGCACGGCGCGTCGCGTTGCGGAGTCCGTGTCCGGCTCTGTCCTTCTTACGCCGACGACCGAGGTCGGAGAGGGCGCGATCAGGTACAATCGGGTGATGACCCCGCTCGATTCTTCCTCTCGAGCGGAATGCGCCCTGCCGATTGCGGTCAATATCGCTGTGGCCCATGACGCTGAACTGCTTCTCGTTCACGCGACGCCGGAAGTCACGCTTACCGAGGTTGGGCCGCTTGAAGCAGAGGATCTGAAAATGCGTGATCAGCTGAGGAATCGGAACGCGCGCATCGGACAGCGATATCTGAAACAGATACAGGCGCGGCTGTCGCGGAGTGGCGGCGCGATTCGCACCCGGTTACTGTCCGGCGGCGATCCGCGCCACGAAATCGCGCGTGCGGTAGCGGACGAAAAAACTGATGTCATCGTACTCTCTGCCTCCGGGTTCAGCGGCCATCGGGACCTTTCGGTAGGAAGCGTCGCCGATTATCTGATGAGCCATGTGACGACACCAATCCTACTCGTGCGTGGCCAGACCGCGCGACCGCAGTTGCGCCAGCAAAACTCGGTGGTCGCGTCGCCTCAGAGACTTCCGGGCCGGACCCTGTCTTGAACTCGCGTCTACCGGACGCACCAGACACTCTCACCCAGGCTGCTGGTGCGTTAAAAGCCCACCACGGCGTCTGTCCCGGCCGGCCCCGGCCGGCAGCGGTATGGGCCGATTTAGCCGCCGTGCCCGGCTGGCTGGACCATGCGCGCAGCCTCTGCGCCGATCCGCCGCCCGACGCCACCAAGGCGGCGGAGTGGCTTCTGGACAACGAATATTATGTGCGCCGGGCCATATTGCAGATCCGTGAGGACATGCCGCCTGCTTTCTATCGCCGCCTGCCTTGCCTCTCCGCGCCCGAATGTAACGGATTGCCGAGGGTTTTCCTCCTGGCGCACGGCATGCTCGATGCTGCTCATATGCAGATCAGTCTTGATACAGCGGTGCGCTTTGTCGACGCCTATCAGGAGGGGGCGCCGCTCACCATCGCCGAACTGTGGGCGTTCCCGGCCATGCTGCGTCTTGCCTGTCTGGAGACACTCGTCACGGCCTTCTCCGAGCTTGTGCCGGAATTGGTGATGCCCTTCGCACCGACACCGGGTTCGGCCTATCGGGAGACCCATGACCCGACAGAGGCGGTATCGCGCGCGATCTCAACCTTGATGGCGGTGTCAAACATTCCCTGGAAGGACTTCTTCGATCGAGTCAGCCGGGTCGAGGCGATCCTGCGCGACGATCCCGCGGGTGTGTATCCCGCGATGGACTTCGACACCCGTGATCGGTACCGAAACGCTGTCGAGGAGATAGCTCTGGGCGCCGGCCTGTCGGAATGCGACGTGGCGTCCGAGGCAATGAAATTGGCAGCGGTCCACACCGCAGCGCCGCGCCGCGGTCATATCGGCTGCTGGCTGGTCGCCGAGGGGCGTCATGAGATCGAAGTGGCGCTGGGATTTCGCGCCACGCCCATTGCAGCGTTGCGGCGCTGGACCCTCGCCCATGCCGGCAAGTGTTATGCCGGAGCGCTGATCGGGTTTGGCGCCGGCGCGCTCGCGCCGCCGGCCATGTTGCTCGCCACGCTTGATGCGGGAGCCGCCGGCTGGGTTGCAGGACTTATTCTCGCGCTTGCGCCGGCCTCAATCATCAGCGTGACGCTCACTCATTGGATCGTGACTTTAATCGTTCCGCCGCGCGTGCTCCCGAAGCTTGAATTCAAGCGCGGTCTTGCAGAGGGATGCACGGCGGCCATTGTTGCTCCGGTGATCCTGCGCAAGCCCGATGAGGTTATCGCCCTGTTGGAAAAAATCGAAACGCACTGGCTGACCAATCCCGATCCGTTATTGCGTTTTGCACTGCTCAGTGATCTCGCGGACGCCGACACTGAGCACACCCCTCAGGACGCGCCGATCGAGGCGGAGCTTGTCGCCGGCGTCCGACGGTTGAACGAGCGATACCCCGATCACGCGCCATTCATGCTCCTCCACCGCAAGCGCCGCTGGAACGAGGCCGAAGGTTGCTGGATGGGATGGGAGCGCAAGCGCGGCAAACTTGAGCAGTTCAATGAGTTCATCCTCGACGAGGCGGATGACGCATTTGCGGTGCATGAGGGCGATATCGAGGCGCTGCGCGGCGTTCGCTTCGTCATAACCCTCGATGCAGACACCGTGGCGCCGGCGGGGTCTGTCAACCGCCTTCTGGGCGCGCTTGCCCACCCTCTGAACCGGGCGGAATTCGACGCCGAGACGGGACAGGTTCTGTGCGGCTACACCTTCATCCAGCCTCGTGTCGAGATCTCGCCCGATTCTGGTGATCGGTCGATCTTTACACGACTTTATACCGGCGATACGGCGATCGACATTTACAGTCGAGCGGTCTCCGACGTTTACCAGGACCTTTTCGGCGAAGGTGTGTTTATCGGCAAGGGTGCCTATGACGTTGCCGCGTTCCGCCGCAGCCTGCACGGCCGGGTCCCGGAAAACGCGATTGTCAGTCACGATCTGTTCGAAGGGCTTCACGGGCGCGCGGCATTGGCCACGGACGTGGTTTTCTATGAGGGGTTCCCTTCCAGCTATCTCGAATATGCCCGCCGCGCGCATCGTTGGGTGCGTGGCGACTGGCAACTCCTGCCCTGGCTTGCGGGGCCGGTGCCGGGACGCGACGGAACCCGGTTCGCCAACCCGCTCTCCGCACTTGATCGCTGGAAGATCTTCGATAATCTGCGCCGCAGTCTGATCCCGGTTGCACTCGTCACTCTGGCGGCAGTCGGCTGGCTTGCGCTGCCCGGCGCGTCCTGGATCTGGTCTGCGCTGACCGTGGCGGCACCGGCGGCATATCTGTTCACCGATCTTGTGACCAGTTTTGGCCGCGGCCGCCGGCGAGGTGCCGTACGGGAACGGTTGCGACAGCTGGCGGACCATGCCGGCCGGTGGCTGCTCGCCATCGTGTTCATGGCCCACGAGGCGGTGATCTTCGTCGACGCCATCTTGCGGGCCAACTGGCGCGTTTTCGTCTCGCGGCAGCGGATGCTGGAATGGACTTCGGCCGCCCATACCACTGCGCTCGTGGGTGGCGGGCGCGCGCGGGCATGGGTCGAGATGGCAGGAGCGCCTGTGCTGGCAGCGCTGATCACTCTGGCACTGGCCACGGCAAATCCGGCCGCGCTTCCCGGTGCCGCGCCGCTGCTGCTGCTCTGGTTCGCCTCGCCTGAAATTGCTCTGTTCATCAGTCGCAGACGCCGGCCGGCGGCTGAAATGCTGGACGGCGAGGATCGGACATTTTTGCGCCATCTTGCCCGGAGCACCTGGCTTTATTTCGAGACCTTCGCGGGGCCGGACGACAATTGGCTGCCGCTCGACAACTACCAGAGCGAGCCGCACGAGGAGATCGCACATAGAACCTCTCCGACCAACATCGGCATGTTGTTCCTGTCCTCGCTGACGGCCTGGGATCTCGGTCATCTGGGTTTGCCCGATCTTTCGGCGCGCACGCGCTACACTCTCGATTCGCTTGATCGACTGGAACGGTACCGCGGCCATATACTGAACTGGTTCGACACCCGCACATTACAGCCGCTCCAGCCGCGCTATGTCTCAACCGTCGACAGCGGCAACCTCGCAGTCAGCCTCTTGACCTTGCGGGAGGGCTGCCTGGAGGCGACGCGCGGGCCGGCGTTTCCGCCGGCGCTATGGATGGGGCTGGAAGATGTGATCGGATTGCTGCGCGAGGCCGTCGCCCCGCTTGCACCACCGCACTCCGATATGATCGTCGGTCAACTCGATATGATGCTCGACCGCATTCGCTCGTTCCAGTCGACGCCATCGTCTTGGCGGTCAGGGCTGCAGGACCTTTACATGTCTGATTGGCCGGAGCTGGAGGCCCTTTTCGCGCACGCGCTGGACGCATCTGCGGAGACGGATACGCGTGAAATCCACACCTGGTTGGAGCGGGTGGGCCACCACATCGCGTATATGCGGCGCGATCTCGACGCTCTCTCGCCCTGGTGCCTGCTGACCGAGACACCGCCGCCGTCACTTGCCGGGCTTGCGCGGCGCATCGACGATCTTCTGGGATTGCGGACACCGCTGGAAGGTGTGGAGGAACGCGCGGCGATGGCGCACACAGCGCTGGCGGAAACGGATGGTGAAGATGCAGTGGCACGACGGTGGCTGGCTGATCTGGGCGGCGCTGTCGAGCGTGGAACCGATGCCCAGGCAGCGCTCCGGAAGGGACTTCTGGAGAGCGCGGAGCGCGCCGGTCGCGAAGCCTTCGGGATGGATTTCGGCCTGCTCTACGATAGCGAGACCCGGACTTTCTACATCGGCTATAACGTCAGTTCGGACCGCATGGACTTGCACCATTATGATCTGCTGGCTACCGAGGCGCGGCTGGCCAGCTATTTCGCCATTGCCAAGCGCGACGTCCCCACCGAGCACTGGTTCCATCTGGGCCGGCCGATCACGCGGACCGGGGGTGGTCTGACGGCTTTGTCCTGGAACGGCTCAATGTTCGAATATCTGATGCCTTCGCTTCTCCTGCGTAGCGATAGCGGGCGACTGTTGGGCCAAAGCGAGCGCGCCGCAGTTGCCGTGCAGCAGCGGTATGGAGAGAAACTGGGACTTCCCTGGGGCGTGTCGGAATCTGCTTATGCCACCCGCGACGCCGAGCACCGTTACCAGTATCAGGCCTTCGGCGTTCCCGGCCTTGGTCTCAAGCGCGGTCTCTCCGAGCACTATGTGGTTGCCCCGTATGCCAGCGCACTGGCGCTCGCTGTCTCGCCCTGCGAAGCGGTGCAGAACTTGCGCCGGTTGGAAAAGTTGGGGCTCCGCGGCCGCTACGGTTTTTTCGAATCCGTGGATTTTACTCCAGATCGCCGGCCCGCTCAGGAAGAATTCACCCCGGTGCACGCGTTTATGGCACACCATCAGGGCATGATCATCGCTGCCATCGGCAACGCGCTTAACGACAATGTTCTCGTCAGGCGGTTCAGCCGTGACCCTCGTATCCGTTCGATGGAGCTTCTGCTTCAGGAACGCGTTCCCTGGGAATTTCCCGAAGAGACAACGATCGACGTGGAGAGTGCCGCGCCCGATCTCGCCCGAAAAGCTGCCCCGCCGCTGCACGGTTGGGATTCTCCGGCTGCGCCTTCGCCGCAAATCCATGTCATCGGCAACGGGCGCATGGCGTCGTGGATCACTGGCGCGGGCGGCAGTGCGCTGTGGTGGCATGACCAGTCGCTCACGCGTTGGACCGGCGACTCGGTATGTGATGACGGAAATATGCGGATCTATCTGCACGATGCAAAAACCCGTTCGGTCTGGTCTGTCGGCCATCGGCCGTCGGGATCCCCGGATCAGGATGCGCAGGTCGCCTTCCACGCCCATAAGGCGGAGTTTCACCAACAGGATTACGGCATCTCCGCCAGCACGGAAATCGTCATCGCGCCGGGCGACGATGTTGAGATCCGCCGCATTACCCTTGTCAACGAGAGCGACATGCCGCGCGAGATCGACCTGACCAGCTACGCGGAAGTGGTGCTCGCGCCGGCTGCCATGCACGAGCGGCACCCGGCGTTCAGCAAGCTCTTTGTGCACGGCGAGCGGCTGACCTCGCACCACGGGCTCCTGTTCATCCGGCGGCCCCGGCGGCCCGGGGACCGGCCGCCCGTATTGCTCCACCATGTCCTGTTCGAAGACCCGGACATTGCGCCGGACGGCTTCGAGACCGACCGCGGTGCTTTTCTCGGCCGTCATGGCGAATTCGCTCTGCCCCCTGGCGCAACCGGCCCGCTTTCCGGCACAACGGGATGGACCCTCGATCCGGTCATGGCGCTGCGCACCAAGGTTCGGTTGGCGCCACAGGCGCGGGCACAGGTCGCTTTCATTACCATTGCCGCCGGCTCGCGGGAATCCGCTATCGAGATCGCCGAGCGTTACGCTGCGCTGGCTGCCCTTGATTGGGCGTTTGAAGATGCTGCGCGCTCCGCCGCACTTGAGGCACACCGGCTCGGGCTCACGCCCGTGTCACTGGCCGATGCCCAGGCGCTCTGCCACGATCTGCTGTATCCGCGGCCCTTGGCCGGCGATCCCCGCACCAGGCTTTTGGACCAGTCGTCCCTGTGGGGCCTGGGTCTTTCCGGCGACCTGCCGATAGTCTTGGTTCGTATTATCGATGCCGATCATGCCAGACTGCTTCCAGCTGCAATCCGGGCACATCAGTGGTGGCGCCGGCATGGCCTGCACGCGGACCTGGTTATCATGCGCTCGGGGACATCCGGCTACGAGGAACCGATCCGCGATTATCTGTTTTCGGCGTTGCGCGAGGCAGGCGTTGCCGAAGGGTTGGGCGGCAAGGGCGGCATCCACATGCACGCGGCCGACCGGATCGGCGAGCCGGAGCGGCGGATGCTGGAATCCACCGCCCGGGTGGTCCTCGACGGTGCGGCCGAGACGCTGGCCGGCGGGCGAACGGTGCAAGACCTCGGACGCTCGGCGCCGCCGCTTTTCGAACCGGTTGGCGCTCCGGCACACATTCCGGTGCCTGCAGCCGCGATCGTGCGCCCAGCCGATCTGTTATTCGACAACACTTATGGCGGATTTTCACCGGACGGAAAGGACTACGTGATCCATCTGGAGCCAGGAATCCGCACCCCCGCGCCCTGGTGCAACGTGCTCGCCAACGAGACGTTCGGCACCATCGTCTCCGAGGCCGGCCTGGGCTTCACATGGGCCATCAACAGCGGCGAGCGGCGCCTCACGCCCTGGTCCAACGATCCGGTCGTCGATCCCCAGGCGGAGGCCCTCTATCTTCGCGACGAGGAGACGGCCGAGGTCTGGACACCGACGCCTGAGCCATCCGGGGGTGGCGAAACCTGCCAGATCCATCACCGCGCCGGCATGACCACCTGGCTGCGTAACGGTAACGGCCTTGAGCAGCGTCTCACCGTTTTCGTGCCGCCAGATGCGCCGGTCAAGCTCGCGATCCTTCGCATTTCCAATCCCGGCGGGCGCGGCCGCCGCCTCACGGCGACCTACTACGCCGAGTGGCTGCTTGGCGCACTCGCCAGCACTGCGCGGCCCCATGTCATCTGCGGCTATCATGTCGCAAGCCACGCGCTGATCGCCCGCAACAGTTGGAATTCGGAATTTGGCGAGCGTGTGGCGTTTCTTGCCTCGAGCCGTCCGCCTCACAGCCTGACTTGCGAACGGTCGGAGTTTCTCGGCCGCGAAGGCGGACGCGGCCGGCCCGCGGGACTTGCGCGTTGGAGCCTCGGCGAAAAGGTCGACGGCGTCGCGGACCCCTGCGCCGCCTTCCAGGTTCATCTCGACATCGGGCCCGGTGAGACCGAGGAGGTCGTCTTTGTGCTGGGTGATGGCAACGATCTTGCCGAGACGGAGATGCTGATTGCCGAATGGACGGACCTGGAGCGAGTTCACAAGGCATTGGCAGAAACCGAAGAGATCTGGGACCGCCGTCTCGGCGCCGTCCAGGTTACCACGCCGGACGATGCCTTCGACCTGATGATCAACCGCTGGCTCCTGCATCAGACGCTCGGCTGCCGGGTCTTGGCCCGGGCGGGCTTCCAGCAGGCCGGCGGCGCCTTCGGATTCCGCGACCAGCTTCAGGACATGATGGCGCTGATGTTCACCGAGCCGGATCGGGTCCGCGCACATATCCTCGAATGCGCCGGGCGGCAGTTCGAGGAAGGCGATGTTCTGCACTGGTGGCATCCGCCCGCCGGTCGCGGCGTGCGTACACGCTATTCCGACGACCTGATGTGGTTGCCCTACGTGACCAGCCGCTATGTGGCGGCCACTGGCGACACTTCGATCCTTGAGGAAGAGGTGCACTTCCTCTCCGCGCCGCCGCTCAATGATGACGAGGAGGACCGATATGCCCTGTTTGAGGCCGGGCCGGAACGCGCGCCAATTTTCGACCATTGCCTGCGGGCACTGGAGCAAGGCGTCACTTCCGGAGCCCACGGTCTGCCTTTGATGGGCGGAGGCGACTGGAACGACGGCATGGACAGGGTCGGCCGATACGGGCGGGGCGAAAGCATCTGGTTGGCCTGGTTCGCGGCCGTCTGTGCCGACGGCTTCGCCGATCTCGCAGCGCTGGTCAACCGCGACGATCTGGACAGGATCTGGCGAAGCCAGGCCGAAGAGTTGCGCAGTGCCGCTGACCGGGCAGGCTGGGACGGCGAATGGTATGTACGCGCCTTCGATGACGAGGGACTGCCCTGGGGTTCGAAAGACTGCGACGAATGCAAAATCGACAGCATCGCCCAGTCCTGGTCCGCATTGGCGGGTGGCCCTTCCGCCGCGCGGACTGCCGAGGCTATCGGCTCGGCGACTTCCCACCTGGTCGACCGCGAGGCCCGGCTGGTGCGCCTGCTCTGGCCGCCATTCGACCGCACGCCGCGCGATCCGGGTTATATCCGCGCTTACCCACCTGGTGTACGTGAGAATGGCGGCCAGTACACGCACGGTGCTGCATGGCTCGGATTGGCTCATGTGCGGCTGGGCGACGGCAACGCGGCGCACACCATCTTCGACCTGATCAACCCGATCCGCCGCACTGCCAGCCAAACCGAAGCGGAGCGATACCGGGCCGAACCGTATGTCGTGCCCGCCGACGTCAGAGGTGCTGGACCAAGCGTCGGTCAGGCGGGGTGGACGTGGTACACCGGCGCCGCCGGCTGGACTTGGCGGCTGGGCGTTGAAGGCATTTTGGGGCTGTCGCTCGACAATGGCGCGGTCAGGATATCGCCCTGCATGCCGCGCGAATGGGGCGGAGCGGAGGCGCGGGTCTCCGGACCGGACGGAGTGCTCGCCATTCAGATTGAGGATCCCGACCATTTGGGGACGGGAAGAATTGAACTCACGGTAGATGGCCGGCCCGCCAGAGGTGACCATGTTACGTTTCCCTCCGGTGGTGCGGTGCGGCGCGTCAACGCACGGCTGCGGCCTGCCTTGAAGATCGACAATACAGGGTCGGCCGAGCCGTTACCCTCACAGCGAGGCCCCGTGGACGGGTCTTGACGTCTCGCCCGATCGCCAGATCCGACCCGAACACCAGAATACGCTTCACGATCGCTACAACGGTTTTGATCAGGCTCAATGCGCATCGCCGCACCGAAGATTGAAATGTCACGTCATCTATTCCGGTAATGGCCGCGGGAGCCGTCACACAATGGCACACAAACAAATTCTCTTTCGATCAGAAGCGCGCGAAAAGATCCTCCGGGGCGCTGCTGCGCTGGCCGATGCTATTCGCGTAACGCTTGGCCCGAAGTCAAAATCGTCCTCATCCAGAAGAAGTGGGGAGCGCCGATCGTCTGCAACGATGGCGTGACCATCGCCACGGGCGTCGATCTCAAGGATCCGGAAGAGAGTCCGGGCGCCCAGATGTTGCGGCAGGCCGCTGAGAAGACCGGAGAGGCAGTGGGCGACGGTACCAGCACGTCTACAATTCCTGCACACGCGATATTCGCCGACGGAACACGAAATGTCGTCGCCGGCGCGAGCGGCATTGACATCAAGGCCGGGCTTGATCGCGGGCTGCGTGATGCCGCCGAGCCTCTTCCGCTTTTTTCAGAAAGCGAATTCGTCATTGAGTTCATGGTACGACGCCGCTGCGCCGCTCCGGCAGCGGTCAAGTTCCCTTTGTAGGCAATCGTGTTTATCGACCACCAAGAATTTTGACGAGATCCGGTTGTGCCGCTTCGGCACGTGTCAAATCGAGCCCGTTACGGATACGATCAAAATGATCGCGGATCTTTGCCGCTGCCACGTCACCATCGCCGCTGGCTATGGCATCAACGATCTGATTGTGTTCTTCCTCCGGGCAGGTCGATTGCCGGTTGACCCCAAATAGTCCAACGATCAGCGATGTGCGGGTGACGAATTCCCGCAGCAGCCGTGCAAGCACTGTATTACCGTGGCCATTGGCCAGTTCGACATGGAATTCGCCCGACAGGCGAATGATTTCGGTGCGTTCGCTGCGTTGGCGAGCCGCTTCCTCCAGTTCGATATGATGCCGGAGCCGGTCGATCACATTCTGCGGCGCCCCTGTTGCCATCTCGCGCACGATCCCGGTTTCTATCATGAGGCGGGCGTCGAACACCTCCTGCGCCTCCCTTGGTCCGGGGCAGGCGATATAGGCTCCGCGGTTCGATTGCAGATCAACGATCCCCTGGCTCGCCAGCAGCAAGAGCGCCTGGCGCACACGCATTCTGCCGACACCAAAACTCTCGCAAAGGGCACTCTCGCTCAACTTGGTTCGGGGCGCCAGCCGCCGCTCCATCACCGCAGAGTAAATGCGATCGACGATCATCTGCTCATCTGGATCCTGTTCCAGGCTTTCCGCAGCCTGGATACTGTCCTGTTTCATAAGATTGCCTTCAGTTTCGCGGCCTGAATATACGTGATTCGTTGACAAAATACCACAATTTTTGTTGACAATCTTTGTTAACAATCATTGTATGTCAATACGGATCTGGCGGGGAAGCTAAGGAATCCGGCTTTGATTCAGCGTGGCGGCGCTGGTCGAAGAGATTCAAATTGGGAGCTAATCATGAAGAGAAGAACATTGTTGAAAGCGTCGGTGATGGCTGCGGCCTTCGCTACGTTTCAGGCGACCTTGGCATTCGCTGACAACCCTGTGCTGAAAGTCGGTTTCGTCGGCGTTACAAGTGGACCGGCAGCGGCTTGGGGAATTTCCAACCAACGTTCGATGGAGACCCGGGCGGCCTGGATCAATGAGACCGGCGGCTACAAGATCGGCGATACAACCTATGACATCGAGATCGTGTCCTTCGACGATCAGAAAGACCCCAAGCGTGCAATTGCCGGCATGGAAAAGATGGCGCAGGGTGGCATTCACTACGTCGTCGGCCCCAATGTCGATGACGGTGCAGCCGCCGTGCGGCCGGTGGCTGAGGCAAATGGGATCGTGTACTTTCCCTACGCCTTCCCGAAAGAGTTGTACAAGCCGCCCGCGTCAAACGCCGTTCTGGGTATGGTGGCGAACTACCAATCCGGTCCTGCGATCTACAAGTATCTGCGCGATGAGAAAGGCGTGAAAACCGTCGCTTTCGTTGCCGCGAATGAATCCGACCCGCTGAGTCAGCGCGACGGTGGTGTTGCCGCGGCCAAGGAACTTGGCCTTGAAGTGGTTTCTGACAACGTGACCTATCAGGTCGACACGACTGACTTCACGCCTGTGCTGACGCCGGTCATGCGGAGCCGACCGGACCTGTTGGTGCTATCGGGCGTGTCGCCCGCGAACGCGCCGCAATTGATCCGCTCCGCTCGTGAGCTCGGATTTGAAGGCACTATCTCGACCGAAACCGCGCAGGACGCGCAGGTTCTGCGTGAAGGCGCGGGCGATCTGGCGAACGGATTCATCTCTGTCGGCGGTGCGTCGACGCCCGAGGTCGCCTCGGATATGATGATGGAATTCGTCGACCGCTACACCAAAATGTTTGGCGAGTATAACGACGAGTCCAACACCAAGGTCTATGCGCTTGAATATATCCTGGAGACGCTGAAAGCGAACCCTGAGGCGATCGACAATGTCGAAGAGTTCAAGAAGACCATGGACACCCTGGACGCGCCCAACCCCTACATGAAAGGCGATGCCAAGCTGAAATATGTCGGCATGTCATCCTTCGGACAGAAGCGCCAGGTGGCCGTACCGCTCGTCGTCAACGTTTTTAAGGACGGCGAATTCCAAACGCTGTTCGTGGCTGAGGTGGACTGAACCGTCCCGGCGTCGGGGACTGCCATAGCGATCCCGGGCCGCACCGTCGGCCCGGGACAACACACTTCCAACGGGGGAACGGATGGAACAGATACTGGCCAACGGTTTGTATCTCGGCGCGCAATACGCGATGATCGCCCTGGGGCTGACGCTGATATTCGCACTCATGAACGTGTTGAACTTTGCCCACGGGCAAATGTACGTCCTGGGCGGATTTGTCACCTACACGTTCTACGGCCAGCTTGGTTGGCCATTCGTGCTGGCGCTGCTGATGTCCTGCGTCACGCTGGCCGTGCTCGGGTTGCTGATCGAAAAGTTCCTGTTCGCACCGGTAATCAGACGATCGGCGCGGGAAGAAAGCACCATGCTGCTGGCCGCGGCGATTGCCTTCCTGCTGGATGCGATCATTCTGCTGGTGTTTGGCGAAAAACAGCGCGGCGTGCCCAAGATCGTCGATGGCGTTTTCAACTGGGATTTCCGGCTGATCATGCCCTATGACCGTATTCTGATCTGTGTTCTGGCGATCCTGTCCATCGTCCTTTTCATCCTGTTCATGCAGTATTCCAAGACCGGCCGGGCCCTGCGCGCGCTGGCACAGGACCGTACCGCTGCCCAGCTCATGGGCGTCAACGTGGACCGCTATTCGATGATCGGTTTCGCGATCGGAGCGATGCTGGCCGGCCTCGTCGGCGGGCTCCTCGTCACCATTACCGGGGTCAATCTCGGGATGGGCGGACCGACCTCGATCAAGGCCTTCATGATGGTGATGATCGGCGGCGCCGGGGTGATTTCCGGCGCCATCGCAGGCGGCATTATCCTCGGTTTTCTCGAGGCCATCGGTCTGGCGCTGCTTTCGCAATATGGCGACATCACCTATCTGCTGATTTTCGTGTCGCTGATGATTTTCCTCGCAATCCGACCACAGGGTCTGATGGGCAAGCCGTGGGGATGAGGTGATGAAGACACTCATTGTTCCCAGGCTCGTCGGTCTTGCAATCTTCCTGCTGGCACTTTTCGTGGCGGTGCCGATGATCATTACCGCGACTGGCCGGACCGATTTCTATTTCACGCTGACGTCCGTTGCGCTGCTGTCGATTGCGAGCGCCGGAGTGTGGCTCACTTTCTACATTGGCCGGATCAATATCGGGCAGGGCGCCTTTGCCCTGATCGGGGCCTATGTTTCAGCAATCCTGGTCACCAAGGCAGGCATGTCATTCTGGCTCACCTTGCCGATCGCAGGACTGTTTGCGGCTCTTGTATCGATGCTGATCGGCGTGCCCATCCTGAGGCTGCGCGGGGTTTATTTCGCAATGATCACGCTGGTGCTGACCCAGGTGGTTACGCTGACGGCGCTGGCCCTGCCGATCACAAACGGTGCCAAGGGTATCACGTCGATCCCTCTGCCCGGCTTACCGCCTGCATTCTCATGGTGCTGACCTTTGCGACGCTATATCGGCTGGTGAATTCACGCCTTGGCCACCTCTGCCGATCCATGCAGCAGAACGAGGAACTGGCAAGCTCCATCGGCGTCAATATCGCCCATATCCGCATTATCATCTTCGCGATCTCGTCATTTTTCGGAGGCATCGGCGGGGCCATGTTCGGCTCCATAGCGCAATCGGTCTATCCGTCGAGCTTCCAGGTCGCGGACAGCGTGAATTTCATGCTCAACTGCTTCCTTGGCGGCCTGGGCTACGTTTTCGGTCCGATGCTGGGTACGTTGGTGCTCTATTTCGGCTGGGACTTGCTGTTTGAGTTCGGCAAGTTTCAATTGCTGATCTATTCCAGCCTGCTGATCGTCTTGATACTCGTTCTGCCGAACGGGCTCCTGAGTCTCCGGCTTCCCGGCACCGGAGGAAATGGCAGATGAGCGCGCTGCTGCAGGTTACCAACGTCACCAAGAAATTTGGCGGGCTGACCGCGAACAACAACATCACTTTCGATGTTGCCGAGAACGAGATCCTGTCGGTGATCGGCCCCAACGGGGCGGGCAAATCCACTTTGTTCAAGATGATCTCGTCCTTCCTGCCGACCACCTCGGGCGAGGTGTTGTTTCGCGGCGAGCGCATATCGAACCTCAAACCTCACATTGTCGCCCGCAAGGGGGTGGTGCGGACATTTCAGGAGACAACGATCTTCCGCAGCATGACAGTCCGCGAAAGCGTGATCGTCGCCCAGCATCTGCGCGCCAGCGCTTCCCTTGCCGGTTATTTCTGGAGTTCGAATACGGCGCAGAAGGATGTCGAGGCTTTCGGTCGTTACGCCGACGAACTGATCGAGTTCCTCGGCATGAGCGAGATCGCGCACGAACTTGCCTCCAACCTTCCGCAGGGCAACCTGCGCGCGCTCGGCATCGCGATCGGCCTGGCGACCGACCCCAAGGTCCTGTTGCTCGACGAGCCTTTCGCGGGGATGAACCATGACGAAACGATGCGCATGGTCGAACTGGTCCGCTCGGTACGGGACAATCGAGGGGTCACGGTTCTTCTGGTGGAGCATGACATGCTGGCTGTGATGTCGATCTCGGACCGGATCGTCGTGCTGAATTTCGGCGAAATGATTGCAGAAGGGACGCCCGCCGAAATCCAGAACAATGACAAGGTCATCGAAGCCTATCTCGGCAGCACCGACGACGAGATCGGAGTCTGAATCATGAGCAAGATGCTGCAATTCGACAATGTCGAGCTCTACTATGACCATGTTTACGCACTCAAGGGCGTGTCGATCGATCTTGAAAAAGGCGAAACCGTTGCGCTGATCGGAGCCAACGGGGCGGGCAAGTCCTCGATTCTACGGGCGATCACCGGCCTGAGTAAGATCAAGTCGGGCGAGATCATTTTCGAGGGCGATCAGATCAACGGCAAGTCCGCTTCCGACATCGTCAACCGTGGCATTGCCATGGTGCCCGAAGGGCGGCGGGTCTTTTCATTCATGACCGTGAAGGACAACCTGCTCATGGGCGCCTTCACCCGCACCGACAAAGCCGGGATCAAGCAGACACTGGAAAGCATCTTCGAACGCTTCCCGCGCCTGAAGGAACGCTACCTGCAGGCCGCGGGCACCTTGTCCGGCGGCGAGCAGCAGATGATGGTCATCGGCCGCGCGCTGATGGCAAAACCGCGCCTTCTGCTGCTGGATGAACCCTCTCTCGGAATTGCGCCCAAGCTGGTACAGGATATCGCGCGCTCGATCGTCGCGATCAACCGGGATGAGGGCGTGTCTGTTCTGCTGGTTGAACAGAACTCACGCATGGCCTTGTCAATCTCCAACCGGGCCTATGCGCTGACAACCGGTAATGTCGCAATATCGGGCAACTCGAAAGAACTATTGAACGATGACCGGATCAAGGCCGCCTATCTTGGTGGCGATATCTGAATGTGCGTGATGAAACTTCTCGTCGTTAACCCGAATACAACAGCCTCCATGACGGCAAAGATCGGCGATGTGGCGCGGGCGGTGGCACGCCCGGACACCGAGATCGTGGCGACCAATCCGGCCGAGGGGCCGGCCAGTATCCAGGGCTATCTCGATGTGGCAACCTGCGTGCCCGGGCTTCTGGACGAAGTGGCGCGTCATCGGGATGCGGATGCCATTCTTGTAGCCTGTTTCGACGACACCGGCGTCGATGCATTGCGCTGCTTGGTGGACGTCCCCGTCATTGGGATCGGCGAAGCCGCGTATCACGCTGCCAGCATGGTATCGACGAAGTTCAGCGTGGTGACCACCTTGTCGCGTTCAGTCCCCGGGCTTGAGGCGAATATTGCAAGGTATGGGCTCAAGCAAAAGTGCGTTGGTGTTCGGGCTACAGATATTCCGGTTCTTGAACTCGAAGCAGGTGATCCCTCCACCACCGCAAAAATCCGCGACGAAATCCGCAAGGCGATAACCGAGGATCAGGCAGAAGCCGTTGTTTTAGGGTGCGCGGGAATGGCTGACTTGATGGTCGAATTATCCAGGGAGTTCGAAATGCCGATTATTGACGGTGTCGGCTGTGGTGTGGCTTTCGCTGAAGCGTTGGTCAGTGCAGGACTCAAGACTTCAAAAGTCAACGCTTACAGTTCTACATAATCGTTCGCCCGACGGCTGGTTTTGGCACGTAACGGAAGTCGGGCGGTCCGCACTGCGTTCAGCAAATATCAACTGCCACCGATCCGATGCCGCCGATGCTGCCGCGCACTTTCGTGCCGGGCGGCAACCAGGGCAGACCGTTCAACGACCCTGTGATGACCATATGTCCCGCCTGCAGCCCGCCGCAATGATCCCCCGTCATGCGCGCAAGCGCGACGAGACAGTCAAAGGCGCCGCCGAATGGCAAACGCACAATACCGTCCAGCACCATCGTGCCGTCGATGTCCAGCCGGGCGCTGACGGCCTCGAGCGGAGATCCGTCCCAGTCCCGCGCTGCCTCGCCCACCACCAGCCCGCCATTCTGCTGGTGATCTGCGAGCTTCAGCATTTCAGATGCTGCGTCGGGATTTTCCAGACGTGTCCGGACCAGCTCGATGACGGCCACCGGGGCGACCCGGGCGCGCAACAGCTCCGCAAAATCCGGCCTGCCCACCGGCGGAGGTGCGGCAAGAAAGCGAAAGCCGACCTCCAGCTCGATGCCGACATGCCTGCCAGATGAGGAAAAGCGCCAGCCTGACGGATGAATGTCGACCTGCTGGATCGGTGCCATGATTGCGGACTGGCCCGGTCTGCGAGCAAATTTGAACCCGCCGACCGGACCGAGCTGCGAAGCAACGAGCGACTGGATCGCATAGGCATCCTCTATCGTCAGGTTCAACCCTTCCGACCGGTCTTCTGAAAGGTTTTCGGCGCCCTGTCTGGCATCGAGAAAGGCGCGGGCAATTGCTGCGTGGTCGGCGTCAGTCATCGACCAGCCATCCGGCCAGGCCCAGCCGGCCAGACCCAGCTGCCGGCTTGCGCCTCGCTGCGATCCGCATCAGGCCGGTATCGGCATCTGCGATCGGGTCTGCGCTGCCGTGACGGTAGACGACCGCAAGTTCGGCGAGGCCAGGCGGCCAGGTTTTGCTCATCCCCCTGTCCCTCATCCCCCTGTCCCTCATTCCCTGTCCCTCATTCGCCGCCGATCCGCGCTGCCAGCGCAGGCGACAAACCGCGGGACGGCTTGCCTGCGGGGCGACGGAAGCTGCCGGCTGCGGCGCCGCGCGGGCGCAATGCAGCCAGCGCCTCGGCCTGCTTTATTGCCGCTTCGGCACAATCAATGACCGGCACCGTTATCGTGTCACGTAACAGTGCCGCCAGTCCGGCCAGCGGCGCGCCTGCCAGCACCACCACATCGGTGTCGCCTGTATCCACCACCTGTCTCGCCAATTCGACAAGCTGTTCGGCTTTTTCGTCCTGCACATCAGCGATGGAGCTAAATTCCCCGTTCAGCATATATACTCCGGCGCAGCGATCTTCGAGCCGGTGCCAAGCGACGCATTCGCGGTACCACGGCCCCAACGCGGTAGCAAATGTGACGATGGAAAACTTGCCGCCCAACATGCAAGCGGTCAGCATACCTGCCTCTGCAAGCCCGATCACCGGGATGTCAAACAACTCACGCGCTGCACCCAACCCCGGATCACCGAAGGCGGCGACGATGGCGGCGTCAAATTCGCCGTGCCGCTCAGCCAATATCTCCAGAACCTGCCCGCCGCCAATCAGAGCCTCAGATCGCGTGGAGATGTAGGGAACGCCGATCGGTGCAGTCACGGCGACGAGCTCGTTGGCCGGGGCCATTACGCCGCGCGCGGCGGCCTCCAGCCGGTCAGTCACGGCTTGGGTGGTATTGGGATTGATCAGCAGAATTCGCATTGGCTTTTCCGGCAGCGGTTTCAGCAATGACGGCAGGAACATCGCAATCGAATTGACTTGGGTAAACTCACTAGATGGCCGGCTTTCGCATTGGAGAGGCGGGTTTCCTTGCACCCTGTTCTGGTTGCGCTGCCGTACGATGACCTGCATATTCCATGCTCGAATGTTATGATTGCATTCAATATGCAAAATGTAAATCGTTTACTGTTGCACCCGGTCCAAAGTAGAGTGTGGCCAATTCGAGACCTGTGATGAGGCACGCCATATGAACCAGCAGAAATTGGCCGTTCGAGCAAAAGGCAAGCAGCGCATTCTGAAGGTGTCCCTGCACGATCACGTCGTTGACGCGCTTCGTGAGATGATCGTCACCGGTGAGCTTAAGGCGGGCGAGAGGATTGTCGAACAGGAACTCAGCGAAACGCTCGGAGTTTCGCGAACACCAATTCGCGAGGCTATCAAAACACTGACGATTGACGGATTGGTTGATAGCCCTGTCCACCTCGGTGCCCACGTCAAACCTCTCGAGCCGCAAGAAGTAAAAGAACTGTTTGAAGTCATTGCTGTCATTGAAGCGCTCGCAGCGGAATGCGTTGCCGGGAAGGTAACGGACAGTGAACTCAAAAAACTGCAAACCAAGCACATTCGAATGCAAGGATATTTCGATGGCGACGACCGAGGCGCCTACTTCAGGCTGAATTCGGAAATCCATAGGACGATTGTCGAGCTATCAGAAAACAAAGTCATATTTGATACACATAAACGGCTCATGCTGAGAGCCAGCCGAGGGCGCTATATGGCGATTTTGGATGATGCGCGTTGGCAAGAAGCCATGAATGAACACGAAGTCCTGATGGAAGCGTTCCGAAATCGCGACCCCGACACCGCTTTCAAAGTGTGGCGCAATCACCTGATGCAAACCGGACAAGCCGTCCTGAGCGCACTGAAATACGCCGACAACGGACCGGATTAGTGGCGATTTTCGCGCGGACCCCCGACCCGCGCAATGTTTGGTAGACTTCACCGGTTATGGAGTTTGTCAGGGCAACCAGATCTTGTATAAAATCCGCCAGGCCGATGTGGCGACTGCGGTTTTGCATACCGGAAGGAAATATCATGACAGAACGGGTGACGCGGTTTGGGCTGCAGGTAGATCGGCTATTGGCCGATTTCATTGACGATCAGGCGCTTTCAGGCACCGGCGTCACACCGGACACATTCTGGAAGGGCATGGCCGCCCTTGTCCACGAACTGGGGCCAAAGAACCGCGCCCTGCTGGACCGGCGTGAAGTGCTGCAGGCAAAGCTTGATACATGGCACGAACAGCGCCTCGGCCAACCCCATGATCACGAGGCCTACAAAGCCTTTCTGTACGAGATCGGCTACCTGCTTCCCGAGGGCGATGATTTCAGCATCGATACCGCGAATGTCGACCCCGAAATCGCCAAGGTTCCCGGTCCGCAGCTTGTGGTGCCGATCACAAATGCCCGCTATTCACTGAACGCCGCCAACGCCCGCTGGGGCAGCCTTTATGACGGGCTCTACGGCACTGACGCGATGGGCAGCCCACCGCCGGCGGGTGGCTTTGACCGCGGCCGCGGCGCCCGGGTTGTGGCGCGGGCCCGGGTGTTTCTGGACGAGGCGTTTCCGATTCAGGGCGCCAGCCATGTCGATATCCGCCGCTATCATGTCAAGAATGGCGCGTTAATGGCCAACGATCTGCCGCTTGCGGAGCCGGACAAATTCGTCGGCTTCAGCGGTAATGCGATGGCACCGGACGCTGTGGTGTTGCGCAATCATGGCCTGCATGTTGAAATGGTCTTTGACCGCGTCCATCCGATTGGCTGCCGGGATCAGGCGGCGATGGCTGATGTCCGTCTTGAGAGCGCCATCACTGCGATCATGGACTGCGAGGACTCGGTTGCCTGTGTCGATGCCGAGGACAAGGTCCAGGCCTATGCCAACTGGCTGGGCCTGATGCAGGGCACGCTGACCGCCGACATTCATAAGGGCGGACGCAGATCTACCCGCACGCTCGCGAGTGACCGGGTCTATACCGCGCCCGGCGGTGGCGAACTGGTCCTGAAGGGCCGCGCGCTGATGTGGGTGCGCAATGTCGGGCACTTGATGACCAATCCCGCCATACTGGATGAGGACGGCAATGAAGCCCACGAGGGTTTGATCGACGCGCTTTGCACCACTGCGATTGCAATCCACGACCTGAAGAAAACCGAAGGCGCCCACAATTCGGTCACAGGTTCGGTCTATGTCGTCAAACCCAAAATGCACGGCCCCGAAGAAGTCGCTTTTGCCGATGAGATTTTCACCCGTGTCGAGGCCATCCTTGGTCTGCCGAAATACACCGTCAAACTGGGTCTGATGGACGAAGAACGACGTACCAGTGCCAACCTCAAGGAATGCATTCGCGCTGCGCGCCACCGGGTGGCGTTCATCAACACCGGATTTCTGGACCGTACCGGCGACGAGATCCATACCTCGATGGCGGCGGGCCCGTTCAGCCGCAAGGATTTTATCAAGCGCAAGTCCTGGATCGGCGCCTACGAAAACCAGAATGTCGATATAGGTCTGGAATGCGGACTGTCGGGCCGCGCACAGATCGGCAAGGGCATGTGGGCGATGCCCGACCTGATGGCGGCAATGCTGGAGGAAAAGATTGCGCATCCCAGGGCCGGGGCCAACACGGCCTGGGTGCCCAGCCCTACCGCTGCCACGTTGCACGCACTGCATTATCACAAGATCGACGTTCTCGCGGTCCAGGATCAGCTTGCGGCGGGTGGCCGGCGGGCCTACATCGATACGCTGCTGGACATACCGCTTGCGACATACCGGCAGTGGAGCGAAGAGCAGATCGTCCGCGAGATCGAGAACAACGCACAAGGCATTCTGGGCTATGTCGTGCGCTGGATCGATCAGGGCGTCGGATGTTCCAAGGTTCCCGATATCAACGATGTCGGCCTGATGGAAGATCGCGCCACCTGCCGGATTTCCTCGCAGCATATCGCCAACTGGCTGAAACACGGCGTTGCCGGCGAAGAGCAGGTGATGGCTGCGATGCGGCGGATGGCCGAGGTGGTCGACCGCCAGAACGCGGCCGACCCGGCCTACCGGCCGATGGCTCCCGGTTTCGATGGCTTCGCGTTCCAGGCAGCCTGCGATCTGGTTTTCAAAGGGGCCGAGCAACCTTCCGGTTATACCGAGCCGGTGTTGCATGCGCGGCGTTTACAACTGAAAGCGGCGGAGGCCAGGACGGAGTGACACAGCTGAAATTAAGGTCGTTCGCCACGCTGACTTAACAGAACCGAAATGTTTCGAAGTGCCCAGATCTCCCTTTTTGCGTGTGTGAATCAATCAAGCAGGTTGGCGATCGTGTTGTCCGGTTCGGCACGAAACCACCGAACGATTGTATCGCGATCCTGGTCTGAAAGATCAGTGATATTGGCTGGTGGCATTGCATGGCTCACACCGGCCTGCAGGTAAATCTGGCGCGCCGCACGCGCGATATCTTTTGGCGTTTCCAGCAGCACGCCGTTAGGTGCCCAACGGATACCGTCCCAGACCGGCTCGCGGGCATGACACATCGAGCAGCGGCCGACAACGATATCGTGAACCTCATCAAAACCCGCGGCGTTTGCGTAGTTCTGTTCGTAGGGTGTCAGAGCCTGTTTTTCCAATGCATCGTAGTCGCCGTTCCATGTCGACGCAGTCGATAGCCAGGCGATGATGGAGAACAGTATGGCTGTCGCGGCCCAGGTCCAGGATGGCCCTTCCCCGGTAGCGTGCATGGTGTTGAAGAAATGGCGGATCGTCACACCCATCAGGAATACCAGTGCCGCGATGATCCAGTTATATTCGGTCGCGAATGCCAGAGGATAGTGATTGGACAGCATCAGGAACAGCACAGGAAGCGTGAGATAGTTGTTGTGAGTCGAACGCAGTTTGGCGATCTTGCCATACTTCGGGTCTGGCGTGCGGCCCTCTTGCAAGTCTTTCACCACGATGCGCTGGTTGGGCATGATAATAAAAAACACGTTGGCGGTCATGATCGTTGCCGTGAAGGCGCCCAGATGCAGCAAAGTCGCGCGGCCGGTGAAAATCTGGTTGTATCCCCAACCCATTATCACCAGCAGTATGAAGAGCAGCAGCATCAGGAGCGTCGGCTTTTCCCCAAGCCCGGATTTGCAGAGCAAGTCGTAGACCAGCCAGCCGATGGAAAGCGACGCCGCCGAGATCAGGATGCCCTGCCACAGCGTCAGATCCGTCTTGTTGGCGTCGATCAGGTACAATTCGCCGCCGACCCAGTAGACGATCATCAGAAGCGCGGCGCCAGAAAGCCAGGTCCAGTAGCTCTCCCATTTGAACCACACCAGGTGATCCGGCATGTTTTCGGGTGCGACCAGGTATTTCTGGATGTGATAAAAACCGCCGCCGTGAACCTGCCATTCCTCGCCATATGCGCCGACGGGCAGGTGCGGAACCTTGCGCAGTCCGAGGTCAAGCGCGACGAAATAGAACGACGAGCCAATCCAGGCGATTGCGGTAATGACGTGCAGCCAGCGAACAGCAAATGCCAGCCAGTCCCACATGATTGCGAGGTCGTACATTGTTTTCTCCCTTGAGATTCTGGAGTCAAACTAGTGCAGTCCGGCATTATCGTGTATCAGGAAAAAATACTTAGCAGCTTCAAAAAAAGCCGATAAATACGCCCATGGCCTATCTCGACAACATCCGCACATTCGTTCGGGTTTATGAACTGAGCAACATGTCTGCCGCAGCGCGCGACCTGAGGATTTCGGCAGCAGTGGCGTCCACTCGGATATCGCAACTGGAAGAGCACCTTAACGTGCGGCTGTTTCAGCGCACCACACGGCTGCTCAATCCGACCGAGCAGGGCAATTTGTTCTATCAAGGTGCTTCAAAGATCCTGGAGTCGGTCGATGAAGCTGAGGCCGTGGTCAACAACGTAACCCAGACGCCCCGAGGCTCGCTCTATGTGGCCGCGCCTTTGGGGCTGGGTCAGCGCCTGGTCGCACCGGCGGTTCCGAAGTTTCATGCCGCCTATCCACTGATCAACATCCGGCTGCGATTATCGGATCGCAAGCTGGACCTTGCCGCCGAGGGTCTGGACGCCGCCTTTTTTCTGGGGGTCCCAGAGGACTCAAATCTGCGGATTCGCAAGATTACTGATTGCCCCCGGGTCTTGTGCGCTTCGCCCGAATACATTGCGCAACACGGAAAACCGCAAAGCTCCGACGATCTGAAAACTGAAAAGCACAATTGTCTGAACCTGCGCTATCCGGGTGCGCCAGAGTTTCAGTGGCCGTTGCAAACGGAGGACGGACTCAAGCGCGTCACGGTGACCGGGCCGTTCGAAACCGACCATGGTGATGTTCTGACAAGCTGGGCGCTTGACGGACACGGCATTGTGCTCAAACCCGAATTCGAGATTATTGAGCATCTGCAATCAGGAACTCTCATTCCGGTACTGGAAAAAGAACCACCGGTGCCAATCCAGATGGCATGTCTTTATGTGCACAGGCGCCACCAGGATCCGAAAGCACGCCTTTTTATCGACTTCATGATCGAACAGATCATGATGTCCATGCCGAAACGGGGCACCGGCGCCAGACCGGCTGTTCAGCTGCCGCGGTAGGTCGAATACCCAAAGGGCGAAAGCAGCAGCGGCACGTGATAATGCGCCTCTTCAGACATGCCAAAGCGCAGAGGCACGACATCGAGAAAGCGCGGCTCTTCCGGCGCAACGCCGGCTGCGTCGAGATAGCAGCCAGTATGAAACACCAGCTCGTACGTTCCCTTCTGGAATTCGGCTTCGGGCAGGATCTGTTCATCGGTGCGCCCGTCATCATTGGTGACAAGGCTGCGTAAATGCGCGCGTGTTTCTCCGCTGATCCTGTACAGGTCGATTTTCAGCCCCTCAGCAGGGCAGCCCCGTGCAGTGTCGAGCACGTGAGTGGTCAGATATCCAGCCATTTCATAGTCTCCAGCTTTGATTTGCTCCAATAGTGCGCTTTCCGTAGATCTTGATACACAAAGATGAGTCGAACAGCTCTTTCAAAAAAAACACGAAAGTTTTCTGGATTTTATTGCTCTATAAGAAATACGAAATCAGGAGATCAGAATTGTATCGATATACGCGCAACATGCGCGGCCATGGGCCGACCCCACCAGATGCACGCTGGCCCGGCGCCGCAAAGATCGCTGTTCAGTTCGTGTTGAACTACGAGGAGGGCGGCGAGAATTGTGTCCTTCACGGTGATGCAGCGTCAGAGGCATTTCTTTCAGATATTCCAGGTGCTGCGCCATGGCCGGGTCAGCGGCACTGGAATATGGAATCGATCTATGAGTACGGCGCCCGCGCCGGGTTCTGGAGGTTACACCGGCTTTTCACGGGCGCGGACATTCCGCTGACCATTTACGGCGTGGCATCCGCACTCGCCCGTAACCCGGACCAGGTCGCGGCGATGAAGGCGGCCGATTGGGAAATCGCCTCGCATGGGCTCAAATGGGTCGAGCACAAAGACATGTCCGAGGTCGAGGAACGCGCTACAATTGACGCAGCGGTCCGGCTGCACACCGAGGTCGTGGGCGAGCGTCCGCGCGGCTGGTACACCGGCCGCTGCAGCGTCAACACCGTACGTCTTGTCGCCGAGGAAGCTGGTTTCGAGTATATATCAGACACCTATGACGATGACTTGCCGCACTGGATCGAGGTTGGTAACCGCGATCAGCTGATCATTCCCTACACACTTGAAGCCAACGACATGCGCTTTGCCACAGCACCAGGCTGGGCAACGGGCGAGGATTTCTTTCAGTACCTTAAAGACGCCTTTGACGTGCTTTATGCCGAAGGTCAGGCCGGGCGGCCCGCGATGATGTCGATCGGCTTGCATTGTCGCCTTATCGGACGTCCGGGCAAAATCGCCGGGCTGATGCGGTTCATCGAGCATATCCGGGGTCACGAAGGCGTCTGGTGTCCGCGCCGCATCGACATTGCCGAGCATTGGGCGGCCATCCATCCTCACCGGCGGTGGGACAGGCCGAGTCAGATGGACAAGACAGCATTCGTGACGAAATTTGGCTCGATCTTTGAGCATTCGCCCTGGATCGCCGAGCGCGCCCACGGCCTTGAACTCGGCCCTGCGCATGACAGCGCCGCCGGCGTTCACAACGCGCTTTGCCGCATCTTCCGCACGGCAAGCGAGCAAGAGCGTCTTGGCGTGCTTACAGCGCACCCTGATCTGGCGGGCAAACTGGCCCAGGCCGACCGACTGACCGCCGAATCGACCCACGAACAATCCAGCGCCGGTCTTGACTCGTTGACCGACCAGGAACGCGAGACCTTCACCGAACTCAATACCGAATACGTCGCCAAACACGGTTTTCCGTTCATCATCGCCGTCCGCGATTACGATAAAGCCTCGATCACGACCGCCTTTCATCGGCGTATCGGCAACGACCGCGCCAACGAGTTCGCCGAGGCCTGCCGCCAAGTCGAGCGCATCGCCGAATTCCGCCTGAAGGATATCCTGCCGTGACCAAACGAACGCTCGACGCGCGGCCCCTGACGCGGGCAGCATTTGCTCCCTACGGTGATGTCATCGAGATATCGGGCGAGCCCGACAAGCTCATTAATCAAGGCATGTGTGGCCGACACCATGATCTGGCTTCACTCGACTTCGCCGATGGTCGTGCCGGGATCAGCCTGTTCAACGCCAAGGCCCGCTCGATTCCCCATACAGTGGATATGGTCGAACGCCACCCGGATGGCAGCCAGGCATTCATCCCGGTAAGCGGAACCGCGATGCTGGTGGTCGTGGCCGAGGACGCCAGCGGCACGCCGGTCAAACTCAAGGCATTCGTCAGTCAACCGGGCCAATCCATCAATCTGCATCGCGGCGTTTGGCATGGAGTACTCGCTCCGATCGAGGAACCCGGCCAGTTCGTGGTTGTCGATCGGATTGGTGCGGGCGAAAATTTGCAGGAGCACTGGTTCGACGATCCCTACGTGATCGAAGCAGTGAAGATATCAAAATCGTCGTGAGACGAGAAAAAAAATCGGAACGGTCAAAAGGGGAGGAAATCCAATGACTGATAACTCGATCGGAACGCCAGAACAGCTGCGCGATCCAAACTACACACCGCCGCTTGCAAAGGCGATACCGCTGGGTATCCAGCATGTCCTGGCGATGTTCGTCTCGAACGTGACCCCGGCGATCATCGTCGCCGGGGCAGCAGGGTTTGGCTTCGGGTCGAACTCACCCGACTTCCCGCAGATGATTTACATGATCCAGATGTGCATGGTCTTCGCAGGGGTCGCGACGTTGTTTCAGACCATCGGTATCGGCCCGATGGGCGCAAAACTGCCTATCGTTCAGGGCACCTCATTTGCCTTTTTGCCGATCATGATCCCGCTGGTCGCAGGCAAGGGCGTCGATGCCATGGCTGGCCTGATGGGCGGCGTGCTGATCGGCGGCCTGTTTCAGGGGTCGCTTGGCCTGATCATCAACAAGATCCGTTTTGCCCTGCCGCCGCTGGTCACCGGCCTGATTGTCACGATGATTGGTCTGGCGCTCGTCAAGGTCGGCATCCAGTATGCCGCCGGAGGTGTGCCGGCCATCGGCACCGAAGAATACGGCAGCCTGCTGAACTGGTTTGTCGCCTCGGTTGTGATCTTCGTGACGCTTGGCCTGAAGTTTTTTGCAAGGGGCATGATGTCGATCTCGGCCGTGCTGATCGGCCTGATCGCGGGTTACCTGGTGGCCCTGGCCTTCGGCATGGTCAACTTCGGCAACGTCGGCCGTGCGGCCGGCTTCGCCTTGCCGAACCCGCTGCATTTTGGGATCGAGTTCCAGTTCGCAGCCATTGTCGGCTTTTGCTTCATGGCGCTGGTGTCGGCCATCGAGACCGTGGGCGACGTGTCGGGCATCACCAAGGGCGGAGCGGGACGCGAAGCGACCGGCGAAGAACTCCGGGGCGCGACCTTTGCGGACGGCTTCGGTTCAGCGCTTGCTGGTCTTTTCGGAGGCCTGCCCAACACTTCGTTCAGCCAGAATGTCGGCCTGATCGCGATGACCGGCGTGATGAGCCGCCATGTGGTGACCTGCGGTGCGATCTTCCTGATCATCGCCGGGTTGGTGCCGAAAGTCGGCGCCGCGATCGCTACAGTGCCGATCGAAGTGCTGGGCGGCGGCGTGATTGTGATGTTCGGCATGGTCGTGGCCGCTGGCATCTCGATGCTGTCCGACGTGGACTGGAACAAGCGCAACATGGTGATCTTCGCGATTGCCCTGTCGGTCGGTCTTGGTCTGCAACTGGAACCGGGCGCGGTGCAGCATCTGCCCGACACCCTGCGCATCCTGATGACCAGCGGGCTGCTTCCTGCCGCCATCATCGCCATCGTGCTGAACCTGGTTCTGCCGGAGCATCTGTCGGATGAGGCTACGGAGGAAGTTTCGGGCGGGCATGCAGGCCACGGTCTGGGCTCGCTGGAAGCTGACGACAAGGCCTGACGACAAGGTTCCGGCGCCCATTCAGGGCGCCGGGCTCCAACGACGGATGGGCGGCGATCCGAACCGGGCTTGACGCCCATTCCACTGCATTGCATTGCTACGGCAGATTTCCGTTGCGACGGACCCTCAACGTATTCCTAGACCGCATGATGGCTGACCCCGTCCCAGGCAAAGACCCCGAACGCCAAGCGCTTAAACCAAATCAGGAGATTGCTCCGTGTCTGACATGTCAAACGACATCGACCCAATTGAATCGCAGGAATGGCAGGATGCCATCGCCGACGTGATTGAACGGGATGGCCCGAACCGGGCGCATTACCTGCTGGACAAGGCGGTAGCGCAGGCCCGGGCGGCCGGAGCCACTCTGCCGTTTTCGGCCACGACGCCGTATCAGAACACCATTCCCGCCGACGATCAGCTGGATTTTCCAGGCGACCTGGAAATGGAATGGCGGATCCGCACGATCAACCGCTGGAACGCCATGGCAACCGTGGTGCGCCGCAACAAGGTCAGCAGCGAGTATGGCGGCCATATCGCGTCCTTCGCGTCGTCGGCTGTCATGTACGATATCGGCCTGAACCATTTCTGGCGCTCTAAATCGGCGATCCATGGCGGCGATCTGGTGTTTTTCCAGGGCCATGTGATCCCGGGTATCTACGCGCGGTCATTCATGGAAGGACGGATCAGCGAAGAGCAACTTGAAAACTTCCGTTCGGAAGTCGCAGGCGGCGGATTGTCGTCCTATCCGCACCCGTGGCTGATGCCGGACTACTGGCAGTTCCCGACGGTCAGTATGGGTCTTGGTCCGCTATGCGCCATCTACCAGGCGCGCTTCATGAAATACATGCACAACCGTGGCCTGATCGACGCCAAGGATCGCAAGGTCTGGTGTTTCCTGGGTGATGGAGAGATGGACGAGCCGGAGAGCCTGGGTGCAATTTCACTGGCTGCGCGCGAAGGCCTCGACAACCTGATCTTTGTGGTCAACTGCAACCTGCAACGGCTGGACGGCCCAGTGCGCGGCAACGGCAAGATCGTGCAGGAGCTGGAAGGCGAGTTCCGCGGCGGCGGATGGAATGTCATAAAGCTGCTGTGGGGCGAGGGCTGGGACGAGCTTCTGGAAAAAGACATTTCGGGCAAGCTGCACCAGTTGATGAACGAGACCATCGACGGCGATTACCAGACCTTCAAGTCCAAGGACGGTGCCTATATCCGCAAGCATTTCTTCGGCAAATACCCTGAAACGGCGGCCTTGGTCGAGGATTGGACGGACGATCAGATCTGGGCGTTGCGCCGAGGCGGCCACGACCCCGAAAAGGTCTATACCGCCTTCAAGCATGCGGCCGACACCGTAGGTCAGCCAACATGTCTTCTGGTCAAGACCGTGAAGGGCTATGGCATGGGCAGCGCGGGTGAGGGGCAGAACACCTCTCACCAGCAAAAGAAGATGGTCGAGGATCAGCTGCGTGCGATGCGTAACCGGTTCGACATTCCGGTCAGCGACGAGGATCTGCCGCAGGCGCCTTTCGTCAAGCTGAACAACGTGCAGCGCGCCTATTTGGCCGACAAGCGCAAGGCTCTGGGCGGCGATTTCCCGAAACGCTTCACAGGCGCCCCGGCGCTGGAGATTCCGGGTCTGGACAAATTCGAGGCGCAGCTGAAAGGCACCGGCGAGCGCGAAATCTCCACTACCATGGTTTTTGTGCGCCTCCTGACGACACTTTTGCGCGACAAAAAGATCGGCAAGAACATTGTGCCGATCGTGCCCGACGAATCCAGGACCTTCGGTATGGAAGGGCTGTTCCGGTCAGCGGGCATCTACAACCCGCTGGGCCAGAACTATATCCCCGAAGATGCTGACCAGATGATGTTCTACAAGGAAAGCAAGGACGGTCAGGTCCTGCAGGAAGGCATCAACGAGGCCGGCGCCATGGCCGACTGGATCGCGGCGGCGACGTCCTATTCCAACCACGGCGTGCCGATGGTGCCATTCTTCATCTACTATTCGATGTTCGGCTTCCAGCGGATCGGCGATCTGGCCTGGGCGGCAGGTGACAGCCGGGCGCGCGGCTTTATGCTCGGCGGTACTGCCGGACGCACCACCCTGAACGGCGAAGGTCTGCAGCACGAGGACGGCCACAGCCATATTCTGGCCAGCACGATCCCGAACTGCATCAGCTATGACCCGACCTTCAGCTATGAGGTTGCGGTGCTGGTGCATCACGGGCTGCAGCGGATGTACGGCGATCAGGAAGACGTCTATTTCTACCTGACCCTGATGAACGAGAATTACAGCCATCCCGACATGCCGATGGGCGTCGAGGAAGGCATCATCAAAGGGCTTTACCGGTTCCAGGAGATCAAGAAGCCAGGCAAGAAGCACGTCAATCTGATGGGATCGGGCACCATTCTGGTGCAGGCGATCAGGGCCGCCGAGATGCTGAAAGCCGACTTCGGCGTAACGGCTGACCTGTGGTCGGCGACCAGCCTGAACGAACTGGCCCGCGACGGTCAGGACGCAGAACGCCACAACCGACTGAACCCGTTGGGTGAGCAACGTGTGCCTTACGTGACCCAGACTTTGGCCGGCGCCAAGGGCCCGACCATCGCGGTGACCGACTACATGAAGAACTACGCGGAACAGATCAGGGCCTTTGTGCCGGGACGCTACACGGTTCTGGGCACGGACGGCTTTGGCCGTTCCGACAGCCGGGTCAATCTGCGCCGGTTCTTCGAGGTTGATGCCAACCACATTGCCGCTGCCGCCATGGTTGATCTGCACCGCGAAGGGGCGGTTACGGACAGTGACCTGAAAGCAGCGCTCAAGAAATATGAAATCGACGGTGACAAGCCCAACCCCCGGCTGGTCTAGCGGTCGAACCAGGAGACAAAGAATATGGCAATAGACGTCAAAGTGCCGGATATCGGCGATTTCAACGATGTACCGGTCGTGACCATTCTGGTCGGTGTCGGCGATATCGTCGCGGTCGAAGATCCGCTGGTTGAGCTGGAGTCCGACAAAGCCACGATGGAGGTACCATCCTCCTACGCGGGCAAAGTGATGGAAATCAAAGTGGCCGAAGGTGATGTGGTCTCGGAAGGTTCCGTCATTCTGGTACTGGAGGCCGCTGATGCCGGCGCCAGCGACGGCGCCCCCAAGGAAGAACCCAAGGATGAACGCAAGGCAACGGCCCCCACTGCGGATGCCGCTCCGGCACCTGCCACACCGCCTGCAGTGACCGACGCCGGGTTCAACAAGGCCCATGCTTCGCCTTCCGTTCGCGCCTTCGCCCGCAATCTGGGCGTGGATTTGACCAAGGTGAACGGCACCGGACGCAAGGGCCGTATCCTGCGTGATGACATTACCAACGCCTTCAAATCCACCGGCGCACCGGTTGCAGCCGGTGGCGGCGCAGTCCAGGGCGGAATGGGCATTCCACCGATTCCGGCTGTCGACTTTTCGAAGTTCGGACCCGTCGAAAATATTGAAATGGCACGGATCAAAAAGCTCTCCGGCCCGGCGCTGCACCGGTCCTGGCTGAACATCCCGCATGTGACGCATAATGAAGAGGCCGACATCACCGAGTTGGACAAATACCGCAAGGAACTGGATACCGCAGCCAAGGCCGACGGCTTCCGCGTGACTCTGCTGTCCTTTGTCATCAAGGCAAGCGTTTCGGCTCTGAAACAGCATTGGGAGGTGAACAGCTCGATCCATCCAGATGGCGACAAGCTGATCAAGAAAGACTTTTACAATATCGGCTTTGCGGCGGACACGCCAAACGGCCTTGTGGTGCCGGTGATCAAGGATGCCGACCGCAAGGGGATCATCGAGATATCCAAACAGCTTGGCGATCTCAGTGCGAAAGCCCGCGACGGAAAACTGAAAGGCGACGACATGTCGGGCGCGACCTTCACCATCTCATCGCTCGGCGGAATCGGCGGGACGTCCTTTACCCCCATCGTCAACGCACCCGAAGTGGCGATCCTGGGCCTGACGCGCAGCAAGATGGCGCCAATCTGGGACGGCGAGGCGTTCCAGCCCCGCAACATGCAGCCGCTCAGCCTCAGCTATGACCACCGCGCCATCGACGGCGCGTTAGCGGCGCGGTTCTGCGCCACCCTGAAACACCTGCTCGGCGACGTGCGCCGGCTGATGCTTTAGGGGAGTGCCGAACATGGACATCAAAGTACCCGACATCGGTGACTTCAAAGATGTACCGGTGGTGACCATTCTGGTCAGCATCGGCGACACCGTCGCCGCCGAGGATCCGTTGATCGAACTGGAATCCGACAAGGCGACGATGGAAGTGCCATCACCCGCCGCCGGCAAGGTCGCGGCGATCAACGTGGCAGAGGGCGACCTGGTCTCGGAAGGCTCCGTCATCATGGTTCTGGAAAGCGCCGGCACTTCTGAAGTACCCGCGCAAGCCCCTGAACCAAAAGCCGCTGAGGCGCCGAAATCCCTGGCCGCCACCGGCACCGCCAGCGGTCAGGGCGACATCCACGGCGAGGTTGTCGTGCTGGGTTCCGGCCCCGGCGGCTACACGGCAGCCTTCCGGGCTGCGGACCTGGGCAGGAATGTCGTGCTGATCGAAAAATACAGCTCACTCGGCGGTGTCTGCCTGAATGTCGGCTGCATTCCCTCAAAGGCGCTATTGCACGCAGCCAAGGTCATCACCGAGGCTGAGGAAATGGAAGAGCATGGCGTCAGCTTTGGCAAGACCAAGGTCGACATCGACAAGCTGCGCGGCTGGAAATCTTCCGTTGTGAACCAGCTGACCGGCGGTCTTTCGGGTCTCGCCAAGGCGCGCAAGGTCACGGTCGTCAACGGCTATGGCCGGTTCACCGGCCCCAACATGATCGAAGTGCAGCAGGATGGCGGCGTCAAAACCGTCAGTTTTGACAATTGCATCATCGCGGCCGGGTCGGAACCGGTAAAACTTCCCTTCATCCCGCATGAAGACGACCGCGTCATGGACTCGACCGGCGCGCTGGAACTCAACGACATTCCGAAGAAACTGCTGGTCCTGGGCGGCGGGATCATCGGTTTGGAAATGGCCTGCGTCTATGACGCGCTCAGCTCCGAGGTCACCGTCGTCGAGCTGATGGACCAGATCATTCCAGGCGCCGACAAGGATATCGTCAAACCGCTCGCGAAGCGGATCGAGGGACGTTACGAAAAGATCCGGCTCAAGACCAAAGTGACGGACGTCAAAGCGCAGAAGAACGGGCTGATGGTGACGTTTGAAGATGACAAGGGTGAGATCAGCCAAAACCTGTTCGACAAGGTTCTGGTCGCCGTGGGCCGTAGACCCAACGGCAAGCAGATCGACGCCGAAAAGGCGGGCGTCGCGGTGGACGATCGTGGCTTCATTGCCGTCGACGACCAGCAGCGTACCGGGCAAAGCCACATCTTCGCCATCGGCGATGTAGTGGGCCAGCCGATGCTGGCGCACAAGGCTGTACACGAGGGGAAAGTCGCGGCAGAGGTCTGCGCCGGGCACAACCGCTTGTTTGACGCGCGGGTGATTCCGTCGGTTGCCTATACCGATCCCGAGGTCGCATGGTGCGGCGTCACCGAAACCGAGGCGAAGGCCAAGGGGCTGAAGGTCGGCAAGGGTGTCTTTCCGTGGGCCGCCTCCGGCCGATCCCTGTCATTGGGCCGCTCCGAAGGCATCACCAAGCTGATCTTCGACGAATCCGACGACCGGGTCATCGGAGCCAGCATCGTCGGGCCCAACGCCGGTGATCTGATCGCAGAGGTGGCGCTGGCCATCGAGATGGGCGCGGATGCGGTCGATCTGGGCCGCACCATCCACCCGCACCCCACGCTGTCGGAAACAGTGAACTTCGCCGCAGAGATGTTCGAAGGTACGATCACCGATCTGATGCCGCCCAAAAAACGCAAGTAGCGGTCAGAAAGGCAACTTGTCCGGGGTTCAGCAGCAGTATTCAGCAGGCCGCGTACCGAGATCCGAGATTAGAATTCGACTTCTATCGCCGCGCCCTTCTTGACGGCGATGTCGACAACCGATTGGGCTACTGCCAGGTCCTGAAGCCCGACGCCCGTGCCGTCGAAAAGCGTGATTTCGTCGGACGACGTGCGGCCCGGATGGCTGCCATTGATGACGGAACCGATCTCGGTGATGTCGCTTTCCTTGATCAGACCTTGTGCAACGGCATGCTGCGCCTCCCCGATCGAGATCGATTGCGCGATCTCGTCAGTGAACACTGTCGATTTGCCAAGAAGTGCAGCATCGACTTCCTGCTTGCCCTTGGTATCGGTACCCATGCAGGCGAGATGGGTGCCGCTGGATATCTGGTCGGATTTCAGGATCGCATCAAAGCTGGACGTGATCGTGATGATGACGTCCGATTCCGCCCCCAGGCGGTCCAGATCGACAGCCTCGAACGGCAGGCCGAGCTCATTGGCCGTTGTTTCGAGGCGGGACAACATCTCGGGATGGAAATTCCAGCCGATGACTTTCTCGAAGCCGCGCTGCTTTACCGCCGCGCGCATCTGAAAGGCGGACTGATGACCGGCCCCGACCATGCCCAGAACCTTAGCGTCCTTGCGGGCCAGATGCTTGATCGACACGGCGGATGCCGCAGCCGTGCGAAGGGCAGTCAGAAGGTTACCGCCCACGATCGATTTCACCTTGCCGGTGTCGGCGTCGAACAGGAAGACCGTGGATTGGTGGTTGGCCAGGCCTTTGGCCTCGTTTCCCGGCCAGTAACCGCCCGATTTCAGGCCCAGGTTCAGGCCGGCCCGGTCAAAGCCGGATTTGAAGCCGTAGAGCGCATCGGCATGGCCGATGGCTTCGCGGATGACCGGAAAATTGTATGCATCGCCTTTGGCCATGGAAGCGAACACGGCCTCGACCGCATCAAAGCTGGCTTCGGCAGAAATCAGGTCGGCTACGGCGGATTCTGGGACGATGTACATGGTCAGGGAGCTTTCCGTTCAGAGAGTTGTCGGGTTCCGGGACAGGGCCGGAAGCGCGGTTTAAGCGGGCAGGTCCCGGGATGCGCCCGGGACCGCTTGTATGTCAGTAGGCTTTTCCCCGGGCGGAGACCGGCCAAAGGGTTTCGACCTTGCCGCCCCGCACGCCGACATACCAGTCATGGACGTTGCAGGTCGGATCGCAGTGGCCCGGTACCAGACGCAGCTTGTCGTTGACCTTCAGCACACCGGTCGGATCGCCGACCACACCGTGCTCGTCAGAGCACTTCAGATAGGTCACGTCGTCACGACCAAAGATCGTCGGCAGGCCGCTGTCGACCGACTGTGCCTTGAGACCGGCATCGACGATGGCCTTGTCGGCCTTGGCGTGGCTCATCACGGTCGTCAGGATGAACAGCGCGTTTTCCCATTCGCCCTGATCGATTCGCTTGCCGTCCTTGTCGAGGATGCGGCCATAATCGGCATCCATGAAGGCATAGGAGCCACACTGAAGCTCGTTGTAGACGCCCGAATTGGACTCGAAATAGTAGCTGCCCGTGCCGCCGCCGCCGACGATGTCGCATTCCAGCCCCTGGGCTTTCAGTCCTTGAACCGCGTCAGCGACCTGTGCCACAGCCACGTCCAACTTCGCTTTGCGGTCTTCGTAGCTGTCCATGTGCTGCATCGCGCCCTGATAGGCCTGGATGCCGGCGAACTTCAGGCCCTCCGCAGCGTCGATGAGCCTGGCGATATTCACGACGTCTTGAGTCGTGGTCACGCCACAGCGCCCGGCGCCGCAGTCGATCTCGACCAGGCACTCTATCTGCGTTCCGTGTTTTACTGCCGCCGCTGACAGGTTTGCGACGTTTTCGGGATCGTCGACACAGACCAGAACGCGTGCGCCCAATTTCGGCATCCGCGCCAGGCGGTCGATCTTGGCCAGATCGGTGACCTGGTTTGACACCAGTATATCCTTGATACCGCCGCGAGCGAATACCTCGGCCTCAGACACCTTCTGGCAGCAGACGCCGACCGAACCGCCCAGCTTTTCCTGCAGTTTGGCGACATCGACTGACTTGTGCATCTTGCCATGCACGCGATGACGCATGCCATGCGCCTTGGCGTAGTCGCCCATCTTCTTGATGTTGCGCTCCAATGCATCAAGGTCCAGCACCAGACAGGGCGTCTGGATATCGGCCTCGTCCATGCCGGGAACGGCGGGGACGTCATATCCCACCTCGAGCTTCGAGAAATCGGTTTGTGCGTTCATTGTATCAGGCTCCTATCAGTTGTTCATCCAGGGCAGCTTGTCGAGGTCGACATTGCCGCCGGTTATGATGACGCCCACGCGCTTGCCCGCGAAAACGTCCTTGTTCTTCAGGATCGTCGCCAGCGGCACTGCGCTCGATGGCTCCATCACGATCTTCATCCGCGCCCAGATCATGCGCATCGCGTCGACGATCTCCTGTTCTGACGCCGTCAGAATGTCGGTGACGTGGTTCGACACGAAATGCCAGGTCAGATCCTTCAGCGGCACCTTCAGACCGTCCGCCACCGTGTCAGGCGCATCGTCGGCAATGATGTGGCCGGCCTTGAAGCTGCGATAGGCGTCGTCGGCCTGTTCGGGTTCTGCGGCATAGATTTTGACGTCTGGCGCCAAATTCGACATGGTCAGGCATGTGCCTGAGATCATGCCGCCGCCGCCGATCGGTGCGATGACCGCGTCCAGCGCTTCGACCTGCTCGTTCAACTCACGCGAGCAGGTACCCTGGCCTGCGATCACCCGCGGGTCGTTATACGGGTGCACGAAATTTCCGCCGGTCGCGGCCTGCACCTTGGCAAACACCTCTTCTCGCGAAGAGGTCGAAGGCTCGCATTCCGTGATCGTCCCGCCATAACCGCGCACTGCTGCCTTCTTCGCCTCGGGCGCCGTCCGCGGCATCACGACGTTGCAGGGAATGCCCCGTCGCCCCGCCGCGTAACTCAGCGACAGTGCGTGATTGCCCGATGAGTGGGTGCAGACGCCGTTCTCCGCCTCTTCATCGCTCAGACCAAACACCGCATTGCTGGCTCCGCGTACCTTGAAGGCCCCGGCCTTCTGGAAGCTCTCGCATTTGAAGAACAGTTCGGCCCCGGTCAACTCGTTGAAATAACCCGATGTCAGCACCGGCGTACGGTGGATATATGGTTTGATGCGCTCGTGCGCGACCAGCATGTCGTCAAAGGTCGGAATATACATCGGTTCGGTGCCCTTCTTCACGCGGCCGCTTTCGCGCTTTCGCGGTCGTTGCTGCGATAGAATTCCTGCGCCGCGGCGACGCCGGACCCAAGTTTGATGTCGAGGCCGAGGTCAACCATCACCATCTCGGCGGTGGCAAGGCCCGACAGCATCAGCACATCGGTCAGACTGCCCAGGTGACCGATACGGAATACCTTGCCGGTGACTTCGCCAAGGCCGACCCCGAATGCGACGCCATACTTGCTGGCAGCATGGGTGACGAAATCGGTGGCATTGAAGCCTTCCGGCGTGCGGACCGCGCTGACGGTATCAGAATAGACGTCCGGCGACTTTGCACAAAGCTCCATACCCCAGGCGTCGACCGCGCGGCGCACACCTTCGGCGATGCGGTGATGGCGGGCGATAACGTTGTCGATCCCTTCGTCCAGCAGCATCTGGCTGGACAGTTTCAGGCCGTTCATCAGACCGACCGGCGGCGTGTAGGGATAGGCGTTGTTGGCATAACCTTTGGCCATGTCGCCGATGTCGAAGAACGTGCGTGGTAGTTTCGCGGTTTTCGCGGCCTCCATCGCTTTTTCCGAAAATCCCAGGATCGCCAGGCCGACAGGCAGCATGAAGCCCTTTTGGCTGCCGGTCACGGCGATATCGACACGCCATTCGTCAAAGCGGAAATCCATCGACGCAATAGAGCTGACGCCATCGACGAACAGCAGCGCCGGGTGGCCGGCGGCATCCAGCGCGCGGCGCACGGCGGCGATGTCGGACTTGACGCCGGTGGCGGTTTCGTTGTGGGTGGCCAGAACGGCCTTGATTTCATGGTTCTTGTCGGCGGTCAGGATTTCTTCATAACGATCGGCCGGCAGACCAGCGCCCCAAGGGGCCTCGACCACCTGAACCTCAAGCCCGTGACGCTGGCACATGTCAATCCAGCGATGGCTGAACATACCGTTGCGGGCCGCCAGAACCTTGTCGCCCGCAGACAGGGTATTGGTCAGCGCGGTTTCCCAGCCGCCGGTGCCGGTGGAAGGGTAGATGAAGATGTGCGCATCGTCGGATTTCAGGATTTTCCGCACATTGTCCAGACAAGGGTTCAAGATCTTCCCGAAAACCGGCGAGCGGTGGTCGATCGTCGGCACGTAGCAGGCCTGCCGAACAACCTCTGGCATGTTCGTCGGACCGGGGATGAAAACAGGGTTCTGGAAGCTCATGACGTGCTCTCCTATGGCAATTTCACCGAACTTATCCCAAAGACAGCCAGACGTATATTTTTCTGAAATACGTTTAACATGAATGGAATTTGGAAAATAATCGAGTTTTTTCAATGAGTTACTTTTTTCACTGGTCAATAGCTAATTTCATGAATATCCAGAAGGTGCTATTTGATTCAGCGTACGGAGCAATTGAATGGAACCGATCCAGCGCCGCCGCGGCCGCCCGAAAGGGTTCGACTCGAACGCATCTCAAGCGACGATTCAGTCCCTTGACCGGGCACTGGATGTGCTTGACGCGCTGGCACGCAGCAACGGTTTGACGTTGACCGACCTTGCCAAAGAGCTTGAGCAATCACCCGCTACCATGCATCGCGTTCTCTCTACTCTCAACGCGCGACAGATCGTCGAAGTAAATCCTCAAACCCAGGCCTGGCATATCGGGGCGATGGCATTCCGGCTGGGCTCGGCGTTCCTGAGACGCAGCAGCGTGCCGGAGCGCAGCCGACCTGCAATGCACGATCTGATGGAGGCTACAGGAGAGACCTCCAATCTCGGGATAGAGCGCAATGGAGAAGTTATGTTCGTTGGCCAGATCGAAACGCATGAATCGATCCGTGCGTTCTTTCCGCCTGGCACCATTTCACCGATGCATGCTTCAGGGATCGGAAAGGCGCTTCTTAGCTGCTATCCCGAAGCACGGCTCGACCGGTTCCTTCGCGACAGAACGCTTCAACAGTTCACGGAAAAGACAGTTCTCTCGCCGGCGGCACTGAAAGAAGACCTGCGACAGGTTCGCGAACGCGGATGGGCGTTTGACGACGAAGAAAAGACCAACGGTATGCGCTGTGTTGCGGCCCCGATCATCGACTTTTACGGCGAAGCCGTCGCCGGAATCTCGGTGTCCGGTCCGACCCTGCGAATGTCGGAGAGCCAAATCGGCCAGATCGGAAAGCTTGTTCGCGAAGCCGCGTTGACGGTGTCGCGGGGCCTTGGCGCCCCGCAACCCGGTTGACAATTCTGCGGCGGCGCCAAATCCGGCGGAACCGGTTTATCTCCCGTGCGCCTGCAGGCCCATCGGCATGTGGCGATTGACGTCCTTGTACAGAAGGTACCGGAACGGCCCCGGTCCACCCGCATAACAGGCCTGCGGGCAGAACGCGCGCAGCCACATGTAATCGCCGGCCTCGACTTCGACCCAATCCTGATTGAGCCGATAAACGGCTTTGCCTTCAAGAACATAAAGACCGTGCTCCATGACGTGGGTCTCTGCGAAGGGAATGACGGCTCCGGGCTGGAAGGTCACAAGGGTCACATGCATGTCATGGCGCAGGTCGGCTGGATCGACGAATCGGGTCGTCGCCCATTTGCCGTTTGTTCCCGGCATCGGCGTCGGTTCGACGTGGTTTTCGTTGGTCACGAAGGCGTCGGGCAATTCGAGCCCCTCTACAGCTTGAAAAGCCTTTCGGATCCAGTGGAAACGTGCTGCTACCGAGCTGTTGTTGCGTACAGTCCACTTGGCATGATGCGGCAGATAGGCATAACCGCCCGTTTGCATGTCATGCGCAACACCGTCGATGGTCAGCGTAATACCGCCGTCGACGACAAAGATTACCGCCTCGACCGAGGGCTCGGTCTCGGGCCGGTCGCTTCCGCCGCCCGGCTGAACCTCGGCGATGTATTGCGAGAACGTCTCCGCAAAACCGGACAGAGGCCGCGACAAGACCCAAAACCGGGCGTGGTCCCAAAATGGCAGGAAGCTTGTGACGATGTCACTCAACGTCCCCTTGGGGATGACCGCGTAGGCGTCGGTGAACATCGCTCTGTCGGTGAGAAGCTGCGTCTGCGGCGGAAGTCCGCCCTCAGGAACATAGTAAGTGTTTTCTGCCACGGTGGCGCCTTCCAGGTTGATTCAATCTCGATCATAGAACCCGCTCTGAGCCGCTTATCCAACTGTTTTTGCTATCGAAAAAACATGAAGGATTATCAATTTTTTTGTGTCTAGTTTGAACTTGACCTCTGTGCCGATGACGATTTCACGTCGGGTGAGCCGGAAGCCGGAATGAATGGCACTGAACCGCCGACACGGACTTCACGCAGTTTATGGTCAAGGTTTAGTGCGGCCTTTCGGGCTGGTTCAAAAAGGTCCGCGAGTTTGCTCAGCTTCAGGTTTCCGGGCGCTGAATTCGGCCTGTTTTCGTTGTATCGCAATCGAACGCTTTTAAAGATTTGGCGGGCATGCGAACGCCCGCCGACGACACTATTGCCCGGCGGCCTGGATAATTTCGGCAATCTCACCATATCCACGCGCCTTTGCGTGGGCCAGCGGTGTGACACCGTCACGGTCGGGGATGTTCGAATTTGCCCCGGCCTCAACCAGCGCCGAGACCGTAGCAATGTGGTCAGGTCCGCCATCGCCCAGTACGACCGCCTCAATCAGAGCCGTCCAGGTCAGGTTGTTGACATGATCCAGCGGGGCGCCGCCGGCGATCAGTCGGCGCACGACCTCTGCATGACCCAGATGTGCGGCTGCAATCAGCGCGGTGCCGTCATAGACGCTGGTCACAAGGTCGGGGCGGTTGCCGAGTTCCAGTGCCAGCGACACCATGTCCGGATCGTTCGCGACGGCCGCGATAGTCAGCACGTCATAGACCCGGTTTTCCAGCGCGTTCATGTCGGCGCCGGCCTTGGCCAGCGCGCGCAGCGCGTCGTCATTGGAGGCGAAAGCGGCGACATGGGCCGGCGTTCGGCCCGATCCGTCGCGGGCGTTCAGATCGGCGCCTTCGGTTGCCAGTCTGAGGATCTCGGCGGTATTGCCCTGATGCGCAGCCAGATGCAGGCCGGAATATTCGGCAATTTGAGCGGCTGATGGTGGGGTCTGGGCATGCGCGCCATTCGCCAGCAAGAGGCCCAGAAAAACCAGGATTACGCGGATCATCATTCTCTCCTTTAAGGACAGTTTTCCATGTTTTTGATTGTATCAGGGTTTTTCTGGCGCAATCGCATTAGCCGGCTTCATACTCATCCGGCGAGAGATAGCCGGGCGCGGAACCAGGCCATGGCTTGAAACAGCATTCATCCGCTGGCAGTCCCGCTGTCTTCCAACGCCCGGCGTATACGTCGGATGACGATATTCCGCGCCGTCTCGTCGGACGCTCTTTCGACGGCGTCATTGATATCCAGAATCAGCTCGGTCAGAGCATTGTTCCAGTCGAGGCGGGCTGTGGCTTCGGCTGCAATGCGCCGTTTCCGGCCATCCGTCCGGGAGGCACCATGCGAGGTCAGATCGTATATGTCGTCGATTGCCGGATTGATGATCTGATCCTCAGGCAGAAGCTTGCCGGCAATCCGGTCCTTGAGAGCATTTCGGGCTTCGCGCTCTCCGTGGACCAAAAAGATCCCTTGGCGCACGGGCCGTCGCTCCATCAGCCAGTCTACAAGTTCGGCTCCATCAGCATGGCCGGAATAATCATCAATCGACCGGATCGTGGCATTGACGGCGACCTCTTCCCCCTGAATGCGTACCGGATCCGTGCCGTTGACCAGAAGCCGCCCGAGCGTGCCCTCGGCCTGATAACCGGCGATCAGAACAGTCGTATCCTTGCGCCACAGGCGATTCTTCAGATGATGCCGGATACGGCCGGCGTCGCACATGCCGCTTGCCGCGATGACGATGAAGAAGCCGCGCAGGCGGTTGATCGCCTTGGAATCGTCGACGCTCTGGGAGAAGTGAAGCAATTCAGAGCGGAAAGCGCGCAGCAGGTCAACGCCGGACTCCAGTTCGTCAGCGTGTTTGACGAACACGTCCGAAGCCCGGTTTGCCAAAGGCGAATCAATGAAGATGCGTGTTTCCGGGATTTCGCGGTCGCCCATCAGGCGGATGAGATCGGTGACAAGTTCCTGAGTTCTCTCAACCGCAAAGGAGGGGACAATCAGCGCGCCGCCGCGTTTGGCTGCCGCGTTGACTTCGGACGCCAGATGAATTCTGCGCCGGCCAGGCGACCGGTCGTGTCTGTCAGTCGATCCATAGGTCGATTCGCAGACAACATAATCAAAACCGCTCGGCGCGTCGGGGTCGGGATGGAGAAGCTTGAAGTCCGGCCCGAGATCACCTGAAAACAGGATGCGCATCGGTTCCGTTCCGCCCGGGCGATTTGTTGTTTCAATCTCAATGGAGGCCGAACCCAGAAGATGGCCTGCGTTCCAGAATCGCGCACGGACACTTTCGGCCACGCTTATCCATGTTTCGTAACCGATTGCTTCAAACTGGTCGAGACAGGTCATGACGTCGGTGGGCGAATAGATCGGCGTGACTTCCGGACGGCCGCGCTGCCGATTGCGCCGGTTCAGATGTTTGACCTCGAATTCCTGTATATGTGCTGAGTCCGGCAGCATCACCGAACAGAGATCAACGGTGGCCGGTGTCGCAAATATCGGACCGTTAAAACCTGCTCTGGTGAGTTTCGGCAGCAGCCCGGAATGATCGATATGGGCATGAGTGAGAAGAACACAGTCGAGGCTCTTCGGATCAAAGGGGAACGGTTCGTAATTGAGCTGCTTTTCGGTCTTCGATCCCTGAAACATTCCGCAATCGACCAGTATCCGGTTGTCGCCCACGGTGAGCAGGAAGCAGGACCCTGTCACCGTTCCCGCAGCGCCACAAAACATCAGTGAATTCGTCGTCAAGACTTGTCCTCGCATTGATTTGTCCGGACTACAGCACCGGATGGGAGCCGCTGCGGCAATCCAAATGATTGGCTATCGGGTCCTCGGGGCCAAGCCCAGACCTGAAAATGTTTTTGCCGCGATGCTGCACCGTTTCGCCTCTGGTGGAAGATTTTCCGCACTTTTGAGCATCGGCGTTTGCCACCACAATGGATTGACCACGGTCAATGCACATTCGGGGCGCTCATGGAACGGGTTTCGATCCTGAAAATGCAGCACCGTTGGTGGGAACCTTGTCCGCACAGCCCAGGTGCCGCGGCCATGTTCTGGTGCATTTGGCGAGGCTTGATCCAAATCAATGTTGCGATGCACAAATTTGAAGCACAACTCGACAGGAATGACGGGCGGATGTCCGGGTCGAATGAGAGGACTTCACGATGGAACAGCAAGCCTCGCGGCGTAGGGCGAAAAAACCAACTGGCGCTTCGGGCGCAAACGGCTCGGTTACTCTGTCTGCACCGCAAGCTGGAAAGCAGTTCGGGGCAGGCGAAATGACCCGGCGTCCGGACCAGAGTGCCAATGTGCGGGCGCAGGCCGGACCGCAGATCTTCCAGCCCGATTCATTCGCGTCCACGGCCATGCAGGACATCCTCGACAGATCGGTGCACGCGATGGCGGCACGTGTCACTTCCGGGCTGTCGCCGAGTGCGCTTGCCGGAGCCTACATGGATTGGGTCGTACATCTGACGACGGCACCGGGCAAACAGGTTCAACTGGCGGAGAAAGCAGCCAAGAAAAGCCTGCGCCTTGCCAACTACGCAATGCGTTCGGCCTTTGAGCAGGATCAGTGTGCACGCTGCATCGAGCCACTGCCGCAGGACAGGAGATTCCGCGCCGACGCCTGGCAGAAATGGCCCTTCAATCTGATGTATCAGTCTTTCCTGCTCAATCAGCAATGGTGGCACAATGTGACGACGGGCGTGCGCGGCGTGACCGAGCAGCACGAAAACGTCCTGGAGTTTGCAACGCGCCAGATCCTCGACGTTTTTGCGCCGTCCAACTACCTGCTCACCAATCCCGAAGTGTTGGAAAAAACCGTCAACGAAAGCGGACAAAACCTCGTCCGCGGATTCCAGAACTTCGTGGAGGATATCGAACGGGTGCGGAGCGGCAGGGGCCCGGTCGGCGCGGAAAATTTCGAACCGGGTATCGATGTCGCAGTCACGCCGGGCCAGGTCGTGTTCCGGAACAGGTTGATTGAATTGATCCAATACCAACCGGCGACCGACAAGGTCCGCCCGGAGCCTGTGCTCATCGTGCCGGCCTGGATCAACAAATATTATATCCTCGATCTGTCCCCTAAAAACTCAATGGTGAAATATCTGACGGAGCAGGGTTTTACCGTGTTCATGGTTTCCTGGCTCAATCCGGGTCCGGACGACCGCGATCTCGGCATGGATGATTACCGGGAACTTGGCGTTATGGCGGCGATCGAAGCGGCCCAGGCCATCGTTCCGGATCAGGCCATTCACGGTGTCGGTTATTGCCTTGGCGGGACGTTGTTGTCGATCACAGCGGCAGCATTGGCGCGCAATGATCACAGTCCGTTCAAAACCTTGTCGCTTCTTGCCGCGCAGGTTGATTTTACCGAGCCCGGCGAACTGCAGCTCTTCATCAATGAAAGCCAGCTGAGTTTTCTCGAAGACATGATGTGGGAACAGGGTTACCTGGACGCCAGGCAGATGGCGGGTGCGTTTCAGCTGCTCAACTCCAACGATCTCATCTGGTCACACAACATGCGGGAATATCTGCTCGGTGAACGCTCCGGCATGATCGACCTGATGGCCTGGAACGCAGATTCCACACGCATGCCCTACCGGATGCATTCGGAATATCTCAGAAAGCTCTACCTGAACAATGACCTCGCCGAGGGCCGGTTCGAGGTCGATGACCGCCCGGTCGCGCTCTCCGATATCCGTGTGCCGATCTTTTCAGTTGGAACGGTGAAGGATCATGTCGCGCCCTGGCGTTCAGTCTACAAGGCGCATCTGCTCACCGATGCGCAGCTTACGTTCCTGCTGACGAGCGGGGGACACAATGCCGGTATCGTCTCAGAGCCCGGTCACCCGCGCCGCAGCTATCAGATAGCAACGAGTGTGGACCGTGATCTTTACATAGATCCTGATACCTGGGTCGCCGATACTCCGACAAAGGAGGGGTCATGGTGGCCCGAATGGGTCGACTGGCTCGGTGAGCGGTCCGGCAGCGAAACACCGCCACCGGTCATGGGCGCATCCGACGAGGGTTATCCGCCGTTGGCGAATGCCCCCGGGACATACGTTTATCAGAAATGAGTATGAACGCGCACGAGAGCCAAAGGACATCATCATGGCTGCCGGCAAGAATGGCAATATCGGCACCCGGAATCTCTTCGAGGCGACGTTGCTGGACGAGGAAGGCCATATGTCGTGGCTCGATATGCAGCTCAAGCTTCTGAAGCGCATGGGCGAGCCCGCCTGCACCGCGATGCACATCACCGGGTCTGATGCCAATCCAGGGATCAACATGACCAACTAAGGGCAAAGCCCTGTAATCTGAATGCCCGACGGCAGGGGTCACCCGGTCGAGCCCCAACTGCAAGGAACATGTTATGAGTTTGCTTGAAGGCAAGCGCGGTCTCGTTGTCGGGATCGCGAATGAGCACTCGATAGCCGCAGGCTGCGGGCACGCTTTCACGCGAGAAGGCGCCGAACTTGCAGTGACGTATCTCAACGACAAGGCGCGCGCCTTTGTGGAACCGGTTGCAAAGGCACTGAACGCGCCATTGTTCATGCCGCTGGACGTCGAAGACGACGGCCAGCTGAACGCCGTGTTCGAAGCTGTCGAGGAGACATGGGGACGGCTCGATTTTGTTCTGCACTCGATTGCATATTGTCCGATCGAAGATTTGCACGGTCGGGTCGTCGACTGTTCGCGTCAGGGTTTTGGTCAGGCGATGGACATCTCGGTCCATTCTTTCATTCGGATGGCGCGCAAGGCGGAACCCCTCATGACAGATGGCGGTTGCCTTCTCACCGTCAGCTATTACGGCGCAGAAAAGGTCGTCGACGACTATAACGTCATGGGACCTGTGAAGTCTGCGCTTGAAGGAACCGTAAGGTATCTCGCGGCGGAACTCGGCCCGAAGGACATTCGTGTCAACGCGCTCTCGCCCGGACCGCTCAGAACCAGAGCCGCATCGGGCATTGCGCATTTCGACGCCCTGATTGACGAGGCAAGCGGTCGTGCACCCAAGCGCCAACTCGTGACGATCGAGGACGTCGGCAACATGGCTGTGGGTCTCGTCAGCGACCTGGCAAAAAATGTGACCGGCAATATTGCCTATGTCGACGCCGGCTATCACGTCATGTCATGACGGCTTCGCGGCCCCAGCCCCAGCCCCAGCCCCAGCATGGGAATCACAATGCGTTACATCGAAAACAAGATATTCGACGAGATCGAGGTCGGTGACACGGCCGAACTGACGCGCAAGCTGAAGTCGGAAGATATCGAACTGTTCGCCGTCATGTCGGGGGATGTCAACCCGGCTCACGTCGATGAAGAATATGCCAAGTCCGACATGTTCCATCAAGTCATCGCCCACGGCATGTGGGGCGGCGCGCTGATCTCTGCAGTGCTTGGCACGGAATTGCCCGGCCCCGGCACAATTTATCTCAACCAGTCACTCAGTTTCCGCCGCCCTGTCGGCCTGGGAGACACGGTCACCGTGCGGGTGACGGTCAGGGAAAAGATAGCAGACAAAAAACGGCTTATGCTTGATTGCGAGTGCCTTAACCAGGACGGGGAAACCGTCATCAAGGGTGAAGCTGAAGTTATTGCGCCGACGGAAAAGGTTCGCAGACCTCGCGTCGTGCTTCCGGAAGTGCATCTTCATGAACGCGGAGCCCGATACCGCGAGCTGATTGACGCGACGCACGATCTTGACCCGGTCAGGACACTGGTCGTCCATCCGTGTGACGCCATCTCCCTCAGCGGTGCTCTGGAGGCCCGAAGCCAGGGCCTGATCGAACCGGTGCTCATCGGGCCCAGAGACAAGATCGCCCACGCTGCCGACGAAGCCGAGCGCAGCCTGGACGGCGTTGAGCTGATCGACGTTGCCCATAGTCATGCTGCTGCAGCACGCGCCGTGGCGCTTGTCCGCGAGGGCGCGGCCCAGGCCATCATGAAGGGTGCGCTGCATACTGACGAACTGATGGATGCGATCGTCGACCGGGAGCGGGGTCTCAGAACCGAGCGGCGCATGAGCCATATCTTCGGGCTCGATGTTCCCAGCTATCCCAAACCGCTCTTCATCACCGATGCCGCGATCAACATCTATCCCGATCTCGATGACAAGCGGGACATCGTCCAGAATGCGATCGATCTGGCGCATGCACTGCGCATTGCTGAACCCAAGGTGGCGATCCTGTCTGCCGTCGAGACGGTCTATCCGAAAATTGCCTCCACCGTCGATGCCGCAGCGCTCTGCAAGATGGCGGATCGG